>JAXLRD010000033.1:0-87798 GCA_046331285.1 Vicinamibacteria bacterium
CGGCCAGCTCGAGTCGATCTCCTCGACCCAGCTCGTGGTCTCCGGGAGGACCGTCGACATCACGCAGCTGCAGAAGGTGTGGAAGCCGAGCGGACGGGCCCAGCTCTCCGACCTCAAGGTGGGCGACCGGATCAAGGTCTGGGGCACGCTGCGCGGAGACGCCGTGGTGGTCGCCGAGGAGATCATGTCCCTGACGAACGACGCCGGGGAGACGTGGTTCAGCTTCAAGGGCCGCGTCGACGGCGTCTCCGGGAGCAGCACGGGCGCGCTCGACGACGTCCACGGCAGCCCGAACACGGGCACCCCGGCCACCGGCGGCTACTACCCGACGCTGTCGATCGCCGGCAAGACCGTCTACACGAACGGCAGCACGAAGTTCAAGTGGTCGGACGGGTCCACGCTCGACCCCCGCGTGATCAAGGTCGGCAACACGGCCTACGTCGAGGGCCTCCGCACCCGTGAGGGCGCCCTCAAGGCGTCCGCCGTCGTCGTCGACGGCAGCGGCGGCTGCGCGTCGCTCGCCAAGAGCGACCTCACGGCCACCTGCTACTGACGCCGTCACCCGCCGCTCTGGTCGGACGGCCCGGGGACCAGGATCCCCGGGCCGTCCCGACGCGACCGGCGGCGCCGCCGCGCGAGGTCCTCCCCGCGGGCCCCCGGGTATACTCGACCGCGTTTCCCGACAACGAGGAGGCCCCCGGGTGAGCCGTCTTCTCTCCACGATCGTCTGGCTGCTCGTCGCCCTCTGCGGCGCCGGCGGGCTCGCCGCCGTCGCGCTCTCGCGGGGCGAGCCGGTCAACGGCGTCTTCTTCGTGGCCGGCGCCGTCGGCACCTACCTCGTGGCGTACCGCTTCTACTCGGCGTTCGTCGCGGCGAAGGTCCTCTCCCTCGACGCCACGCGGGCGACGCCGGCGGAGCGCCTCGACGACGGCCGCGACTTCGTCCCGACGAACCGCTGGGTGGTGCTCGGACACCACTTCGCGGCGATCGCCGGCCCGGGGCCGCTCGTGGGCCCGACCCTCGCCGCGCAGTTCGGCTACCTGCCGGGGACGCTCTGGCTCGTCGCGGGAGCGGTCCTCGGCGGGTGCGTGCAGGACTTCGTCATCCTCTTCTTCTCGCTCCGCCGCGACGGACGCTCGCTCGGCCAGATGGCCCGCGACGAGGTCGGCCGCCGGGCGGGCTTCCTCGCCATGATCTCGGTCCTCGCGATCATGGTCATCCTCCTCGCGGTGGTGGCCCTCGTCGTGGTGAACGCGCTCAAGCACTCGCCGTGGGGCGCCTTCACGATCGCGGCCTCGATCCCGATCGCGATGCTCATGGGCGTCTACATGCGCTTCCTGCGGCCCGGGCGCGTGCTCGAGGCCTCCGCGGTCGGCTTCGTCCTCCTGCTGGCGGCGGTCCTCGGCGGACAGTGGGTCTCGCACTCGCCCGAGTGGGCGCCCGTCTTCACCATGACCGGCCCGGCTCTCGCGACGGCGGTGATCGTGTACGGCTTCGCCGCCTCCGCCATGCCGGTCTGGCTCCTCCTCGCCCCGCGCGACTACCTCTCCGCCTTCATCAAGGTCGGCGTCGTGCTGGCCCTCGCCGCGGGCATCCTGCTCGTGCGGCCGACGATCCACATGCCGCCGCTCACGCGCTTCGTCGACGGCACCGGGCCCGTTTTCGCCGGCGGCATCTTCCCGTTCTGCTTCATCGCCGCGACTGCCTGCGGCGCGATCTCGGGCTTCCACGCCCTCATCTCCTCCGGCACGACCCCTGGCGCTCCTCACGCGCGAGTCGGACGCGCGGCTCGTCGGCTATGGTTCGATGCTGATGGAGTCGTTCGTCGGCATCACGGCGATGGTCGCGGCGTGCGCCCTCGACCCGGGCGTCTACTTCGCGATCAACAGCCCGGCCGGAATCGTGGGCGCGACCGCCGAGAAGGCCGCGGCGACCATCTCAGCCTGGGGGCTTCCCCGTCGACCCGGCGACGATGCACGAGCTCGCGCGGCAGGTCGGCGAGGAGACGCTCCTCAACTGCACGGGCGGCGCGCATGTCGCTGGCCGTCGGGATGGCTCACATCTTCAGCAACACGATCGACGGCGGGGCGTCCCTCCTCGGCATCTGGTACCACTTCGCGATCATGTTCGAGGCCCTCTTCATCCTGACCGTGCTCGACGCCGGCACGCGCGTCGGCCGGTTCATGGTCGAGGAGCTCTTCGGCCCGGGCTTCCGCCGCGCCCTGCCCCGCGGCACGTGGCGGGGCACGCTCGCGACGAGCGCCATCATCGTGGCGGCCTGGGGCTACTTCCTCTTCCAGGGCGTCCTCGACCCCCTCGGCGGCATCAACTCGCTGTGGCCGCTCTTCGGCATCGCAAACCAGATCCTCGCGTCGGTGGCCCTCGTAGTCGCCACGACGATCCTGCTGAAGATGGGCCGCGCCCGTTACGTCTGGGTGACGCTCCTGCCGATGGCGTGGCTCGTGACCGTGACCCTCACCGGCGCCTGGCAGAAGACCTTCCACGCCGACCCGCGCATCGGCTTCCTGGCCAAGGCCTCGGCGCTCGAGCAGCAGATCGACGACGGCCGCGTCCCGCCCGGCAAGGTGGACGACACGAGGCGCGTCGTCTTCAACAACCGCCTCGACGCGGGGGTTACGGTCCTCTTCGCCCTCGTCGTGGCGCTCCTCGTGGAAGCGGCCGTCGAGTGGCGCCGCATCCTCGCCAGCCGCTCGCCGAGTCCCCTCACCGAGAGCCCGTACGTGCGCACCCGCTACGCGGAGAACGCACCGTGAGAGCGGGAATCCCCGCGGGGAGCGCGCCGACTTCTGACCTGCCTCCGGCAGTGGAGCGGCGACGCCGCCTACGAGACCTACCTCGCGCGGGCCCCGCGAGGCGCCGCCGCTCAGCCGCGAGGGAGTTCTTACCTTGACCTCGCTGCGGCGGGAAGTACCGCCAGCCGAACCGCTGCTGCTAGCGGGCGCCGCGGGCCCCCGGCCCGATCAGCCTTATCGAGTGGCTCTTCACCGCGAGAACCACTGGCGCGCTCGGCGCGAGGCCGAGCTCCGCCACCGCCGCCGCGACGCGGGCGAGCAGCTCGCCGCCGGCGTCGAGCGCGCAGCGCAGGAGCGTGTTCGCCCCGGGCCGCCTGATCGAGGCGACGCGGCCCGTAGGCGTTGCGCGCCGAGAGCCCCGGCACGGGCCCGCTCGCGACGAGCACGTCCTCGGCCCGCAGGCGAGGGTGACGGCGTCGCCGGCCGCGTGGGCCTCCGCGAGCAAGTCACCGCCACCTCGAGGCCGGTGGCGGTGCGGACGCGTGATCTCTGCCGGCCGCGTCGTGGGCGACGACGCGGGCGGGCAGGAGGGCCTGATCCTCGCGCGCCTTGAGGCCGCGGCGCGCCGAGGAGCGCCTGCGGCTTCTCCGCCGGACGCCGCGACGCGGCCGGCCCGCAGGACGAGGGCGTGACGGGCCGCGGCGAGGGCCTCGCCGACGCCGTGCGTCACGTACAGGCACGGGACGTCCTGGCATCGCGGACGCGGAGCAGCCACGGCAGCACGCGGTCCTGCAGGCCGGCGTCGAGCGCGGCGAGCGGCTCGTCGAGCAGCAGCAGGCGCGGGCGCGTCGCGAGGGCGCGGGCGAGGGCGACGCGCCGCCGCTCGCCGCCCGAGAGCGAGCGCGGGCGACGCCCGCGAGGAGCGGGCGCAGCGCTCGAGCGTGTCGATCGCGGCGTCGACGGTGCGGCGAAGTCGTCCTTGGCGCCGTAGCGGACGTTGGCGAGCGCGTCGAGGTGGGGGAAGAGACCGGCGTCCTGCGGCACGTAGCCGACGCGGCGCCTCTCCGGCGGTGCGACGCCGCGGGCGGTGTCGAGGAGAGCCTCGCCCGGCTACCGCCACGCGGCCGGACGCTTCGTGCGGCCGCAGGCCCGCGATCGCCTCGAGGAGCGAGGTCTTCCCCGCGCCCGGACGGCCCATCACCGCCGTCACCCCGCGCGGCAGGACGACCGCGACGCGGAGCTCCATCGACGCGAGCGGCAGCGCGAGGTCGATCTCGACCGCGGCGCGCTCACGCGTCCCCCGCCGCCCGCCGGCGCGAGAGCCGGTCCGCGAGCCACAGGCGGCGAAGGCCAGCGCGACGGTCCACGCCGCGAGCTGCGCGGCGCGCTCGTCGCGCCCGGCCTGCACCTCCTGGAAGATCGCGAGGGCGAGGGTCTGGTGCGGCCCGGGATGTTGCCGGCCACGAGCACTGTCGCGCCGAACTCGCCGAGGGCCCGCGAGAACGTGAGACCGCGCCGGTGAGGACCGCGGCGCGCGAGGGGGAGCGTCACCCGAAGAAGCCGACCACGGCCTCGCTCCCGAGCGTCCGGGCGCCGACGAGGCGCGGGTCCACCTCCTCGAAGGCGGTGCGGGCGGAGTGACGAGGAGCGGGAACGACATCGCCGCGGTCGCGAGGACGACCGCTTTCCACGTGAACACCACGTCGACGCCGTGCCCGCGAGCCAGCCCCCTAGCGGCGCCGGTTCTGCCCGAGGGCCTCGAGGAGGACGAGGCCCACCGCGGCCGGCGGCAGGACGAGGGCAGCGACAGCAGCGTGCGCCCAGGCCCGCGCAGCGGCTCCCGGTAGCGCGCGAGGAGGAGGCCGGCGGCGACCCCGGGCACGAGCACGAGCGCGGCGCAGGCCGCCGCCATCCGCAGCGCGGAAGGCGACGATCGACAGGTCCCCGAGGCTCACGGCGCCCCCGGCGAGGACCTCGAAGCCGAGGCGCCCGAAGACGGCGCGGCCTCGGCCGAGCGCAGGTGCGCGTGTGAACGCCCGCGCGGCGGGAAACGACTCGGCTTGCAGGAGCGCGGCGGGTAGAGAGAATGCGCGGCGACTCGGCCGCCGGGATCTCGAACGCGAGCCGGGCGGAGCGCGGCGGAGAGGTCGGTCCTGTAGACGATGGCCGCGTCGGCCGCCCCGGCGTCCACGGATGCTGTGGCGCCCCGCACGTCGACCGCGGGCACCACCCGCTCCGCGAGCACCGCCCACATCCCCGCGCCTCGAGCCACTGGCGCGCGTAGATCCCGGCGGGCACGGCCTGCGGGTCCGCGAGGGTGATGCGCCGGGCGGCCGCGAGGTGCTCGGGCCGCTCGATCGCCAGCCGCGAGCCGGCCGGGACGACCACCACCAGCCGGTTGCCGAGGAGGTCGATGCGGTTGCCCTCGACCACGAGGCCGGCCTTCTCGAGCTCGTCGACCTGGCCCGGGTGCGCCGAGACGGTGAAGACGCCGGCCGGCGCGCCGGCCCGGATCTGGCGCGCGAGCCTGTTCGAGCCGGCGAAGCTCGCCACGACCTTGTGGCCTGTCCGCGCCCGAAGCCGCGGGCGATCTCGGTCACGGCGTCGGACAGGCTGACGCGGCGAAGACGCAGACCCGTCGGCGCGCGCCGGGGCGCCGAGCCCGAGGAGCGCGGCGACCGCGGCGGCCGCGGCCCGCCCTCACCACGGCCTCCTCGCGCACGACCTGAGCAGGCGTCGGAGAGGACGCCGTACGCCGTCTGGTCTCACCGTGGCGCTGCGGCCGAAGACGCCGATCTCCCCCATCAGGTCGGTCTCGAGCACGAGGGCGGCGTCCGGCCCGGATCCCGAAAGCGGGTCGCCGAGCGGGATCCGCTCCGGCCGGACCTGAACGGCCACGCGACGGCCGGCGCGACGCCCCGCACGACGAGCCGCAGCCGGAAGCCCTCACGCACCGCCCGGCGCGCGCGTCCCGGCCGCCGAGGCCGTGCGGCGATCCCCTGCCGCCGCACCTCGGCCGGACGGGAGGGTCGCCTCAAGAGCGCGTTCGCGAGCGCGCAGCCCTTCACCGCCGCGTCCCACCCGTCGAGGTCAAGCGTGGGGGTCGGCCCGGCGATCCCTATCGCTCGCGCCTCCCGCACCGCGGCCTCCGCCTGAGGCCCTCCTCCATCCGCGAGAGCAGAGGTTGGTCGTGCTGTTGAGCGTCCCGCGGAAGGAGAGGATCCGCGCGCCACGGAGGCACCGCTCGGCGAGGTTGAAGACGGGCGTGCTGTCCATCACCGCGCCCTCGTGGAGGAAGAGCTCTCCCTGCCGCGCGGCGAGCTCAGGGAGGGGCCGCCGGGCGAAGGCGACCGGCCCTTTGTTCGCGGTGACCACGTGCAGCCCGCGGCGCAGCGCCTGGCGCACGTGGTCGATCGCGGGCCGCCCGGTCCGGGGATCGAGCGGCGGAGCTCGAGCAGGACGTCGGCCGGCACCGCCGCCAGGAACCCCGCGCGTCGCGGACCGCGGCGGCGCGGTGCATCGGCGCGAGCGACTCGCCGCGGCGACACGCCGCAGGGCGCGCCGAGGTCGAGGCCGGCGGGGTCGATCGCGATCCCGGCGGGCGGTCGCGATCCCGGTGACCCGCGCGCGGACGCCCGCCTCGCGCAGGGAGCGCGCGTAGGGCCCGCCGAGCCGTGCTCGGCGAACCGCCGGCCCACGTTGCCGAACCCGACGAGAGCCAGCCGGACCTCGCGCATGCTCGGCGATTCTATTGCCGGACGCGCCTTCAGGCCCGCGTGGCGACCGGGAGGCGGATCGCGCGGGGCCGGAGCGTCACCACGACGTCGCCCTCCGTGCCCACGAGGCTCGCCAGGGTCAGCTCGCCGAGCACCTGGTCGATCGCCTGCTGGAGGCCGCGCAGGACCGGCCGGATCGAGCAGTCGCGCGTGCAGGCAGTGGTTCTCGACGCCGGCGTGGCGTGGCCGCAGAACTCCTGGTCGAAGAGCCGTCCGCCGAGGGCCGAGCACCCCGCTCGCCCTCACCTCGGCGCCGATGGGCGAGCGTGTACCCGCCGGACTTGCCGCGCGTGCTCACGAGTCCTGCCCGCCGCAGCAGGCGCATGATTCGCCACGTTCGGAGAGGAGATGCCCTCGCGCTCGGACATGTCGGCGATGGTGAGGCTCAGGCCCGCGCCTGCCCGCGCGAGCGCAGCAGGCAGCGCAGGCCGTATTCCTCCTTGGGAGCTCAGCTTCATCGCTACATCAGCCCCAGCTGGAGCCGCGCCGTGGAGTCGGCCATCATGCTCTGGTCCCACGGCGGGTCGAGCACGACCTCGACCTCCGCTTCCTTCACCCCGGGGATCGCGAGCAGCTTCCGCAAGCTGGACGTCCTGGCGCAGGGAAGTCCCCCATCCCGCAGCCGGGGGCGGTGAGGGTGAACTCGACACGCACCTTCTCGCCGCCGTCCGCGGAGAGGACCTCGCACTTGTAGACGAGGCCGAGGTCCACGATGTTGACGGGGATCTCGGGGTCGAAGCAGGTCTTGAGCTGGTCCCAGGCGCAGCTGCTGGGTCGTGGCGCCCGGCGCGGTCTCCTCGGTGAGGGCCTTCGTCGGCCGCTCGCCGATCGCGTCGCCGTCCCGGCCCTCGATGCGGACGAGATAGCCGTGGTCGGTCATGGCGGTGTACGAGCGCCGAGGGCCTGGGTGATGAAGACGGTCGTCCCCATCGTCAGCGCGATGTGGTCGTTGATGGCCGCGACCTCGATGCCCTCTCTCGACAGGACCCGGCCTCGCGTCACCAGCGGCTGGCCATCCGTCGTCGCCTTGCCGCCGCCGTCGAGGGCGGCCTTCATCGTGTGCCACGCGAGCGAGGCGCACTTCACCCGCATGGGGAACTCGTGGACGCCCTGGAACACCGCGAGCTTGCCGAGCTCCGGCGCCGCCGTCGCCGCCCGGCTGGGGTCGGAGGTGACGAGCTCGTGGAAGCGCTCGAAGAGCGCCTTCGCCTCGGCCACCGTCTTCCCTTGAGGGCGTCGGTCATCATCGACGCCGAGGCGGAGATCGAGCAGCCGGAAGCCCTCGAAGCTCACGTCGGTGACGACGTCGCCCTCGACGTGGAGGAAGATCAGCAGGCGGTCACGTAGAGCGGGTTGTAGCCCACCGCGTGGTGGCTCGCGTTCTCCATGGCGTGGGCGCGGCGGTTCCGCGGCTGCTTGCTGTGGTCCAGGATCACCTCCTGGTACAGCTCCTGAAGGTCGTTCATCTTCTGGCCCGCGGCTCCGCGGCCGTCACGGCGAACATCTCCGGACGCGGCGGATCCTGCGGGTAGAGCGCGTCGATCTCCTCGCGGGTATTGAAGCAAGCGAGTAGGCGCGGGTCGTGGCGGGGATGCCGAAGCGGTCCATCACGGGCTGCGCGCAGCTGCCCGGTGCGCACGGCGATGCCCTCGTAGTCGAGGATCAACCCGACGTCGTGCGGGTGGACGCCGTCGAGGACGAACGACAGGACGCTCGCCTTGCGGGCGGCGGTGGTGCCGACGAGGCGCAGCCCGGGGATCGCGCAGAGGACCTGCGTGCCGTACTCGAGCAGCGCCGCCTCGTGGGCCGGCCGCCATCGCGGCGAGGCCGCGCGCCTCGACCCACTCGAGGCCGCGGCGAGGGCGATCGTGCCGGCGATGCGTTCGGCGCCGCCCGCCTCGAACTTGAAGGGCACCTCGTTCCACGTGGACTTCTCGAACGTGACGGAGGCGATCATGTCGCCGCCGCCCTGCCACGGGGGCATCGCCTCGAGGAGCGCCGCGCGGCCGTAGAGGGCGCCGATGCCCGAGGGGCCGCAGACCTTGTGCCCGGAGAAGGCGTAGAAGTCGCAGCCGATCTCCTGCACGTCGACCGCGAGGTGCGGCGCGGCCTGCGCGCCGTCGACCATCACCACCGCCCCGCGGCGTGGGCGGCTCTGCTCATCCGCCGCACGGGGTTGACCGTGCCGAGGGCGTTCGAGACGTGCGCGACCGACACGATCCGCGGCGCGGCGTGAGGAGGCGCTCGAACGCCCGAGGTCGCGACGGTGCTGGTGTCGTCGATCGGCGTCACCCGCAGCGCCGCCCCCTTCTCCTCGCAGAGGAGCTGCCACGGCACGATGTTCGAGTGGTGCCGAGGCCGGTGATGAGGACCTCGTCGCCCGCGCCCACGTTCTTCCGCCCGTGGGTCTGGGCCACGAGGTTCACCGCCTCGGTCGCCCCCTGCACGAAGACGACCTCCCGGGCCTCGGCCGCGTTCACGAAGCGCCGCACGACGCCGCGCGCCTTCTCGTACGCGTCGCTCGACAGCTGCGAGAGCCGGTGGACACCGCGGTGGACGTTCGCGTACAGCCGCTCGTAGACCTCGCGCTCGCGCTCGATCACCGCCCGCGGCTTCTGGGCGCTCGCCGCCGAGTCGAGGTAGACGAGCGGCTTCCGTTCACGGTCTCGTCGAGGATCGGGAACTCGCGGCGGACCGCCTCGACGTCCCAGGCCGCGGCGGCCGACGGCCGGCTCACCGCGCCTCCTCGGAGGCCCGGGGCGCCGGCGAGGCGCGACTGCAGGTGGCGCTCGACCGCGGCGCGCACCGGCGGACGGCGAAGGACTTCAGCAGGTCGCTCGCGAACGCCCACGTGAGGAGGCTCCGAGCCTCCGCCTCGCCGATGCCGCGCGAGCGCAGGTAGAAGAGGGCCAGAGGGTCGAGCTGGCCCGTCGTCGAGCCGTGCTTGCACTTCACGTCGTCGGCCAGATCCTTGAGCTGGGGCGTCGAGTGGACGAGCGCCCCGCGCGAGAGCAGGAGGTTCTTGTTCATCTGCCAGGCGTCCGTCTTCTGCGCGCCTGGCCGCACGACGACGAGGCCGTTGAAGACGCCGCGCGACTGGCCGTCGAGGACGCCCTTGTACGACTGGCGGCGGGGCGCCGCGTGCTCCACCCGGGAGTGCGTGTCGCCGACGCGCCGGCCGTCGAGGACGAAGAGGCCGTCGAGCGAGCACTCGCCGCCCTCCCCGCCGGGGGCGCGGCGCCGATGTCGTCCGTTGCAGAGGGCGGCTCCCGAGCGGCACTGGAGTGGTCGAGGAAGCGCGCGTCGCGAGGCACCGCGAGGGTCGCGACGTAGCGCGTCGGCGCCCTCGCGCTGGAGCTTGTAGCGGTCGACCTGGGCCGCTTCGTCGAGGTGCACCTCGGTCGCGGCGTTGACGAGGTACGCGGCGCCGTCCGCGCCGGCGAAGGTCTCGACGAGCCGCGACTGCTGCCGCGGCCGGCCACGACCAGCGTGCGCGTAGGCGACGGTCGAGCTCTCCGGGGCCGCGACGTGAGCCACGTGGACGGGCTCGTCGACCACCGCCTCCGGGAGCCACCGTCACGACGGCGGCGTCCTCGGCGAAGGCGGTGTTGAGGTCGGCGAAGACCATGGGTGCGGCCGTCGAGGCCTGGGCCGAAGGCCTCGAGCGCGGCGTCGCCGGCCGCGAGCGCGTCGCGCAGCCCTGCACCGTGACCGGCCGGCAGGCGGTCGAGCGACGAGTGCCCGCGAGCTGCCCGTTCACGAACACGGCGCGCGGAGCCTCGAGCCCCTCCGGCAGGGCGTCGGGGTGAGGGTCTTCGTCTGCCGGCTGCGCTGCAGGGTCGGCCGGGCCGAACTGCGCCCGCGACAGGGGCGCCGTCGGCGTGGCGCCACGCCCGTCGCGGGGTCCCGGCAGGCCGCGCTCGACGAACCGGGCGAACGCCGCGGTGCGCCGGTCGCGCAGCCACGCGGCTCGCTCGCGGCGTGAGCCGCCGCGAAGCGCTCGAAGGCCGAGCGATAGGCCTCCTGGCTCCTCAGGCGACGGCGACGTCGTGGTCCGGGCTCACTGCCGACCCGCCGGCAGAGGAGGCTCCTTCGAGCCAGGCGTAGCCCTTCTCCTCGAGCTCGAGCGCCATGTCCTTGCCGCCGGAGCGGACGATCCGGCCGTCGACGACGTGGACGAAGTCGGGGACGATGTAGTTCAGCAGCCCTGGATAGTGGGTCACGACGATCATGGCCCGCTCGGGGCCGCGCAGGCGATTCACCCCGCTCGCGACGAAGATGCGCAGCGCGTCGATGTCGAGGCCGGAATCGGTCTCGTCGAGGACGGCGAGCGACGCGCTTCGAGCACGGCCATCTGGAAGATCTCGTTCCGCTTCTTCTCGCCGCCGGAGAAGCCCTCGTTCACGGTCTGCTGCACGAGGTCGTCGTCGATCTCGACGATCCGGCTTCTCCTTGACGAGCGACAGGAACCCGACCGCGTCGGTTTCCGGCTCGCTGCAGCTGGTGACCAGGCCGAGCGCGGCCTTCAGGAAGTAGACGGCGACGCTGGGCGATCTCGACCGGGTACTGGAAGGCGAGGAAGACGCCCTCGCGGGCGCGCTCCTCGGGCGCGAGGGCGAGGAGGTCCCGCCCTTGTAGCGCACCTCGCCCTCGGTGACGACGTAGCCGGGGCGGCCGGAGAGGACGTGGGCGAGGGTGCTTCTGCCGGACCCGTTCGGGCCCATGATCGCGTGCACTCCGCCTTTTCCGCACCGTCAGGTCGAGGCCGCGGAGGATGGGGGTCGGACCGGCGCGGCGTGTACTCTGATCTCGAGCACTGCTCCGCGGGCTTTCAGGCTGGTCGGGCGGGTTCTGTGTGCGATCGATCACAGGATAGGCAAACAGAAAGGACGGAAAAGTCAATATTCAGGCCCATGGCCATGACGCTGGTGACAAAGGGTTTTGCGGAACAACGTTGAGCGCGGCATCGTCCATAATGGCGTCCCGATACGATCTGACTTGAGGCGTTCGTCATTGGTCCTGTCCACCGCGGAGCACCTGGTCCGCCCGTTTCTGTTCGAGCTGGCCGGCTGCGAGTTGCGTCGACCATCGAGGACCTGGCCGGCCTGCATGGGCGTGCGGCGGCCTGGAGAACGAGGATGCCAGGCCTGTCGGGGTCACCGGTGGGAGAAGCCGGTGAATGCTTCGCCACGGCTCAGCCCGAACGGAGACCCCACCTGCATCGGTCGCACCTGACCTGACAGCCTGGTGATCACTGGGCATGACTGCGGGCTCCGGCTTCGACCGCTGCGCCTGACCCGCGGACCCCGCTGACCTCGACCGCGCAGCGCCGCGGCCTCGAGCATGCGCTGCTCGCACTGACCGCGTCTCCTTCGTCTCCCGCGCGGCGGGCGGCCTGCGCGCCTCGGCAGCGCATCACCGCGCCTCGGACTGGACGGCCCTGCTCCTGCACGATTACACCTGGCGTCTCGCCAACATCCCTGGCCTGCCGTGCGCGAGGTCCCGCTGATGAAGATCTGATGACCGCTCTCGGCCGAAGCGATCGGCATGACGATCCGAAGGTCCGCGCCTCGAGCGGCGTTCCGCTCCTCAGCGAGTTCGGCAGGTCCACGCAAGCCCGATGGGCTGCGCCTGATGCTGGCGCGCTGCTGGGCCAGGCCCGATCGTGCCGGTCGCCGATCGATACGCCGGACACGGACAAGAAGCTCCTCCGCGAGGCCGCGCGGATGCCGGGCCGAGAAAGCGGTGTTCATCGCGGTGGAGCGCGCGCAGCGAGGCGCGGGAGAGGGCCATCCACGACGTTGGAGCGACGCGGCTTCCTGCCGAAGCGTTCTCCTGCGCGAGCTGCCTTCGATAAGGTGCGCGGTCGGCGGTGGGTTTCAAGGCTTGTCGCCCGTGCCGCTTAAAGGCCAGAAGCCGAGGCCGACGGGCTCCGGCTCGGCCCCGGTCGCGGCCGAAGCCCGCCGGCGGAGGCGTCGCTTTTCCGCGCGGCAGCAGCGCGGCCCACGATCCGCGCGATGCCGGCGGCGACGACGACGACGACGACGTTGATCCGCCACCCAGGCCGTTTCGCGCAGCGCTCCTCCCGACGGCCTGCACCGCGTCGAGCTGCAGCCCTGGCTTCGTCAGCCAAGCACGCGTTGTCGGAGACGCGCGGCCGTTCGATCGTCGCCCGATCGAGGCCGGCCTCGAGCCCGCGTTCGCCAGGACCACCGCATCACCGAGAAGGCCGGCCTCGCGGAAGATCGAGTCGGCGTCCTCCCCATGCCCTCGCGCGAGGGGAGGACCAGGAGACGATCCGCCGCCAGCTCGACATGCAGCACGAGGACGCGCTCCGGCGGCTCGAGGACCTCGTCCTCCAGGAGACGGCCGCGCACGTTGCAGTTCGAGCGAACCCGCGCGGCCGACGCCGGCCTCCTGGCCTGGGCGATCTCGGCCCTCGCCCAGCTCGCCGAGGTCGAATGGGCCTCGAGGACAGCCGCCAGCGGCTCCCCGCACGCACGCGCCCTCGCGTAGACGCATGCGGTGCTGCGCTCCTTCGAGGTGACCCCGCTCGACGGGCCGCGCTCGTCGCCGGCGCTGAAGGAGAAGCTGCCGCGCCGGGCCGTCGCCGCGGTCGCCGCGTGGAGCGTCGCGCTGGCCATCGAGGCGCTGCGCGCTCCCGGAGGGGGACGCCTTCGAGCCGATCCGTCGCCGCCACGCAGCGTCGCGCGCCAGTGGAGTCGAGCAACGGCTGCATGAGCGGCTCGACCGACCCGGCGGCCTGACCCGCGCCGCCTCTAGCCGACGCTGCCCTCGAGGTCACCCCGAGGAGCTTCTGGTGCCTCGACCGCGAACTCCATCGGCAGCCTTGAAGACTTCGCAGAAGCCGTTCACGATCATGTTGACCGCGTCCTCCGGCCCGATGCCGCGGGAGAGGAAGTAGAAGAGCTGATCCTCGCTGATCTTCGAGGTCGTCGCCTCGTGCTCCATCTGCGCGGTGGAGTTCTGCACGTCGATGTAGGGGAACGTGTGGCCCTGCACCGTCGCCGATGAGGAGCAGGCCGCACTGCGAGTAGTTCCGCGTCGTCAGCAGCCTTGCCGATCCGAACGCCCGCGGTACGAGTTCTGCCTCGCGGCCGGCGGATGCCCTTCGAAACGATCGTGTTGCGGGTGCGCTTCCCGACGTGGATCATCTTCGTGCCGAAGCCGCTCCGTTGGTAGTTGTTCGTCACCGCGACCGAGTAGAACTCGCCCACCGACTCGTCGCCTTGAGCAGAGGGTACTTCCACGTGATCGCCGAGGCCCGCCTCGACTTGCGTCCACGAGATGCGCGACCGCGCGCCCGCGCACTTGCCCCGCTTCGTCACGAAGTTGTATGCGGGGATGCCGCCGCGGCCTTCCTTGGTCTCGGGTACCAGTTCTGGACCGTCGAGTACTTGATCTGGGCGTCCTTCTCCGCGACGAGCTCGACGACGGCCGCGTGGTTTGTTCTCGTCGCGCATCGGCGCGGTGCAGCCCTCGAGGTAGCTGACGTAGGCGCCCTCGTCGGCCACGATGAGCGTCCTCGAACTGGCTCCTGCCCCACGCGTTGGATGCGGAAGTAGGTCGACAGCTCCATCGGGCAGCGGACACCCTTCGGCACGGCGGTCGAACTCGAGCCGTCGGTAAAGACCGCGGAGTTGGATGTCGCGAAGAAGTTGTCGGTGACCGCGGACGATCGAGCCGAGGTACTTCCGCACGAGCTCGGGGAAATGCGGATCGCCTCCGGAGAATGAGCAGAAGACGACGCCCGCCTCCTTGAGCTTCCTCTTGGGCTGCGCGACCGATGTCGAAGACGGGCGTCGACGGCCACGCTGGCGAGCCTGCGCTTCAGGGCAGAGGGCACGCCCAGCTTCTCGTACGTCTCGAGCAGCTTCGGGTCGACCTCGTCGAGGCTCTTCGGCGCGTCCTTCTTCAGCTTCGGCGCCGCGTAGTAGGAGATGGCCTGGTAGTCGACCGGGTTGAAGCGCACGTTGGCCCAGGTCGGCTCCTTCATCGTGAGCCACTGGCGGTACGCCTTGAGCCGCCACCGGTCATCCAGGCTCGCCCTTCACGGCGGACAGCCGGCGCACGACGCCTTGGCCGAGCCCGGGCGGAAACGTCTCCTGGTCGATGTCGCGACGAACCCGGCCTTGTACTCGGACCGGGTGAGGGCGTCGAGATCCTGGCTGCTGCTCATCGCAGAGCTGGGCGCCCAGGGCGACCCAGGTTTCGAAAGTTCAGGGTTTCCTGGTCGAATCTCGACCCGGCGAGCGAAGGTCGAGATTCGACCTCCGGAACGCGACGTTCCTGAAGATCTGCTGTCCGTCCCCGTTGTCCCTCCCCGTTGTCCGTTTCCTCGATCCGTTGTCCGTCTAGACTCCAAGGCCATCAGTCCGTTGTCCGTTGCATCCCCAGATCCGAGCACATCACGCCCGCGCGCACGAGGAGCGAACAGGACGGGGTCGGACCTAGAAGCGAACGCCCAGCGAAGCCATGACCGGCGCCGTCCAGCGCCCTGTGCTGTCGTCGATCGACTCCAGCCCGGACAGGCCGTTCGCGTCGGCGGCCGCCCCCTGCCAGCGCAGGCCCGAGTCGATGCCGACGAACAGGTTCTCGGTCAGGTCGAAGAGACGCTGATGTCGAGCCCTGACGACGGGCACCGTCGACTTCTTCGAGTAGGGCACGTTGAGGAGCCGGCGGAGCCCTTGTCCGGGATGCAGCAGAGCGCGCAGATGCTCTTCATCCAGCGGGCGCCGGCCACGGGGCGACCCAGGACTTGAGACGCGGGCGGTGAGGGTGACGCAGCCGGGCCGCCACCTCGGCGTTTGCTTCCTCGTAGTCCGTGAAGAAGGCGAAGAGGTCCTTGCCCTCGAAGGTGCCGGCGCTGATGCCGGTTCCCCGGACCAGGGTGGCCGCCACGGAGGACGAGTCCACGCGCTGCGTCACGCCGTAGCCGATCCATCCCTGGAGCCGAGCTTCGGCGCTGCAGACGTCCTTGTAGCGCACCGAGTTGAACGTGGCGCTGCGACCGCAGCAGCGGCGGCTCCGCCGGCCATGAGGTCGCCGCCGAGCTCCGACTGGGTCCCCGCCTGGAACGCGATGGCGACGCGACCACCCCAGCACTTGGCCGCGTGAGCGGCTCCCCGCGAGGAGCACCGCCAGCACGGACGCCGTCGCGACCCCAGCCTTCGCGGCTCTCCCTCGATCGCCCATCGTTGCCTGGTCGTTCTGCGCCCGCAGTTTAGCTTCCAGGCGGGGTCCTCGCGGCGGGGCTGCGCATGTCGTGCGTTCCGCGGCGCGCCCGCGGGCGATTCCGCATGGAGGCGACATGGCGGAGACGGGCGGCGTGCTGTGGGACCTGGACGGGACACTCATCGACTCGGCTGGTCATCACTGGGTCGTGCCCGGGCGGGACACCCTGGCCGGGGCCGGACGCTCGGTCACCGAGGCCCAGTTCGCCCAGACCTTCGGCAAGCAACGACGAGATCCTGCGCGACCTCTTCGGCGAGGGGCTCGACCTGGCCGGGGTCGAGGAGGTCAGCGAGACGAAGGAGCAGACCTACCGGGCGATCCTCCGCAGCGGAAGGGCTCGACCTCCCGCCGGGCGAGGACCGGGCTCGCGCGCCTCGGCGCGCGCGGCTGGAAGCAGGCTCTCGCCCGTCCGCGCCGCCGCGGAACATCGCGGCCGCGTTCGAGGCGCTGCGCCTCGAACGCTTCCTGGCGACGATCGTCTCGGCCGACGAGGTCGGCCGGGGCAAGCCTGACCCCGCGATCTTCTCGAGGCGGCGCGGCGGATCGGCCTGCCGGCGGAGCGCTGCATCGTCGTGGAGGACGCGCCGGCGGGAATCGAGGGCGCTCGCCGGGCCGGCATGCCCTCGATCGGCGTGCTCTCCGGGCACCACCCGCGCCTGGCGGCGGACCTCACGGTCCCCTCGCTCGCCGCCCTGCCCGACGACGCCTTCGAGACTGCGCGCGGTGCCCCCGACGCCGTCGTCGGCGAAAAGCTGTCGCGCTCGGCACGCCGTTCGCAGAACACCCGGTCGATGACCATGTCCGTTCCGGCCTGACTTCCTCCCCTACCGCAGCGACGACGACGAGGCGCCCGCCGCGGCGCTCGCCGGCGTCGCCTCGGCATTCGCCTCCCTCGGGCGCGTGTTCTTCTGCGTCGACGCTTCCTTCCACAGGGGCACGCACGCTCCTCGTCCCATCTCGACCTCGCCTGCTCGGCGACAAGCCTGCTCCACGCGGAAGGCCGGCCTCGCCGACCTCCTCGGCTCGAGCCTTCGGCAGGGCGGCGGACGCTGCGCCGCCGCTCCTCGCCGGCGCAGCGCGAGGGCTGGCGCTCGATGCTCGCGTCCTGGCGCCGCGCCGCGGCTCGTGTCCGTCACCGCGGCGCTCCTCTGCGCGGAGCCTGGCGCGGTCTGCGACCCGCGCGTCGCCTTCGTACGTGCTGCGGCCGGCCGAGGAGCATTCAGCAGGACGCGACCGCGACGTTCCCCGGCCTGATCGGCTGCTCGGCCCAAGCTCCGCATCCTGCGGCTCGTCGAGAACCTCGGCACAGCGAGGCGACGGTGCTCCCCACCGGCGAGAGCGGAAAACCGGCAAGGAGGTCGTGGCCCACGCGATCCACGCCCGCTCCCCGCGCGCAGGGCCTGCTCGTGGCCGTCAACCGCGGGCGCTGCTCCGGGGAACCCTGCTCGAGAGCGAGCTGTTCGGCACGTGCGCGGCGCCTTCACTGGGCCGTGCGCGACCGCGCGGGCTGCTTCGAGGTGGTGCTTCTGGGCACGCTTTTCCTCGACGAGGTGGCCGATCTCCCGGTGCACCCGTAGGTGAAGTCGCTGCGCGTGCTGCAGGAGCGCGCCTTCGGAGCCGGGTGGGCGAGAGCCGCCCGCGCACGAGCGACGCCTGCATCATCGCCGCGACGAACGTCGACCAGCGGGCGGTCGTCGACAGCCGCTTCCGCGAGGACCTCTATTACCGGCTGAGGGTCGTGCCGATCGAGATCCCGCCGCTGCGCGAGCGGCGGAGGACATCGAGCCCTCGCGACGTTCCTTGCCCGCGCGTGGGCGGTCGCCAGGGCCGGGCGCTGCGCTTCTCGCCCGAGCTGCTGCGGACGTCTTCGAGCACCGTGGCCCGGCAACGTGCGGGAGCTCGAGAACGCGCTCGAGTGCGGTCGCGGTGTGCAAGGGGCAGACGATCCTGCCGGAGGACTCCGCCGGCGGAGGTCGCGGCCGGGACGACGCGGAACTGCACAACCGGCCTCTCCCGTCCGAGTCGCCGCCCTGGACGCACGCAGGGTGTGGGGGCCGCGCGATCCGGCGGCGCTCGACGCGGCGCGGATCCGCGCCGCGCTCGAGGCCTGCTGCCGGCGGCGGCACGAGGCCGCCCGCTCCCCGCGGAGCCGGACCACCCTCTGGCGTCGCATGCGCCGAGCTCAACCTCGCCCGAGGAAACCGTCTGATGCAAAGCCCCGGGCATTCCGACGCACGGAAAACACGGTGCTCAGCGAAACGGAACGTCGCAATCAATGCGTTCCAGGCGGCGTCTTCGGCGCGATTCAGAACGTCCAGGGGCGCCCGAACACGTGGCAATGTCGTCGCTCTCCAGTCGGCCGGTATGAGTCTCTCCCGGCGGCGGTTCCTCAAGATCACGGCGCGGCGCCCCCGCTGCTCGCGGAGCTGCGCCCCCGCCTCGCTCCCCGGCCTGCGGGCGTCGCGCGGCCCGGTCGAGAAGGGCCTGCGGACGGTCCCGACCTTCTGCGACCTCTGCTTCTGGAAGTGCAACGCGATTCGCGACCGCGCGCACGGGCGTCCTCTCTGGAAGATCGAGGGCAACCCCGACGACCCGCTCTCGCGCGGAAGGCTCTGCCCGCGCGGCACGGGCGGCGCGTCGGAGCCCACTTCGACTCAGCGGACCGCCTGCGGGCCCCCGCTCGTCCGCGCGAGCGTGCGCGGCGAGGAGAGGTGGACCGAGGTCACGTGGGACGAGGCCCCCGGCCACGGCTGCGAGAAGCTGCAGCGGATCAAGGCCGAGTACGGCCCGGAGGCCGTCGCCTCTTTCAGCCACGGCCTCGGCGGCAACTTCCTCAAGCACACCCTGAAGGCACGCATGAGCCGCCAACGTCGCCGCCCTCGTTCGCCCAGTTGCGCCTGCGCGGATCGGCTTCGAGCCGACGTTCGGCGAGAGCATCGGCTCGCCCGAGCGCACCGACATCCGCAACGCGCGCCGCCTCGTGCTCGTCGGCTCGCACCTCGGCGAGAACATGCACAACACCCAGGCGAGGAGGCCGCCGACGCGGTCGAGCGGTGCCGACGGTCATCGTCGACCCGCGCTTCTCGATCGCGGCCTCGAAGGCGAAGCACTACCTGCCGATCCGGCCCGGCACCGACACGGCCCTTCTCCTCGCGGATGAACGTCCTCGTGGCCGAGAAGCTCTACGACGCCGAGTACGTCGCGGCCCACGGCTTCGGCTTCGAGGCGTTCGCCAGCTGGCGGATCGCGCTGTTCACTCCCGAGTGGGCCTACCCCGGAGACCGGCCCCTGATCCCTGGCCATCCGCGAGACCGCGCGCGAGCGGCGCGCCACCGCCTGGCGACGCTCGTCCACCTGCCGTCACTCGGCGTGGTACGGCGACGACGCGCAGCGCCTGCGCGCGATCGCCCTCCTGGAACGCCCTCGGCAGGCCAGCCGGCCAGGGCGCTTCTACCAGCCCGCGTCGATGAACGTCCCCGGCTACCCGTACCCGCCCTACCCTGTCTCGACGAAGGGCAAGGCCGACAACCCCGGGAAGAAGTACACCGTTCGCCAGCGAGGCGATCACCACGGGCCTCCGCGACGCGACCCTGACCGGCCAGCCCTACCCGATCAAGGGATGGTCTCACCACGCGACCAACCTGCTGCAGGTCGCCGAACGAAGCGAGACGATCGAGGCCATCCGGAAGCTGGACCTCCTCGTGGTCGTCGACGTCGTCGGCAGCGAGATGGCGGGCCGACGTGGTGCCGCTCCAGGCGACCTACCTCGAGCGCTACGACGACCTCAACGTCGAGCTCTTCCGCGAGCCGTTCGTGGCCCTGCGCCAGCCGGTCGTCGAGCCGACCGCCGACCAGAAGCTACGAACTGGTGGATCGCGCGAGCTGGCCCTGAAGCTCGGCCTCGGCGCGTACTACCTGGTGGAAGACGATCGAGGAGTACCTCGACCACCGGCTGGAAGGCCGGCGGATGAGCCTCGAGCAGCTGCGCCAGGCGTCGCGCGGCGCGCAACCTCCTGTCTACTACGAGGAGGGCGTGAAGCTCGAGTTCGCGGACGCCCTCGAACAGCGATCGAGTTCTGGTCGGCATAGCCAGCGATCGGGCTTCTTCGACCCCGTCCCGAAGTTCAGCCGCCCCGTCGGGGCCGCCCGGCTCGTTCCGGCTGCTGTTCGGGCGCGCGCCGGTCCACACCTTCAGCCGCACCCAGACGAACCCGGTCCTCGCGGCAGGCGATGGCGAGAACGAGGTGGGCAACCGCCGACGCGGCGAGGGCCGGTGCTGCGGAGCGGCGACCGCGTGCGCCTGGGTGCAACCAGGACGGCGTCGTCTCGCTGCCCGTGGAAGGTGAAGGCGACCCAGGCGATCCGGCCCGACTGCGTCTACGGTTCACGGCTTCGGCCACACCGCGAAGGCCTGCGCCAGCGCGCTCGGCGGCAACAGGAAGCTCGTCACCCGCTACGAGACGGACCCGCTCATGGGCGGCACCGGCATGAACGTCAACTTCGTGACGCTCGAGAGGGAGGCCCGACGTGGCGCGGCCGGGATGGTGATCGACACGCGCCGCTGCGTCGGCTGCATGGACCATGTCGTCGCGTGCAAGACGGAGAACCAGACCCCCGAGGGCATGAACCGGGACTGGATCACCTACGCGACGTAGCGGGCCGTGCTTCCCCGCCTTCTCGACGACGATCCAGTCGGAGCGGTGCAACCACCGCGACGAGCCGTGCGTGACCTGCCGCCCCACCGGCGCGTCGCACGCACGACTGGGGCGGGATCGTCCTCGTGACGAAGGAGGAGTGCATCGGCCGCAAGGCCTGCCCCGCCTCCTGCCCGTACGACGCCCGCTACGTCCACCCCGAGGGCTACGCCGACAAGTGCACCTTCTGCGTGCACCGCGTGGAGGAAGGGAAGGACCCGGCCTGCGTCTCCGTCTGCCCCACGCACTGCAGGCGCACTTCGGCGACCTCGACGACCCGCTCTCCGAGGTGAGCCGCGCCCCCGCCCGCGAGAGCACCACGCGATCACCCCGGAGCGGGCACGCGCCCGCGCACTTACCCGGAGTAGCGACGAACCCGGCGCCGCTCACGGAGTTCGTCTCGACCGCCCAGCCCAGTGACCGACCTGCACCTGCACGTGTGGGGATGGGAGATCCCCGTCTACCTCTTCCCCGGCGGCTTCACCGCCGGGATCATGGTCCTCTCCGGCTGGGCCCTGTGGAAGGGCCGGCGCAACCCGCACGGGGAACCGACGTTCGCTCGCCTCGAGCGGCCTCTTCCAGATCGGCCTCCGCGATCTCGCTCGGCATGGGCGCCCTTCTTCCTGGACCTCGGCCACAAGCTCTACGTCTGGCGTTCTACCGGCCGATGAAGCCGTGGTCGCTGATGCCGGGGCGCGGGATCCTCCTGGTCTACCCCGTGCTCGCCGGCGTCCTGCTCGACCCGCCGCGGTGGCTGCTCGCTCGCTCGCCCTTCCTGAAGCTGCTCGCCGACGCGGCCGACTCCGTCCCCGCTCGACGGGCCGTGGGCTTCGTCTCGATCGCGACCGGCGTCGCCCTCGGGATCTACACGGGGATCCTGCTCTGCGCCTGGCGCGCGGCCGCTGGCCGAGCGGCCTCCTGGGCCTGCTCTTCCTCGGTCCGGCTCGACGAGCGCCGCCTTCGCGCACTGGGCCTCCCCGGTGCCGAGGAGCGGGTCCAGATGGCCTGGCTCGACAACCTCTTCCTGGACGATCGAGCTGGGATCCTCGGCCTCCTTGCTCGTCGGCCTGTTGACGCCGACCGGAGGCGAACGCCGAGGCCGCGCGCCTCTCCTGCTGGCGTGGCCCTTCACGGCCGTTCTGGTCGGCGTCGTCTTCGTCGGCATCGTCCTGCCGCTCGTCATCCAGACGCTCGCGGTGACCCACCGCATCGTCCACACGCCGATCGCTCCGATCCTCGTCATGGCGGGCGGTCTCGTCCTCCGCTTCGTCATCGTGTCCGCCGGCCAGGCCAGCCACTGGCATCGGCTCCTCTAGAGAGGGAGAACCACTTCGCGGCTTCCGTCACCCACGCTGTCGCGCACGAGGCCGCCGCCGAGGACGCACCCCGCCGCGGCCGTACATGAACCCGTACCTCGCCGGCATCGCCCGGCCTGGCGCTGCTCGGCCTTCGTCCTCGTGGACGCGGGCTCGGCGCGTCGGGGAGCGTTCAACTCCGTGATCGCCCGGCTCGTCTCGCTCGTCGCGCCCGGCTACGCGCGGCAGAACGAGTTCCTCGCCGACTACCTGACGGGCGACGCACCCGCCGAAGGCCTGGCTCGTCTTCGAGGTCGCGGGGGTCTTCGCCGGCGCCCTCGTCTCGCCTCCTCGCCGGGCGGTCGCGGCGCAGGAGAAGGGGCCGCGGGCGACGGTCGGCACGAGGCCTGCCTCGCCTTCGCCGGCGGCGCGCTGATGGCGATCGGCGCGGCGTTCGGCCGCGGCTGCGACGAGCGGCCAGGCCCCCTTCTCCGGGGGCGCTCTCCTCAACGCGGGGAGCTGGGCCTTCATGATGTGCGTCTTCGGCGGGGCCTACGCGGTCGCCGCCCTCTTCCGGAGGCAGTGGCATAGCGATCGCGCCTCTCTCCAAGCTCGGCGCGTTCGGCGACGAGGCGAGCCTCGTGGTCGCCTTCCTGATCGGGATCGGCTTCGGCTTCTTCCTGGAGCGCGCCGGCTTCGGCAGCGCGAGGAAGCTCGTCTCGCAGTTCTACCTGGACGACCTCTCCGTCTTCAAGGTGATGTTCACCGCGATCGTCACTGCGATGCTCGGCGTGACGTACCTCGCGTGGACGGGCGTCCTCGACCTCTCGCTCGTCTACCTCGTCCCGACCTACCGGGTCGCCCAGGTGGTGGGCGGCCTCCTCCTCGGCGTCGGGTTCGTGGTCGGCGGCTACTGCCCGGGAACGTCGATCGTGTCGACGGCGACCGGGAAGATCGACGGCCTCGTGTTCGTCCTCGGCTTTCCTGCCGCTGCCGGCACGCTGGCCTTCGCCGTGTCCTTCCCGTCAGGGCTTCACCGTGGGCGAGGCGGGGACGAAGATGCTGCCGCAGATCACCGGTTGCCGCATGGGCCCTGGTCTTCGCGGGTCGTGCTGATGGCGATCGGCGGATCCGGCGCCGGCGCGGCGTGGGTCGAGGGTTTCATGGCCCGGCGGACGGCCGCCGCGAAGGCCGAGCAGGAGGCCAACGTGGCGCGCTGGCTGCAGACGCTCACCCTCAACCAGAAGCCTGCGATCCTCGCGCTCGCGCTGGGCGGTGGCCTCGCCGTCTTCGCGAAGGTCACGCTCGCGCGCACGACGCGCGTGCACGAGAAGGAGCTCCTCACCGCCGCAGAGCGGAAGGAGGACCACGTCACGCCGCGCGAGCTCGCGGCCTGATCGCTCGAGGGCCGCGCGGACTACCGGCTCGTCGACGTCCGCGACGCGAAGGCCTTCGCCGAGTACCACATCCCGACCGCGGAGAACGTCCCGTCAAGACGGTGGCCGACGGCTCGCTCGGCCGCACCGAGAACGTCGTGCTCTACGGGAGGCGAGGTCCACGCCGCCCAGGCGTGGATGGTGCTCAAGGAAGGCCGCGGCGGCTACATCGTCGGTGCGCACCCTGCTCGAGGGCCTCGACGGCTGGAAGGCCGAGGTCCTCTTCCCTGTCCAGCAGAGCCCTGGTCGCCCGACGAGGCCGCCTGTTCATGGGCGGTCCAAGCTCGCGAAGTTCTTCGGGGCCAGCCGCGCGCGGCCGCGGCGTCGGCCGAGCCTGCGGCGCTCGCTGTGGCCGCGCCGGCCCTGCCCTCCGTCGCGCCGCCGACCCTGCTCGGCGGCGGCGCTACGGTGGCGCCGCGCAAGAAGAAGGAGGGGCTGCTGAGGCGCCGAATACAAGGCCTTGCGCGACGCGCCGGAGCTAGACTCGAGCCGTCCTCGTCCACATCCCTCGTCGCCCTTTCGAGCCTCTCGGGAGGCGGCCCTTGGGCATCGGTTGCCGAGCCGCGGTCCTGCGCATCGCCGCGCGGCATGCGGGTGCGCCATGCCCGCCGTGCCGGTGCGAGCCTGCCTGTGCAGCGCTCGTGCACGCACTGGTGAGCCGGGGCGCCGCCGGCCCGGCGGTCGCGGAGCTGTACTCGCCGGTGCTGGGCCACCCTGTGCGGCGCCCTGCGCCGCGAAGGGCTCGGTCCGGCCGACGCGGAGGATCTGGCGCAGCAGTTCTTCCTGAACGTGATCGACCGCGGTTCGCTGCGCCACGCGCGGCTCGACTCCGGCTGCTTCCGCCTGTATCTCCGCGCGGCGGCCCGGCACCTCGCCGCGAACGAGCCGGCCCGCGCGCTCCCAGGCCGGGGCGGCCGCGCGCTGCTCGGCCCGTTCGTCGAGGATCGCCCTCGAAAAGGCGTGGAGCGTGACCGCTGCCGCGCCGGAGACGCCCGACCAGTTCGCCAGGGCGATGCGCGCTCGAGCCGCGCGTGGACCGAGGCGCGCGATGCCGTGCTGGGCCGCGCGCGGGACGAAGCGGACCGGTTCCGACTCGCGGCGCTGCTGCGCCACGTCGACAGCCGCGGCGACGACGACGGCCGACGGCTGTCGGCCGAGCTCTCGACCAGCGAGGGCGCGGCCCGGGTGGCTCTCCACCGCCTGCGGAGACGCGTCGCCGCGCGCCTGGCCGCCCACTGACCGGCGCGGGCAGTCGCCGCTGCGCGCCTGGCCGCGGCTAGCGCACCGTGGCGGTAGCTCGACGGGTCGTCCGGGCTGCCCGCGCCGCGGTAGACGGCCGCCGTCGGGTACGGCACAGCGGCCGCGTCATCGGCGTCTTGCCCGCGGGAGTCGTCCCGTCCGCTGGCCGCACCGCGATCATCGTCCTGGAGCACGTCCTCCTCCACCCACTTCTCGAGAGCCGTCGAGGTCGTGCCGCGCGTCGCCGGAGGCCGCGTTGAGGCCGTTGCAGTCGCTCGCGCCGGGCCCCCGCCGCAGTGCTGCTGCCCGGGCACGAGGTAGAGGCGCAGGAACGAGTTCGGTCGGCCTGCGCCGAGCTGGCGCAACCGCGTCAACGTAGTCGATCGTGAGGCCGGCCGGGATCGCCGCGTCGTTCCAGCCGTGGAACAGGATGAGCTTGCCGCCGCGGCTCCGGAACGGCTCGAGGTCCGGGTCCGTGGCGTCGAGGAGCCGCGGCCGGGCCTTCTCGCGCGCGATCGGGAGGTCGCGGTCCACGTCGAACGTCAGCGGGTCCCAGTCGGGTCGGCCGAACACCATGTTCGCGCCGAACCCGGCGGCGAACATCGCCTGCACGCTGCGCCCCGGCGCCTCGCCGTTGATCCACAGCCCCCAGCCGCCGGGGCCGGTCTCGCCTCCGGGCGGGAACTCATGGCCCACGCGCCGCCCGTCCCTCGTGCGGGGACCGGCGTAGACCCTGGCGAGCGCCTCGGCCTGCGGCGCCGTCAGGCAGCGGGCCGTCTCCCGCCGTGCAGAGCAGCGATCGCGGATCGAAGGCACACTTCGGCGGGTCGGCGACCACGCCGTCGACGACGCCGTCCTTCGCGTCGCACGCGGCCAGGACCAGCCGCGCGCTCGACGGCCTCAAGGCTTCGCCGGCGGAACGTGCGATGCCGGGCCGCCGAGCGCGCGTACGTTGACCGAAGACGGCCATGAGCGTCGTCCACGGCGCGGCCGGAGCGCCAGCGACGATGCCGTCGTAGTCTCCGGGATGGCGCTGCGCCTCCATGAGCGCCTGGCGGCCGCCGTTCGAGCAGGAGGCGAAGTACGAACGGCAGGCGCCTCGCCGTAGTAGGCGGCGATCACCGCCTTCGCGGCGACCGTCATCTCGTGGATCGCCCGGTAGCCGAAGTCCACCACCTTCTCGGGATGCCCGAGCGCCAGCTCGCGTCGATGCCGCTGCCCTGGTGACCGGTGTCGGTGGCCGCCGTCGCGTAGCCGCGCGGCCCACGTTGCGGGCGAGACCCTCCCAGGCGATCGAGCCCGCGGAAGCCGCCGTTGCCGCCGCCCTGGAAGCGGTGGTTCCACCCGCTCGCGGGCATCCACACCTCGATCGCGATGCTCGAGTCGGACGAGGAGCGCAGGACGCCGGACAGGCGGCAGAGGCGGAAAGGCCGGTGAGCGGCTTCTCGCCGGGGGGCGTGAAGCTCCCCGACGTGACCGCCTCGGCGACGGTCACCGTGAGGTTCGGCAGCCGCAGACCGACGAGGCCCGGGCGCACGTCGAGGGACCGGCGGACGCCCCGGCCGGAACGAGAAGGAACACAGCGAGGGACAGGCGGCGGGCGAGACGGAGCATGAACGCATACCTCCTGCGCGAGAAAGCCGGATCATTCTCCGTGATGATCCAACGCACGAACAAAGGACCAGCGAGTTCGTTTAGGCCCAGCCCGCGAAACACCGCCAGATGAAGCGCGGGGCCGGCTCCTGGGGCCGGCAGCCGGTGGAGGCACGCGTGCACTGACCGACCGAGACGGCGAAGGCGGGCCAGAGCCTGGTGAATGCGCGCGTCCACTCCCTCGCGGACGTCGACGCGGCCTTCGTCGCCGGCTGGTCCGATCTCGAGCGTCGTGCCCTCGAGCCGAGCACCTTCCTCTCGCCGCACTTCGTCCTGCCGGCCGTCCGCCGGCTCGAGCCGAGGCCTGCAGCCGTCATCCTCACCGCCCGCGACGCCGAGGAGCGGCTCGTCGCGATCGGCGTCTTCGCGACCGCGGCGCAGGCCGCCTGCGCGTCCCGGTCCGGCACCTCGGCGCGTTCGCTCGCGGCACTCCTACCTGTCGGGCTGGCTCTCGACCGCGACCACGCGGCCGCGGCCATGGACGCGTTCGTCGCCCTGCTCACGCGCGGCGGCCTGCCGTGGCACGGCATGGTATTCCGTACGCTCCGGCCGACGAGGGGAGCACCGCCTGATGCTCGGAGCGAGCGCGCGCGCCGAGGGGCGCTGGTTCGAGTACGCCCGCCGGACCCGGGCGACCCTCGACGTGAGCGCGGCGGGAGAGCCGGCGATCGAAGCGCTGTCGTCCTCGCGCCGCAAGACCCTGCGGCGGAAGCGTCGCCAGCTCGAAGACGCCGGGCCGGTGGAGTGGCGCCTGCGCAGCGGGCGACCTCGGCCGCTGCGTCGACCGCTTCCTCAGCCTCGAGGACGCCGGCTGGAAGGGCCAGGAGGGCGGCTCTCTCCTGTCGACGGCGGCGGGCGAGGTCCTTCCGGGAGATCGCGGGCCTCGCCGGCAGGGGCCGCGTTCTTCACCGAGCTCTCGGTCGGGGGGACGGTCGTCTCGTCGACGTGCAACCTCGAGTCGGGGCACGAGGGCTTCGCGTTCAAGATCGGCTGGGACCCGGAGTACGCCGCGATGTCCGTCGGCACGCTGAACGAGATCGAGCTGATGCGCAGCGCGCCCGCGTGCCTCCGCCACCTCGTCCGCCTCGACTCGGGCTCGGAGCCGGGGTCCTACATGGACGACCTGTGGATGGGACGCCGGATCCTCGTCGACGGCTTCCTCGCGACGACCGCCGCCGGGCGGGTCGCCGCCCGCGCCGCCGCCGTCGTGCGCGAGGCCAAGCGCCGGCTGTCGGCCCTCTCCGCCCGCTCCGCCGGCTAGGGGAGGACGGCGGTCTCGCCCTTCTCGGCGATCCGCCGCGCGGCGATCTCGGGGATCTGGTCCGCCGCGCTTGAGCAGCGCGCGGACCTGCGGCACGCTCACCCACTCCCCGATCGCCGCGCGCAGCTTCGCCTCGTCGAGGCCGCGCAGCGCCTCGAAGATCGCGGCGGGAAAAGCGCTCGAGGAGCTGCTCGCGGCGGACCTTGTCGTAGACCGCGAAGGAGCGAGAGAAGTCGACGCCGTAGACGCGGAAGGACGCGTCGAAGAGCGTGTTCTCGATGTTCTGGGCGTCCCAGTCGAACGTGAGCTGGTGGAAGGCGGAGCCGGTGGATCTGCGCGTTCCAGGCGTCGTGGTCGGGCGGGGAGAACCCCGGCGCTTGCGCTCGCCCTCGGTCATCGCCCCCTCGATCCACATCTGCAGGGCGCCCGCCGGCCGCCGATCGTGCGCTCGACCGTCGGCGGGACGAGGCCGAACCCGAACATCTTGTCGAGCTCGTAGGCGGCGATCTCGAAGCGGTACGAGTCCTCGTAGTCCACGATCGCGCCGACGCCGAGGAACGTCGTGACGCCGCGGCGCGACTCGTCGATCGTCTTCCACACCGCGCGGTGGCTCGCGGCGCCGTCCGACAGGGTGAGCTGGTCGGAGCCGGTGATGCCACCCTTGCCGATCGCCTTGCGCCGGACGACCCTGGCTGTTCGCAGGAGGCCTCGGCTTCGGCGCCCTGCAGCGGCAGGCCGCTGGCCGGAGCGGGAGCCGCGGCCGGCGCCGGCGCGTCCTGGGCCCGAGGCGACGGACGGCCAGGACGCGCTGGGGAGCGCGGCGAGCCAGGGCCACGGCCGTTCGAGCGCGCATCGCGCCTCCTCCTCGGGAGAATACACGGCGGCCAGCCCCGGGTTGGAGCTCGAGCTCAGCCACGGACGAAGACGACCTGCTGGATGCGCGGCCGCGACACGGGGGTCAGCGCCTCCGTCCGGGCTCGACGACGTGGATCGCGCCCCCGGTCGTGTAGTCGCTCCGTCGGCCGCCACGTCGTAGGCGAGGACGGACTCGGCCACCGTCTCCGTCGTCCCGTCCTCCCGGCGCCTCACGAGCTGCCACGCCTTCGGCGCGGAGGCCGCCGCCGCGCGTCGCCCTCCTCCGCGTCCTCCCCGACCTCGAGCAGGTTGCTCAGACCTGCATCTGCCGCGTCGGCCCCCTTTCGCCGGGGGCCGCCCGCCGTGGTGAGGGGCCGCCCCGTGTAGCGCGCGGTGAAGAAGCTCAGGTACTGGAAGACGGCGTAGAGGAGCCGCAACGGCAGAACAGCAGGTCGAGAGCGACACGCCATCCGGAGGGCCGCTCCTGCGACGCGTACGGCCGCGCGACGTGGAGGGCGAGCCGTCGGGCGCGACGCGCAGCTGGGCGAGGCTGCGGCGCGGGTCGGCGGCGACTCCTCGGCGCGCGGCCGCGATCGAGGTCGATCGCGTGGAGGGCCAGACGGCCCGATCCCGGCGAGGCGCCCCTGGGCGTCGCGACCGACACCGGCCGACTCGTAGACGAGCCGGCGGCCGGAGGAGCCCACGACGGCGCGCCATCCTGCGCCTCGCCCTCCGTCACCTCGACGAGGTCCGTAGCCTCGGCCGTCATGACCGCGAGGCTCGCGCTGCCGTCCCGGTGCCGCACCGAGCAGGGACGAGCTCGCCGCCGTCAGGCGACGCCGCGACGTCCGCGAGGATCCGGTCCGAGCCGTGGAGGAGGCGGCGCTCGACGCCGTCGGCGAGGCTCAGCCGGCAGACGGCGGTGCGGCCCTCCGTGGCGAGCGTGTAGGTGAGGACGCCCGGCCCCGGGCCGCGGCGAGGCTCGTGACGCGCACCGGGAGCGCGTCCGAGATCGCCGACCGATCCCCAGGCAGGCCGCGACATGAACCGCACCCCGGCCCTCGCCCTTCCAGGCGTGACGGCGCTGGATCTCCCGGGCGCGGCCGCGGGCCTCGAGCGCGAAGGCGCTCTCCGCGCACGGCCGGGGCGCGGCGCCCGGCTCCATCACGTGAACGACGCCGTCGGCGACGAACGCGATCGTCCACGCTCCATGGGAGCGCAGAGCTTAGGGGAAGCCGCACGGAGAACGCAACGGCCCGCCGCGCGCCGCCCGTCGCGCGGTGCCGGGCCGGGCTCGGCGGCGGCAGCTTTGCCGGGCGACCCGCGCGTAGTCTCCGCCGAAGTGGTGCCCGCCGGGAAGGACGACGACCTCGGCCGCCCCGCGCAAGCGCGCAGGCGGAAGTCGCGCTCGTCGTCGCCCGCGACGCAGGCGACCGGGATCGGGGCGAGCCCGCCACCTCCGGGGCGTGGGGTACTCGCCCTTGTCGAGGCCGAGCCAGCCGCGACGTGGAACTCGAACGAGGCGCGGGGCGAGAGGCCCACGAGGCCCACCCTCGCCACCCGCGCGCGGGCCGCCGGCGGCCAGGCGGGCCGCGAGGAACGGCAGCGCGTCCGCGCCCGAACGAGTAGCCGACGAGGAGCACGCGGCCTCGCCGAGAAGCGCGCCGCGCCGTGCTCGATCACGCGGGCGAGGTCGGCGGCGGCCCCCTCGGGCGTGCGTGGCGTCCAGTAGTACTTCCAGGCTGCTCCAGCCGAGGCTCGGCACGCCGGCGGCGGCAGGGCGTTCGGCGAGCGACTTGTCGATCTCGGCCCAGCCTACGTCGCCGGTGAGGATCACCGCGAAGAGCTCGCCGAGCGCGGGCGACGACGGCGGAGCCGTTGCCTCCACCTCGACGAGCCCGAGATCGCCGACGGTCCGTTCGACCCACTCGGCCCGCCTCCGGCCACTGCCGGAAGCGCTCGGCGAGCCGACCGCCGGCTCCTCGGCGAAGCTGCAGTACGCCGCGACGTACTGCGGCTCCCAGCGCGGCGTGACGGCGAACCCGTGGCCCACCTTCGGCAGCCGCACGACGCGCGCCGACGGCACCTGGCCGACGAAGCGCTGCGCCTCGTCCACGGAGCACACCTGGTCGGCGTCGCCGTGGAGGACGACCCACGGCACGTCGAGCCCGGCGAGCGGCTCGAGGTCGCGGCCGGGGCCTTCGCGCGCGGGCTCGACGCGAGGCCGCGGCTACGGCGCAGCACGGCGCCCCCAGCGCGACGTCCTTGCAGAAGCCGAGGCTGATCGCGCCGCGGAAGGTCTCCCTCGGGGCCTGGGCGAGGGCGGCGTAGACGAGGGTGGCGCCGGAGGAATAGCCGACGAGGATCGGCCGCCGGTACTCCTCGGCACCCAGCCCCGCCCGCAGCTGCACGGCGCGCGAGAGTCCTTCGAGCGTCCCGGCCAGGTAGGGGCACGGCGCGCGGCGGAGCGCAGGCTCGCGAGGAGCCGCCGCACGGCGACGTCGACGCCACGGCGAGCGCGCCCTCCGCGGCGAGGCGCTTCGCCATCGGCACGACGCCGAGTTCAACCGCCGTCGCCGGAGAGGAAGAGGACGACCTGGCGAGGCGGTCCGGTCGGCGCGTAGACGTGCACCAGGCCGAGCAGCGGGAACACGAAGAGCTCTCTCGCGGCGCGGCGAGGCGGCCACGGGCGCGGGCGCAGCCGCGCGCGGCGGGGGCGGCCGGCGCGCCCGCCGCCGACGGAACGGCGCGAGGGCCAACACAACGGAGATGGCAGCGAAGGAAAAGGTCACCTCCTCGTAGTCGCCCCTCTTGAGGAGCGACACGGCGACCGCGCCGGGGCCGTTGCTGACGGCGTGGGGGCGAGCCCGGCGACGGCGGCCCACCCCGATGCAGCGCTCGGCCCGGCCGCTCACCGCCAGCACGTCGTACCGCGCCAGCACGGCGTAATCCACGGCGGTGAAGGCGGCGGCGAGCAAGAAGGCGCCCGCGCGGCAGCTCGGACGAGGCGAGGTCCAGGTCCGCCCACCGCACCTCGCGCGAAGCCATGGGGGAGCGGCGAGAACGGCGGCGAAGGGCAGCCCCGACGACCGGCAGGGCCAGACGGCTCAGCGCGAGACGGGAACCTGGGCGATCCACGCGAGCGCCTCCTCGAGGCGGCGCCACAGCTCGGGACGGGCGTCGCCGAAACGGTGGTTACCGCCTCGATCGTCAGCCGCCGCGGCTCGCGGGCGGCCGCGACGATCGCCCGCGTGTCCTCCGCGGGGACGAACTCGTCGTGCGTGGCCTGGAAGATCGCGAGGGGCACCGGGGCGACCGAGCCGACGATCTGGCGGACGCTGAAGAGCGGCTCGTTGGGCGTCTTCTTGGTGATGTAGATCATCTGGTCGCGGAAGCGCCAGCCGAGCTCGTTCTGGTCGGGCAGGCCCATCGCCACGACGCCGGCGACCTTGGCCCGCACCGCGGGGTCCGTGGTCGCGAGCACCGACAGGCCGGCCCCTTCCGACACGCCGAAGAAGAAGCGGCTTCGCCTGCGTGCCGCGGACCGCGAAGTCGACGAGCGCCGCGTAGTCACGCGGCACGTCACCCGCACCAGAGCGTCCGGTCGCCGTGGGTGAAGCTCGGAAGGTACACCTTCGCGTCGAACCCGACCACGAAGTAGCCGGCGTCGGCGAGGTGCTCGGCGACGTCCATTCCGAGGCCGAGCCAGCCGCCGTCGCCGCTCGTGACGACCGCGACGCGCGCGGGCCGAGCGCGCCGTACAGGTGGAGCGTCTGCGACTGCCCGCGAAGGTCGAGCAGCATCACGGTCCGCTCGGAAGCGGCCTCCGCGACCGCGACCCCGAAGGCCGTGAGGCCGCCGCCAGAACGATGGTTCCGGTCGATGTCTTCATTCCGCCCCCTGTGGCCACCGTCGCTCGCAGCTCGTCGCGAGGCACGTGCCGCAGGTCGCCCGCGCCGGACGGCGGCGCTCGATCCGTCGAATCCCCGGCGCCGTGCGGGCTTGCGGCGCACGGCCTCGCGCCGAGGCGGCGCGGCAAGGCCGCCACAGTCGACGCGATCGCCGCATCGCCCGGGCCGCCACGCAGGCCTCCGGCACCGGGCGAGCCGGGCTCGGTGCATCGCGGCAGGGCCCTTGCCCGCCCGCGGGCTGCTCATCAGCAGGAGGAGCGGCAGCAGGGCGACGAAGAGGAGGCCGAGGAGGCGGAAGACGTCGGTGAACGACAGCATCGCGGCCTGCCGCGCGACCATTCCGGCGGCCGCCGCCTGCTGCTGCGCGGCCGTTACCGCGTCGGCCCCGCGCGCGAGGAAGCCGGCCTTCATCTGCTCCGGCGACCACGCGCGGACGGCCGGGCTGTAGGGGTCGACGTGGGAGGCGAGGACGCTCATGTGCGCCTGCTGCTTGCGCGAGGAAGGAGCGTCGTGGCGATGGCGATTCCGAGGCTCCCGCCGATGTTCCGCATCGGAGTTGAAGATGCTGGTGGCGTTGCCCATCTGCTCGCGCGGGATCGGGCCATGGTGATCGTCGTGAGCGGCACGAGAGCAGCAGCGCGAGGGCCGAGCCCTGGATGAGCTGCAGCCAGGGCTCCCAGTAGCGCGCTGAGGCTGAGCCCGCTGAGCCAGGAGGTGAGGCCGCCCACCACGAGCCCCGTCGCGAGCAGCTTCCGCGCGTCGACCTTCCCAGGCAGGCTCCCGACGACCGGCATCGCGAAGAACGAGCCCACGCCCCGCGGGGTGAGGGCGATGCCGGCCTGCAGCGACGGGTAGCCGAGGAGGGTCTGCAGAAGATCGGGAGCAGGACCATGCTGCCGTAGAGCACGAAGCCGACGTTCGTGATCAGGACGACGCCGGCCGCGTAGGTCCGGTTTCGGAAGACCCGCAGGTCCACGACCGGGTGCTCGGCCCGCAGCTCGTGCCAGAGGAAGAGGGCGACAGCGCGGAGACGATCGCGAGCGCGGACATGAAGCTCGACTCGAACCAGTCGTCCTCCTGGCCCTTGTCGAGCAGGATCTGCAGGGCGCCGATGCCGAGGGCGAGGAGGCCGATGCCGGTCCCAGTCGACCTGTCCCGCGCGCTTCGACATGTACGGCGGGTCGAACACGAACCGCTGCATCATGAAGATCGAGGCGAGGCCGACCAGGATGTTGATGTAGAAGACCCAGCGCCAGCTGTATGGCTATCGGTAGAAGACCAGCCGCCGAGCACCGGGCCGAGGATCAGGGCGGTGACGATCCCGAGGCCTACGCCATCGCCTTGCCGCGCTTCTCGGGCGGGAAGGCCTCGAACTGCCGACGGCCTGCGACAGCGGCTGGAGAGCGCCGGTCGTGCCCTGGATGACGCGGAAGGCGATGAAGTGGACGGGCTCACGCGAGGCCGCACAAGGCGACGACACCGTGAACCCGCCGACCGACAGCATGAGCAGCCGCTTGCGGCCGAACTGCCGAGCGAGCCAGCCGAGAGCGGGAGGACGATCGCGTTCGCGACGAGATAGGGCATCCAGGGCCCACGTCGACTCGTCGATCGAGGCGGACAGGCTGCCCGCCACGTGCGGCAGCGACACGTTCACGACGGTCGTGTCGGGACCTCCATGAACGTCGCGAACATGACCGCGACCGCGACGATCCACGGGTTGACGTGCAGGACGGCAGAGCGGCGGGCGCCTCGGCTTCGGCCACGGGCTCAGGCCGGCGTCAAGGACGGCCGCGTCTCGACCGCCGTGCGGATGGCCGCCGCGGCGGCCTCCTCCGATCGCGGCGTTCACCATGAGGTCGTAGAGCCGCGGGTCGAGCCAGCTCGCGCCGAAGTGCCGCCACGCACGTAGGCCGCGCGCCCTCGCGGTCCGTCTTCGACGTCGGCCTCTTCGCCGAGGCGCTCGCGGATGCGGCGCCTCGCTCGAGACGAGGCGTAGACGAACACGTGGAAGACGTCCGGACGGCGCGCAGCACGCACTGCGCGCCGCGGCCACGATCACGCAGCCGCCGATCGCCGGCGGCCTCCTCGGCATGACGCGCGGCGAGGGCGGCCGCTCGGCATCGAGGTCAACACCGCGGTCGACCTCCGCCACCGCCTCGAGGCCTCCGAGGCGGAAAGGCGCGGCCCAGGAAAGCCGCTCGACCCAGCGGTCGACGTGCTCGTCGAGCCGCTCGGCCGTGCCCGGGTCGACGTGGGCCTCGCTCGCGATGCGGTCGATGAGCGCGCGGTCGAGCAGGCGGTAGCCGAGAAGGGCGGCGAGCTTCGCCGCGATCGCCGCTCCCCGCTCCCGTACTCGCGGGAGACGGTCACCACGCGGTAGCGGGCGGCGCTCATCGCGTGTGCACGACGGGCACGACCGACGAGGCCCGGCCGCAGCAGCCGCCCTCGTTCTGGCCCGGGTCGAGCACGATCTTCACCAGCACCACCGCGCGACCTTCACGAAGTTTCCCGTCGCGTTCTCCGGCGGCAGGAGGCTGAAGCGGGCGCCGGTGGCGGCGGCGTGCTGTCGACGCGGCCGCGGTACTTCTGCCGCCGTAGGCGTCGACCGACACGTCCACGGCCTGGCCCCGGCTTGATGTCGCGGAGCTGGTTCTCCTTGAAGTTCGCCACCACCCACACGTCGTCGAGGCCGACGATCGCGAGAAGCGGCTGGCCGGCCTGGACGATCTGCCCCACCTCGGCGGTGCGCCGCGAGACCACCCCGCGACCGGCGCGTGCACCTCCGTGTAGGACAGGTGCAGCCGCGCGAGCTCCACGGCCGCGCGCGACATGGCGATCTTCGCGTCGGCGGCGGCGGCGCGGGCCGAGACGACGCCGATCTGCTCGCGGCCGGTCCGCGCCTGGGCGAGCCGTGCCTGGGCCGCGGCCGCGGCCTTCTCCACCGCGGCCGCGGCCGCCGCCGCCGCGGCCTCGCGCGCGGCCCGGGCCGCGTCGGCCGAGGCCGAGGGCGACGTCGAACTGCTGCTTCGAGATCTCGTCCTTCGCGACGAGCGGCTTCAGCCGCTCGAGGTCGGCCGCGGTCAGCCGCTCGCGGGCCTCGGCCTCGCGCATCTGCGCCCGGGCGGCGGCGAGGCGCGCCTCGGCCACCGCCACGTCGCTGCCCGCGCCGGTCTCCTGCGCGGAGGCCGTCGTCGAGGTCAGCGGCACGGTGACGCGGCCCGCGCCGAGGCCTCGGCCTCCGCGAGGTCGGCCTCGGCCCGGGCCAGCGCCACCTGGTAGTCGCGCGGGTCGATCCGTACGAGGAGGTCGCCCGTGCGCACCGGCTGGTTGTCCTTCACCAGCACCTCGAGCACGGTCCCGCCCACGCGCGGGGCGACGGAACTCACGTGCGCCTCGACCTGCGCGTCGTCGGTCTCCTCGCGGCCCGAGTAGTGCCACCACGCGAGAAGCGCGCCGGCCGCGGCGGCGACGGCGACGGCGGCCAGGATCGCGCGGGCGCGGCCTCCGCGGCGGAGCGCCCGATCGGGCCCGCCTGGGCGACGGGCGACGGGGTCTGGGGATTGCCCTCGGCCATGCTGTCCTTTCACGAGCTCGTTGAGGCCCGTCTCCGCCCCGCCCATCGCGCGGGCGAGCGAGAAGCGGGCGACGTTGTGGGCGTAGAGGCTGCCGATGCGGCTCTCCTCCGCCCCGGCCAGCGCCTCCTGCGCCTGGACGACCTCGAGGTTGTCGGCGACGCCCGCGGCGAAGCGGTCGCGGCTCTGCTCGAGCTGCTGGCGCGCGAGGGCCACGCCGTTCTCGGCCACCTTCACGCGCTCCTCGGCCGCGCGCAGGTCGAGGAGCGCCGACTGCACCTCGTAGTAGACGCGGGCGCGCAGGTCGGCGAGCCGCGCCCGGGCCTCCGCGGCGCGGGCCTCGGCCTCGCCCACGCGGGCCGAGACCCGCCCGCCCTCGAACACGGGGACGCGGACGCCGCCGGACACCGTGAAGGTGGCGAGGCATGAGACGGTGTTGCCGATCGCCCCGTAGTCGGCGCTCACGCCGACGGTCGGCAGGCCCTCGCCGCGCGCGGCCTTGCGGGCTCCTCGGCCGCGGCGACGCGGGCGGCCGCGGCCTTGAGCTCCAGGCGGGACGCCGTGGCGCGGGCCGCGGCCTCTTCGGCCGGGATCGCGGCCGAGGGCAGGAACGGCATCGGGTCGGCGAGGCGGAAGCGCTGGCCCGCCGGCAAGCCGATCGCCCGCGCGAGGGCGAGCTTCTCCTTCGCGGCCTCCTGCTCGGCCACGATCAGCCGCTGCCGCTGGGCCTGCGCCTGGACGTCCGCGCGGAGCACCTCGATGCCGGCGCCGAGGCCGGCGGCCCGCCGGTCGCGGGCGGTGCCGAGCGCTGCCGTCTGGAGCTGCGCGCGCACGGTGGCGATGCACTCGCCGGCGACGGCCTGCAGGTAGAGCTGGCCGCAGGCGGACCACGAAGGGTCGCGCGCTCTTCTCGTCTGGCGGGCCGCCTCGAGCGCGTCGCTCGCCGCGTGGCGGCGGTGAACGGCGTGCAGGTCGAGAAGGGACTGCTGGACGTAGGCACGGGCGTCGAACACGTTGAACGGCCCGACGATCGGCGGCTGGCCGGGGATCGAGAAAGCCGTAGGCCTCAGGTTGATCTTGAGCCGCGTCTCGCCGACCGCCCCGCGCACCTGCGCCAGGGCAACAGGTCCGCGGTCGCGGCGCGGCGGGCGACACCGGCCGCGTCGACCGCGGAGGCCCCCGAGGAGGGCGCCGAGGTTCGACCGCAGCCGCGCTCGATCGCGTCGCGCAGCGTCAGGGGATCTCGTCGGGCGTGGCCTCGCCCGACGGCACTCCGCCGGCGAAGACCGACAGAACGGCGTCCGCGCCCGGCGCGGCCAGGCCTTCCGCGGGCGCCGGCGTCCTGGGCGACGCGGCCCGGCGACGAGGAGCGCGGCCGCGCACGCGGGGAGCGCGGCCCGTTCCGTCCGACTCGAAGTTTGGTTCATTCTGGAGGCTGGCTTCCCTGCATCCGCGTCGCGTCGACGCGCGAACGCCCATTCTCGCAAGCGCGGTGTCGCCTGTCCAAGAGGCCTACCGGTCCAGGGCCCTACCGGCCGTCGCGCTCGCCGCGGCCGCGGGCAAGCGCACCGTGTGCGTCGTGGGACATCCGCCCGCCTCGGACCAGGCGATCGTCGCCTGGGCCCCGGCGCGCTCGCGGCGGGCGGTCGACGGACGCGCGGCGACTCCCGATCCACAGCCGCGCCTCGGGAGCGACCACGAACGCGGCCGCGCGGCCGGCCGGCAGGACGACGAGGACGCGAGGTCGCGGGATCGTACGAGCTCACCGCTCCCGTCGCGGTGCGGAACCGCCGCCGGCGCTCCGCGCTCCGCGGGCCGGGGCGGGCGAGGCCGCCGACACGCCGACGCCGGGCGGGGTCGGGACGGCCCTCGCCGCCGGCCGCGGTCCGTCGCAGCCGGCGAGCAGGAGGATCAGCGCGACCGCCGCGCGCGCGTGCCATCGCCGGCTCGCGGCGCTATCGTTGGCGTCGTGAAGTCGCTGCGCGCGCGCCTCGGCGTTTCCGCCGTCCTCGTCGTGGCGGTGGTCGTCAGCCTCTCGACGTACCTGCAGACGCGGATCGTCTCGCGCGCCGTCGAGGCGGAGGCGCTCGACTCGGCCGAGGCGGTGGCGCTCGGAGTGGCCGCCGACCTCCGGCGAGCACGCCGCGCCGCCCTCGGCGGCGGAGCTCGCGGATCTCCTCGGCGACTACCGCAAGGCGGTGCCGGCCGTGCAGTCGCTCGCGGTGACTCCCGGCGGCGCGGGTCTCCGCCTCGACGGAAGCGTTCCCGCCGCCCCGCGTCGGCGCGCTCGGCGCCGAGGCTGCCTGCACCCGGTGATCGCGGGACCTTCGCCGACGGCCGCTTCCGCCCTCCACCTCGCCGCCGTCGCCCTCCCGCACCACCCCGGCGCTCCCGGCGCGGTGGTCGTCGCGGTGCGCATGGACGCCTCTCCGCGTGCGGCGCCAGAGCCGGCAGGCCGCGCTCGTCTCGGCCTGGCGGCCATCCTGCTCCTCGCGGTCGGCCTCGACCTCCTGGCGCGCCGACTCGTGCACCGGGCCGTGCCCGGCGCGGTGCTCGACACGATGTCGCGGGCCGCCGCCGGCGACCTCGCCGCCTGCGCCCCCTTCGCGCGCGGGGGACGAGATCGGGGCGGTCGCCGAGAACCTCAACGCGATGTCGAACGCATGGAGGGCTTCAACCATTACCCTGCGGGCCGAGGTCGAGCGGGGCGACTTTCGACCTGCGCGCGGCGAACCGCGAGCTGCTCGACACCGCGCAGCGCCTCTTCCAGCTCCGCGGGGCGCTCGCCCGCAGCCAGCGGCTCGCCCTCGCCGGCGAGATGGCGGCCTCGGTCGCTCACCAGGTCGGCACCCCGCTCAACGTGATGTCCGGGCATGCAGATGCTCCGCGCGGGCCAGCCGAGGGCCTCGCTCGTCGCCCGCCGGCTGGAGACGGGTCCAGCAGCAGATCGCGCGGGTGATGGCGACGCAGTCGCTGCTCGACAAGACGCGGCGGCCGGGTTTCCTCGAGCCAGGCGCCGGTCGCGCCGGCCGAGCTTCTCGACCGCCCGCGGAGCTTCGCCCGGCCGACGCTCGCTGCTGCCCGCATCGAGCCTGCGCTTCCGGTCGAGCCGGGCCTGCCGCGGCAGGCCGACGCGGCGCAGCTCGAGCAGGCCCCGCTGCACCTCGTCACGAACGCGATCGACGCGGATGCCGGAGGGCGCCGGCCGCCTCGGCTTCGCGCGCGGCGCGACGGGACGGGCGTCGTGCTGTCTGTGGTCGACACCGGCTGCGGCATCCTGCCCGAGGATCTGCGCGCGTGTTCGAGCCCTGCATGTCCACGGTAGCCGCGGGGGCGGGGGACGGGGCTCGGCCTGCTCGATCGTCCACGAGATCGTCTCGGCCCACGGCGGGACGGTCGCGCTCGACAGCGCGCCTGGCCGCGGCACGACCGCGCTCGTGCGCGTGCTGGCCGTCCCGAGGAGAGCCGATGACCCGCGTGCTGATCGTCGACGACGACCGCGAGACCTGCCGCTTCATGAGCGAGCTGCTCGAGGAGCCCGGCCGATCGAGACCGCGCAGACGCCGGACGAGGTTGCCGCGGTGGCGGCGTCGCTGTTCGACCTCGTCCTCGGACATCAACCTCGACGCGCGCCTCGACGGGCTCGACCTGCTGCGCGCGTTCAAGGAACGGATCCCGACGTCGAGGTGGTCCTGATCAGCGCGTTCGGCTCGCTCGAGACGGCGCTCGAGGCGGTGAAGGCCGGCGCGTTCGACTTCGTGAGCAAGCCCGTCGACATCGGCCAGGTGCGCGAGGTCGTCGAGCGCGCGCTCGCTCGGCGCGCCTCGGGCGGGCGGCGGGGAGCCGGAGCCGTCCTTCGCCCTCCCGCCTGTGCCCGACGGCCCGTGGCCGCAGCGGCGCGATGCTCGCCGTCTACAAGCAGATCGCCCTCGCCTGCGCGCCTGACGCGCCGGTGCTGGTGACCGGCGAGACCGACCGGCAGGCTCACGCCGCAGGACGACCGCCACGGCCCGCGGGCCGAGCGGCGTCAGCCAGCCAACTGCGGGGCGATCCCCGAGGGCCTGCTCGAGTCGGAGCTGTTCGGCCACGTGCGCGCCACTGGCGCCGTCGCCGACAAGAAGGGCCTGGTTCGAGCAGGCCCAGGGCGGTACGATCTTCCTCGACGAGGTCGGCGAGATGTCGCCCGCGCCGCAGGTGCGGCTGCTGCGGACGCTCGAGCTCGGCGAGGTGCGGCCGGCTGGCGGCGCGCGTCCTGAACGTCGACACGCGGGTGGTCGCGGCGACCCACTGGACCTCGCCGAGCGCGCGGTGAAGGAGGGGGCTTCCGCCAGGACCTCTCTCTACCGGCTCGACGTGTTCTCGATCCGCGTGCCGCCCCTGCGCGACCGGCGCGAGGACGTCCCGCTCCTCGCCCGGCACTTCCTCGCGGTCTTCGCCGAGCGGGGCCGGCCCCGCGGCGTCGCCTGACCCTGGCCGTGACCGCCGCCCCCGCCGCTCACGACCGCCGGGCAACGCGCGCGGTTTCGAGAACACGCTCGAGCGGCTCGCGGTCGCCGCGCGCGGAGGGACGATCGACGTGCCCGACCTGCCCGAGTCCCCTGCGGGGTCGGCGAGCCCCGGCGATGGAGGCGCGTGGTCTTCGCGGCCGCCCTCCTCGACGAGATGGAGAAGGCCACCTGCGCCCACGTGCTAGCCGCCGTGCGCGGCAACCGGCAGCCGCGCGGCCGAGGTCCTCGGGATCGACCGCCGCACGCTCACCGGATGGCCGAGCGGTTCGGGCTTCGGACCTGGGCGCGACGACGACCGCTGAGTCGCCGGCCCTCCCGCCGCCGGACGGGGGCGAAGGCGCGCCGCCCGCGCCTGGCGGCGGCCACGGCCGGAGCGACCGCCACGACTGCCAGTCGACGCCGCCGTGGAGGCTCGTCAGGGCGACTGCGACGGACGGGAGGGCGGCCGCGCCGGGGAAGACGAGGTGGCGGCCCTCCCAGCGGGGGGCGAACTTCTTCTTGAACTGGAAGAGGTTCTTGTAGCCGTAGACCGCGTTGAGGTTCTCGAAGAGGAGGGCGACGCCCTTTCCCCGAGCCCCGCCGCGCGGTTCGCCGACGTTCGCGAGCGGCGCGTTCGCGAGGCCTGCCTCGACGAGGCCCTTCGCGCGCAGCTCCTCCAGCGAGCGGGCGACGAGAAGGTCCATCGTCCCGGACGGGGCGTCCTTCCTCTTGCGCATGAGGTCGAGCACCGCGGCGCGTCCGTCCGCGTAGGGGCGCCACGACGCGAACGCCACGACCCTCTCCGCCGCGTCCCGGCACACGAAGACGTGGACGCCGTCGAGCGACTCGAGCGAGAAGCGGACACCGCGGTTTATCTCGCCGAGCCGCTTCTCGGCCAGCCACTTCTCCGGAGATCTCCTCGGAGCTGCTCGTCGATCGCGGCGTCGGTGCCGCGGGCGCGGTCGTAGGGCGAGACGACGAGGCCCATCCGCGTGACCTTGCGCGCCATCGACCGTAGGCCGCTCGCTTCCCGCCCGCCAGCGAACGAGGGCAGGTCGACGAGCGCCTCTTCCGCCATCTTCAGCGACCCGAGGCCCTGCGGTCCCGGTAGACGGAAAGCGAGGCGTCGGGCGCCTCGTAGACGCAGGGGATCCAGCCGTTCCGCCGACAGTGCGCCACGAAGTCCTGGGCCGCGGCTGCGAGGCCCTCGCTCGCGCACAGGGGGTCGCCGACCGCGAAGGCGACGCGGCCCCGCACGGCGAACGCGACGAGCGCTCGCCCGCCGGCCACGAGCAGGTGGTGCTTGTTCTCCTGGGCGGCGAACGCCGAGAGCGATCGTCGCCGTGGCCGCGCACGAGGCGCGCGACCGCTTCCGCCGGCGCCTCCTGCCTGCGCCGCAGGATCACCGGCCGCAGGAGGAGCACGAGCACGTAGAGTTGCCCGGCCCAGCTCGCGAGCTGGAGGGCGCCGAGGAAGGGCCGCGTGGTCGGTGAGGGGTCGACGCCGGGGTCGAGGGTCAGCAGCCTCGCTCGCACGGCCTCGACGGCCGGCGTGTCGCCCTCGTCCCAGCGGTACTGGTCGGCGAGGTCGAGGCCGGACGACGCCGAAGGCCCACACGAGGGCGGCGAGGGCGGGCGCGCGAGCAGCGCCTGCCGCAGCGACGCGGGGTCGCTGCGGGCCTGGAAGCGGCGGCGGTAGACGACGAAGTAGCCGAGCAGCGCCAGGGCGACCATCGAGTGGTGCACGTCGAAGGCGCGCCCGGCGTGGGAGAAGACCGAGACCGCGAGCGCTCCGACCGCGACCCACCACGCGAGGGCCTTTCGGCGCGACAGGTTTCGCGTGACCTGGAGAAGGGCCACCCCCGCCAGCAGCATGAGCGCCCGGCTGCGCTGCATGACCGCGAGCGGCAGCCACTGCTCGAGCTCCCGCACGACGGCGGGCTCGCGCGGCCAGAGGGCCGAGAGCACGTTCAGCACGCCGACGAGGCCGACGACGAAGGGCACGAGGGCGTGGAAGAGGGCGGCGGCGTCGGCGAGGCCGAGCTCGCGCCATCGCACGATCCGCCGCGCGCGCCGCAGACCGAGCCACGCGGCGGCGGCGGCGAGCAACGCGACGGCGATCGCCACCTCGTAGCGGTGGACGCTCTCGAGGAGCGGAGCGACCCCGCCGCCGGCCGTGTACCCGAGCCACGCGACCGGCACCGCCCACAGGAGCCCGGCGACGAGGTCGGCGAGCGTGAAGGCGAAGACGTTCATCCCGACGACGCCGCACGCCGCGGGGATCGCGATCCGCAGGCCGTAGGCGAAGCGCGAGACGACGAGCAGCGCGAAGGCGTGGCGGCCCATCCGGGCCATGAGGGACTGGAATCGCGGGCTCTGGCCGAAGCGCTTCTCGACCCACGCGCGACCCCGCTGCCGCGCCAGCCGGAAGTAGAACTGGTCGGCAAAGGCGTTGGCCGCGACCGCGATCGCGATCACGACGGGCAGGCGGAAGAAGTCGTGGCGGGCGAGGAGCCCGGCCGCGAGGAGCACGGCCTCGCCCTCGACGGCGATGCCGGCGAACAGCAGCGCGTAGCCGTACTTGACGAGCAGCGATTCCACGGGCCGTGGCTCCTTCGCGGTGAGGAGAGGTGCGGCGGGGGCGGGGCGACGCTCGTGCGCTCCGCCCCCGCGGGAGTCCCTCGCGCGGGAGGCGCGGGGACGGTTACTTCTGCTTCGCGATCACCTGGTCCTTGAACTTCGCGTAGGCGGCCTCGGTCACGATGCTCTTCGAGACGAGCTCGTCCTTCCGCTTGTACGGCCGGCCGGCGATGATCTTCTTCGCGTACGCCTCGCCGACGCCCGGCAGGGCGACGAGCTGCGCCTCCGTCGCGGTGTTGAGGTCGAGCGGCTCGGCGGCCGGCTTCGGGGCCGGTGCGGCCGCCTTGGCGGTCGTCTTCGCCGGGGTCGTCGCCTTCGCGGGCGCGGCGGCCTGGCCGGCGAGCGCGGACGAGGCGAGGAGAGCGCCCATCGACAGGGCGAGCATCGGGCGGATCAGGCTCTTCATCTTCGGTCTTCCTCCTGCGGCGGTCCTGCTTCGCGCGGCCGCCGTCGCGTCCCTCCCTTCTTCAAGGTGCGTGCCGCCGCCGTCGGCGGACCGAACCTCCTGCGGCGCCTCGACTTGCATCACTCGCCGACCCGACCGCTCCTCCGCAGGAACGCCCCACCGAGCGCATCCGCCTCACCCGCGGCGGCTCGACTTGCCGGTGTCGCTCGACGCGTGCTGTACTGCGCGCTTCATGCTCTCCCCGCCGTGCCCGCTCGCCTGCCTCGTTCCCCTCGCCGCCCTGGCCCTCGCCGCGGCCGGTCCGGCGCACGCCCAGACCCGTCCGCTCGTGACCGAGGCCGCGGAGACCGCTCCGGCGGGGACGCTCGACTTCGAGACCGGCTTCGACCTGATCGCGGACGAGCCGAGCTACGTCACGGGCCACGAGCGCACGCGGTGGGACGGTCCGCTGCTGCGGCTCACGTGGTCGCCCGCCGACGCGGTCGAGCTCGACGTCGACTGGGTCGCGCGGGTCGGCGTGGCCGGGGACCCGGCCCGCGGCGGGGCGCAGTCTTCGGACTTCGGCGACGTGACCCTCCGCGTGAAGTGGCGCGTCGCCGGCGGCGGCGGGCGGCCGGACCTCGCGGTGCGCTTCGGGGCGACGCTCCCCCAGACGTCCTACGAGGACGTGCAGAAGCGCCCGCTCGGCCTCGGGCCGAACACGATCCGCGCGTTCGTCGAGGGCCTCGCGACCCGGCGCGCGGGCCGCGGGCGCCTGCTCGCGAGCGCGGGGCTCCTCCTCTTCGACGACGTCTACCGCCCGCACGACCAGGTCGACTTCTTCACCTACGGCGCGGCACTCGAGTGGCCGGTCTCGAAGCGCCTCGCCGCCGTCGCGGAGATCGCCGGGCGGACGGGCCATCCGACGCCCGGCGCCGAGGTCCGCTGCGAGGCGCGGGCCGGCGTGCGCTACGCGAGGGAGGGGCTGCGCCTCGACGCCGCGGTGCGGCGCGGGATCGCGACCGCCGACGGCACGTGGGGCGTCACGGCCGGGATGGGCCTCGTCCTGCGGCGGCGCTAGCCGCGCCTCACAGCGACGACGACGCGATCTCCTCGAGCTCGGCCCCGGTGAGGACGATCGGGTTGCCCTTCATGCTGCTGGCCCGCGCCGCGCGCTCGACGAGACGCGGCACGTCGAGAGGCGTCGCGCCCCACCGGCCGAGGCCGGGCACCGCGAGGGCGCGGACGAGCGCCTCCACCCAGGCGACGCCGTCCTCGGCCGAGGCCCCGGGGCGGCCGGTCACGATCGCGGCGATCTCGCGGTAGCGGTCGAGGGCCGGGCTCGCCGGCGCGCGGGACGCGAGCGCGCGGAGGTTCACGCGCATCACCGCCGGGAGCAGCGCCGCGCACACGGCCCCGTGCGGCGCGGCGAAGAGGCCGCCGGCGGGCGCCGCGAAGCCGTGGACGGCGCCGAGCCCCGCGTTCGCGAGGGCGAGGCCGCCGAGGAGGCTGGCGAGCGCGAGGTCGCTCCGCGCCGCCTCGCTCGCGTCGCCCTCGAACGCGCGGCGCAGCGAGCGCGCGGAGCGCGCGAGGCCCTCGCGGCACAGCGCGTCGACGAGCGGGTTCGCCCGCACCGAGACGTACGGCTCGACGAGCTGCGAGAAGGCGTCGAGGCCGCTCGCCGCGATCGTGGACGGCGGCAGGCCGCGAAGGAGGTCCGGGTCGACGATCGCGGCGGCCGGGAGCATGCGCGGGCTGCGCAGGCTCGCCTTCACGCCGTGCTCGGGCGAGCCGAGGACCGCGTTGCGGGTGACCTCGGAGCCGGTGCCGGCGGTCGTGGGCACGGCCACGAAGGGGACGGACGGCTTCTCGAGCGGCCGCCCGCGGCCGACGACCTCGAGGTAGTCGAGCGGGTCGCCCCCGTTCCCGAGCAGGGCCGCGACCGCCTTGCCCCCGTCGATCGCGCTGCCCCCGCCGCACGCCACGACGACGTCGGCCCCGGCCGCGCGCCCCGCCTCGGTCCCGCGCCGGACGTCGTCGACCGAGGGCTCGTGGGGGAAGGAGAACGCCGCGACCGCGAGGCCGGCGGCGGCGAGCCGCTCGCGCGCCGGCGCGGCGCGCTCCGTCGAGCGGCCGGTCACGAGGAGGGCCCGGCGCCCGAGGCCCGCCGCCGTCGCGCCGAGCTCGTCGACCGCGCCGGGGCCGAACACGACGCGGCCGGCGGTCGCCAGCTCGAAGCGCGCCATCAGAAGCCGTCGTCGCCCGGCGAGACGTTCACGTACCGCTCCGCGCGCCGCGGCTCGGCCATGAGGCCGGCCACCGCGTCGCGCCAGGCCGCGTAGTGCGGCGTCTCCTTGTGCGCGGCCGCGGCCGCCGCGTCCCGGTAGATCTCGACGAGGACGAAGTGCGCGCGATCCTCGCGGTCGGCCAGCAGGTCGAACCGCACGACGCCCGGCTCGCGGCGGCTCGCCGCCGCGTTCGCCTCCGAGGCGCGGACGAACGCCTCCTCGCCTCCGGGCTTCACCCGGGCGTGGACGTGGACGACGAGCAGGGTGCCGGGCATGCGGTCGCTCCTCCCGGCGGGGACGTTAGTCGCAGGCTCGACGCTCGGTCAAGGCCGAGGGTTCGGGCGCCGCGGCGCACCGCGGCCTCTGCGGTCAGAACGAGACCCGAGCCTCGAGCGTGGCCTTCCAGGCGTCCGTGTCGGGATCGGCCCCCGACTCCTCCGCCGCCCGGCGCCCGGCGGAGACGACGAGAAGCTCGGCGCCGATCCGGAGGCGTTCGACCGGCGTCCAGAAGGCCGCGACCGTCACGCCCCTGCCGTCCTCGCCGAGGTCCTCGGCGACGCCGTCCCGGTCCTGGTTGCGGAACCAGTCGAAGCGGCCGCTCAGCCGCACCGCCGAGCGCTGCCACGACAGGATCGCGTAGGCCGCGGCGATTCTGGTGTCGACGAACGCCGCCCCCGCGCGGCCGCCGGCGGGAGAGGCCGCGGCGGGGTACGGGGCGGAGGCCGAGCCGGAGACGCCGGCGCCCGGCACTCCCATCGCCGTGTGGCCGAACAGGGCCTCGCCCAGGAGCGTGAAGCCGGCGCCGGGCTCGAGCTTCGCTCCGATCGCCCAGAACCGCGTGTCCCAGGCGTACTCGCCCGAGTAGAGACGGCGGTCGCCCCGGTTGTCGAAGCAGGCCGCCTGCAGCGCGGCGCGGCCGCGACGCTCCCAACCGGCGCGGACCATCCAGCCGACGCGGTCGTCGAGCTCGCCGATCGGCCGCGTCCCGTCGGCGCGCTGGACGGCGAACGCGCCGCCCGGCTGAAGCGACGCGAGCGGGGGGAGCGGCAGCCTCTCTCCGACGACGGTGAAGCGGTCGCCGAAGCTCCAGCCCCGCCAGGCGATCAGCGTGCCGAGGGTGTCGTTGGCGACGAAGGCGGTGCCGCCCGCGTGGAGCGTGTCGCGGCCGTCCGACCAGAGGATCCGACCCTCGAGGCCGGTCAGGCGCAGCTCCTCGGCGAGCCAGGTGTTGAGCGCGGAGAAGCTGATCGTGTACGGCGACGCCCAGAGCCTCTCCGTGTTCTCGAGCGAGGTCCCGGGGAAGAACAGCCCGGCCTTGAGCTGGAGCGAGACGGTCGGCGTGAGCTCGGGCCGGAAGACCGCGTACGCCTCGGGGACGCCGACGCGGTCGCCGCCGGCGGAAGACGGCTCGGCCCGCGCGAGGCCGTGCACGTGCAGCAGGACCTTGTCGGAGGGCTTCCAGTCGAGGGCGGCGTGCAGCTTCGCGCGGCCGGTGAAGTCGCTCTCGCCCGGCGCGGCGGCGCCCTCCGTCAGCCGCCCGAAGCCGCCGGCGAGCCAGGACGGCTGGCCGGTCACGGCGATGCCGCGGACGCTTCCGAAGCCGTGGAGCTCGAGCTCGCCCGCGGGGAGCCCGGGAGGAAGCGCCGCGACGAGCAGGACCGCCGCGACGAGTGGCCTGGACATCGGGCCCATCCTAGCCCGGCCCGGCCGGAGGGAGGAACGGGAGCCACCGCAGGGTGTAGGCTCCGGCACGGAGGGACGACGATGACCACGATCGAGCGCCGCACCTTCCTGGCCGGCGCGGCGACGGCCGCCGCGGCGACGGTCGCGGGGGCGGCGGAGTCCGCCGGCCGCCTTCGGCTCGGCGCGCCCGTGTCCGTGCCGGGCGACGACCCCGAGGCGCTCGCCCGCGCCCACCGCGAGAAGGGATACCGCGCGGCCTACTGCCCGAACGTCCGCCTCGACGACGCCGCGCGGCTGCGCGACACCGTCGCCGCCTTCGCGCGGCACGACGTCGTGATCGCCGAGGTCGGCCGCTGGGTGAACCTCCTCGACCCCGACGCGGAGAAGAGGAAGAAGAACCTCGCGACGGTGACCGAGGGCCTCGCCCTCGCCGAGGCGACGGGCGCCCGCTGCTGCGTCGACATCGCCGGTTCGTTCAGCCCGACGAGCTGGTTCGGCCCGCACCCGGAGAACCTCTCGCCGCGGTTCTTCGACGCGGCGGTCGAGAACGCGCGAGCGATCGTCGACGCGGTGAAGCCGAAGCGCACGACGTTCTGCTACGAGATGATGGCGTGGTCCCTGCCCGACAGCCCCGACGCCTGCCTGCGGATGGTGAAGGCCGTCGACCGCAAGGCGTTCGCGGTCCACCTCGACCCGTGCAACCTCGTGAACTCGCCGACGCGCTACTACGCGGCGAGCGAGCTCGTCCGCGAGTGCTACCGCAAGCTCGGGCCGCTCGTCGCGAGCGTCCACGCGAAGGACCTGACGTGGGACGTCGAGATGGCCGTGCACTTCCGCGAGGTGCGGATCGGCACGGGCTCGATCGACTACGGCGTCCTGCTCGCCGAGCACGCCCGTCACGCGCCGGGCGCGCCGCTCATGCTGGAGCACCTCCCGGGCGACGCGGAGTACGACGCGGCGCACGCGGCGGTCGTGGCGGCGGGACGCAAGGCCGGCGTGACGTTCGACTAGCGGCGGCGGACGGCTTCTACAGCCGCAGCCCGAGCCCCCAGGTGAAGAGCGTCGTCCCCCCGCCGTCGCCGGCGACGCGGAAGAGGACACCCACGTTCACGCCGACGCGCAGCACGAAGAGGTCGAGCTCGGGGCCGAGGTAGGTGAGGCCCGGGTCGGTGCCGACCGGGTTGCCCCACGTGCGGGCGAGCGACAGCTTCAGGCCGGCGCCGACGGTGCCGCGGAAGTCCTCGTCCTGGACCTTCGCGTTCGCGCCGACGCCGAGGCTCAGCTTGCCCCCGCCCGAGCCCGCCTCGGCGTCGAGGAGGAACCCGCCCGCGCAGTGGGGGACCGGGACGGCGCACACGGCGTCGACCTTCTGGCCCTCGTCCCGGACCTTCGCGCCGAGCCCGTGGAGAAGCGAGAGCCGCAGCGAGCCGCCGAGCGGCCCGCCGAAGCGCACGCCGGCGGCGAAGGCGTTCCGCTTGTCGAGCGTCACCTCGGTCGGGGCCGGGGCGGCGGCGGGAGGCCGGGCCACCGTGGACACCGACGATGCGGCGCGCGCGGCCGCGAGGTCGGCCGCCGCGTCGGCGTCCGGTGCGGCCGCATCAGCGGCGGCGGCCGAAGGCGCCGACGGGGGCGCGTCGTTCGGCGTCTTCGGAGGCTCTTCCGCCGCGACCGACACGGCCAGAGCCAGCGAAACGGCGGCGAAGACTCCCGCTCTCTTCATGGCGCACCCCGTCCTGGAAAGAGAACGCACGAGGAGCGTCCCCGGTTCCCCGGCTAGGCGGTCGACTCGATGGCCCGGAGGATGTCGGCCTTCGGCCGCGCCCCGACCATCCGGGCGACCTCCCGGCCCTGGCGGAAGACGATGAGGGTCGGAACCCCCTGGATCCGCAGCCGGGCGGCGGTCGCCGGACTGCGGTCCACGTTCAGCTTGGCCACGCGGACCCGGCCGGCCAGCGTGTGAGCCAGCTCCTCGATGATCGGCTCGAGCCCCCGGCAGGGCACGCACCACGGGGCCCACACGTCGAGCAGCACGGGAACGGCCGACGAGAGGACCTGGTCCTCGAAGCGCGCGTCGCTCGTCTCGACCACCGCCGAGGAGGGATAGAGCGCCGCCTTGCAGCGCCCGCAGAGGGGCTGCAGGCCCTGCTCGACCCGGCCGGCGTCCACGCGGTTGGTGGCGCCGCAACGGCTGCAGGCGACCGTCACCGCCACGGGCCAAGTGTGTCACTTCTTGTTCGCCGGCGCTCGCGTCTGCTAGGCTCTTCCCGGAGGAACCCGGCATGCCCACCGGACCGGCCGCGGGCGGACCGCGCTGCGTCCACTGCAGGGTGGCGATCTCGGTCCCCGACCACTACGCCCACGGCGACCACGTCAAGTGCGGGGCGTGCGGAACGAAGCACAAGGTCCTCCGCGCCGACACGCTGCGCCTCGTCCTCGCCGACGCCGGCCCCGTCCGCGAAGCCCTCGCGGCGAACGAGCGCCTCGCCGCGCGCCTCGAGGGTGAGCTCTCCCGCGTGCGGCGCAGCTTCGGCATCGGCGCGAACGGCTTCGCCCTCGGCCTCGTCTTCGCGGTCTTCGAGGTCGGAACGCGGCGACAGCCGATCGGCGGCGAGCTCGTCGCGGAGGCGATCGCGGTGGCGCTCGTGGCCGCCGCCCTGCTCGAGGCCGCGAACTGGGCGTTCCTCGGCAAGAGGCGGCGCATCGCGGCCCTCGCCAGGGAGCTCGACGAGGCGCGGGCGGAAGGGGTCCGGCTGCGGGCGATCCTGCGCGACGCGGCCCGGGTCTGAGCGCTACTCGATCTGGCCGGTGTCGAGCAGCTTCGCGACCGTGTCGTAGATCGCGTAGGACGAGCGCGGCACGTCGCGCTGCAGCTCGTCGAGGCTGCCGCCGCGCTTGAGGCGGGACCACACCGCGGCCGCGAGCTCGATCGTGTCGGAGTTCTCCCACGACAGGTGGGCGGCCTTCTGGCGAAAGACGCGGCCGGCGTCGGGCAGCTTCGCCTTCAGCAGCGGCAGCTCGTCCTGCAGCCGCACGGACTCCATGAGAAGCGAGATCGCGGGCATGCTGATCTCGCTCTGCACCTCGTCCTCGTCGACGTCCCGGCCGGTGAACGAGAACTCGCCCTCGATCTGGCTCTGGAACAGCTGGAAGACCGCGTCGTCGCCGACGAGCTGGCGGAACTTCGCCCGGGCGATGTTGCCCCGGAAGAAGAAGATCTCGGCCACGCGGTGCTTGTCCTGGTTCACCACGAGGGCCCCGGTCTGGTGCGAGCCGATCAGGGTCTGGATGACCGTGGCGAGGTCGAAGTACTTGAGGTTGCCCTGGAGCTGCTTGCCGGACGCCCGCGGCACCTTCAGCGTCGTCGCCTCGAGGCGCTTCGCGAGGACGAGGCACAGGTTGCGCGAGAAGGCGGGGAGCACGTCCATGAGGTCGAAGAAGACCGCCTTCTCGACCGTGAAGAGCTCGGCGCGCTCCGGCGAGCGCACGGTCGCGCTGCGCGGCGACCCGGTGAGGAGCGCCAGCTCTCCGAGGACCTCGCCCGTCCCGAGGTAGGCGACGGGCACCTGGTCGGCGCCGTCGGCCGGCGAGGCCAGCACCTCGAGCACCCCGCTCTTCACGACGAAGAGCCGCTCCCCTTCGTCTCCCTGCCGGAACACCACGTCGCCGGGGCCGAACTGGACGAGCTGCCCCTGCTCGAGCACGGCCCGGATCACCTCGGGCGGCTGGTTCTCGAACAACTCCGAGTCGCGAAGGAAGGCGGGGTCGATCGCGGGGGCCATGGCGAGCGTCCGATTATAGGCTTCGCGGGTCGCGGCGCACGGCACATTCGAGCGCGGCGAGCCCCGCCGGCCCCTCGTGAAACTCTGTGCTAGCATGAAGCGCGTTCAGGGCCGGCCGGAGCTCCCCGCCCGAGCCGTCCCCCGGGGCAAACCATTGACTCGAAAGCTCTTGTCCCAGTACGACCGGGGAATGACCTAGGGTGTCGGCGCGGTCCTCGCCCGCCACCTTGGAGTCACCCCTCGCCTGACGGAGCTTCGACGATGACGACCTCGATCCGTTCGTCTCTTTCGACGATCTCGCCGGCCGAAGTCCACGCGATCCTCGGCCGCCACATCCTGGCGGACGGCTACGACATCGTCGTGGACTTCGACAGGTGCCACGGAGCGTGGCTGCACGACGCGCGCTCCGGCCGCGACATCCTCGACTTCTGCGCCTTCTTCGCGTCGAACCCGATCGGCTACAACCACCCGAAGATGAAGGAGCCCGTCTTCCAGGCGGCGCTCCGGCGCGTCGCGCAGCTGAAGCCGGCCCTCTCGGACCTCTACAGCGTCGAGTACGCGTGGTTCGTCGAGACGTTCGGGCGGATCGCCATGCCGCCGCACCTCAAGTACGCCTTCTTCATCGAGGGCGGGACGCTCGGCGTCGAGAACGCGCTCAAGGTCGCCTTCGACTGGAAGGTCCGGAGGAACCGCGCGAGCGGGGTGGCCGGCGTCCGCGGCCAGAAGATCCTCCACTTCCGCGAGGCGTTCCACGGCCGCTCGGGCTACGCCCTGTCGCTGACGAACACCGACCCGACGAAGACCGACCTCTTCCCGAAGTTCGACTGGCCGCGCGTCACGAACCCGAAGCTGCGCTTCCCGGTCACCCCCGAGGTCGAGCGGGACGTCGAGGCGGCGGAGCAGCGCGCCCTCGACGAGGTCGACGCCGCCTTCGCCGCGAGCGCGGACGACATCGCGGCCATCCTCATCGAGCCGATCCAGGCCGAGGGCGGCGACAACCACTTCCGCGCCCCGTTCCTCCAGGCGCTGCAGGCGCGAGCGCACCGGTACGGCGCGTTCTTCGTCCTCGACGAGGTCCAGACGGGCGTCGGCATCACCGGGAAGATGTGGGCCCACGAGCACTTCGGCCTCCGGCCGGACGCGATCTCGTTCGGCAAGAAGGTGCAGGTGGGCGGCTGCCTCGTCGGCCCCCGGGTCGACGAGGAGCCGGAGAACGTCTTCAAGGTCTCGTCCCGCATCAACTCGACGTGGGGCGGCGGGCTCACCGACATGGTCCGCTCCGCCCGCTTCCTCGAGATCATCGAGGAGGACGGGCTGGTCGACAACGCGCGCGTCGTCGGCGAGCGGCTGCTGGCCGGCCTCGTGTCCCTCCAGGAGGAGTCGGGAGGCAAGATCGCGGGCGCGCGCGGGCGCGGGCTCATGATCGCCTTCGACCTGCCCACGCCCGACATGCGCGCGCGGGCCCTCGACGTGCTGCTGGCGAACGGGCTGCTGACTCTCGGCTGCGGCCCGCGGTCCGTCCGGTTCCGTCCGGCCCTGGACTTGGGCGCCGCCGAAGCGGACGCCGCCCTCGACATCCTGCGCCGGAGCATCAAGGAGTTTTAGAAGATGATCGAGCGCGAGGCGACGGTCTGGATTGCCAGCGAGGAGCTCGGCTACATCCTCTCGCCGCAGAACCCGGCGGCCGCGCGCCGCTTCAGCGGGCGCCTCGTCCGGGTGTCGCCCGAGGGCTACTACGAGGTCACCGTCGACCTCCAGGGCAAGAACTACACGGCCCTGCTGCCCATCTCGCAGACGGCCATCATGGCCACGACGGCGGAGTCGGAGGTGCCGCCGATCGAGGTCGAGCGCTAGGGACGCGAACGCACCGGAGGGGGACTGAAGGATGCCTCGCACGCTGAAGGTCGCGGTGGCGGGACTCGGGCCGGTCGGACAGGCCGTCGCGCGCACGGTGCTCCGGACGCCCGGGCTGAAGCTCGTGGCGGCGGCCGATCCGGCCGCGCTCCACGCCGGCCGGGACCTCGCCGCGGTGCTCGGGCTGCCGCGGCGGCTGGGCCTGAAGATCGACGGGGATCCCGAGCGGTGGGCCCGCAAGGTCTCGGCCGACGTGGCCTTCGTCTGCACCTCGTCCCATCTCAAGGACGTCCGGCCGCAGATCGCGGCCCTCGTCGCCCGCAGGATCCACGTCGTGACGAGCTGCGAGGAGCTCGCCTACCCGGTGCCGGCGCGCCTCGCGGCCTTCCGGGAGATCGACCGGCTCGCGGCGGCGAAGAAGGTCGCGGTGCTCGCGACCGGCGTCAACCCCGGCTTCGCGATGGACACCCTCGCCCTCGCCCTCACCGCGCCCTGCACGAGCGTGCGACGGGTCTCGGTGACGCGGGTCGTCGACGCGGGCGCGCGACGGCTGCCCCTGCAGCGGCGCGTCGGGGCCGGCCTCAACCTCGGGCAGTTCCGGCGGGCCGTCACCGAGGGCACGGTGCGCCACGTCGGCCTCGTGGAGTCGGCCCACATGATCGCCGGCGCGCTCGGCTGGAAGCTCGACCGGGTCGACGAGACGCTCGAGCCCGCGATCGCCCCCCGCGACCTCGACACGGAAGAGCTGCGCATCCCGGCCGGCGCCGCGGCCGGCATCCGCCAGGCCGTCCGCGCCTACCGCGGCGGCGACCTCGTCATCAGCCTCGACCTCCAGGCCTACGTCGGCGCGGAGTCCCCGCGCGACCACGTCCTCGTGGACGGGGACCCGCCCGTCGACGCCACCGTCTCCGGCGGGGTGAGCGGCGAGGCGGCGGCCGCCGCGGTGCTCGTGAACTCGCTCCCGCGCGTCCTCGCGGGCCGGCCCGGCCTCCTGAACGCGGCCGACCTGCCGCTCGTGCACGCCCTCAATCCGCAGGACCTCGCGGCCCTGCCCGCGCGCAAGAGGTGAGCGCGGCGGCGAGCGGACCCCGCGCGGCATGAACGGGGAGCTGGCCGAGGGAACCGTCGCGCGCCTGCTGAGGGAGGCGTACGTGGGCCGGCTGAACGGCCAGCTCCACCTCGCCCGGGGCGACGAGCGCCACAGCCTGCGCTTCCGCCGCGGGCACATCGTCAACGCCACCACGAACGTCCTCCAGGACCGCCTCGGCGAGATGCTGGTGCGGCGCGGGCTGCTCTCGCCCGACGACCTGGCGCGGGCGACGGACATCGTCGTCCGCGAGAAGAAGCGCCTCGGGTTCGTCCTGAACGAGCTCGGCCTCATCGACCAGAGCGGCCTCGAGGACGCGATCGCCCTCCACGTGCACGAGATGCTGGCCAAGGTCTTCGCCTGGGACGAGGGCTCGTTCGAGTTCGAGGCCGAGGACGACACGCCGGGAGTCGAGCTCACGCTCAAGCTCTCGACCGGGGAGCTGATCCTCGAGGCCGTGCAGGCGGTGAAGGACCCCGACGTCGTGCGCTACTCGCTCGGCGACCGCGACCGCGTGCTGGCCCTCGCCTCGGACCCCCTGCTGCGCTTCCAGAAGCTGAACCTCTCCCCGGCCGACGGGTACGTGCTGTCTCACGTCGACGGGACGACGAGCGCGCACGAGATCGTGCACACGATGCCGTTCCCGCGCGAGGTGGTGGAGCGCAGCCTCCTCGGCCTGCTCTCGACGGGCCTCGTCGAGTACGTGGCGGGAACGAAGCGGCCGCGGCCCGAGCCCCGCGCGAGCCGCCCGGCCTCGGGCCCCGCGCCGACGGCGGCCCCGGCCGCCGCGCCGCCGCCGGCCCGGCCCGCGCCGCCCCCCCGCCGCCGGCGGCCTCCACCGCGACGGCCCCGGCCCCGGCCGAGCCCGCGGCGGCCGCCGCCGCTCCCGAGGCCGGCGCCTCGGATCGCCGCCGCGAGATCCTGGACGCGTTCGAGGGCCTGAAGACGCGAAGCCTCTTCGACGTGCTCGGCGTCTCCCGCGCGGCGAGCGAGGCGGAGGTGAAGGACGCGTATTTCCGGCTCGCGAAGCGCTTCCATCCCGACGCCCACCACGGCGAGTCCCTCGGCGACCTGCGCGACGCGCTCGAGGCGGTGTTCATCCGCCTCGGCGAGGCGTACGAGACGCTGCGCGACCCGCGCCGGCGCGCGGAGTACGAGCAGCGGCTCGGCCGGGCGAAGGCGACGGGCCCGGCCCCCGGCGCGGCGCGCGCCGACGTGCCGCCGCCCGCGCCCGCGCCGCCGCCCGACCCCGAGGCCGAGGCGGCCCAGGCCGAGTACGACCTGCGCCGGGCGATGAAGCTCTACGAGATGGAGAAGTACTGGGACGCCATCCAGCTCCTCGAGCCGGCGATCGACAAGCTCGCCCCGCGCCTGCGCACGCGGGCCCGTGTCCTCCTCGCCCGCTGCGACCTCAAGAACCCCAAGTGGACGAAGCGCGCGGAGGAGATCCTCCTCGACACGACGCGCGAGGACCCGAAGGCGACCGACGCGTGGGCGCTCCTCGGCGCGCTCTACGCGGGCCGGGGCATGCAGGCCCGCGCGCTGTCGATGTACCGCCGCGTGCTCGAGCTCGCGCCCGAGCACGAGGAGGCCCTGAGCTTCGTGGCGGCGGCCGCGCCGCCCGAGCCCAGGGACCCGGACGACCCGGCCGCCGGCGGCCTCCTCCGCAAGCTGTTCCGCAAGCCCTGAGACCGCAAAGGCGGTACCCTCACGCCATGCGCCCCACCGCCGCCGTCCTCCTTCTCGCGCTAGCGGCCCCCGCGGCGGCCGACGTCGTGGTCCTCACGAACGGCGACCGCGTCACCGGGAAGATCGAGGGCCGAGCGACGCGCCGGCTGCGCCTGAACACGCCGTACGGCCTTCTGCTCATCCCGCGCGAGAAGGTCGAGCGGGTGATCCACGACGACGGGAAGGTGGAGGTGGTGAACGCGCCGGCCGCCCCGCCGCCCGCGCCGGCCCCGCCGCCTCCGCCGCCCATCCCCCTGGCCCTCTCGATCCGGGGGGCGACGTTCTGGCAGGCGTGGGACCCGAAGGCCGCGCCGGCCGACCCGACGCTGCGGCTCGAGGTGAGGCTCGACCACGTCACGATCGCGACCTACACCGACGCCAACCTCGACCCGGACGACCTGCCGAAGGCGGTCGTCAACTCCTTCGTCTTCTCGCCGGAGCGGCTGCTCGTGCGCCCGGCCGAGCGCGTGAAGGCCGAGGCCCCGGCGGTCTCCCGGGAGGAGATCCGCCTCGCCCTCGTCCTGCCCGCCGACCTCGCGGGAGCCCGGCACCTCTCGATCGCGTACCAGGTCAACGACGCGACGGCCGAGCAGCCGCAGTGGCGCGACGTCGTCTCCGCGGAGCGGACGATCACCCTCGCCGCGGGCCGGACGGCCGGGGTCCGCCTCCGCCAGGACCGCGGGACGATGGAGTACTCGAAGAAGAAGATGCAGCGCGTCGAGACGTTCACGGCCGAGCTCGAGGAGCTGCCCCCGTCTCCCTGGACACCCCCGGGGCGGGTCCTAGTCTCGTTTCCATGGACATGGCGACGGTGACGGAGTTCCTTCCGGCGCTCGCTCTCGCGATCGCGCTCGCCGCCTCGGCAGGCCTGCGCGCCTGGCTGCCGCTGCTGCTGGCCGGCGGCCTCGCCCGGGCCGGCGTCCTCGATCTCGGGCCGACGTTCCAGTTCCTCGCGTCGAACAAGGCCCTCGTCCTGTTCGCCGTCGCGACCGTGATCGAGCTCGTCGGGGACAAGATCCCGGCCGTCGACCACGCGCTCGACGTCCTCGCCACGCCGCTGCGGCCGGCGGCCGGCGCCCTCCTCGCCGCGTCCGTCCTCGGCACCGTGTCCGACCCGCTGACGTCGATCGTGCTCGGGACGGCCGTGGGCGCGCCCACGGCCCTCGTGCCGCACGCGGCCAAGTCGGCCCTCCGCGCCGCGTCGACCGCGACGACGGGCGGGCTCGCGAACCCGCTGCTGAGCTTCGTCGAGGACGCGATCACCCTCGTCGCCTTCGCCCTCGCGGTGCTCGTGCCGCTCGCGGTCGTGGCCCTCCTCGGCCTGACCCTCTACCTGGCCTCGCGCTGGCTCCGCCGCCGGCACGCCACGACGGCGGCCGCGTGATGGCCGCCCGCGCCGCCTCGGCCGCGCTCGCGGTCACGCTCGCCCTCGCCGCCGCCGCGCGCGGCCAGGCCCCGCGCCCCCAGGAGGCCCCGGCGGGCTCCGCGCCCGGCACGGCCGCGGCGCCCGCCCCGGCCCCCCCGCGCCGGCCCCGCCCAGGCGCCGCCGAAGCCCTTCACCCTCGAGGTCAGCGTCGACGTCGTCTCGGTGACCGCCGTCGTGTTCGACAAGTCGGGCCGCTTCGTGCGCGGGCTCGGGCCGAAGGACATCACCCTCCTCGAGGACGGCGTTCCGCAGGACGTGTCCTACTTCCGCGAGGCGTCGAGCGCGGGCGACCCCTCGGAGCGCGTGCCGCTCTCCGTCGTGCTCGCCCTCGACACGAGCGGCAGCATGAACGAGAGCCTCCACTTCCTGCAGGAGGCGGTCCTCAGCTTCGTCAACAAGCTCGAGGAGGTGGACACCTCGCTCGTCGTCAGCTTCAACGAGAGCGTGAAGGGCAGCGCCGAGTTCACCGGCGACACGGACCGGCTCGAGCGCTTCGTCGACGGCCTCCAGGCGTGGGGCGGCACGAGCCTCTACGACGCCATCCACTACGCGCTCGAGCGGATCAAGGACCAGCCCGGCCGCAAGGCGGTGATCGTCTTCTCGGACGGCGCCGACACGACGAGCACGATGGAGGACAAGCAGGTCGTCGACTACGCCCGCGCGAACGAGGCGACCGTCTACTGCATCGGCTTCAAGGGCTCGGGCGCCTTCGGCGCCCCCCGCGGGTTCCTCCGCCGCATCGCGAGCGAGACGGGCGGCGAGTACTTCGCGCCCGACAAGGTGGGCGACCTCATCAAGGTCTTCAACGAGATCTCCCAGGAGCTGAAGAACCACTACCTGCTCGCCTACTCGCCGAAGCGGCCCTCCGACAACACGTGGCGGGCGATCGAGCTGAAGGTGAACCGGCCCGGGGTCGAGGTGCGGGTCCGGAAGGGCTACTACTCCGTGGCCAAGCGCCGGCGCCGCTAGAGCCGGGCGATCTCGCGCAGCCCGAGAAGGGCGGCCGCCGTCGCGAGGACGAGCGTGGCCCAGCCGGCCGCCTGCAGCCACCGCGGGTTCCGGTAGCCGCCGAGGAGGTCCCCGCGGCGCGCGGCGAGCAGGGCCACGAGGAGCGTGGCCGGCAGCACCAGGCCGTTCAGCGCGCCGGCGAGGACGAGCAGCCGCACCGGCCGGCCGAGGGCGAGGAAAGCCGCGAGCGACACCGCCACGAACGCCGCCACCGCCGGGGCCCGGCGGCGGGCGAGCCGCGGCCACGCGCTCTCGGCGAAGGACACGGACGTGTAGGTGCACCCGACGATCGAGGTGAGGGCCGCCGACCACAGCACGACGCCGAAGAGCCGGTAGCCCCACTCCCCCGCCCCCAGCCGGAACGCGCTCGCCGGCGGGTTCGCGGGGTCGAGGGCCGACCCCTGGCCGACGACGCCGAGCACCGCGAGGAAGAAGAGAACGCGCATGGCCGCGGTGACCCCCACGCCGAGCGCGGCGCTGCGCGCGGCGTCGGGCGTCGCCTCCGGTCCGGCGAGCCCGGCGTCGAGGAGGCGGTGCGCGCCCGAGAACGGGATGTAGCCGCCCACCGTCCCGCCGAGGAGGGTGAGCACGGGGAGGACCGCGATCGCCGACGGGTGGACGGCCGCGGCCGCGGCGCCGGCCGCGTCGGGGCGCGACGCGACGGCCACCGCGAGGGTCGCGAGGATCATGACGGCCCCGAGGACGCGGGAGACGAGGTCGAGGGCCGACCCGGCCCGCGGCCTCGCGAGGACGAGGGCCACGAGGAGGGCCGAGCCGACGGCTCCCGCCGCTTCCGGCACGCCGAACACGGCGAGACCGAGGCCGCAGCCCGCGACGTTGCCCACGTTGAAGACGAGCCCGCCGGCGAAGACGAGCACGGCCAGCGCGGGGCCGAGGCCGGGGACGACGGCCGAGGCGAGCTCGGGCGCGCGCCGGCCCGACGCCACGAGGACGCGCCACGCGTTCTGCTGCACGACCAGCGCGAGGACGACGGAGGCGAGGATGGCGAACGCGAAGTCGCGCCCGTGCTGCTCGGTGAACACGGCCGTCTGCGTCAGGAAGCCGGGGCCGATCGCGGAGGTCGCGGTCAGGAACGCGGCCCCCGCGAGCGCTCCTTTCTCCCGGGGGCTCGCGGAGCGGCCGGGAACCTCGCGGGCCATGGGGCCGTACTCTAGCCCGTCGTCCTCCCCGCGGCGAAGCGCCTCGCACCCTCCCCGCGCCGGCGGGATAGAATCGACGCCGGAATTCCCTTGCCCGAGATCGCGATCCAGACCGCCGGCGGCACCCGCGAGCGCTACCCGCTCGCGAAGGAGCGCGTGTCGATCGGGCGCTCGCGGGAGAGCGACATCTTCCTCCCCGACCAGTGGCTGTCGCGCCACCACGCGGCCATCGAGCAGCGCGAGGGCGCCTTCTGGGTCGGCGACCTCAACAGCAAGAACGGGACGCTCCTGAACGGGGAGCCCGTCCGCGACTGGCGGCGCCTGCGTCCGGGCGACGTGATCACGCTCGGCGAGCACACCCTCACCTTCTGCGCGGACGGCGGGGCCGAGGAGGACGAGGACCGCGAGCCCGAGGGCACGCGCGTCTTCTCCGTCCGCGAGCTGTCGGCCATCAACACGAAGCCGGCCATCGACCCCGGCGAGCTGCAGCGGCAGAACCGCGTGCTGGCGATCCTCAGCAAGGCGGCGAGCGAGCTCGTCGTCCACCAGCCGCTCGACCGGCTCTTCGACACGATCCTGAACCTCCTCCTCGAGGCGGTGGCGGCCGAGCGCGGCGCGATCCTCCTCCTCGAGGGGCAGCCGGCCGTCCCCGCGATCAAGGCCTCGCGCTCGCGGCAGGGCGAGCCCCTCACGCGGATCAGCCGGTCGATCGCGCGGCGCGCCATCGACGAGAAGGTGTCGCTCCTGCTGCCGAACGTCCTCGAGGACGCGCGGTTCAAGAGCGAGGACTCGATCCTCGCCTCCGGCATCCGCACCGCGATGTGCGCCCCGCTGTGGTTCGCCTCGCCCGAGCAGGGGCGGGACGCGGTCATCGGCCTCGTCTACGTCGACTCCCTGCAGCACGCGCACTCGTTCACCGAGGACGACCTCCGCGTCCTCACGGCGCTCGCCAACGTGGCGGCGGCGAAGATCGAGAACGTGCGCCTCCTCGAGGAGAGCATGGAGAAGCGGCGCATGGAGGAGGACATGCGCATGGCGGCGGAGATCCAGACGGGGCTCCTCCCCCGCCAGGCGCCCCGCGTCGACGGCTGGGACCTCGCCGGCTGCAACCGCCCGTGCCGCACGGTGGGCGGCGACTACTACGACTTCGCGGTCGAGGACGGGCGGCTCCTCGTGGCCCTCGGCGACGTCTCCGGCAAGGGCACCGGCGCCGCCCTCCTGATGACGGTGCTGCGCGCCGCGGTGCGCGCCCACTGGACGGAGACGGTGCTCTCGGACGCGGTCGCGCGGATCAACCGCACGGTCTGCCAGAACGTGCCGCAGAGCAAGTACGTCACGTTCTTCCTCGCCGCCCTCGACCCCGCCACCGGCCGCCTCGCCTACGTCAACGCCGGCCACAACCCGCCGCTGCTGGTGCGCGCGGCCGGCAAGGTCGACCGGCTGGAGGACGGCGGGCTGGTCCTCGGCATGTTCGAGAACGTGACGTACGCGGGCGGCACCGTCGAGATGCGGCCGGGCGACACGCTCGTCGTCTACTCCGACGGCGTCACCGAGACGTGGAGCCCCGAGGGCGCGGAGTACGGGGAGGAGAGCCTGACCGCCCTCGCCGTGCGCAGCCGCGGCCTCGCCGCCCCCGCCCTCCTCGACACGATCCTCCGCGAGATCGAGCGCTTCGAGGCCGGAGCCCGGGCGAGCGACGACCGCACGCTCGTCGTGCTGAAGCGGACGGGCAGGCCCGCGTGACGCGCCGCGCGGGCCGGCCGCCGGTCTCGGCGATCGCCATCCTCCAGCAGGAGGTCAACGAGCTCTTCGGGCGGCTCTCGGCGATCGACGACGCCGATCGGGTCCCCCCCGGCGAGTGGTGCCCCGCCGCCGACGTCTACGAATCGAAGGACGGGCTCGTCATGGTCCTCGAGGTGCCGGGCCTCGAGCCCGAGTCGCTGCGGGTGAGCGTCCGCAACCGCTGCGTGGTCGTGGCCGGGGAGCGCCGCCCGCGCCACCCGGCCGGCACCTTCCTCTGCCTCGAGCGGCCCCACGGCCGCTTCGAGCGCGCCATCAAGATCGACGCGCCGGTCGACGTCTCGCGGGCGAAGGCCACGCTCGGCGCCGGCCTGCTCACCGTCACCCTGCCCGGCCGGCGCGAGCGCCGGGGGCAGGAGATCCTCATCCCGATCGAGAGGGAGCCCTCGGAATGACCGAAGAGCGCCGCGACGAGGAGCAGCCCAAGATCCCGGACGTCCTGCCGGTCCTGCCCCTGCGGGACATCGTGATCTTCCCGTTCATGATCGTGCCGCTCTACGTCAGCCGCGAGCGGTCGATCAAGGCGGTCGACCAGGCCCTCGCCGAGAACCGCATGATCCTCCTCGCCGCGCAGAAGCGGCAGGACGAGGACGACCCCGGCGCCGACGACGTGTACCCCGTCGGCACGGTGGCCCTCATCATGCGGATGCTGAAGCTGCCCGACGGGCGCATCCGCGTCCTCGTGCAGGGGCTCTCCCGCGCGCGGATCGCGTCGTGGGACGAGGGCCTGCCCCACATGCAGGCGCGGATCGAGGTCGTGAGCGAGCCGGACGGCGTCCCGAAGGGCTCGCTCGAGATCGAGGCCCTCATGCGCAACGTGAAGGCCGCCCTCGAGAAGTCGCAGAACCTCGGCAAGCCCATCTCGCCCGAGGTCATCGTCATCGCGAACAACATGGAGGAGCCGGGCCGCCTCGCCGACCTCACCGCCTCGAACCTCGACCTGAAGGTCGAGGGCGCGCAGGCGATCCTCGAGGCCCTCGACCCCGTCGAGCGGCTGCGCCGGGTCCACGAGCTCATGACGAAGGAGCTCGAGGTCCTGACGATGCAGCAGGAGATCTCGTCGCAGGCCAAGGGCGAGATGGACCGCAGCCAGCGCGAGTACTTCCTGCGCCAGCAGCTGAAGGCGATCCAGGCGGAGCTCGGCGAGGGCAACGAGCTCGGCGAGGAGGTCTCGCAGCTGCGCGACAAGGCGGTGAAGGCGCGCATGCCGAAGGCGGTGATGGAGGAGGTCGACCGCCAGCTGAAGAAGCTCGAGCGGATGCACCCCGACGCGGCCGAGACCGCGACCCTGCGCAACTGGCTCGACTGGATGGTGACGCTGCCGTGGGGGAAGGCGGCCAAGGACAACCTCGACCTCAAGGAGGCGCAGCGGATCCTCGACGAGGACCACTACGGGCTCGAGAAGATCAAGGAGCGGATCGTCGAGTACCTCGCGGTGCGGAAGCTGAAGGACAAGGCGAAGGGCCCTCTCCTCTGCTTCGTGGGCCCCCCCGGCGTCGGCAAGACGAGCCTCGGCCGCTCGATCGCCCGCGCCCTCGGCCGCAAGTTCGTCCGCCTCTCCCTCGGCGGCGTGAAGGACGAGGCGGAGATCCGCGGCCACCGGCGCACCTACGTCGGCTCGATGCCCGGGCGCATCGTCCAGGGCATCCACCAGGCGGGGGCCAACAACCCCGTCTTCATGCTCGACGAGGTCGACAAGATCGGGGCGGACTTCCGGGGCGACCCGAGCTCGGCTCTCCTCGAGGTGCTCGACCCCGAGCAGAACAACACCTTCCGCGACCACTACCTCGGCGTGCCGTTCGACCTGTCGAACGTGATGTTCATCTGCACCGCGAACCTCACCGACACGATCCAGCCCGCCTTCCTCGACCGCATGGAGGTCATCCGCCTCTCGGGCTACACCGGCGACGAGAAGCTCGAGATCGCGAAGCGCCACCTCGTGCCGAAGCAGCTCGACGAGCACGGCCTCACGCCGGAGCACCTCGTGTTCACGGACCCGGCCCTGCGGGCGGTCGTCGAGACCTACACCCGCGAGGCGGGGCTGCGGAACTTCGAGCGCGAGATCGCCACGGTGACCCGCAAGGTCGCGCGCCGGGTGGCCGAGGGCGAGACGGGCACCGTGCGCGTCACCCCGGGATCCCTCCAGAAGTTCCTCGGCGCGCCGAAGACGCTGCCGGAGGAGCGGCTCAAGAAGGACGAGGTCGGGATCGCGACGGGCCTCGCCTGGACCGCGACCGGCGGCGACGTGCTCTTCGTCGAGGCGACGGTGATGAAGGGCAAGGGACGGCTCACGCTCACCGGACAGCTCGGCGACGTGATGAAGGAGTCGGCCCAGGCCGCCCTGTCGTGGATCCGCGCCCACTCCCGCGCGCTCGGCCTGCGGGAGGAAGTCTTCGGCGTGCACGACGTGCACGTCCACGTCCCGGAGGGCGCGATCCCGAAGGACGGCCCGTCGGCCGGCGTCACGATGGCCACGGCGCTCGTGTCGGCCTTCTCCGGTCGGGCGGTGAAGGCGTCGCTCGCGATGACGGGCGAGATCACGCTCCGCGGCCACGTGCTCCCGATCGGCGGCCTCAAGGAGAAGATCCTCGCCGCGCGGCGGGCGGGGATCGACACGATCCTCTGCCCGAAGCTCAACAAGAAGGAGCTCGACGAGGTGCCGGCGGACTCTGCGGCGCGGCCTGAGCGTGCACCGCCTCGTGGAGACGGTCGACGAGGTGCTCGCGCTCGCGCTCACGCGCCGCCGGCGGCGGCGAAGGCGACGGCGGGTCGAGACCGCCGCCGCGGACCTTCCCCCCCCGGACGCCCGCGGCGGCCGGTCACCGTGACCGTGCCGTCGGCGCCGGCATCTAGCCGGCCGCGAGCGTCCCGGGCGATCCGCCGCCGCCGGCGGTGGGCGCGCCGTCAGGTTTTCGTCAGCGACGGCGCGGCCCGGTCGATGCGCGCTCGGTACCCTGAGGAGAATCCATGACCGACGAAGAGGCCGAAGCCGAAGGACGCCTCGACGCCACGGCGCTTGGCGCACGCAGGGCACGAGGCGCCGGCCGACGAACCTGTCGAAGATCACGAAGCCGAAGGACGCCTTCGACGCCACGCAGTGGCACGAGGTCGTGGCCGGCGAGAACCTGTCGAAGATCGCGAAGAAGTACTACGGCGACGCGAGCCTCTACATGACGATCTTCGAGGCGAACAAGGACGTCCTGAAGGACCCGGACAAGATCCGCGTCGGACAGAAGCTGCGCATCCCCTGACGCCGGCGGCACGGGCCGTCGGCGAGCCGCCGGAGAGTCCTCCGGCAAGGTCGAAGCGCGCCCCGGCGCGCGAGGAATTTTCTCGAGGAGAGTGAAATGACGAAGCGTTTCCGCATGCTGGCCGCCGCGTGCTGCGTCCTGGCCCTCGCGGCCTGCGCGAGCCAGAAGGCTCCGGCCGAAGCCGCGCTGAACGCGGCGCAACAGGCCTACGACGCCGTGAAGGCGGACGGCGCGAAGTACGTTCCGCAGGAGGCCAAGGACGTCGAGGCCGCGATCGGCGCGGCGAAGGCCTCGTTCGACAAGGGCGACTACGCGGCCGCCCTCACCGCCGCCCAGGCCTTCCGGCCCGCGTCTCGGCCCTCGGCAGCGCCATCGCGGCGAAGAAGACCGAGCTGACGGCCACGTGGACGGCGCTCAGCGCGGGCCTGCCGCAGATCATCGCGGCGATCCAGAGCCGGGTCGACATCCTCTCGAAGTCGAAGAAGCTGCCGGCCGGCATCGACGCCGCGGCGTTCGACGGCGTGAAGACCGGCCTCGCCGGCCTCAACCAGTCCATGACCGACGCGACGACGGCCGCGAGCGGCGGCGACCTGGCCGGCGCGGTGGCGAAGGCCAACGACGTGAAGGCCCAGGCCGTGAAGGCGCTCGGCGTCCTCGGCCTGCCCGTTCCCGCCGGCCTCAACTAGAAGCGCCTCACCGTCGGCCGAGGGCAGCGGCCGCCTCACGGGGCAGCCGCTGCCCTCTTCCTTTGCCCGCGGACCCGCGGGTTTGACCCCCCGTCGCCCGGCGGCTAGCCTGTCCGGATGAACATCCTGATGATCGGGGACGTCGTGGGCAGCCCGGGCCGCGCGATCCTCCGCAAGGCCCTCCCGGTCGTCTTCGCGAAGTACGGGATCGACTACTGCGTCGCCAACGTCGAGAACGCCGCGGGCGGCTTCGGCGTGACGAAGGACGTCTGCGACGAGATCCTCGACCTCGGGGTCGACTGCCTCACCTCGGGGAACCACATCTGGGACAAGAAGGAGATCCTGGGCGTGATCGACCTCATCCCCCAGCTCCTGCGCCCGCTCAACTACCCTCCGCGGCAGCCCGGCCGCGGGTCCCACGTCGGGAAGGGCAAGCGGACCGGCGTGCCGGTCGCGACGCTCAACCTCAGCGGCCGCGTCTTCATGAACGGGGCGATCGACGACCCGTTCGAGCTCGGGCTCCGCGAGGTCGAGCGGCTGCGCCAGGAGGCGAAGGTCGTCCTCGTCGACATGCACGGCGAGGCCTCGTCGGAGAAGACCGCGATCGCCTGCTACTTCGACGGCCTCGTGTCGGCCGTGGTCGGGACCCACACCCACGTGCCGACCTGCGACCACCGCGTGCTGCCGAAGGGAACCGCCTACTGCACCGACCTCGGGATGACCGGTCCGTACGACTCGGTCATCGGCGTCGAGAAGGACGCCGTCCTCCACCGGTTCGTCTCCGGCATGCCGAGCCGCTTCGAGACGGCGAAGAACGACCCGCGCTTCGCGGCGGCCGTGATCGACGTCGACGAGCAGACGGGCCGCGCCCGCTCGATCGACCGGATGCTGCTGCGCGAGGACGACATCGCGCGTCTGTAGACCGTATACTCTCGCGGTGCCGCGGGCCGACTCGCGAACCCCCGACAGCGACCTCGGAGCCGTCCTCGACGCCCTCCCCATCGGGCTCTACGTCGTGGACCGCGACCTGCGGGTCGTGGCCTGGAACCGCCTCCGGGAGGAGGGCCCGCTCGGCCTCTCGCGCGAGCGGGCCCTCGGGCGTCCGCTCCGGCGGATCCTCGGCGCCGCCGGCTTCCGGTCGGCCGAGCCGCGCCTGCGGGCGGTCTTCGCGAGCGGGCAGCCCTCCGAGGACACGGTCGAGACCCCGCGAGGCCTCTTCCACGTGCGGCGGCTCCCGGTCCGGCGCGGCCGCGAGGTGACGCACGTCCTCGCGTGGTTCGAGGACATCACCGAGCGGCGGGCGCTCGAGATGCGCCTCATCGCCGCCGACCGCCTCGCCTTCCTCGGGCAGCTCGTCTCGGGCATCGCCCACGAGATCTCGAACCCGCTCGCCGGCATCGCCGGCTGCGCCGAGGCCCTGTCGTCGCTCGCGATGCAGGCCACGAAGCAGGGCCGCGAGGCGCGCCAGTTCCGCGACCTCATCCGCCGCGAGGTGGAGCGCTGCGAGGCGATCGTCCGCTTCCTGCTCGACTCCTCGCGCGGCGGCGACGAGGACCGCGCCGACGTGCGGGCCACCGTCTCGCTCGCGCTGCGCCTGCTCGAGCGCCACCCCGCCTTCGCGCGGCTCAAGGTCCGCGCTTCCGTTCCCGCGACCCTGCCGCCGGCCCGGCTGCCGGCCGACTCGCTCAAGCAGGTGGTGATGGCGCTCGCGATGAACGCCTCGGCGGCGATGCCGGCCGGCGGCGCGCTCTCGGTGCGGGCCGCCCGTCGCGGGCGCGAGCTTCACGTCGACGTCTCCGACACCGGGGCCCCCGTGCCGCGCGCGGCGCGGGCGACCCTCTTCGAGCCGTACGCCGCGACGGATGCCCAGCGGGGAGCGGGGCTCGGGCTGGCGATCGCCCGAAGCCTCCTCCGTGGCCGCGGGGGCGATCTCGTGTACAGGCCCCGCCGGAACGGCAACGCGTTCCGGGTCGTGCTTCGGGCCGCGCCAGGAGCCGCATGAACACGACCGGATACCGCGTCCTCGTCGCGGAGGACGAGCAGACCTTCGGCCTCACCGTGACGCGCTTCCTGCAGAAGACGGGCCACGAGGTCAAGATCTGCACGAACGGGAAGAGCGTCCTCAAGGCCCTCGACTCGGCCGAGTGGGACGTCCTGCTGCTCGACCTCAAGCTGCCCGACGCCGACGGGGTGGACATCCTCGCCACCGTGCGCAAGGAGCACCCCGAGCTGCAGACGATCATCGTGACCGGCTTCGCCAACGTGCAGTCGGCGATCGACACGATGCGGCTCGGCGCCTTCGACTACCTCACCAAGCCCCCGAACTTCGAGGAGCTCGGGATGCGGGTCGAGAAGGCGGGCGAGAAGACCCTCCTTGAGCGCGAGAACCGCCGGCTGCGCTTCCAGGTGCAGCGCAACCTCTCCTCCGACATCATCACCCGCTCGCCCGCGCTCCAGAAGGTGCTGCGCACGATCGAGATGGTGGCGGGGGCGCGCACCCCGGTCCTGATCGAGGGCGAGAGCGGCGTCGGCAAGGAGCTCCTCGCCCAGCACGTCCACCGCCTCTCGTCGCGCTCGGCGAAGGGCTTCGTCGACCTCAACTGCGCGGCCGTGCCCTCGTCGCTCCTCGAGAGCGAGCTCTTCGGCTACGAGCGCGGCGCCTTCACCGGGGCGGGGAACGAGAAGCCGGGCCTCGTCGAGGTCGCGGACGGCGGCACGCTCTTCCTCGACGAGGTCGGGGAGATGATCCCGGAGATCCAGTCGAAGTTCCTCCGCGTCCTCGACTCGGGCACCTTCTACCGGGTCGGCGCGACGCGCAAGCGCCGGGCCGACTTCCGCCTCGTGTGCGCGACGAACCGCGACCTGAAGGCCGAGGTCGAGGGCGGGCGGTTCCGCAAGGACCTCTTCTTCCGCGTGAACGGCGTGAAGGTGGTGATCCCGCCCCTGCGCGAGCGGCCCGAGGACATCCCGCTCCTCGTCGAGCACTTCTCGCGGCAGTTGCCGAACCAGAAGCGCTTCACCGACGCCGCCTTGCAGGCTCTCGCCGGCTACGACTGGCCGGGCAACGTCCGCGAGCTGCACTTCGCGGTCGAACGGGCGGGGCTCCTCGCCGAGGGCGAGATGATCGACGTGTCCGACCTCCCGCCCGAGATCCTCGAGAAGGCCGGCCGGGTGAGCGTGTCGCTCGCGCCCTCGGCGCCGAACCTCGGCGCGGCGCCGTTCGCCCCCGCGCCGTCGAACGGGTCGGCGATCCCCGGGGACGCCTTTCCCGGGGACGAGGACGGCCCCGACCTGGCCCGTGTCCGGGCCGCCCTCGAGCAGGCGAAGTGGCGGCGGGAGAAGGCGGCGGAGATCCTCGGCGTCTCGCCGAGGACGCTCTACCGCTGGATCAAGAAGCTCGACCTCTAGGCGTCGAGCCGAGGCGCGCCGGGAGGTCCCCCTTGCGCAGGACGGGGAACCCGACGGCCGCCTCGACGATCTCGTCCGCGAGCAGCCGCGCGCCGATGCTGAGGTAGACGCGCGGCACCTTCGGGGTCAGACGCCGCGCGAGGTCGACACCGCCGCCCTTCACGAGCAGGTCGACGACCGCGAGGTCGTAGGGGCCGCGGCGGACCGCGGCGAGCGCCGCCCGCGTCGTGCGCACGAGGTGGACGCGGTCGCCGCCCCTTCGCATCAGGCGTGCGAGGGCTCCCCCGCAGGAGGCGTCCGGCTCGACGAGCAGGATGGCACGGCTCGGGCGCATGGCGCCCGAGCGGTGCAACGCGCGTTCCAGTCGAGGTGTTACGGTAGCGTGACGGTTTTCGGCTTCGCTCCCCCGCGGCTGTCCGGCTCCCGGCCCCCGGCCGCCGACGCCGCGGCCGAAACCGGGCCGCCTACTCCGACTCGGGAGCCGCCAGCCGGACCGCGGCCTTGCGGGTCTTGCCCTCCCGCCAGAGCGTGAGGGTGACGGTGTCTCCGGGCTTGTAGCCGGCGAGCCGCCCCTGCAGGTCGCTGCGGCTGCGGACCGGCTTGCCGTCGATCTCCTGGATCACGTCGCCGATCACGGCCCGTCCCGCGCGGTCCCGCGTCGTTCCCCGGAGGCCGGCCGCCGCCGCTCCGCCCCCGTCGAACACCTGCGCGACGAGCGCCCCCTCGACCCCGAGCCGCTGCGCGACGTAGGCGTTCACCTGGTCGTCGACGAGCCCCACGCCGAGGATCGGCCGCACGACCCGCCCGTGCGCGATCAGCTCCGGCACGATGCGGTTCACGGTGTCGACGGGCACCGCGAAGCCGATGCCCGCGCTCGCGCCCGACGGGCTGTAGATCGCGGTGTTGACTCCGATCAGGCGGCCGCCGTTGTCGAGGAGCGGCCCGCCCGAGTTGCCGGGGTTGATGGCCGCGTCCGTCTGGATCACGTCGAAGATCGTGGTGTTGCCGACGCTCTGGATCGACCGGCCGAGCGCGCTCACGATGCCCTTCGTCAGCGTGTAGTCGAGGCCGAACGGGTTGCCGATGGCGTAGACCTTCTGGCCGACCTGCAGCCCCGCGCTCGCGCCCACGCGGATCGGCACCAGCCGGCCGGGGGCGGCCTCGATCTTCAGCACGGCGAGGTCCTGCTCGCGCGAGAAGCCGACGACCTTCCCGTCGTACTCCGTCACCCCGACCGTGACCTTGAACTGCTGGCCGCCCTGCACGACGTGGAAGTTCGTGACGACGTGGCCCTCCTCGTCCCACACGAAGCCCGAGCCCTGCCCGGACGGGACCTCGGTGACGCTCCGCGTCCAGAAGTCCACCTGCTCGACCTGGGTCGTGATGAACGCGACCGAGCGCGAGACGTCCTTGAAGAGGGCGATCGTGTGGCGCTCGTCGGCGTCGAGGTCCGACCGCTCGCCGACGGCGGCGGGCTGCGCGGCCGCGACGGGGGCGGCCTCGGGCAGGCCCGGCGACGGCGCGGGCGAGAGGGCCCGCTGCAGGCCGGTGGAGATCAGGAGCCCCAGCACGACGCCCAGCACCATCATCCCGAAGAACAGGAACCGCGACCGAGTCGCCATCTCTATTCGCTCCGTGTCGTCGCCGGCCGCGGCGCCGTGGCGGCGCCGGCCCCGTTTCATCATAGCCCGCGCCGCGGCCGGGCGCGGTGGACGGCGGCCCCGCGCCATATCAGAATGGCCCGCACGGAACGATGCGGCAGAAGGGCCTCGACTTCGGCGACGCGCCTCAGCCGCGTCCCTCGCGCCCGCGGGCGCTCAGCGTCACCCAGCTCACGGAGCGCATCCAGGGTGTGCTCGAGACGGAGTTCGTCGACGTGTGGGTCGAGGGCGAGGTGTCGAACCTCAAGATCGCCGACTCCGGCCACTGGTACTTCTCGCTGAAGGACGACGGGGCCCAGATCCAGGCGGTCGTGTGGAAGAAGGACGCGCGGCTCGTCCGCTTCCGGCCTCGCGACGGCGCGAAGGTCCTCGCCCGCGGCGCCGTCCGCCTCTACCCGCCCCGCGGCCAGTACCAGCTCTCGGTGCAGGTGCTCGAGCCGATCGGCAAGGGCTCGCTGCAGCAGGCGTTCGAGGACCTGAAGGCGAAGCTCGAGAAGGAGGGGCTCTTCGACCCCGCCCGCAAGCGGCCCCTGCCCATGCTGCCGCGGCGGATCGGCGTCGTGAGCTCGCCCACGGGCGCCGTCATCCGCGACATCGTCCGCGTCCTGCGCTCGCGCTACGCGAACCTCGAGGTGCTCCTCTACCCCGCCCGGGTGCAGGGGGAGGGCGCGGCGGCGGAGATCGAGCAGGGGATCCGCGTCCTCAACCGGATCGGCGGCCTCGACGTGATCCTCCTCGCGCGGGGCGGCGGCAGCCTCGAGGACCTCTGGGCCTTCAACGAGGAGGGCGTCGCGCGGGCGATCGCGGCGTCGGCCGTCCCGACGATCTCGGCCGTCGGCCACGAGACCGACTTCACGATCGCCGACTTCGTGGCCGACTTCCGCGCCGCGACGCCGTCGGCCGCGGCCGAGCGCGTCGTCCAGGCGAAGGAGGAGCTGCGGGCGCGGGTCGCGGCCCTCGAGCGACGCCGCGACGCCGCGCTGCGCCTCCAGCTCGCGCGGGTGCGCGCGCGGGTGCAGGCCGCGACCGCCCACCGGGTCTTCGCCGCGGAGCAGGGCCGGCTGCGCGTCGCGGCCCAGCGCGTCGACGAGCTCGCGCGGCGGGCCGCGCAGGGGCTGCGCCGTGGCTCCGAGCGTTCCGGCCACGGCCTGCGGCGGCTGTCGGAGCGCCTCGCCGCGTTCCGCCTCGACCGGCAGCTCGCCGCGCGGCGCGAGGCGGTCGGCCGTCAGGGAGACCGCCTCGAGGCGTGGGGCCGCGCCGCGATCGAGAGGCGGCGCGTGTCGCTCGCGCGCGTCGCCGCCTCGCTCGAAGGGCTCTCGCCGCTGGCCGTGCTCGGCCGCGGCTACGCGCTCGTGTGGGACGAGCAGGAGAAGGCGCTGCTGCGCGACGCGGCCGGGACCGAGGCGGGGCGCGCCCTGCGCATCCGCCTCCACCGCGGCGCGGTGCGCGCCACCGTGACCGGCAAGGAGAACGAGTGACCACCCCGGAGACCACGACGTTCGAGCAGGCGCTCGCGAGCCTCGAGCAGATCGTCCAGCGGCTCGAGAAGGGCGATCTCCCGCTCGAGGAGTCGCTGAAGCTGTACGAGGAGGGCGTGCGGCTGTCGCGGCTGTGCCACGGCAAGCTCGAGGAGGCCGAGGGCCGCATCGAGGTGCTGCTGAAGGACGCCCGCGGCGAGGCCCAGAAGGACCGCCAGGGCCGCCCGGTCACGCGGGCGCTGCCCGAGCCCGAGGACGAGGAGGGCGGGCGATGAGCGCCGCGGTCGAGGCCGCGGGCCTCGAGGAGCGGCGCCGGGCGGTCGAGGCCGCGCTCGAGGCGGCCCTCCCGGCCGAGGGCGAGTGGCCGGCCACCATCCACGCGGCGTGCCGCTACAGCCTCATGGCGGGCGGCAAGCGCATCCGCCCCGTCCTCGTGCTCGCGGCCGGGGAGGCGGTGGGCGGCGCGCGCGAGGAGCTCCTGCCGCTCGCGTGCGCGGTGGAGATGATCCACACGTACAGCCTGATCCACGACGACCTCCCGGCGATGGACAACGACGACCTGCGCCGGGGCAAGCCGACCTCGCACAAGGTCTTCGGCGAGGCGATCGCGATCCTCGCCGGCGACGCGCTCCTCACCCGCGCGTTCGATCTCCTCGCCGAGATTCCGCCGGGTTGGGACGACGGGCGCGCGCGACGTCGCCTCGCCGCGATCGCCGTGCTCGGCGAGGCGTGCGGCACGCGCGGGCTCATCGGCGGGCAGGTGATGGACCTCGAGTCGGAGGGGAGGGCGATCGACGCGGCGGACCTCGAAAGGCTGCACCGCGCCAAGACGGGCGCCCTCCTCGGGGCCTGCGTGCGCGGCGGCGCGATCCTCGGCGGGGCGGACGCCCAGGCCCTCGCGGCCCTCGAGCGCTACGCCGCGGCCATCGGCCTCGCCTTCCAGGTCGTCGACGACGTCCTCGACGCGACGGAGGATTCCGCGAGCCTCGGCAAGACGGCCGGCAAGGACGCGGCCGCGCACAAGGCGACCTACGTCAGCGTGCACGGGCTCGACCGCGCGCGGGCGATGGCGGCCGAGCTGCGGCAGCAGGCCCTCGACGCCGTCGCTCCCTTCGGTCCGCGCGGCGAGCTCCTCGGCGCGATCGCGCGCCTCGTGGTCGACCGCCACTCGTGAGGCGCCGCGGCCGCCGGGCGGGGGCGCGATGAGCCGCCTCGACGTCTGGCTGGCCGACCACGGCCTCGCCGAGTCGCGCGAGAAGGCGCAGGCGCTCGTCATGGCGGGCCGCGTCCGGGTCGACGGCCAGCCCGCGGCGAAGCCGGGCACCCGCGTGCGCGAGGGCCAGGCGGTCACCGTCGACGCGGGGCCGCGGCACGTCGGCCGCGGGGCCCTGAAGCTCGCGGGCGCCCTCGACGCGCTCGGGGTCTCGCCGGACGGCCGCGTCGCGGTGGACGTCGGCGCCTCGACCGGCGGCTTCACCGAGGTCCTCCTCGCCCGGGGCGCCGTGCGCGTCTACGCCGTCGACGTCGGCCGCGGCCAGCTCCACGAGAAGCTGCAGCGCGACCCACGCGTGGTCGTCCGCGACCGCACGAACGCGCGCCAGCTCTCGGCCGACGTGGTTCCCGAGCCGTGCGGCCTCGCCGTGATGGACGTGTCGTTCATCTCCGCGCGCATGATCCTGGGCGCCCTCGCCGGCGTGCTGCGGCCGGGCGCGGACGCGGTCGTGCTCGTCAAGCCGCAGTTCGAGGTCGGCCGGGACCAGGTCGGCCGGGGCGGCCTCGTCCGCGACGCGGCGCTGCACCACCAGGCGGTGATCGACGTCGCGCGGGCGGCCCAGGAGAAGGGCTTCGGCGCGCGCGGGGCGTGCCCCTCGCCGGTCGCCGGGGCCGAGGGCAACCGGGAGTTCTTTCTCCACCTCGTCGTGGGCGCACCGGCGATGCCACCTCACGAGCTGGAGGCGGTCGTGCGAAAGGCGGTCGAGCCATGAACACCGTGGGCGTGCTGGCCCGGGCGGACCTGAAGGACGCGAAGCCGATGCTGCGCGAGCTCGTGAGCTGGCTGCGCGCGCGCGGGAAGCGCGCCTGCCTCGAGGAGAGCACCGCGGCGATGGCGGAGACGGACACCACCGAGGGCTGCCTCGTCGCCTCCGGCCGCGACATGGCCGAGATCGCCGACGCCCTCGTCGTCCTCGGCGGCGACGGGACCCTCCTCGCCGCGAGCCGCCTCCTGCAGGACCGCACGATCCCGGTCCTCGGGGTGAACCTCGGCAGCCTCGGCTTCCTCACCGAGACGACGCTCGCGGAGCTCTACCCCACCCTGCAGGCCGTGGTGGACGGCCGCTACGCGCACGAGGAGAGGCGCCTCCTCCGCGCGGTCGTCCACCGCCGGGGCCGGGCCGAGCTGACGGCCGACGTCCTCAACGACGTCGTGCTGACGAAGGCCGGCCCCTCGCGCGTCATCGAGATCGACGTCGTCGTCGACGGCCGCTTCGTGTCGTCGTTCCGCGCCGACGGGATCATCGTGTCCTCGCCGACCGGCTCGACGGCGTACAACCTCGCCGCGGGCGGCCCGATCCTCCACCCGACCCTGCCCGCGGTCGTGGTGACGCCGATCTGCCCGCACATGCTCGCCAACCGCCCGCTCGTCATCGGCGACGAGTCGCTCGTCGAGGTGCGCCTGCGCGACGCCCGCGACGTCGACGTGTACGCCGCCCTCGACGGCCAGGAGACGTTCGCCTTCACCGACGGCGACTCCGTGACGGTCACCGGCAGCTCCCGGCGCCTGCGCCTCGTGAAGGCCGCGAGCCGCGACTACTACGAGGTCCTGCGCACGAAGCTCAAGTGGGGCGACGCCGGCAACGGCCCGAAGGACGGCGAGGCATCCGAGTAGCCGCCGGAGCCGCCGTTCACGGGGGGTCTGGGGGGTGCTTCGCACCCCCCAGGACAAGGAAGGAAGCAGCAGGCCCGTAGGCTGGCCGCGCTCGCTTCCCGCGGCCTGCTGGCTCCTCCGGCCTTCGGCTGCTCCAAGTGAGAGCCTCGCGGGGGAGAGAGAGACGGCGTTGCCCTTTCTGCTTGGGACGGACAACGGAGCAGAGGAAACGGAAACGGAAACGGACAACGGACAACGGAATTCGAGGACGCAGCGTTCCGACCGTTCGCGAGGATCGTTCCGGGCGGCCTCGCGAACGGTCGGGGCCTATGGCAACCTCAGTACTTCCTCCGGCTCCGCCGGGGGGACCAGGGCGACCGACTCGATCTCGACCGGGCCGCCCGCGCGCAGGGCGAGGACGAGGTCGGGGGCGCCGGACTCGGCGAACGAGTACGGCAGGCGCAGGCGGAAGGCTCCGGCGACGGCGCGGTCGCGCCAGCGCTCGGCCTTCCAGAAGCCCTTCTCGCCGAGGCCCAGCGTGCCGCGGCCGCGGCCGACGACGCGCAGCTCGAGCCGGCGCGGCCGCGCGCCCTCGCGGACGCTGAAGGCCACGGCGTCGCCCGGCGCGCGCAGCTCGAGACGCTCGGCCTCCACGCGCGCGCCGGCCTCGAGCCGCAGGCTGGTCATCGTCTCGTCGGCGCCCGTCGGCCGCAGGCCCCCCGCGCCGAAGCGCAGGAACGAGCCCTGGCCCATCCCGCGCACCACCGCGTGCTCGCGCACCACGAGGCGTCGGCTCTCGACCCCCGGCAGCGACGGCCGGGCGACGCCCTCGCCGAGCTGGAACGGCAGCGGGCTGCGCCGCGCGTCCCAGGCGGCGTCGCCGAGCGCGCCGGAGACCGAGCGGTGGAGACGGTCCCACCGTCCGTCGTAGGTGAACGCGCCGAGAGCCTGCACGCCGATCGAGGCGACGACGAGGGCCGTGCCGAGGAGCCCGAGGAGAGAGAGCCCCTCCGGCAGGAAGAGGAGCAGCAGCGGCCACGCCGGCGCGACGAGCCGCGGCCCCCAGAAGACGCCCTCGGCCCAGCCTCCCGCGACGACGAGCCAGAGGAAGTGGGTCACGACGCCCAGCCCGCACGCGACCGCCAGCCAGCGGCCGGGCTCCCGGCGATCCCACATCCTCGGGCGTGCCGGCGGACGCAGCGCGCGGGCGAGGCCGGCGAGCGCGACGAGGGCGACCGGCGCGAAGACGAGCGCGCCCTTGGCCGGCGAGACGAGGAGGGCGAGCGGCCCGGGCTCGAGGGCGCCACCGCGCGGCGCGGCGCCGAGGGCGAGGGCGAGGGCGACGGCCACCGCCGCGCCGGGAAGGGCCCACGCGACGAGGGCGAGGGCGCCGCCGCGCCACCGCGCGAGGACCGCCGCCGCGACCACGAGCGCCATGGCGACGGTCGACGGCTGGAAGGCGACGGCCAGGGCGAGCGGCAGCCCGGCGAGCGAGGCGAGGCGCGCGTCGTCGTCGACGTCGGCGCGGGCGAGGAGCCAGGCCGCCGCCGCGATCGCACAGGCGGCCGGCGCCTCGCCGGAGAAGGCCTGGGCCGCGGCCGCCAGCGTCGTGCCCAGAGCCAGGGCGAAGGCGGCCCAGCGCGCGTCCTCGACCGGGCGCCGGTGGGCGGCCGCGGCGAAGACGAACGCGGCCGCGGCCGCGGCGAAGAGCGCGGCGAGCAGCTTGCCGAGGAGGGCGCGGCCGGTGGCGTCCACCTCGACGACGGACGAGGCCGCCGCCGTCGCGGCGCCGAGCAGCCATCCCGTCGGCGGCGCGCCGTCCGTGGTGCCGACCGGCCGCCCGTTGGCGACCAGCAGCACGAACGACACGAAGGCCACCGCGAGCGCCGGCCACGCCCCCGCGCCCGGCGACCGCCGCGGCGTGAACGTCTCTCCCGGCCCGTGGTGCGCGCGCACTCCCATGGCTCAGGTCCTCGCCCGCTTCCTCTGATAGCGGTCCACCGCACGGTTGTGCTGCTCGAGCGTCTCGCTGAACTGGTGGGTGCCGTCGTTGCGGCTCACGAAATAGAGCGCCTTCGTCGGCGCGGGGTCGAGCACGGCGAGGATCGCGTCGCGGCCGGGGCAGGCGATCGGCCCCGGCGGCAGGCCCGGGAAGCGGTAGGTGTTGTAGGGCGAGTCGAGCTCGAGGTCCTTCCGGCGGATGTTGCCGTCCCACCTCCCGGAGAGCTTCAGCGCGTAGATCACCGTGGGGTCGGTCTGCAGCGGCATGCCCTTCTTCAGGCGGTTGAGGAAGACGGCCGCGATCTGCGGCCGCTCCTCCGGCCGGCCCGTCTCCATCTCGACGATCGACGCGAGGGTGACGAGCTGGCGCACGGTGAGCCCGGCGGAGGGCAGCCGGCCGAGCTGCGGCGCCACGACCTCGCGGAACTTCTGCGTCATGCGCCGCACGAGCGCCTTCTCGGCGGCCGCGGTCGGCGGGATGTCGTACGTGTCCGGGAAGAGGTACCCCTCGAGGTCCTTCGCGGCCGGGTCGATGTCACGCACGGGCGTCGCGTCGCGCGCCGCGGCGAGGAACGCGTCGGCCGAGAGGCCGTGCTCGCTCACGAGGGCCGCGATCTCCCGGGCCGTGCGGCCCTCCGGCACCGTCACGCCGCGCCGCTCCACCTCGCCCCGCACGATCTTGTCGAGGACGCCCTCGAGCGTGAGCGGGCCCCGCAGCGCGTACTCGCCCGCCTTGAGCTGCCCGCCGACGCCGCGCAGGCGCGCGAGGGCGCGGAAGACGAGCGCGTGGCGCGTGAGCCCCGCGGCCTCGAGGTCGCGCCCGATCGCCTCGGCGGTGGCCCCCGGCATCACCACGAGGCGGACCGGCGGCGCGCCGGCCGCCACCTTCACGGAGGTCGTCTCGCGCCGCCACGCCTCGCGGGCGACGAGCCCGGCGAGGACGACGACGAGGACGAGCAGGAGCAGCGCCTCGAGCGCGCGCCGGCCCCGGCCGCGGTCGCGGCGAGCCCGCGCCGGCTTCCTCCCGGCCGCCGCGCTCACGCCGCCCCCCCGCGGGCGGGGGCCGACGCCCGCCGCTCGTCGAGGTACTCCTGCAGCAGAAGCGTCGCCGCCGCGCGGTCGATCCTCTCCCGGCGGTCCCGCCGGCGGATGCCCGCCGCGGCGAGGCGCTCGTCGGCCTCGACGGACGTGAGCCGCTCGTCGCGGAGCACGACCGGGACCCGGAGCGAGCGGCGCAGGCGCTCGGCGAAGGCGGCCGCATTCTCGCCCGCGGGACCGACGCTGCCGTCGAGACGGTAGGGCATCCCGACCACGACCTCCCCCACCTCGTGCTCGCGCACGAGCTGCGCGACCGCGTGCGCGTCCTTGCGCGGGCCGACGCTGCGGATCGTGGGCAGGCCGCTCGCGAGCGTCCCCGTCTCGTCCGAGAGGGCCACGCCGATCCGCGCCTCGCCGAGGTCCAGCGCCAGGAGCCGCACTGAAGCCAGTATAGCGAGGGTGAGCGCGAGCCTTGACACCCTCCGGGGCCTCTGCAATCCTCGACGGCCCGTACCCTGGAGGCGGCTTGGAGGACGAGCCGAAGTACCGCATCCTGCACCAGCTCGGCGCCGGCGGCATGGGCACCGTCCGCAAGGGCCTGCTGCTGGGCCAGGCCGGTTTCCAGCGACCGATCGTCGTCAAGCAGCTGCGCAATCCCGACCCCGAGCACCTGCGCCTCTTCGTCGAGGAGGCGCGGCGCTACGCGGTCCTCGACCACGACAACATCGGCCGCATCCTCGACTTCGAGCGCGTCGACGGGGAGCTGTGCATCATCCTCGAGTACATCGACGGGTGGAGCCTCGTCGAGTTCGTCGAGCGCCACCGGGAGCTCGGCTACCTGCCGGACGTCGAGCTGTGCGTCTTCATCGCGAGCCGGGTGTGCCGGGGCCTGCAGTACGTCTTCGAGAAGGCCCGCATCGTCCACCGCGACGTGAGCCCGAGCAACGTGATGATGACGACCGAGGGCACGGTGAAGCTCATCGACTTCGGCATCGCGGCCCGCAGCGGCACGCGGGAGAGCTACCTCGCCGGCAAGCCTTCCTACATGGCGCCGGAGATGGTCGTCGAGATGCGGGCCGACCAGCGCAGCGACCTGTTCTCGCTCGGCGCCGTGCTGTTCGAGATCCTCACGGGCGAAAGGCTCTTCCAGGGCGACTCGACGGCCGAGATCCTCGAGCGCGTCGTCACGGCCGGGATCCCGAAGGCGAGCAGCATCAACGCGGCGGTCCCCCCCGCGGTCGACGCGATCATCGGGCGGGCCCTCGAGCGCCACCCCGGCCGACGCTACGTGTCGGCCGCGGCCATGGGCGAGGCCTGCGAGCACTACCTCTACGACAAGGGCTACGGGCCGACGAACCTGACGCTGAAGCACTACCTCGTGTCCGTCTTCGGGCGCGGGCTCGGGAACGAGTCCGTCGAGGACGCGCGGGCCCTCGAGCCGACGCTCATCCCGCTGCGTGACGAGATGCCGTTCGGGGCCGACGAGGAGCGCGTGCCGACGCGGGTGACGGCCCCGCTCAGGAAGGTCGTCGTGCGCGCGCCGACGCCGAAGCCGGGCGCCATCCGCACCGCCCGCCGCAAGAGCTGACGGGCGGCCGGCGGGGCCGGCCGTCGATCAGTGCCGGAAGAGCGGCAGGCCCGTCACGACCGAGGCGGCGACCGACGCGAGCGAGAGGACGAGGCAGACGACGGCCATGATCACGTGGTCGCCGCGCTCGGGCCTGAGCGGGTCGAGGACGCGGGCGGCGAGGTAGCCACCGGCGAACCCTCCGAGGTGGGCCCAGTTGTCGATCCCCGGCAGGAGAAAGCCCATTACCGCGATGGACACGACGATCCCCTTCGCCTGCTGGCTGATGTAGGTGCTGCCGCCGCGCCGCCCGTAGTACCACAGCGCACCGACGAGGCCCATGATCGACGCCGATGCCCCGATAGTGATGGGAGCGCGCGAGCCCAGGATGGGCGGCAGGAACGCACCCGCGGCGCTGCTCAGCAGGAAGCCCGTGACCGCGGCGACGTGGTAGACGATGACCGTCCGGCCCGCACCGTAGAGGTGAGCCACCGCGGGAGCGATGTTCCGGACCGCCATCATGTTGAGCAGGATGTGCAGGACGCCGCCGTGGAGCCACGCGGCGCTCAGCACGGTCCACCACCGCCCCAGCCCGAAAACCGGCAACGGCCCCGCGGCGCCGAACAGCAGGAGGCTCTGCCAGCTCGGCGACAGGAACGACAGCATCCCGCCGGTGCCGATGCCGTCGGCGTTTGGCGGCGAGCGTCGCGAGGTACAGGGCACCGCACCCGAACATGGCGAACGACACGAAGCCCATGTCGTCGCCGACGTTCCGGAGGAAGTGGGCGAGGCCGAACATGCCGGGGTAGCGGCGGCCGCAGTTGAGGCACTGCTCGTCGCGCACGCCGACGAGGGTGCCGCAGGAGGGGCAGAGGACGGAGGACGGTCGCGTCATGGGCGTCCCATTCTATCGAGGGCCGCCTAACGGCGAACGCGACCCCTCGCTTAAACTGGCTCGTCCGTCTTGACGACAGGAAGGTACCCTTGAGACTGCCGTCCCCCGGGCGCCGCGCCGCCCTCGCCACGTCCGCCCTCGCCGCCCTCCTCGCGCTCGCCCTCGCCGACTGCCGCCACGAGCTCCCCGGGGGCAAGTCGCTGCGCAGGGCGAAGCAGCGGGTCTTCGTCCTCGGCTTCGACGGGATGGACCCGACCCTCGCCCGCAAGTGGATGGACGAGGGCAAGCTGCCGAACCTCAAGGCGCTCGCCGACGAGGGCGTCTTCGCCCGTCTCAAGTCGACCCAGCCGTCCGAGTCGCCGACGGCGTGGTCGAGCTTCGCGACCGGCGTCAACCCGGGCAAGCACAGCATCTACGACTTCCTGATCCGCGACCTCGAGACCTACTTCCCGGACTTCAACATGATCAGGAAGGAGCCTCCGAAGTTCCTGTGGGGCTTCTTCCCGACCCAGAAGCCGAAGATCGAGACCCGGCGCGGAGGGACGTCCTTCTGGAAGACGGCGTCGGCCGACGGCATCAACAGCGTGGTGCTGACCGTCCCGGTGACCTTCCCGGCCGAGGAGCTGCACCACGGGCAGGTCCTCGGCGGCCTGCCGCTGCCCGACCTTCGCGGCACGCTCGGGACCTTCTACTACTGGGCCACCGACCTCACCTCCTACGAGGAGGGCAACACCGAGTTCGGCGGCGTGCTGAAGCGCCTGCTGTTCGACGCCGGCGTGTCGGAGACGCTGCTCAAGGGCCCGGAGAGCCCGATCCTCAAGCAGGAGGAGGCGGAGCTCAAGGCGAAGAAGGCGAAGGGCGCGCTCAGCGACAAGGAGCAGGCGCGGCTCGACGAGCTGGCGACCGGCAAGGACGTCAACCTGCCGATGACCGTGCGGTGGACGGAGGGCAGCGGCCGGGCCGACATCGAGATCCAGGGGCAGAAGCTCACCCTGAAGGCCGGCGAGTGGAGCCCGTGGGTCCCCCTGACGTTCAAGGTCAACGCGCTCATCCGGATCCACGGCATGACGCAGTTCTTCGTGCGGCAGGCCGACCGCGAGCTCCGGATCTACGCGTCGCCCGTCAACATGGACCCGCGCGACCCGCCCATCCCGATCTCCTCGCCCGCGAGCTTCTCCTCGGACCTCGCGGAGAAGATCGGCCTCTACCGGACCCTCGGCTGGGCGGAGTCCGCCGACAAGCCGCTCAACGAGGGCCGCCTCGACGAGGCCGACTTCCTCTACGACTCCGACCGCGCGATGGACGACCGCGAGAAGATCATCCTCGAGCGGATGAAGACGGACGACTGGGACCTCTTCGTCGCCGCGATCGAGACGACCGACCGCGTGTCGCACATGATGTGGCGCCTCACCGACCCGCGCCACCCGATGTACGACAAGGACCTCGCGGCGAAGTACGGCGACTCGATCGAGAAGGTCTACCGCCGCGCCGACGACTTCGTCGGCCGGGTGCGGGCGAAGCTGCCGAAGGACGTGCTCTTCATGGTCATGTCCGACCACGGCTTCCACTCGTTCCGCCGGGAGGTGAACCTCAACACCTGGCTCGTGCAGAACGGCTACATGGTCGTCCACGGCCAGAGCCAGGAGAAGACGCTCCAGGACCTGTTCGGCCGCGGGAAGTTCTTCGAGGGCGTCGACTGGTCGAAGACGCGCGCCTACGCCGTCGGGCTCGGCCAGATCTACTTCAACCTGAAAGGACGCGAGAGCAAGGGCATCGTCTCCGCGGGCGAGGAGTACCGCCAGCTCCAGGAGGAGATCCGGGCGAAGCTCGCGCCGCTCACCGACCCCGAGACCGGCGAGAAGATCTTCGCGGACGTCTACCGGCGCGACGACATCTACAAGGGCGAGTACCTGCAGATGGCGCCGGACCTCCAGGTCGGCTTCCTCGACGGCTACCGCGTGGGCTGGCAGGACACCCTCGGCACGATCCGCCGGGCCGTCGTCGAGAACAACAACAAGAAGTGGTCCGGCGACCACTGCGCGACCGCGACCGAGATCAGCCACGGCGTCCTCTTCTGCAACCGGAGGATCCCGACGGAGGAGCCGTCGATCATGGACCTGGCCCCCACGGTCCTGAAGGTGATGGAGGCCCCGGTCCCCGCCGACTACGACGGGAAGCCGCTGTGGTGAGCGGAGCCCGGCCGCGGTGAGCGCGACGGCGGTCGTCGTCCTGCTGGCGGCCCTCGCCCAGGACCCGGCCGCGCCGACACCCGCCCCCGGCGCCGGCGACCAGCAGCGGCTCGACCGCGTGCGCGACCGGCGGGCCGCGCTCGAGAAGGAGCTCGCGCGCATGCGCGGGGAGGAGAAGAGCCTCCTCGGCGAGGTGGAGCAGCTCGAGCTGGAGCTGCGCCTGCGTTCCGACGAGCTGACCGAGATCCAGCTCACGCTGCGGAAGACCCGGGCCGAGCTCGACGCGGCGGTCGCCCGCGTCGCCCGGCTCGAGCAGAGCCTCGCCGCCGCGCGGCCCGCGCTCGCCGCCCACGCCCGCGCCCTCTACAAGCTCGGCGACATGAGCTACCTGCGCCTGCTGCTCTCGATCGACAAGCCCTCCGACTTCTTCCGCGGCTACCGCTTCGTGAGCACGCTGGCCCGCAACGACAACGCGCGGGTCGCCGCGTTCCGCCGCGACCTCGCGGCCCTCGCCGCCGAGAAGGCGGCGCTCGAGCAGCGGACGAGGGAGTCGATCGACCTGCGCAACCGCCTCGTGACGGCCCGCCGCAGCCTCGACGCGCAGCGCGCCCGCAAGACGGAGCTGCTCACCTCGCTCGTCGAGAAGAAGGAGACGAACGCCGCGTACGTCGAGGAGCTCTCCCAGGCCGAGGGCCGGCTGCAGCAGATGCTGGGCGGGCTCGCCGGCGGCGACAGCGTGGCGGTGCCGATGGGCGCCTTCCGGGGAAGCCTGCCGTGGCCGGTCGAGGGGAAGGTCCTCGCCGGGTTCGGCCGCCGCAAGCATCCGCGCTTCGACACGTACACGATCCACAACGGCCTCGAGATCGAGGCCGCGCCGGGAACGCCGGTGCGCGCGGTCCACGAGGGGACGGTCGTCTTCGCCGACCGCTTCCGCGGGTACGGCCTTCTCGTCGTCGTCGACCACGGAGGCAAGCACCACTCGCTCTACGGCCACCTCGGCGAGGCGGCCGTCGCGCCGGGCCAGCCGGTCGCCGCGGGCGCCGTCCTGGGTACGGCCGGCGACGGCGGCGGCGAGGGCCCCGGCCTGTACTTCGAGATGCGCTACCAGGGCCGGGCGGAGGATCCAGCGGATTGGCTGAAGCGGCCCTGAGCCGCGGTCACGCGCCCGCCCCGGCGGGTGCTATCCTCGACGCATGAGCTCTCGGTCGCGCCTCGCCCTGGCCCTCGTCTCCACCGCCCTCATCGCCTACGTCGCCGTCGGCGCCCTGCTCGGGCGCGTGATGGGGGACACGAGCTACGGCCAGCTGTCCATCTTCGGCGAGGTGGTGCGGCTCGTGATCGACTCGTACGTCGAGCCCGTCAACCTCGACCGGGCGATGGCGGGAGCGCGCCAGGGCATGGCCGACGCGCTCGACGGCGACAGCGTCTACCTCGAGCCGGAGGACTTCAAGGCGTACCAGCAGCCGGCGAAGGAGGGCGAGGCCGAGGTCGGGCTCCTGCTCACGCGCCGCTTCGCCTTCGTCATGGTCGTGGCCCCGCGCCCGGGCTCGCCGGCCGAGAAGGCCGGGCTGCGGCCGGGCGACATCGTGCGCTCGATCGACGAGAAGCACACGCGCCAGATGCCGGCCGTGGTCGCCGAGCGGCTGCTGCGCGGCGCGCCGGGCTCGTCGGTGAAGCTCGACATCCTGCGCGCCGGCGCCGACCCGTTCGACCTCACCCTCGTGCGCGAGCGGCTCGCCCCGTCGGCGCCGACCGGGAAGCTGCTCGGCGACGGGAACGGCTACCTGAAGCTCTCGGACTTCAGCGCGACCGCCGCGGAAGACCTGCGCACGCAGGTCGAGGCCCTGAAGAAGGGCGGCGCGAAGGGCTTCGTGCTCGACCTGCGCTCCGCCGCGTTCGGGGCGCCGGCGGAGGCGGCGAAGGTGGCCGAGGTCTTCCTGCACGGCGGGCCCGTCGCGAAGCTCGTCGCCCGCCGGCAGGCGGAGCAGGTCCTCCAGGCCGACGCCGCGAAGCAGGCCTGGACCGGCCCGCTCGTCGCCCTGATCGGGAACGGAACGGCGGGGCCGGGGGAGATCGTCGCGGCCGCGCTGGCCGAGGCCGAGCGCGCGCAGCTCGTCGGCGAGCGGACGTTCGGCCGGGCCGGCGTGACGCAGCCCGTGCCCCTCGCCGAGGGCGGTCTCCTCCTGACCACGGCGAAGTACGTCTCGCCGAAGGGCGCAGCGATCCACGGCGAGGGCCTGAAGCCCACCGTCCCGGTCGACGAGCGGACCGAGGAGGACGAGGACCTGCCGGCCGACGCTCCCCGCCCGGACCGCGCCCTCGACAAAGCGCTCGAGCTGCTGAAGGCGGGCCCGGCCAAGGCCGCGGCCTGAGGCTGCGGGCCCGGCCGGCGCGCTAGCCGCGCTCTTCCTCCACGCGAGCCTTCGCCTTCGCGGCCGGCGCCGCCGGTGGGCCGGCGGCCGCGGGCGCTCCCCCGCGCGGCCGCCCCTCGGCGACGGCGCGCCGCAGCCCCTTGCCCGCCGCGAAGCGCGGCCAGCGGCGCCCGGCGATCTTCATCGGCTGCCCGGTGTGGGGATTGTGCCCCGGTCGCGTGCGGCGCCGCGTGACCTGGAACGTTCCGAAGTCGACGATCTTCACCGCCTCGCCCTTGCGCAGGGCGCGGACGATCGTCTCGAGGAATCCGTCGAGCACGCGGAGGACGTCGGCCCGGGTCAGGCCCGTCTCGCGGGCGACCCGGGCGACGACCTGGGCCTTGTTCAGGGCACGACCTCGAAGGGCGTCTCCTGCGAGACGTCCTTCCCGGCCTTCTTGTCGGTGACCTTCAGCTGCACGACGTACTTGCCGGGCTCGTAGGTGGAGAGCGGCACCGGCCCGATCACGGACCCGCCCACCGTCGTCGTGATCGGGTTCGACGTGCGAGCCACCGTGTTGCGGCCGTCGCGCAGGATGCTGATCGTCGCGCTGGCGTCGGCCCCGCCGCCCGTCGCGTCGCCGGCCAGGTCGTAGACCTGGTAGAAGATCGCGATCTGGTCGGCCTTGCGGAAGACCGGCCCGAAGTGCGGGATGAGGCGCGCCGGGCCGAGCGCGAAGGCGGCGTAGGGGTGCGACGGGTCGGGCGGCGTGCCCGCCGGCAGGTCCTGGATGTCGTTCAGGAGGATGAGCGACGCCGCGGACGGCAGCGGCCGGGTCGTCCCGTCGGGCGCGGCCTCCTCCCTCGACAGGTCGGGCACCTCGACCGGCATCGTGGCCAGCGATGCCTTGCCGCCCTTCAGGTCGACGGCGCCCGCCTTCAGCGTGTACTTGCCGGCCTTCAGGCCCATCTTGAACGAGCCGACGAACGCGCCGTCCGCGCCGACCGGGGCGTTCATGGTCTGCTCGACCCAGCCCGCCTCCTTGCCGTCCTCGCCCACGACGCTCGCGGCGATCGAGACGTTCACCACCTTCGAGCCACCGACCTCGCTCGTCGCGAGGGCCGCCGCCTCGCCGCGCACGAGCCCGACGAGGGCCGTGGTGCCGTCGGCAACCTTGAGGAAGAGCGCCTGCGCCGCGACCGGGAAGTCCTGCCGGGGCGCGAGGAAGAGCGCGCGGGCCTTCGTGTCCTTCGGCAGCTGGTCGGCGAGCTTGACCAGGCGGCCGTCCTTGTCCTTCCGATAGTCGATGTTCAGGTGGAGGACCTTCGTCGCGGCCAGCCGGTCGATCTGGGTGGCGAGGCTGGAGGTGCCGCGGCAGTCCTGGTCGAACGCGATCTGGATCTTGCCGCCCGCGAAGGTGCGACCGGGCTTGCTCGCGTAGATCCAGACCTCGGGGACGCGCTGCGTGATCGTCGCGCTGTCCTGCTTCTGCACCTCGTCGGGCTTGCCGAGGAGGAGGAAGATACGGCCGCAGTCGGTGTCCGATCCGGCCTGGGTCGGCACGCGGTACTGGAGGTCGGCCGCCGCCCGGTCCTTCGCGTACTCGGCCTGGTACTCGTTGTCGGGAGTCGCGAGCTCGGGATCGCGCCGCGCCCAGAAGATCTTCTGGAACTCGAGGCGGTCGGCCTTGTCCTTGAGGTCCTTGTAGGTCTTCTCCTCGGTCGACAGCATGATGGGACGCACGTCGTCCAGCCACTTCTTGTCGTCCTTGTCGAGCTTCTGCGCGCGTGCCGTCGCGGGCAGGGCCGCCATGGCCAGAAGCGCGAGGCTGAGGTAACGCCGGGTCCGCTCCATGCTCGAGTCTCCTTCGTTTCGCCGACCCTCGATTCTACGCGCCCTCGGCCGTGCTAGTCTCGCCGGGTGCTGTCCGTGAACGACAAGGTCGCCCGCATCGCCGCGGGAGCCCTCGCCGGCGCGCTCGCGCTCGGCCTCGCCGCCCCGTCCGCCGCCGCGGCGCCCAAGTCCCGCCGCGCGGGCGGGACGGGCGCCGCCCGCTCCGCGCCGATGCCGTCGGTCGTCGTGCCGGCCCGCGCCTCGGCGTGGGACCTCGCCGTCGGTCAGGCCGCGCAGCACGCGCTCGGCCGCGCGGCCGGCGCGGTCGTCGCGATGGACCCGTGGACGGGCCGCGTGCAGGCGATCGTGAACCCGCGCGAGGCGATGCAGCGGGCGTACCAGCCGTGCTCGGTCTTCAAGATCGTCGTGGCGATCGCGGGCCTGTCGGAGGGGATCATCCGGCCGGACTCGACGTACCGCTGCACGAAGAACTGCTGGATGTGGGCAGGCCACGGCCCGATCGACCTGCGCCGCGCCCTCGCCGTGTCCTGCAACCCCTACTTCCAGTGGGTCGGCCAGCAGCTGGGCTACGAGAAGATCCAGCGCTACGCCCATCTCCTGGGGCTCGGCGAGCCCTCCGGCATCAACCTCACCGGCGAGTGCTCCGGCGTCGTGCCGAAGTCCGTGCGCGTCGACAAGGTCGCGATGCTCTCGAGCCACGCCGAAGGCGTCGCCACCTCGGCGATGCAGCTCGCGGTCCTGCTCTCGGCCACGGTCAACGGGGGCGTCGTGCTGCAGCCGACGCTCGCCGGGCCGCGGGAATTCGCCCCGCGGGAGCGCTGGCGGCTGCCCGAGGGCACCCGCTTCGACGGCCTCGCCGAGGGCTTCCTCGCCGCCGTGAACGAGGGCAGCGCGAGCCAGGCGTTCGACCCCGAGGTCGCGGTCGCGGGCAAGACGGGGACCTGCGCGGCCCTCGGCTGGTTCGCCTCCTACGCGCCGGCCGAGCGCCCGCAGGTCGTGGTCGTGGTCTTCCTCAAGCACGGCAGCGGCCACTCCGCCTCGGCCGTGGCGGGCCGGATGTTCCGCGAGCTGTTCGCCGGCTCCGCGCCGGCCGCGGCCGCGACGAGCGCCGGAGCCCCCTGAAAGCCGAAGGGGCGCGCCGCAGCGCGCCCCTTCGGGCCCTGGCGCTTCCCCGGGCGGGGACGCGCTAGATCGACCCGCGCTCGAGATCGACCTCGAGCTGCGTCGTCTCGCCGGCGGACACCTCGACGTCGCGCTCGTCGGTCCGGTAGCCCGGGCGGACGATCTCGACGCGATGTCGGCCGGCCGGCAGGCGGAGCGAGGTGGCCTCACGGGCCGTGCCGCGGAACGCCCCGTCGACGTAGACCGAGGCGTCGGCCGGGCGCACGTCGATGCGCAGGCGCCCCGAGCCGTTCGCGGCGGTCGGCTCGTCGGCGTCGCGCCGGTCGCGGTCGACGTCGCGCTCCTCGACCTCGCGGTCGCGGCGCGCTTCCGGCGCGGGCGCGTTGCCCGAGAGGTCCTCGAACGTC
>JAXLRD010000034.1:0-78360 GCA_046331285.1 Vicinamibacteria bacterium
GTGCCTCGAGGGGTTCCAGTCCGGGCTGAGCTGGCTCACGATCCTCAGGAAGCGCGAGAACTTCCGCGCGGCGTTCGCGGGGTTCGACGTCGAGCGCGTGGCCCGGTTCGGCGCGCGCGACGTGGCGCGGCTGCTGAAGGACGCCGGCATAGTGCGCCACCGCGGGAAGATCGAGTCGACGGTCAACAACGCCCGCCGGGCGAAGGAGCTCGCGGCCGACGAGGGCTCGATCGCCTCGTTCGTCTGGTCCTTCGAGCCTTCGCCGGCCGAGCGCCCGAAGAGGCTCACGTGGCCCGTCCTCCTCACGATGCCGAAGACCGACGCTTCCGTCGCCCTCAGCAAGGCCCTCCGGAAGCGCGGCTGGACCTTCGTCGGCCCCACGACCGCCTACGCGTTCATGCAGGCGATGGGCCTCGTCAACGACCACGTCGAGGGCTGCTCGATCCGCGAGCGCGCCGCGAAGGCGCGGGCGCGGTTCCGGCGGCCTCATTCCCAACGGAGTGACTGATGTCCCTGAGTGGCTGTCGTAGGGGCGGCGGGCGCGCATGGCGCCTCGCGGCCCTCGTCCTCCTCCCGGCCGCGGCGAGCCTCGCCGCCGCCGAGCCGGCCGTCCTCAAGTCGCCCTCCGGGACGGTCGAGGTCTCGTTCACGACCGGCGCGAACGGCTCGCTGCTGTACTCGGTGTCCTTCGCGGGCCGGCCGGTGGTGGCCGACTCGCCGCTCGGGCTGACCCTCCGCGGCACCGGACCGCTCGCGACCGGCTTCAAGGTCGCGAACGTGGCCCGCGCGAGCCGGAACGAGAAGTACACGCTCGTGGCCGGCAAGACGAAGGATGCCGTCGACCGCAGCGAGGAGATGACGGTCTCGGTCGAGCGCGCCGGCGAGAAGCCCCTGCGACTCGACCTCGTGTTCCGGGCGTTCGACGACGCGGCGGCCCTGCGCTACGTGCTGCCCGAGCAGCCCGGCCTCGGGCCGAAGGTCGAGATCGCCTCCGAGGACACGCGCTTCCGCTTCCTCGCCGACCACAAGGCCTGGCCCCTCTTCCTCGCGAGCTTCACCACCAGCAACGAGCGCGAGTTCGTGCCCGCGACCCTCCTCGCGATCAAGCCCGAGTCGATCGTCGGCCCCCCGCTCACGATCGAGGGCGACGGCTTCGTCGCCTCGCTCGCGGAGGCGAACCTGCGCGACTGGTCGGGGCTGCACCTCGCGCGGATCGAGGGCGGGAACGACTCGCGCCACCCGACGCTCGTGACGAAGCTCGCGCCGCTGCCGTCGCCGCCCGACACGGTCGTGAAGGGGACGCTGCCGATGCGCTCGCCGTGGCGCGTGATGCTCCTCGGGCGCAGGCCGGGGGACCTCGTCCAGTCGACCGCGATCACGAGCCTCGCCGACCCCAACGAGATCGGCGACACGTCGTGGATCCGCTTCGGCAAGGTCGCGTGGGACTGGTGGAGCGGCCCGAACGTCGGCCCCGCGATCCCCGGCGCGCCGTTCAAGGTCGGCATGAACGACGACACGTACCGCTACATGATCGACTTCGCCGCGGAGTTCGGCCTGCCGTTCGTCATCCTCGACGCGGGCTGGTACGGCAACCACCGCGACGCGAAGGCCGACATCACGAAGTCGATCCCCGGCCTCGACCTGCCGGCGCTCGCCGCGTACGGGAAGACGAAGAACGTCGGCCTCATCGTCTGGCTCAACTGGGAGACGGTGAACGCCACGATGGACACGGCGTTCCCGCTCTACGAGAAGTGGGGCCTCGCCGGCCTGAAGATCGACTACATGGACCGCAAGGACCAGGAGATCGTCGACTTCTACCACCGCACGGTCGTGGCCGCGGCGAAGCACCACCTCACCGTCGACTTCCACGGCGCCTACGCGAGCTCGGGCGAGGAACGGACCTACCCGCACTGGCTGAGCCGCGAGGGAATCATGGGCCTCGAGTACAACAAGTGGAGCGACCGCGTGAGCGCGCGCCACAACGTCACGATCCCGTTCACGCGGATGCTCGTCGGGCCGATGGACTACACGCCCGGCGGCTTCCGCAACGTGACGAAGGAGGGCTTCGAGGTCCGCAACGAGCTGCCGTTCGTGATGACGACGCGCGCCCACCAGCTCGCGATGTACGTCGTCTACGACAGCCCGCTGCAGATGCTGTCCGACTCGCCGGTCACGTACCGCGGCGCGGCGGGCTCGGAGCTCCTGAAGATGGTTCCGACGACGTGGGACGAGACGCGCGTCCTCGACGGGAAGATCGGCGAGTACGTGGTGATCGCCCGCCGGAACGGCTCGGACTGGTACGTGGGGGCGATGACGGACGCGCCGCGGAAGCTCACGGTGAGGCTGCCGTTCCTCGCGAAGGGCAGGTGGCAGGCCGACACGTTCGCCGACGGGGCCGACGCGGCGAAGGCCCCTTCACACCTGGCGATCGGGACGGCGACGATCGTCGCGGGAGGCCCGTCGGCGGCGACGCTGACGCTCGACCTCGCGCCGGCCGGCGGCGCCGCGGTCCGGTTGCGGCCGGCGAAGGCGGCGGCGGCGCGGTAGCCGCCGAAGCGACTCGGCGCCGGGGCCCCGCGACGGGCTCCGGCGCCCGCACGCCTCAGGGCTGCGCGACGGCCTCCTGCACCACCTGGGCGTTGCAGCCGTCGGGCAGCTTCAGGCCGAGGACGGAGAGCGCGGTCGCCGCGCTGTCGACCTCGTTCACCCGGCCCGACATCTCGCCGCGGGCCGGCACCTTGCCCCCCGCGGCGACCCACGGGACCGTCGTGTCCTCGGCGATGTCGATCCCGTGCGTCTTGTCCTTGCCGCCGTGGTCGGCCGTGACGATGACGGTCGTGTTCGGCGGCATCGCGGCGACGATCCGGCCCACGGCCGTGTCCGCCGCCTCGACCGCGGCCATGTACTGCGCCGACATCCAGGAGTACTGGTGGCCGGTGAGGTCGACGTCGGGCAGGTGCACGAACATCAGGTCGAAGCCCACGCCCGCCTCGACGATCGCCTGGTTGGCGATCTCGGCGTCGGTCGCGACCACGACGAAGCTGTCGATCGATCCCGCGACGTTCAGGGTCTTGAACTTCTCCTTGCCCACGACCGCCACCGTCCGCTTCCCCGCCGCGTGCGCGATGGTGAAGATGGTCGGCTTGTCGATCGTCCCCTTCTCGGGGCGGAAGTCGTCCCAGAGGATCTTGTGGGCGCTCGGCTCCAGTCCCGTCAGCATCGACGTGTGGGCCGGGAGCGTCATCGCGGGCAGGATCGTGCGGCCCCGGAGCGTGTAGACGCCGCGCGCCATCAGCTTGCGGATCTCGGGCGCCTGCGCCTTGGCGAGAGCGTCCGCGCGGAGGCCGTCGATCGAGATGAGGACGACCTTCGGGATCGGCGGCGGCGTCGGAACGACCGCGACGGGAGTCGGGACCGCGGTCGGAGAGGAGCCGCCGCCGCAGGCGACGAGCGCGACGATCGCGGCGGTGCAGGCGGCCAGCGCCGCCGTTGACGAGCGAGACATCTTTTTGCTTTCCGCGCCCCGCCGAGAGGTCATCAAGTTGCCTTGCACCTCGAGAGTCCCGTGATTCTAGGGGAGCCGGGGACGAAGATGCAATCCTCGCAAAATGATTCATTTGGATCACAAGCGCCAGATTTTACAAATTGCTCGTCCGACCAGGCCAACTCGGTCACCTGCGGCACGTTTTCTGCTTCCTGCAAGTCGCGGGGTCTGCGGCGTGCTACCGTCCGTGAAGGCCGGGATAGGAGCCCATGCCGAAGCCCTGGGACGTCTGGAAGATCATCCGGGAGCTCGACCTCGAGGCCGTCCGGCGGGAGGCCGAGCGGTCGTTCCGCATCGTGGTCCTCGGCGAGGCGGCCGCGGACGCCGAGGCGATGGCGAGCCTCGTCAGCAGCGGCCGGAAGGGCGAGCGCCACCCGTGGGTCCTCGCGGCCGAGGCCGGGCTCCACGCTCCGCTCTCGCCGCCGCCCGACGTCGCGGTTCTCGTGAGCCGCGATCCCGAGCTCTCGCCCCGGCTCGCGATCGCCGCGCAGGAGCTCGCGACCCGGAGGATCCCCGCGGTCACGGTGGTCGTCGGCTCCGAGAGCTCGATGGACGCGGTGATCCGCCCCGGCGAGGCAGCCCGCGCCGCGGTCGGGCGCCCCGCCGCCGACCACCTCGACGCGATCGCGCAGGCCCTCCTCTCCGGCGCGCCGCCGAGCCTGCGCCTCGCCCTCGGCCGGCAGCTGCCGCCGGTGCGCGACCCGCTCTTCGCCGCGCTCGTCGAGGAGACCGCGCGGGCCAACGCCGTCTACGCCCTGGGGACCGGCGTCGCGGAGATCGTGCCCGGGCTCAACCTGCCGATGAACCTCGCCGACATCGTCGTCCTCACCAAGAACCAGATCGTGATGGCGTACAAGATCGCGCTCGGGGCGGGCAAGCGCGGCACCGTGCGCGCGGTGCTCGGCCAGACGCTGAGCGTCATCGGCAGCGGCTTCATGCTCCGCCAGCTCGCGCGGCAGCTCGTCGGCCTCGTGCCGGTGATCGGCATCGCGCCGAAGGTGGCGATCGCCTACGCGGGGACGTGGGCCGTCGGCCGGGCGGTGTCGGTCTGGGCCGGGGGCGGGGCCGAGGTCACGAAGGCCTCCGTCGCCCGCTACTACGTCGAGGCGCTCGCGCGCGGCCGCCGCGTCGCCGACGCCCTCGGCGACGCGGCGCGCGCGGGCGTGCGGACGACGAAGGCCACGACGTCGGGCCTCGGCCGCTTCGCCGACGCGCTGTGGTTCGCCCGGCGGCGGGGGCCGAGGCGCCGGAAGTGACTCCCTAGACGCCCCACTCCGCGGGAACGACTTCCTCTTCCGTGTCCGTGCTCCAGCGCGACCAGGACAGGTGCCGCAGCACGGCCTCGGTGACCTGGTCCGTGGTCGCGTGGCCGCCGACGTCCGGTGTCCGCAGCTCGCGCAGAGCCGCGATCGCCGCCGACTCGACCGCGCGGGCCATCTGCGGCCGGCGGAACGCGTGCTCGAGCATGAGCGCGACGGTGAGGATGGCGCCCGTCGGGTTCGCGATGCCCTTGCCGGCGATGTCGGGGGCCGCGCCGTGGATCGGCTCGTAGAGGCCGGGGCCGTCGCCGAGCGAGGCCGAGGGCAGGACGCCGATCGAGCCGGCGAGGGCCGCCGACTCGTCGCTCAGGATGTCGCCGAACATGTTGTCGGTGACCACCACGTCGAACTGGTGCGGCGCGCGCAGGATCTCGAAGCTCGCGGCGTCGACGTAGCGGTGCTGGAGCGTGACGTCCGGGTACTCGGCCGCGACCTCGATCACGACCTTGCGCCACAGGCGCGAGGCGGCGAGCACGTTCGCCTTGTCGACGGACGTCACGTGCTTCTTGCGGCGGCGCGCGAGCTTGAAGGCGACGTGCGCGACGCGGCGCACCTCGGCGGCCGTCTGCCGCCAGGTGTCGACGGCCTCGTCCTCCTTCTGCCAGCGCGGCTCGCCGAAGTAGACGCCGCCCGAGAGCTCGCGCACGACGAGGATGTCGGCGTGGCGCGCGAGGCCCTCCTTGAGCGGGGTCGGGAGGCCGAGGTAGCGCGCGGGCCGCAGGTTGGCGTAGACGTCGAGGCCGCGGCGCAGCGCGAGGAGGCCCTCCTCGGGCCGCCGCGGGCCCGCGTCCCACTTCGGGCCGCCGACGGCGCCGAGGAACACGACGTCGGACTCGCGGCACAGCTTCAGCGTGTCGGGAGGCAGGGGGTCGCCGGTGGCGTCGATTCCCGCGCCGCCGATCGGGGCCTCGCGGGCCTCGACGGGCAGGCACGCCTCGAGGACGCGCATCGCGGCCCGGACCACTTCCGGGCCGATGCCGTCTCCGGGGAGGAGTGCGATCTTCGGCTTCATGACTACCTCCAGGGCGCGGGGCCGCGCGCGGCCTCGAATGCCGCGATCTCCCGCTCCCGAGAAAGAAGAAAGGCCAGCTCGTCGAGGCCGTTCAGCAGGCAGTAGCGCGCGAACGGCTCGATCGGGAACGCCGCGCGCCCGCCCGGGTAGATTATCTCGCGCCCGTCGACGTCCACCGTCACCTCGGCCCCCGCCGCCGCGGCGATCGCGGCGTGCGCGGCCTCGTCGACCTGCACCGGCACCAGGCCGTTCTTGAGCGCGTTGGCCCGGAAGATGTCGGCGAACGCCGTGCTCACGACGGCCTCGAAGCCGCCCGCCTGCAGCGCCCACACCGCGTGCTCGCGCGAGGAGCCGCAGCCGAAGTTGCGGCCGGCCACGAGGACGCGCGCCCCGGCCGCCGCGGGCCCGTTCAGCACGAAGCCCGGCCGCGGCTTCCCGGGCGCCTCGAAGCGCCAGTCGGCGAAGAGCGCGTCGCGAAGGCCCTCGCGCGTGGTCGTGACGAGGAAGCGCGCGGGGATGATCTGGTCGGTGTCGACGTTCTCGCTCGGGAGGACGACGGTGCGGGAGACGATCTTCTGCACGGGCTTCACTGGAGCATCTCCCGGGCGTCGGCGATCGCGCCCTTCACGGCGGCGGCGGCGGCGGTGAGCGGCGAGGCGAGGAACGTGCGCCCGCCCGGCCCCTGCCGGCCCTCGAAGTTGCGGTTGCTGGTGCTCACCGAGTACTGGCCCGGGGCCAGACGGTCGTCGTTCATCGCGAGGCACATCGAGCAGCCGGCCTCGCGCCACTCGGCGCCCGCCTCGCGGAAGACGCGGTCGAGGCCCTCGGCCTCGGCCGCCTTCTTCACCGGCTCCGAGCCGGGCACGACGAGCGCGCGCACGCCGGCCGCGACCCTGCGGCCGCGGAGGACGCGCGCGGCGTCGCGCAGGTCGGAGAGCCGCGAGTTCGTGCACGAGCCGATGAAGACGACGTCGACCTTGCGGCCGAGGAGCGGCTTCCCCGCCTCGAGGCCCATGTAGCGCAGCGCCTTCTCGTGGCTCGAGTCGCCGTTCGGCTCGGGCACGACGCCGCGCACGGGGATGCCCATGCCGGGGCTCGTCCCCCACGTGATCATCGGCTCGAGGGCCGAAGCGTCGATCGTCACCGCGCGGTCGAACGCCGCGCCGTCGTCCGTCGGCAGCGTCCGCCACCGCGCGACGGCGGCGTCCCAGGACTTTCCCTGCGGAGCGAACGGCCGCCCCGCCAGGTACTCGTAGGTCGTGTCGTCGGGCGCGACGAGGCCCGCGCGGGCTCCGGCCTCGATCGACATGTTGCACACCGTCATGCGCTCTTCCATCGACAGCGCGCGCACGGCGCTGCCGCGGTACTCGAGCGCGTGGCCGGTCGCCCCGCCGGTGCCGATCTTCGCGATGAGGGCGAGGATCAGGTCCTTGGCCGAAACGCCGTCGGCGAGCCGCCCGGTGAACTCCGCCGAGAAGGCCTTCGGCCGGCGCTGCAGCAGGCACTGCGTCGCCATCACGTGGCCGACCTCGCTCGTGCCGATGCCGAACGCGAGGGCGCCGAACGCGCCGTGGGTGCTCGTGTGGCTGTCGCCGCACACGATCGTGAAGCCGGGATGCGTCAGGCCCAGCTCGGGGCCGATCACGTGGACGATGCCCTGGCGCGCGTCGCCCACCGGGTAGAGGGGCACGCCGAAGTCGCGGCAGTTCCCCTCGAGGGCCGACACCTGCTCCGCGGCGGCGCTCTCGGCGCTCGCGCGGCGGCCGTCCGGGCCGAGGCGCGTGGGGATCGCGTGGTCCATCGTGGCGACGGTGCGCGACGGCTGGCGCAGCGGCAGCTTCCGCGCGCGCAGCTCGGCGAAGGCCTGGGGAGAGGTCACCTCGTGGACGAGGTGGAGGTCGATGTAGAGAACGGCCGGGGTGTCCTCGGTCTCCGGGGCGACGAGGTGCTCGTCCCAGACCTTGTCGACGAGACGGCGCGCGCGGTCCATGGTGCTCCTGCCCTACGCGGCGGCGAGCGCTTCGCGCGCCGACGCCACGGCCGAAAGGTACGCCTTGAGCGTCGCCTCGAGGGTGTCGCGGCTCGCCGCCTGCCCGAGCGACTCGATCCCGTCGTGCATCACGCGCACCGTGACCTCGGCGAGGGCGTCCTTGCCGGCGGTCACCGCGCGGGTGTGCATCTCGAGCAGCTGCAGCTCGAAGCCGAGGGCGGCGTCGGCCGCCTTCATGGCCGCGTCGAGCGGCCCGTTGCCGACGGCCGAGGCCGAGCGGCGGTGGCCCTCGACCTCGACCTCGACGGTGGCGGTGGGCAGGATGCTGTTGCCCGAGAGCACCTGGTAGCGCACGAGCTTCGCCCGCGGCTCCGGCGCGTGCGAGACGATGGCGAGGAGGTCCTCGTCGTAGACGAACTTCGTGCGGTCGGCGAGGGCCTTCACCTCGGCCGTCACGGTCTCGATGTCCTCGTTCTTCACCGGCACGCCGAGCTGCTTGAGCCGCGCCTCGACGGCGTGCTTGCCGGAGTGCTTGCCGAGGATGAGCATCGACTGCGAGACGCCGACGCTGGCCGGGGTCATGATCTCGTAGCAGAGCGGGTTCGCGAGCATGCCGTGCTGGTGGATGCCCGCCTCGTGGGCGAAGGCGTTCCGGCCGACGATCGCCTTGTTCGGCTGGGGCCAGACGCCGGTGACCGAGGAGAGCTGGGTCGAGGTCGGGGCGAGGAGCTCGCTGCGGACGCCGGTCTCGAAGCCGAGAACCTCCTTCCGCACCTTGAGCGCCATCACGATCTCCTCGAGCGAGGCGTTGCCTGCCCGCTCGCCGATACCGTTGATCGTGCACTCGATCTGGCGCGCGCCCGCCTGGACCGCCGCGATGGAGTTCGCGACGGCGAGGCCGAGGTCGTTGTGGCAGTGGACGGAGATGACCGCGCCGGGCACGTCGCGGACGAGGTTGCGCACCATCTCCGCGTACTCGTGCGGGAGGGCGTAGCCGACGGTGTCGGGCACGTTGAGGGTCCTCGCGCCGGCCGCGAAGACCGCCTGGAGGACTTCCTTCAGGTAGCCGTAGTCCGAGCGCGACGCGTCCTCGGCCGAGAACTCGACCTCGTCGGTGAACGTGCGGGCGAGCTTCACCGCGTCGACCGCCTGGCGCAGCGCCTCCTCCGGCGTGATCCTGAGCTTCCACTGGAGGTGGATGCCGGAGGTGGCGAGGAAGGTGTGGATGACGGGGTGGAGCGCCGGCTCGAGGGCCTTGCCGGCCGACTCGATGTCCTTCGGCCGGGCCCGGCAGAGGGCGGCGACCCGGGCGCCCTTCACCGCCTCGGAGATGGCCTGCACGGCCTCGAAGTCCCCGGCGGAGGCGATCGGGAAGCCGCCCTCGATGATGTCGACGCCGAGCCTTTCGAGCTGCAGGGCCATGCGCACCTTCTCCGCGGTGTGCATGCTGCAGCCCGGCGACTGCTCGCCGTCGCGGAGCGTCGTGTCGAAGATCGTGACGCGCTTGTCGCTCATCGTACGGCCCCCACTGGTTTGTCCGCCGCCTTCTTCACCTCGCCGTCGGCCGTCACCTCGACCGCGTCGAGGAAGCTCATCATCGGGCGGAGCTTCGCCCCGACCTGCTCGAGCTGGTGCGAGCGCTCCGCCGCGCGCGTGGCGTTGAACACCGGGCGGCCGGCCTCGTTCTCCGCCACCCAGCGCTTCGCGTACTGGCCGCTCTTGATCTCGTCGAGGATCCGCTGCATCTCCTTCTTCGTCTCCTCGGTGACGATGCGCGGGCCGGCGGTGTAGTCGCCGTCCTCGGCCGTGTCGGAGACGGAGTAGCGCATGTAGTTGAGGCCGCCGCGGTACATGAGGTCCACGATCAGCTTGAGCTCGTGCAGGCACTCGAAGTACGCGATCTCCGGCTGGTAGCCGTTCTTCACGAGGGTCTCGAAGCCGGCCTTCACGAGAGCGGAGGCGCCGCCGCAGAGAACCGCCTGCTCGCCGAAGAGGTCGGTCTCGGTCTCCTCCGCGAAGGTCGTCTCGATGACGCCGGCGCGGGTGCAGCCGATGCCCTTGGCGTAGGCGAGGGCGTTCGCCTTGGCCTTGCCGCTCGCGTCCTGGTGGACGGCGACGAGGCCGGGCGTGCCCTGGCCCTCCTTGAACACCTCGCGCACGCGGTGGCCGGGCGACTTCGGCGCGACCATCGACACGTCGACGCCGGCGGGCGGCGTGATCGTGCCGAAGCGGATGTTGAAGCCGTGGGCGAACATCAGCGTCTTGCCCGGCCTGAGGCCCGGCTCGATGTCGTCCTTGTAGAGCTTCGCCTGGCCGGTGTCCGGCGTGAGGATCATGACGACGTCGGCCTCGGCCGCGGCCTCCTTCGGCGTCTTCACGGAGAGGCCCTCGGCCTGCGCCTTCGCCCGCGAGCGGCTTCCGGCCGGAAGGCCGACGACGACGTCGACGCCGCTGTCCTTCAGGTTGAGGGCGTGCGCGTGGCCCTGGCTGCCGTAACCGATGATCGCGACCTTGCGGCCCTTCAGGAGGGAAAGGTCGGCGTCGTTGTCGTAGTACATGCGTGCCATGTTCGTTCTCTCTCCCTCTTGTCTAGTGAGTGGCCGCGGCGCCCGCCGCGTCCGAAACGTGGACCGCCGGCTTCGCCTCGCCGACGCTGCCGCGGACCATGGCGACCTTGCCGGTCCGCACCATCTCCTGGATCCCGCGGGGCCGCAGCAGCTCCACGAGGCCGTCGACCTTCTGCTCGTTGCCCGTCACCTCGACGATCACCGACTCCGCCGCGACGTCGACGATCCGCGCACGGAAGATCTCGACGAGGCTCGCGAGCTCGGCCCGCTCGGCCGGCGCGCAGCCGACGCGGATGAGCGCGAGGTCGCGGTCGACGGTCGCCATGTGCGTGACGTCGACGACCTCGGCCACCGGGATCAGCTTGCGCAGGTTCTCCGCGACGATGTGGGCCGGCACCCGCGCGGTGTCGACCACGATCGTCATCCGCGAGACCTCGGCCGTCTCGGTGTGGCCGACCGTGAGGCTGTCGATGTTGAACGCGCGCCGGCGGAAGAGGCTCGCCACCCGGTTGAGGACGCCCGGCTGGTCCATGACTTTCGCGACGAGGGTGTGCTTCACGACCGCACCTCCGAGCCGGCCGCGGCGGGCCGGCGGATCATGGCGTGGAGGTCGCTGCCGGCGGGCACCATCGGGTAGACCGCGTCCTCCTTCTGCACCTGGAACTCGACGAGCACCGGCCCCTTCGCCGCCCGCGCACGCTCGACGGTCGGCACCACGTCGGGCCGGGTCGAGACGCGGTGGGCCTCGATGCCGTACGCCTCGGCGAGCTTCACGAAGTTGGGCGAGAGCATCGGCGTCGCGGCGTAGCGCTTGTCGTGGAAGAACTCCTGCCACTGCCGCACCATGCCGAGGTAGCCGTTGTTGACGACCGCGATCTTGACGTCGAGCTGCTCCTGCTGGAGGGTGGCGAGCTCGCACTGGGTCATCTGGAAGCCGCCGTCGCCGGCGACCACCCACACCTCGGCGTCGCGCCGGGCGAACTTCGCCCCGATGGCCGCGGGCAGCGCGAAGCCCATGGTGCCGAGGCCGCCCGAGGTGATGAGGGTCCGCGGCCGGTCGTGCTTGTAGTACTGCGCCTCCCACATCTGGTGCTGGCCGACGTCGGTGACGACGATCGCGTTGCCGCCCGTCGCCCGCCAGATGTCGTTCATCACGTGGGCGGCGAGGAGCCGGCCGTCGTGGTCCTGGTGGAGGATGTCGCGCGAGCGCGTGTCCTGCCGCCAGCCGTCGATCGTGGCGAGCCACTCGTCGTGGGTCTTGCGGTCGACCATCGGCGTGAGGGCCTTGAGGGCGGCGAGGAGGTCGGACACGAGCGCCACGTCGACCTTCACGTTCTTGCCGACCTCCGACGGGTCGATCTCGACGTGGATCTTCTTCGCGTGCGGCGCGTAGGTCTTGAGGTTCCCGGTCACGCGGTCGTCGAAGCGCATCCCGAAGGCGAGGAGGAGATCGGCCTCCTGGATCGCCTGGTTCACGAACGCCTCGCCGTGCATGCCCATCATGCCGAGGCAGAGCGGGTGGCTCTGGGGGAAGCCGCCGATGCCGAGGAGGGTGAGGGCGACGGGGACGCCGGCCTTCTCGGCGAAGTCCACGACGGCCTGCGAGGCGCCCGAGCGGATGACGCCGGCGCCGGCGAGGATGAGCGGCCGCTTCGCGCGGGCGATGAGCTCGGCCGCCTCGGCCAGGCTCTCGGCGTCGGGCGCGTCGGGCTCGTGGAGGCCCGGGAGGTGGACCGCGTCCGGGTAGTGGAAGTCGGTCTTCGCCTGCTGAGCGTCCTTCGTGATGTCGACGAGGACCGGGCCGGGGCGGCCCGAGCGCGCGATCACGAAGGCCTCCCTGATCGTGCGGGCGATGTGGCGGACGTCGGTCACGAGCGAGTTGTGCTTCGTGATCGGCAGCGTGATGCCGGTGACGTCGACCTCCTGGAAGGCGTCGGAGCCGAGCACCTTCGAGGAGACCTGGCCGGTGATGAACACCGTGGGCGACGAGTCGAGCATCGCGGTCGCGATGCCGGTCGTGAGGTTCGTCGCGCCGGGGCCCGACGTCGCGATCGCGACGCCGACCTTCCCGCTGGCCCGCGCGTACCCGTCGGCCATGTGCGCGGCGCCCTGCTCGTGGCGGACGAGCACGTGCCGGACGGCCTCGTAGTCGAGCATGGCGTCGTAGGTGGGCAGGATCGCCCCGCCGGGGTAGCCGAACACGACCTCCACCCCTTCCTTCACCAGGCATTCCCAGACGATCTGCGCGCCCGTGCGTTGCACTCGTTCCTCCCGCAAAATGAGGCCCACAAAGCAAAACCCCCGAGGTTTCCCCCGGGGGTTTGCAGGTGGCCTCGACTGAACTCAGCCTAGATCACCGGCCCCCCGAGAGGCAGGCCCAGAACCAGCAGGGCCAGCAGCGACAGTCGGATCGACAGTCGTACAGCGACGCTCGACACGACCGCGAGGCGCGCTGCAATCAGGTGCTTCATGGCGAACAGGCGGCGAGATTACGCTGGTCGGACCAGTCGTGTCAACACGGAAACCGACATGAGCCGTTCCGATCGCACCAATCGAAGCCGCTCGCGCGACCGGATGGCGGCGCGTCAGCGACGGCCGCGCCCGCGACGGCCGCCGAACGACCGGGGCCGCGCCGCCGGCCGGTTGGCCCCGGCGCCCCAGCTCTCCTTCAGCTCCTTTTCCAGACGATCGGCCCAGCCGCGGTCCACGGCCGCGGCCGCCGGCCGCGGCTGCGTGCCCTGACCGCGCGCGCTCTCGGTCCTCTGCGCGTGCTGGCCCTGACCGTGCCCGCCCTGCCCGCGAGCCGCCCCGCGAGCCGACTGACCGTGCGCGCCCTGGCTGGAGCGGCCCTGCTGGCCGCGCTCCCCGCGATGGTGTCGACCGCCATCCTGGCTGCGGCCACCGCCGCGGTGCTCACGACCCTGGTCCCGCCCGCCGTCGCGCCGGGCCGGCCGCGCGCCGTGCGCCTCGCGGCGGCCGCCCTCGCGCTCCGGGACCGCGGCCGGCGGCGCCTGCTTGTAGTCGAAGTCCGGCAGCAGCACGCGCGGCAGCGTCTTGTGGATCGCGCGCTCGATCGCGCGCAGCCCGGCCTCGTCCTCCGGCGCGACGAACGTGAACGCCTCGCCCGTGGCCTCGGCGCGGCCCGTGCGGCCGACGCGGTGGATGTAGTCCTCGGTCGCGGCCGGCACGTCGAAGTTCACCACGTGGCCGAGGGCGACGACGTCGATGCCGCGCGCGGCGATGTCGGTCGCCACGAGCACGTCGTAGCGGCCGGCCTTGAAGCCGTCGAGCGCCTGCGTGCGCTGGTTCTGGCTGCGGTTGCCGTGGATGCGGGCCGCGCGGACGCCCTGCTTCTCGAGCCAGTCGGCGAGGCGGTTGGCGCGGTGCTTCGTCCGGGTGAAGACGAGGGCGCTGCCGACGTCGCCGCGGCGCAGGAGAGCGAGGAGGAGAGCCGGCTTCAGCTTCGACGGCACCGGGTAGACGGCCTGGGTGATGCCGGCCGCCGGCGCGGCCTGGCGCTGCAGGTTGATCGTGACGGGGTCGCGCAGCATCTCGCGCGTCAGCTCGACGATCGGCCCGGGCATGGTGGCGGAGAAGAAGAGGGTCTGCCGCCGCGAGGGGATGTGCCGCAGGACGCGCTTGATGTCGGGCAGGAAGCCCATGTCGAGCATGCGGTCGGCCTCGTCGAGGACGAGCACCTCGAGCCCGCCGAGCGCCGCGTAGGGGCGGCGGAAGTGGTCGAGGAGGCGCCCCGGCGTCGCCACGATCACGTCGACCCCGGCGCGGAACGCGTGCTCCTGCGGGCCCATGCCGACGCCGCCGAACACCGCCGCGCTCGTCACCGGGGTGTGGGTGGCGAGCTCGGAGAGGTGCGCGTCGATCTGCGCGCACAGCTCGCGGGTCGGCGTGAGGATGAGGGCGCGCGTCGTGCGCCGCGGCTTGTGCATCAGCCGCTGCAGGATCGGGAGGCCGAACGCCGCCGTCTTGCCGCTGCCCGTCGCGGCGCAGGCGAGCACGTCGCGGCCGGCGAGGGCCGGCGGGATCGACTGCTCCTGGATGGGCGTCGGCCGGGTGAAGCCGAGCTCGCGGATGCCGCGGACGAGGAGCGGATCGAGACCGAAGGAATTGAAGGGCATATCGGGCAGGGCCTCAGGCCTGCGGCGGCTCGTAACGGGTCACGTCGGTGCGGGAGAAATCGTCGCCCTTGTAGAGCAGCGGCTCGCCGAGCGACTGGGCGAGCGCGTAGGAGAAGCAGTCTCCGAAGTTCAGCCCCGCCGGGTGGCGGCCCTCGCCGAACCGGCTGAACGCCTGGCGGGCGATCTTCCCCTGCTCGGCGTCCACCGGGACGATGCTGACGCTGGCGCGGTCCAGCAGGCGGTCGAGGTGGCGGACGCCCGCCGCGCCGTAGCGCGCCTCGATCACGATCGAGACCTCGACGAGAGAGGCCACCGAGATCGAGCGGGAGTCCGCGGACTCGATCGCCTCGTTGAAGGACCGGCGCTCGGGCTCGTCCTGCAGGATTGCCAGCACGGCCGACGTGTCGAGGACCATTCGCGGCTCAGCGGGGGACGCCGTGCTCGTCGTAGCCGAGGATCTCCCCGGCCGTGCGGGCGTCGAGCACCGGCAGCGACGAGCACTCGCTCGCGATGGCGTCGAGCTCGTCGGCGAGCCGGCGTCGGGCGCGCTCGCGCCGCAGCCTCTCGAGCCGGTCGCGGATCGCCCGGCGAACGGCCTCGGTCTTCGTCTCGCCGGTCAGGCGCGCGAGCGCCTCCGCGAGCTCTTCGACCTCGGGGTGACGGATGTTCAGGGCCACGTGTAGCTGTATCGCTTCTCATCAATACAGTATCACTCCGGCCGAGCTTCGGCAACCGGAGGCCGAGCGCACCCCTCAGCGAGAGGGCGCGGCGGGATCGAGGATGGCCACGAAGCCGCCGGCCGGCTCCATCGTGAGAGCGAGCCGGTCGGTCGAGCGCAGCGTGCCGGAGTCGGAGCGGGCGGGCCGCCACGGGCCGTCCGTCGTCGGCGCGTCACGGAAGATCCGCGCGGCATACGGCTGCCCGCGGTCGAGGAAGGACAGGGCGAGATCGACGCTCTCCCGCTCGTCGCCGCTCATCCCGCCGAGGAACCAGGATCGCCCGCTCCTGCGCGCGACGACGATCCGGCGGCCGACGCGCGCGTCGAGGACGCGGGTCTCGTCCCACGTGACCGGGACGCGCTTCAGGAACTCGAGCTCCTCCCCGCCGCGGCCGTACGCCCCGTCGCCGTGCCACGCCGGGTAGCCGCCACGGATCGTCGGGGCCGGAGCGAAGTAGGCGACGAGCATCGCCAGCACGTGGGCGTGGCTGCGGCCCTCGGAGTAGATCATCGGCGTGTAGTCGAACGGGCCGGCCAGGTTGCGCGTGAAGGGCAGCGTGACGTCGTGGTGGACCGGGTGGTGGCCCTCCTGTCCCCCGCCGCCTTCGCTGATGAAGAGGTTCGGCCAGGTCCGCTCCAGGCCGTCCGGCACGTGCTCGTCGTGGACGCAGAGGACGAGATGGTGGCGCGCGGCCGTCTCGACCATCCGGCGGATGAAGCGCGTGTCCTCCTGCGTGCCGACCGGCACGAAGCCCGGCTTGAGGCCGGCGACGCCCCACTGCTCGTACTTGGCGAAGAGCTTCTCGAGGTCGGCGGCGCGCAGCGTGTGCTCGGCCTCGACGTAGAGGCAGACGCCGACGCCCTTCTCCTTCGCATGGCGGACGAGAGCCGGCATGTCGAGGTCGACCTCGGTGACCGCCTCCCAGTCAGGCCGGTACGGGACCGTGCCGCGCGCCACGCGGTACGGGTCGGCGAGCGTGTTCGCCACCCAGTCGGTGCGCGCCGCGTACGCCGGCATCTTCTTGCGGAACGTCTCGCGCTCGGCGTCCGTCCACGTCCACTCCGTGCCGTACCAGCCCCAGTCGAGCTGCAGGTAGCCGAAGGCGTTCTCGGCCGCGAAGTCGACGACCTTCCGCAGGGGGTCCGTCTGCAGCGGCGCCGAGCCCTCGTTGCTGATGGTCTTGCCCGGCCGGATCCAGCTCGTGTCGCCGATCGCGCACGGCGGGTTGAGCGTGGGCACGAGCGACTCGTTCTCGACGAGGCGCGCCTCGTCCTCGCCGAGGAGGACGACCCGCCACGGTGTCGTGAGGGCGCCCTGCCCGGTCACGGTCCCGCGCAGCCGGGTGACGACGCCGCCCGCGACGGGGTCGAGCCGGATGCGGGCGTAGTTCGCGACGTCGGCGTCGAGGACGGAGACGAAGCCCCCGGGCGTGCGCACGGTGAGCGGCGTGTGGGCGCCCTTCTTCAGCCGCTCGAGAGGAAGCGGATCCCTCGGGAAGGTCTCCTCGCCGGCGTAGATCGGCCACGCGACGCTGCCCTTCGGGAAGCGGATCTCGGAGCGCTCCTCGCGAATGGTGGCGGGCGCGCCGTCCGGCAGCACGTAGCGGAACGCCGCGCCCTCGTCGTGGGCGCGCATCTCGATCTGAAGTCGGCGCCCGCCGGGAGCCCGCGTCGCGAGCTCGAGCCGGACGGCCTCGTGGCGGTCGGGGATCTCGGTCCGCTCGCCGTAGAGCGGCTTCCAGGTGGCCGATCGGCGCGACGGAGTCTCCGCCGCGAGCACCAGGCCACGGTCGAGCGCACCGTCGGCGAGCACGAGCCCGAGGGCCGAGCTCTCGACCACGGTTCTTCCGCGCAGGCGCACGGAGTAGCGCGGCACGCCCGCGTCGTCGACGTCGATCGTCACCCGGACGCGGCCCGACGGTGAGACGAGGACGGCGGGCTCCGCGGGCGCGGCGAGGCCCGCGAGGGTCGCGGCGGAGAGGACGAGGACGGTGCGGCCGAGGGTCACGGCGCTCCTCCCGGTCGGCCGGCCCGAGGGCCGTCGACCGCCTAGCGGAAGACGACCGTCTTGATGCCGTCGAGGAGTACGCGGTCCTCGAGCACGTCGCGCACGGCGCGGGCGAGGACCGTCTTCTCGACGTCGCGGCCGAGGCGGATCATGTCCTCGACCGAGTGCGTGTGGTCGATCCGCACGACGTCCTGCTCGATGATCGGCCCCTCGTCGAGGTCGGCCGTCACGAAGTGGCTCGTCGCGCCGATGAGCTTCACCCCGCGCTCGAAGGCGCGCTGGTAGGGACGCCCGCCGGCGAACGACGGCAGGAAGCCGTGGTGGATGTTCACGACCCGGCCCGAGTACTTCCGGCACAGGCCCCCGGGCAGGATCTGCATGAAGCGGGCGAGGACGGCGAGGTCGACCTTCTCCGCGTCGAGGATCCGCTCGATCGCGGCGAAGGCCTCGTCCTTCCCGTCCTTCGGCACCGGCACGTGGTGGAAGGCGACGCCCTCGCGCTCCACCATCTCGCGCAGGTCCTCGTGGTTCGAGACGACGCCGCGCAGGTCGCAGCGCAGCTCGCCCGTCCGCCAGCGGTAGAGGAGGTCCGCGAGGCAGTGCCCCTCGCGGCTCACCAGGATGACGACGCGCTTGGGCGCGCTCGTGTCGCGGACGGTGAAGGCCATCTGATAGCGCAGGGCGAGGGGCCGGAAGCCCTCGACGAACTCCGCGACGCCGAACGGCAGCGAGTCGGCCGTCACCACGTTCCGCATGAAGAAGCGCCCGCTCGCGGTGTCGGAGTGGTTCGCGACCTCGGTGAGCCATCCGCCCCACGAGGCGATGAGCGAGCTCACCGCGGCCACGAGGCCGACGGCGTCGGGACAGGAGACGGTGAGGACGTACTCGCGCGAGGCGGGAGCGTTCACGGCCCAGGAGGATAGCACCCGCGCGGGGCGCGCCGGGCTACCGCCGTGCCGGCGGGGCGAGGTCCTCGATGTCGACGCGGAACCGGCGGTCCCACAGCTCGGCCGTCACGTCCACGAAGCGGCTGCCTCTCCACACGACGAGGTCCATGCGGGGCGCGAGGCTCAGCTCGTTGATCACGTCGAAGGAACGGCGGCCGTGCACGCGGTATCCGTCGAGCGCGACGATCACGTCGCCCCACTTGATGCCCCAGCGCTTCGTGTTGTCGTTCTCCTTCCGCACGACCGCGCCTCGCACGGGAGCCTTGTCGAGCGCGCCCCGGTCGAGCGGAAGGAGGCCCTCCGGCAGCGCGAGAGCCAGCGCGTTGCGGAAGCGCGACTCGTACTCGGCGTGTCCGGCCCGGATCTGGCGGAAGTAGAAGCCGGCCAGACGCTCGGGATCCTGGTAGCGGTCGAGGATCTGCCGGTACTGCTCCTCGGCGTCGCCCAGTCGGCCCTTGCGCTCGAGCAGCTCGGCGAGCACGAACAGGCCCGAGGCGGCGCCGGTGCCCGCCGCCTGTCGCGCCACCACCTCGGCCTTCCGGACCTGGCCGTGGTCGACGTAGTAGCGGACGAGCCAGCGACACTGGTTCGCCGCCGCCACGCGGTCGTTGGCCCGGTCGAACGCCTTCTGGTACGCGGCCGCCGCCTCGTCCGGGAGGCCCAGCTCGGCGAGTCGGTAGCCCAGCATGAAGCAGCGGTCGGGCACGATCTCGCACAGCCGGCCCTGCCACTCGCGGAACCCCGCCGGGTCGTACCACGACGCGTCGGCCAGCTTGCCCATCGCCCTCACGTTGAACTCGGCGAGCGGGCCGTAGACCGCGGCCAGCGAGGCGGCGTTTCGGCGGTCGGCCGGCTGGCGGGCGGCGTCGAAGAGCGCGAGGCCGATATCGTGAGGCGCCATCTCACGCAGGGAGCGCAGCGTCTCGGGCGGCATGCCCGCGAGCTCGCCCGGCCGCTGGAGACGACGGTCGACGTCGAGAAGCGTGCCCGCCGGCAGCGCGGGGCGGAACCAGGACGCCTCGTCAGGGAGATCCGATGGCACTGGACCGTAACCGGTCTTGTCGCGGAAGAGGTCCCAGTGTCCGGCGGTCAGCCTCTCGGGCGATCGCAGCGCGAGCTCCCGCACCGCCGCCATGGCGGAGCGATAGGAGTCGGCGTCGAACGCGTGCCCGCAGAGGACGACGGGATACATCTCCAGACGCCCGAATCGCTGGCGGGCGCTCTCGACGTACGCCCGGGCGGCGCCGGCTCGGCCGAGCAGGCCGGTGTAGTAGTAGCTGACCGTCTGCAGCTCGAAGACGAGGTGGCGCTGCGCGCGGTCCGCCCAGAGGCCCCAGCCGAGCGGATCGGGCTGCGCGCGGCCGTCGGGCCGCGTCGCCACGAGTCCGGCGGGCCGCTCGTCGAGTGCCCTCATCATGCCGGCCTCGTCGACGGCTGGGCCGCCGAGCGCCACCCAGGCTTCGCCGGCCTCGGCGACCTGGAGAGCGGGGGCGACGTCGGCGAATCGATTGGCGGTTTCGACCGACAGAGCCTCGGCGTTCATGGCGAGAAGCCCCCAATCGAGCACCTCGGTCCGGCGACCCCGGTCGAGCCACTCGAGCGCGGCCGCGTCGTCCTGGCCACGGGCGAGCGCCCGGAACTCCTCCAGGCGCTCGAGGAGAGTCAGGTCTCGCGCGTCCACGGCCATGCGCCAGTCGCCGGTGTTGCGCAGGCGCAGCGCGCGCAGCCACGCGCGCAGGGCGCGCGTGACCCGCGCTTCCGCCTGCAGCGAGTCGAGGCGGGCGAGCGCATCGCGCTCGCGGCCGGCGAGGGTGACGAGAACCGCCTCGGCGAGCCGGCCGGGCACGCCCGGCGCAGCGTCGCCACGCAGCGCCGCCGCGACGGCCAGGTGCGCCGTCATGCGGCACAGGGCCGGCCGCACGTCGGTCGAGCGCCCGGCCGCGTCGCGCAGGGCGAAGGCCCCGAGGAGGAGCGCGGCCCGCGCGTGGGCCGCGGCGTCGAGCGGGTGGTCCGCGAGCGAGCGCGACAGGGCGGCGTTCTCCCGGAGAAGGACCGTGGAGCGCAGGTCGACGAGGGCCGAAACGAGACGCTCGTCCTCGACCTCGGCGGCGGCCCGCGGGTCGACGGCCGGGGCGACGCCGGCGAGCGCCTCACGCGCGAGCGCGGCGTACGCGGACGGGGCGAAGACGTGCTCGCCGAGCGGCATCCCCTTGCCGGCAAGGCCCGTCTCCGCGGCCGGAAGACGCCCGTCGCGCGCCCACGCCGCGGTCGCCCGGATGTCGCGGACGATCCGGTCGACGAGCCACTCCTGCTCCGTCTTCCAGAGCGAGCGCAGAGCCGGTGGCGGCGTCGGCGTCGGCGCCGGAGCCACGGCGACCGGCGCCGGGCGGGGCGACATCCACCCCGTCCGCCACGCGAACGCGGCGGCCAGGACCGCCAGGAGGAGAACGAGGAGCAGGGCGCGTCTCGTCGCCAATGAGCACCTCCGCGCGGGCCGACGGCGCTACGAAGGGTCTACGGGCTCTCCCGGACGCGCAATGAACCGTATGGATAGTGTGTGCGCCCGAGCACGTCGGCCGGCCGGTCAGTCCGGCTGACGGTCGAAGGCCGGGACGGGCTCCTCGTCGGGCGAGAAGACGTCCTCGATGCGCAGCGAGAAGACGCGCGCGATCGCGAAGGCGAGGGGCAGGCTCGGGTCGTAGCGGCCGTTCTCGATGGCGTTGACGGTCTGGCGCGAGACGGACAGCGCCGACGCGAGGTCGGCCTGCGACCAGTCGCGCTCGGCGCGCAGGACGCGGAGGCGGTTCCTCACCGGTACTTCCGCACGGCCGCGTTCCACCCGAGGAGCCACGCGCCGATCATCGCGGAGGCGACCCACAGCCCGCGCAGCGGGGGAAGCGCCGGCTGCAGCAGCGACCACGCCATCACGAGCACGAGCGACGCCGCGAAGGCGAACGAGAGCGCCTCCTGGTTCACGCGGCGCTCCAGCTCGTCCGTGCCGCGCACCATGCGCACGAACCCGTAGACGGCCACGACGACGAGCGAGAGCCCGTAGGCGCCGCTGAAGAGCCGCCAGCCGAGCGTGTCGGGCTTCGCCTGCGGCTCGTAGAGGGGGATCGCGACTGCGGCCACGAACATCAGCCACGGGTAGTCGCGCCGCTTCGCCAGCCGCCGAACCATGAAGCCCGCGAGCACGAGCAGGAGGAACCCGGCCAGGAGCGACGCATGGAGGCCGCGATCGGCGTCGAGGTACCGGTTCCCGTATCGCAGGGCGAGGGCCAGACCACCCCACAGGCTGCCCGCGGCCACGACGGCGGGCACCAGGCCTTCGCGCGACATGCCCCAGGAGCTGCTCATCGAGGACCTCCGTTCCGATCCGGAATGTATGCCTCGCTTTCCTTTTTGTCAAGTTTACTTTCCGTCTGCCGCGCGAGAATGGCTCTCCGCGAAGAGGGAGAGCCCATGCCGACTAGCGCGGGCCGGGCGGGACCGGCAGCAGGCGTCGCAGGCGCGCGGCGAGGACGGCCGAGGTGAACGGCTTCAGCAGGAGCGCCTCGCTCGGCAGCCCGCGGACGGCCAGGGCATCCGGGTAGCCCGACACGAAGAGCACCGCGAGCTGCGGGCGCCGCTCGCGGAGCAGCCGCGCGAGGCGGGGCCCGTCGAGGTCCGGCATCACGACGTCGGCGAGCAGGAGGTCGATCTCGCCCCCGCGCCGCTGGAAGAGCTCGACCGCCTCGCCCGAGCTCGCCGCCGACAGCGCCTCGTAGCCGAAGGAGCGCACGAGGGTCTCGGTGATCTCCCGCAGCGCGTCGTCGTCCTCGACGACCAGGACGACGGGCCGGCGCGCCGAACGCGGGTCGTCGGCTGGATCGGGCGATTCGGCCATGCAGGAGGGCTCAATCCCGCGGGGGCGGGCGGGGGGATCTTACACGATCGCGCCCGCGCGCCTCAGTTCGGGGCGGCCGTCGCGCAGTCGGGACCGGCCGGCGGGTCGAGCAGACCCCGCACGGCCTCGGCCAGCTCTCCCGACGTGAACGGCTTGGCGAGGAGCGCGTCCCCCTCGCCGAGGCCGCGGCTCGCCAGCGCCTCGGAGTAGCCCGAGACGAAGAGGACCTTCGCTCCCGGCGCCATCGCGCGGGCCCGGCGGGCGACCTCGGGACCGCCCATGCCGGTGAGGACCACGTCGGTGATCACGAGGTCGACGCAGCACCCGCCCGCGAGGGCGTCGACGGCCTCCTCTCCGGAGGCCGCCACGCGCACGCGGTACCCCAGCGTCTCGAGCAGGCTCGCGGTCACGTCGCGCAGGGCGTCGTCGTCCTCGACGAGGAGGACCGTCGTCTCCGGCGGCGGCCGGTGCGGCGCCGGCGACGGCACGGCGGCCTGAACGCGCTCGGCCGGGAGCGCCTCCGCGGGAGCGCCCTCCGCCCGGGGCAGGTAGATCCGCACGCGCGTGCCGCGGCCGGGCTCGGTGTCGATGTCGGCGCTGCCCCCGCTCTGCTTCGCGATCCCGTAGACCGTCGCGAGGCCGAGCCCCGTGCCCTTGCCCGGCTCCTTGGTCGTGAAGAACGGCTCGAAGGCGCGGGCCCGCGTCTCGGCGCTCATGCCGTGGCCCGTGTCGGCGACCTCGACGACCACGTACTCGCCGGGGGCGAGCTCGCCGTCCCACGGCGCCCCGCTCTCCCCGATCGTCGCGCTCCCGGTGCGCAGCGTGAGCCGGCCTCCGCCGGGCATCGCGTCGCGGGCGTTGGCGGCGAGGTTCACGACGATGCGGTCGAGCTGGTGCGGGTCGACCCGGGCGAACGCTCTCTCTTCGTCCGGCTCGAAGACGACCTCCACGTTCTCGCCGACGAGCGGCCGGAGGAGGCCCACCGTGTCGCGCAGCAGCTCGTTCGCGTCGACGACGCGCGCGTCGAGCACCTGCCGGCGGCCGAAGGCGAGGAGCTGCCGCGTGAGCGCGGCCGCCCGCTCGCCGGCGCGCAGGATCTGGTCGAGGCGCTCTCGCGCCGCCGCGTCCGTCCCCGCCCTCTTCAGCAGCAGCTCGGCCGCGCCCGAGACGACGCCGAGGACGTTGTTGAAGTCGTGGGCGACCCCGCCCGCGAGCTGGCCGAGCGACTCCAGGCGCTCGGCGCGGCGGATCGCCTCCTCCGCCCGCAGGCGCGCCTCCGCCGCCTGCTGGCGCTGGAGCACGACCTCGCGCAGCTCCCCGAGCCTCCGGCCGAGGTCGCGCACCTCCTCGATCGGGCTCCGCGCGAGGGGCGAGAGGCGGTCGGCCGCGGCCGGGTCGCCCGCGCCGACGAGCGTGGCCGCCTGCCCGACCTGCTCGACCGCGCCCGTCACGAGCGAGGCGAGGCGCGACAGGATCCACCACAGGAGGACGAGCGTGACGAGGAACGCCGCGAGGGTGAGCTGGCTCGACCGCGCGGCCTCGGCGTAGAGGGGGGACCACGGGCGGTCGACGAGGACGCCCCAGCCGGCGGGCTCCGCGGTGATCCACGCCGCCTGCCGCACGTCGATGCCGTAGCGGGACTCGAGGCTCCCGTCGGGCGGCGGGCTGTAGCGGAACAGGCGCTCGCCGGCCTCGGCCACGTGGAGGTCCGGCACGAAGCTCCCGAGCGCCATCCCGGGATGCAGCCGCGGCTCGAGCGACGCGATCACGTTGCGCTTCGCGTCGGCGAGCGTCACCGAGTCGCCGGGCCGCGCGTGCGCCCGCAGGGTCTCGCCGAGCACGGCGGCGTCCATGGCCGCGAACACCAGCCCGGCGAAGGAGCCTCCCTCGGCCAGGAGCGGCTCGGCCACGATCACGACGGGCTCGGCGCCGTGGGCGGACCGCACCCGCAGGTCGCCGAGGATGAGCGGCGCGTAGACGCTGCGCCGCGTCGCCCGCGCGAGCCGGAAGTACTCCCGGTGGGCGAGGCTGCGGCGCGTGTCGATCCTCTCGCCCGCCGCGTTCGTGCCGGGCCGCATGTGGAGGAGCCACCCGTCGGGATCGAGGACGCCCACGTTGAGGAACTCGGGGTGGCCGCGCACCACGGCGTCGAGGCGTTCGACCGGGACCGGCGCGCCGCGGGCCAGGTCCATCTCGACGAGGCGGGCGAGCGTCTCGAGGGTGGCCGCCCGCTCCCGCAGGAGCGACGAGACCTCGGTCGAGATCTCGCGGGCGAGCCCCTGGCTCGCGCCGCGCAGCGCCTCGAGCCGCGACTCGTAGCTCCACCGCGTGACGAACAGGCCCACTGCCAGCGAGGCGCCGAGGACGTGGACGGCGATGCGGTCGAACGTGTACGTCCGCATGGGCGCGGGCGGGCGGCTCGCGCCCGGGAAGCGCGGCGCCAGCAGGATCACGACGTCCGCGACGAGGCCGTTCAGGGTCGCGTTCAGGACCTGCTTCGTGAACAGGAGCGCGACGAAGTCGCGCGGCAGGGCCAGGAGCCGCCAGTAGACGAGCACGTCGAAGGCCCAGCCCGCGACCACCCAGAACGCGATCGCCGACAGGGCGAGGCTGCGGAGCTTGAGGCGCAGCGCCCACGCGGCGGGCGCCTCGACCACGTAGACGAGGGTGGCGGCGCCGAGGACGTCGAAGCGAGCGAGCCTCTCGCCGAGGGCGAGGAACGCGGTCAGGATCCCGGGCCCGGGGCCGAGCCACGCGCTCGCGACGAGGGCGGCCCCGCCGCCGAGAAGGAACTCGGGGCCGACGCCGGGCAGGAGCTCGACGCGCGGCCGGTTGAGGAGGAGCCCGAGGACGCCCAGCAGAGCGGCCGCGAGATAGCGCCAGCCGGCGACCCTGTCGAGAGCCTCGTGGAGGCGGGCGCCCTGCAAGTCTGCAGTCTCCTCGCGGCACCGCGGAACGTACGCCTTCGCGGCGACGCCGGGGGGATTATAGGCGCGGCCGAGGGGGAGTACGGCCGGCGATCCGCCCGCTCAGCGGGCGCCGAAGCGCCGGGCCGACCGCGCTTTCGCCGCCGCGGCGGCCTCCTCGCGGCTGCGAGCCGGGGAGACGGTCACGAGACCGTCCACGAGCCGGCGGGCCGCCGCCTGGACCTCGTCGACCGCCCGATCGAAGGCCGCCGCGTTCGCCCGGGACGGCGCCTGGAAACCGCTCAGCTTCCGCACGAACTGCAGCGCCGCGGCCCGGACCTCCTCGTCGGTCGCCGGCGGCGCGAAGTTGAAGAGCGGCTTGATGCTGCGGCACATCGGCGCGGGCTCAACCGAGGTCGCGGTCGGTCACGGCCCCGATCGCGCTCGAGGTGACGAGCGCGCGGTACTTCGCGAGGACGCCCGTGGTGTGGCGCGGCGCCGGCGGCCGCCACTCGGCGCGGCGGCGCGCGATCTCGGCGTCGTCGACCTCCAGCTGGAGGAGTCGCCTCTCGGCGTCGATCGTCACGCGGTCGCCCTCGCGGACGAGGGCGATCGTGCCGCCGACCGCCGCCTCCGGCGCGACGTGGCCGACGACGAGGCCGTAGGTGCCGCCCGAGAAGCGGCCGTCGGTGATGAGGCCGACGGAGTCGCCGAGGCCGGCGCCGATGATCGCGGACGTCGGCGAGAGCATCTCGCGCATGCCGGGGCCGCCCTTCGGCCCCTCGTAGCGTATGATGACGACGTCGCCCGCCTGGATCTTCCGGCCGAAGATCGCCTTGATGCAGTCCTCCTCGGAGTCGAAGACGCGGGCGGGTCCGCTCATCTTCGGGCTCTTGACGCCGGTGATCTTCGCCACGGCTCCCTCGGAGGCGAGGTTGCCGCGCAGGACCGCGAGGTGGCCCTGCGGGTAGAGCGGGCTCGACCAGGGACGGATCACGTCCTGGCCGGCCGGCGGCTCCGGGGCGACCCCGGCGAGCGTCTCGGCCACGGTCTTCCCGGTGATCGTGAGCGCGTCGCCGTGCAGCAGCCCGTGATCGAGCAGCATCCGCATGACCTGGGGGACGCCGCCCGCGCGGTGGAGGTCGGTCGCCACGTAGCGGCCCGACGGCTTGAGGTCGCACAGCACCGGCACCTTCGCCCGGATCGCCTCGAAGTCGTCGAGGGAGAGCGGCACCTTCGCGGCGTGGGCGATGGCCATGAGGTGCAGCACGGCGTTCGTCGAGCCGCCGGTCGCCATCACCACCGCGATCGCGTTCTCGAACGCCTCGCGGGTGAGGATCCGCCGCGCGGTGAGGCCGCTCGCCACCGCCCGGGCGAGGACGCGCGCCGACTCGGCCGCGCTCTCCGCCTTCTCCGCGTCCTCGGCCGCCATCGTCGAGGAGCCGGGCAGGCTCATGCCCATCGCCTCGAACGCGGAGGACATCGTGTTCGCGGTGTACATCCCGCCGCACGCCCCGGCGCCGGGGATCGCCTTCCTCTCGATCGCGTCGAGCTCGTCCTTCGGCAGCCGGCCCGCCTCGAACTGGCCGAGGGCCTCGAACACGCTGACGATCGTGAGGTCCTTGCCGCCGTGGCAGCCCGGCTTGATCGTGCCGCCGTAGACGAAGATGGCCGGCACGTCGAGCCGGGCGAAGGCGATCATCGCCCCCGGCATGTTCTTGTCGCACCCGCCGATCGCGAGGACGCCGTCCATGCACTGGGCGCCGACCACCGTCTCGATCGAGTCGGCGATCACCTCGCGGGACACGAGCGAGTACTTCATGCCCTCGGTGCCCATCGAGATGCCGTCGGAGACGGTGATCGTCCCGAAGATCTGGGGCATCGCCCCCGCCTCGCGGAGGGCCTCCATCGCCCGCTCGGCGAGGGCGCCGATGCCGACGTTGCACGGGGTCAGGTTGCTGTGGGCGCTCGCGACGCCGACGATCGGCCGGGCGAAGTCGGCGTCGCCGAAGCCGACGGCGCGGAGCATGGAGCGGTTCGGCGCGCGCTCGACGCCGGCGGTGATCGTGTCGCTGCGCTTCGTGGGCATCTTCGGGGTCCTCCGGACCGCTCATCTTAGTCCGGGCGTGCTAACCTCGGCCACCGGAGAGACGATGGCGAGAGTGAAGGGCACGGCCGTCCAGTCGTCGATGCGATACGTGCGCGAGCGCTTCGGCGAGGAGGCGCTGCAGGCGGTGCTCGCCGCCCTGCCGGCCCCGGACGGGGCCGAGCTGCCGGGCCTCCTCGCGTCCTCGTGGTACCCGATGGAGTCGTTCCTCCGATTCATGCAGGAGGCGAAGCGGCAGCTCGGCGCGCGCGAGCCGCAGGTCGTGCGCAACATGGGCCGGGCGTCGTGCGACTACGGCGTCACCGGCGTCTACAGGATCTTCTTCAAGCTGGGCTCGCCCGAGTTCCTCATCAGCAGGTCGCCGCGGGTGTACTCGAGCTACTACGACAGCGGCCGCCTCACGGTCACCGAGAGCCGCCACGGCCGCGCGGTCGCCGAGATCACCGGGCTCGAGGGCGGGGCGCCGGAGTTCTGCGAGCGCATGCTCGGCTGGATGGAGCGCACCGTCGAGCTCGCCGGCGGGAAGCGCGTGCGGCCGGCCCACCCGGCGTGCGTGCACCGCGGGGACGCCGTGTGCCGCTTCGAGGGCGACTGGGACTAGATGAGCGCCGGCCGCGGGGCCCTCTACTACGGCGCGCACGCCCTCGTCGGCGCGCTGGCCCTCGCGTCGGTCCCCGCCCTCCGCGACCTCCCCCTGAACGTCCCCGTCACGTACTCGAAGGACGGGCTGATGATGACCGTCTACGCGAAGATCATCGCGGAGGACGGCTTCTTCCACGCGGCGCACGTGGGGGCGCCGTTCGGCGTCGACCTCGCCGACTGGCCCTTCGGCGCGTGGCTGCCGCTCGGGGCGATCGCCCTCCTCAACCGTCTGCTCGGGGAGCCGGGCGCGGCGATCAACCTGTTCTGGATGGCGACGATCCTCGCCTCCGGCCTCGCCGCGACCTGGTGCCTGCGGCGCCTGCGGATCCGGCCCGGGCTCGCGTTCGTGCTGGGGACGCTCTACGGCTTCCAGCCGTACGTCTTCTACCGCAACGTCGAGCACGTGAACCTGACGTTCCCGCTCGTGCCGTTCCTCGCCCTCCTCGCCCTGCGCGTGGCCGGGCTGCGGCCCGGCGACGCGGACCGCCGCGAGCGCGTCGTGCTCGTCGCGGCCTGCGTCGGGCAGGGCTTCAGCTACGTCTACTACACCTTCTTCGCCTGCCTGCTGCTCGTCGCGGCGGGCGCGGTCGGCTGGATCCGGTCGCGGCGCGCGGGGCCCGCGCGGCGAGCCGCCCTCGCGATCGCCCTCCTCACGGCGAGCACCGCGGTGACGATGGCGCCGAGCGTCGCGTACTGGCGGGTCCACGGCCGCAACCCGTACCTCGAGTACAAGTTCGCCCGGGAGACGGACAAGTTCGGGATGAAGCTGCGGCAGCTCGTCATGCCGATCACCGACCACCCCGTCGCCGCGTTGCGCGAGGCCGCGCTCGCGGTGGAGCGGGCCGGGTTCCCCGACGAGAACGAGAACGTCTCGGCCCGCCTCGGAGCGGTCGGCGCGCTCGGTTTCGTCGCCCTCCTCGGCTTCGCCCTCGCCCGCGCCGGCGGCCTCCTTCCCGGCTCCGACGACGACCTCGACGCGCCGGCCGGGCTGTCGCTCGTCATCCTGCTCGTCTCGACCGTGGGCGGGCTCGCGTCGCTCTTCTCCGTCTTCGTGAGCCCCGACATCCGGGCCTACAACCGCTTCGTGGTCTTCCTCTCGTTCTACTGCGTCTTCTTCGCCGGGATCCTCCTCCAGCGCGGCGTCGACCGGTGGCGGCTCCCGGCGGCGCTCTCGCCCGCGGTGAGGCGCCTCGCCCTGGCCGCTCTCCTCGTCGCCGGCCTCCTCGACGAGATCCCGATGCTGCACCTCGCCGCGCTCCGCGCCGACTCGGACGCCCGCTTCGCCGAGGACCGCGGCCTCGTCCGCGAGATCGAGGCGCGCCTGCCGGCCGGGGCGATGGTCTTCCAGCTCCCCCACATGACGATCCCGGTCGACCGCAACACGCGGCTGCCGATGGTCTACTACGACCCCGGCCGGGCCTACGTCCACTCGCGGTCGCTGCGGTGGAGCTGGGGCTCGATGATCGGGCGGACGAACGGCTGGGCGTGCCGGGTCGGCGCGCAGCCGGCCCCGGCGATGGTGCGGGCGCTCGCCACCGCGGGCTTCGACGGCCTGTGGCTCGACCGGTGGGGCTACACCGGCGTCCACCGGCCGAGCTTCGTCGAGGTCGAGCGCGACCTCGACGCCCTCGTCGGCGGCAAGACGGTGAGCGCGGCGCGGCGGTACGCCTTCTACGACCTGCGCCCGCAGCGCAGGCGGCTGCGGCGCGAGGATCGGAGACGCGGCCCTCGAGCGCGAGCGGCGCTCGCTCCTCGAGAACCCGCCTCCACGTCCCCGGCCGGTGGACGTGCGTCGCCGATCGCGGCCCCGAGCGGCCGGGTACGACACCGTGACCGACCGCCCGGGGCTGTCCGTCGTGCTGCCGGCCCACCAGGAGGCGGCCTCGCTGCGCGCGAACCTCGAGCGCGCGTGCGACGCGCTGCGGGGCGAGGCCTTCGAGCTCGTCGTCGTCGACGACGGAAGCACCGACGCGACCCGCGGAGGCGCTGCGCGCCGCGGCGGACGGCCTGCCCGTCGTTGCCGGTGCGGCTCGAGGCGAACGCGGAGCAAGGGCGCCGCCCTCTTCCGCGGCGTGGCGGCCGCCGGGGCGAGCTCGTGGCGTTCCTCGACGCCGACCTCGAGATCGCCCCCGGGAGCGTCCTCCGCCTGCGCGAGGCGATGCGCTCGACAGCGGGCGCCGACGTGGTCGTCGGGGCGCGCCGGGGCAAGGCGGAACGACTTCCCTCTCCCCCGCCGGCTGATGAGCGGGGCCTTCCGCGGCGCCGTCGCGTTCCTCTTCGGCCTCTCGGTGGGCGACACGCAGACGGGGGTCAAGCTCTTCCCGGCGGGAGGTCCTCGAGCGGGCCGCCCCGAGGATGAGCGTCTTCGGCTTCGCGTTCGACGTCGAGCTGCTCGTGGCCGCGACCCGGTTCGGGTACGTGGTGGCCGAGTGCCCGGTCGAGGTCGCCTTCGCCCGCGCCGGGGGCCTCGGCCGGATGCGGCTCGGGACCCTCCTCCACACGCTGGCCGACCTCGTGCGGATCTACTACCGGGCGAGCGCTGCAATTCGTGGCTCAACCCCGGCCTCGCGGCGCGGCTGTGGATGGCGGTGTTCGTCCTCGGCGTCTTCCTCTCCGGCATCGGCGTCGGCAAGCTGCTGACGCCCGTCGTCCTCCAGGGGCCGGTGAAGGACGTGTTCCAGTCGTCGCCCTGCAGTTCCTGCCGCCAAGTTCTGCGCGACTGGCTCGTCTCGCCGGCGGCCTCGCCATGCTCGCGGTCTCGGCGGTGCAGCTCAACAAGATCCTCCTCGCCGCCTTCGCGCGTCGCGACCGCGCCGGCCTCGCCGGCATCCTCCGCCGGTGATCGAAGCCCGGCCGGACGAGCTCGAGCGGCCCGCCTGCGCGCTGTGCAGGGCGCCGAGACGCGCCGCGCCCACGTTTTCCCCCGTTCGGGGTCGTCGCCTGCCCGGCCTGCTCGCTCGTCTTCCTGTCGCCCCGCCTCGTCGCGCGGCGCATGGTGGAGCCTCTGCAGGACGCCGCCTACTGGGACTCCGACGTCGCCGGCCGGAGACTACGACGGCTCACCTCGAGGTCCGCGGCGGCGCACCTTCCACCGCCGGCTCCTCGAGATCGCCCGCCACGGCGCGCGGCGGCGCGCGCTCGACGTCGGCTGCGGCCCGGCTACCGCCGTGGGCCGCGCTCGAGGCCGGGTGGGACGCCCACGGCATCGACCCGTCCGAGTACGCGGTGTCGCTCGCGCGGAAGACCCTGGGCGACCGCGTGTCGGTGACCAGGTCTCGTGGACGGGAGCCGCCACGCTGCGGGGCTTCGCCCTCGTCACGGCCTTCGACGCTTTCGAGCACGTCTACGAGCCGCGGCGCTTCCTGGACACGCGGCGCACGCCCTGCTCGCACCGGGCGGCCTCCTCGCGATCACGACGCCGAACGTCGAGAGGCCTGCTCGCCCGCGTGTCGGGCCGCGGCTGCAGATCTCGGCTGCAGATCCCCGAGCACGTCTACTACTGGGCGCCGGCGACGATCCGGCGCGCGCTCGAAGCCGCGCTTCGAGGTGCTCGAGATCCGCCGCGCCGGGCAGTACGCGACGCTCGGGTTCCTCGCGCGTCGCGCGCTCGGCATCGGGCCCCGCTCGCCGGCCCTCTGCGCCAGGCGGCGGGCGGGCGCCCTCGGCGGGATCCGCGTCTACGCCGACAACGGCTCGCTCACCGCGATCGCCGCCGGCGCGACGACGGCCGTCGTCCCGCTGTAGGATGGCGCCATGGCCGACCTCATCCTCACCCTGATCGGACCCGACCCGCCCCGGCATCGTGGAGAGCGTGGCCGACGTCGTCGCCGCCCACGGCGAGGCAGCTCGAGAGCCGCATGGCCCACCTCGCCGGCCGCTTCGCCGGGCTCCTCCGCATCGAGGCCCCGGCCGAGAGGGTCGACGCCCTCGCCGCCGCTCTCGCCGGCCTCGAGTCGAAGGGCCTGCGCCTCGTCCTCGAGAAGGACGCGGGAGCCGCCTCGCCCGGCCCGCTGCACGCGATGGAGATCGAGGCTGCTCGGGCTCGACCGCCCCGGCCTCGTGCAGGAGATCTCGGACCTGCTCGCCGGCCGGGGCATCAACGTGGAGGAGTTGCGGACGGACCGGTTCAGCGCGCCGATGTCGGGCGAGCTCCTCTTCCGCGCGCGGTGCGGGTCGACGTGCCCGAGAAGGTGTCCGCCGCCGAGCTGCGGCGCGAGCTCGAGCGGCTCGCGTCGGACCTCATGGTCGAGATCCGCCTGGCCGAGGCCCTCGGCCGCCCGAAGATAACCTTCCATGGAGATCCCGCGCATGAGCTGCCCGTTCGCCGCGGCCGCGATCCTGCTTCTCGCCGGCGCGCTGGCCGCCGCGGAGCCCGTCGAGCGTCCGGCCTCGTCGAGGGCGGCCTACGAGCGGCGGAACGATCCGCGTCTTCCGCGGGATCCCCTTCGCCGCCCCGCCGGTGGGCGCCCTGCGCTGGAAGGAGCCGCAGCCGCTCACGCCGTGGACGGGCGTGCGCGCGGCCGCAGGTTCTCGAGCTACTGCGCCCAGAACGCCCTCTTCGACGACATGGTCTTCCACGGGAAGCCGAGCGAGGACTGCCTCTACCTGAACGTCTGGACGCCGGCGAGCTCCCGGCGAGAAGCAGCCGGTGATGGTGTGGATCCGGCGGCGGCTTCAACGCCGGCGCGGCCGACGAGCCGCGCCACGAAGGCGGCCCTCGCGCGGAAGGGCGTCGTGGTCGTCACGGTCAACTACCGGCTCGGCGTCTTCGGCTTCCTCGCCCACCCGGAGCTGACCGCCGAGTCCGGCCGGGGCGCCTCCGGCAACTACGGGCTCCTCGACCAGCTCGCCGCGCTCGGCTGGGTGCGCGACAGCGCGGCGGCGTTCGGGGGAGATCCCGGCAACGTGACGATCTTCGGCGAGTCCGCCGGCTCCTTCGCGGTGAGCGCCCTCGTCGCGTCTCCCCTCGCCCGCGGCCTCGTCCACAAGGCGATCGGCGAGAGCGGCGCGTTCTTCGGCCGGAACGCCTGCCCGCGGCGTCCCTCGCGGACAGCGAGAAGAACGGCGTGTCCTTCGGCGCGTCGGTCGGGGCCGCGTCGCCGCGCTCCGCGCGAAGACGACCGACGAGCTGCTGAAGGCGACGCGCGAACGAGAGCCCTGGTTCGCGCCGACGATCGACGGCCACGTGCTGCCGAAGGGCGTCGAGGCGATCTACGCCGCGGGCGAGCAGCTCCGGGTGCCGCTCCTCGCCGGCTGGAACGCCGACGAAGTGCGCGGCAGCGTCGTCCTCGCGAAGGGCCTGACCGCGAAGGCGTTCGTGGAGGGCGTCCGCAAGCAGTTCGGGCCGGCCGCCGACGCGATCCTGAAGGTCTTCCCGGCCTCGACCGAAGCCGAGGCGCTGCGCTCGGCGGGCGACCTCGCCGGCGACACCTTCCTCGTCTACGCGACCTGGAAGTGGATCGTCGAGCACGCGCGGACGAGCGGCGCGCCGGTCTACCGCTACCGCTTCGACCGGAAGATCCCCGTCGCCCCCGACACGAAGATCGACAGCCGCCAGGCCACGGCCGAGGACGTCGGCGCCCGGCACGCCGGCGAGATCGAGTACGTGTTCGGCACGCTCTGACTCCGTGCCGAAGGTGACGTGGACCGACGCCGACCGGGCTCTCCGACCTGATGACCTGCTGGTCAACCGGCGCGCACGGGGCACCCGAACGGCGGCGTGCCGTCGTGGCCGCGGTTCACCGGGGGGGCGACGGGCCGCAGGTGATGCACCTCGACGTCGCGAGCGAGGCTCGGCCCGACGAGCAGCGGAAGCGCTACGAGACGCTCGACACGGTCCTCGGCCCGAAGCGGTAGCTCCCGCCCGGCGCCCGCGCCGGGCGACTAGTCGGCGACGTCCTTCTTCGGCACGCCCGCCGGGTGGCAGTCGAGGCACGCCACGCGACGAACATCGATGCCGGCTCTCCACTTCGACCTGAACGTGGTGTCCATCTTCTCCACGTCCCGGCCGCAGTTCGACAGGCGCGGGTGGCAGGCCGTGCACGACGGCCGCGTCGAAAGTCCGTGCTTCGCGTGGCGGAGCCCTGGCAGCTCCAGGCCCTCGTGGACTCCATCCGGCGTGCGGTCGTCGCCCGAGTAGACCTGGTTGCCCGCGCGCGGCGCGTGGCTGGTAGCACAGCGCCTGCCGGCGGTCGGGGCTCGTCCTCACCGGCCGCCCCTCGTCGACCATCGCCGGCAGCGGCAGCCGCTCGAGGCCGACGTGCTCGAGCGCGCGGCGGTCGTAGAACGCGAGCGACGGCCGCGCGATCTCCTCCGCGCCGCTCTCGGCGGAGAGCCGGTCGGTCCGGGGCGCGAGCGGCTCGCCCGGCGCGGTGCACCGAGTGGCGCATCGAGCTGGGACCGCCGGCAGCGGCGTACTCCTCGCCTGAACGTCCAGGGTCCCTGCCGGTCGGGCAGCGTGACGAGGTCGCGGATCCCGCCCTCGAAGTGCTGCGCGTGGCAGCGCAGGCAGTCGTCCATCAGCTGCTGGTTCGCGTTGTGCTCGGGGTTGATGAAGATCGCCGCGTACGGCGCCGTGCGGGCCGCTCTGCCAGTCGGCGTACTCCTGCCGGTGGCGGGCGCCACAGCACTAAGAACGAGGGCACGACGTCCTGGTGGCGGATGTGGATCTGCTCGGGGTCTCGCCCCGCGAGTGGAGCCCAGCGAACCCGCTGGGTTCTTCGCGTGCATGCGCAGCTCCGCCGTGAACGAGCTGCCGTGGCACTCCTTGCACCGCACGCCGCGGTGGCTCGAGTGCTGCCACGCCTCGACCATCGGCCGGATCTCGTGGCAGCGGGCGCGAGCCTCGCCGTCGTCGCCGCCGTAGTAGGCGCTCGTGCCCCGCGAGCGTCGCGACGCCGGCGAGACGAGGCCGCGGCCGCGAGGAGGAGGCGCTTCGGTGTCGTCATCGTCTCTCCTAGCCCCGGAGCCCGCCGGCCTTCCACGCCTTCACGAGGAGCTCGGAGCGCGGTAGGCGTTGGCGAGGATGGTGAGCGCCGGGTTGAACCCGCCGTTCGTGACGTGCACGGACGCGTCGATGACGAACACGTTCGGCACGTCGTGGACGCGGCAGCTCGCGTCGACGACCGAGATGCCTTCCGGGTCGCTCCACATCCGGCAGGTGCCCGACTGGTGCTGGTGCCCGCTCACCCCGGCCGGCGCGGCGCTGGTAGGTGATCACGGCGCCGGCCTCCTTGAGCCAGGCCTCGGCGCGCGCGGCCTGGAGGTCCGCTTCGTCTCGTTGGTGCAGTCGTGCCTGTCGCCCGAGATCCACCAGCACCGGGACGCCCCAGTAGTCCTTCACCTTCGGATCGAGCTGCACGCGGCCGTCCCGCATCGGGATGTCCTGGGTCGGTCCCTGGACCATCACGTTGCGGCGGTAGTACTTCCGCATGAAGTCCTTGTGCGCCTTGCCCCAGCGGGGGACGCCGGGCGGAGTCGAGTCGACGAACTGGATCCAGGGCCAGGATGAACTCGTTCGCGGGCGGCCTGCCCCCGCCGACGATCCCCGGCGTCCCGCGTGGTTGTAGTCGCAGACCGAGATGCACACGCCCGGGCCGACGTCGTCGTAGATGTCCTGCTCGAAGAAGCCGACGGCGCCGGTGTAGGTGTGGCCGGTGAGGTTGCGGCCGACCCAGTCGTGGCGGTTGCCGAGGCCGCTCGGGTGGAACCGGCTCTTCGAGAGGAGGAGGAGCCTCGCCGACTCCGGTCGCCCCGCCGGAGACGACCACGAGGTCGGCTGGCTGCTCTGGCGCCGGCCGTTCTCGTCGACGTAGACGACGCCGCGGGCCCGGCCGCTCGCGTCGAGGAGGACCTCGGTGACCTTGCACTCCGTGCGCAGCCAGGCGTTGCCGGTGCGCAGGGCGCGCAGGATGACGGTGCATGCCGTTCTTCGCGTTCGTCTCGCGAAGATCGAAGCCGACGCACCAGCGGATGCGCATGCATGCCGACCGCCCGTTGTAGGGGACGCTGTTGATCGCGAGCGGCGTGTCGAACGGGTGGAGGCCAGGCCGCTTCGCGGCCGGGTAGAGCACGTCCCACTCGCGCGGGCGGGGCGACATCGGCGGCATCGGGAGGGGCTTCCGGCGCGGGCCATGAAGACGTTCGGCTCGACGTCGCCGCTCACCCCGATCTCGTACTCGGCCCGCTCGTAGTAGGGCTCCATGTCGTCGTACGAGATCGGCCAGTCGTCGGGGTCAGGCCCTCGACGCTTCCATGGAATCGAGCGCATCCGGAAGTCCTGCGGCATGAACCGCCACGCCTGGGCCCCGTAGCTGAACGTGCCGCCGCCGACGCAGGCGGCGTTCGGCTGGTAGGGGTCGTCGCGCAGACGACCCGCTCGCGGCCCTCGAGGTCCACGAAGACGCGCGGGTTCTTGTCCTCGTCGGGCCGTAGGCGACCCCGAGGCTCGAGTTCCTCTGGTTGACGAGGTCGTCCTTCCGCTCCTCGAACGGCAGTGCCAGCGGCCGCGCTCGAGGCAGACGACGCTCAGTCCGCCTCGGCGAGCTGGCAGAACGTGACGCCGCCGCCGGCGCCGGACCCGATGACGATGGCATGAGCCTTGGGGAGGGCCACGGCGCTGCCCGCTTCCTCGTCGCCGACGGCGGCGCGGACAGCGCCGGCTTCGGCCGCGGCGCGAGCGCGGGAGGAGGCGGCGTCTCGTGCAGTCGCCCGCGCACCGGCGGGTCGGGGACGCGATCATTCGCCATGCGACGCGGTCCCGGTTCCCGCCGTGGCGCGGAGCTCGCCGTAGAACCCCATCATCGTGAACCAGCGCAGGGCGCGGAAGAACTCCGCCGACGAGGAACGTCGCCCCAGTCGACCCTCTCCCCGCGCCCTTCTCGGTCTCGGTCAGGAGGGCGACCTGCTCAGCTCGGAGAGCTCGGCGAAGCCCTTGCCGTGGGCGCGGCGGGCGGCCGCGTCGAGGCCCCGCAGCCCCGCCCGCCAGAGCCGAGCTCCTTCTTCTGTCGCGTCGCGAGCTGCCGATCGACGAACACGACGACGCCGGCCTGCACCGCGCCGGGGTCCTCGTCAGGCGGCACGATCGGTCCGCACGCGGCGGCGAGCGTCGCGGCCTCGGCGTCGGTCAGCACGCGGAAGCGCAGGCCCGGCTCGCCGCAGGCGACGGCGGTGGCGGCGGCGGCGACGGCCCCGTCTTCAGGAAGCCACGACGGTTCACGGCGTAGGGGTCGTCCATGCACGAGTCCTCCGACGAACCCGCACCGCGCGCCGCCCGTTTCACCCGCGGGGCAATGGGCCGGACGCCCCATGGCCGGCCCGCCGGAGCCTGGGCGCGGCCGAGCCGGCGCTTCGCGAAGGTCGCCCGCGTCCTCCCGTGGCGAAAGAGGTTCCGCGTGAAGGACCGACGGCCCCTCAGGCGCCGGCCGGCCAGAGGCAGCTCGTCGAGCCGACCCAGGTCCGGTCGCGGTTGAACTTCACGCCCATCATCGCGCCCTGCGAGAGCCGCGCGAGGGTCGTGACCGGCAGCGGGCGGCCGTGGCGCCACACGAACATGACGCGCACCTCCACCCGCGAGCGGCCGCCGTCCGCGGCCGCGATCACCGGCGCGTAGTCGACCTTCCGCATGAGCAGCGTGCCCGACCGCTCGTCCTCGGGCACGGCGGCGAGGTCGTCCTGCGTCACGTCCACCTTCACGCCGGTGCCGGAGAACGAGAAGAGCGGCTTCAGCACCCAGCGGTCGAGGTCGGCCGGCGGCGCGGCGAAGTCGGAGAGGAGCCGCGCCTCGGGCACGAGCGGGTGGCGCAGCCCGGGCAGGGCGTGCTTGCTCCAGCGGAAGAACCAGTTCGGGTGGCCCGCCCACTCCACGTCGAGCTCGTCCGTGAAGCGGAACGGCAGGACGGCCTTCTTCTCGACGACCTCGTCGACGATGAGGCGGTTGTAGACGCGGAGGATGCGGGTGGGCTTCCCGTCGCGGTCGTACCACAGCTCGCGGCCCCGCTTCGTGACGTCCGTCGGGCACACGGCCCGGATCCCGAACAGCTTCCCGGTGGCCGCGAAGTCCGGGTACGTGCCCTGTCCCGGCGGGTCGAGGTCGAGGAGCACGACGTTCTCGGCCGGGACGCCGCCGAGGATCGCCTCCCCCACCACGCGCCGGTAGCCGGCGTCGTCGAGGCCGCTCAGCAGGAACGCGAGCGGCTCGCCGACCCCGAGCTGCGCGGCCAGCTCGAGGCAGAGCCGCCCCTGCAGCAGCTGGAACGCGTAGAGCGACGGGAAGCCCTGCAGCTCGATGAGCCTCGGCACGAGACGACCGCCCTCGTCGGCCACGACCGCGAAGTCCGCCTGCGCGAACAGCGGGTGGGCGTCGCTCCCGGGGACGTCGAACTCGGCGGGCACCGCCGCCCTGGAGCGCTCGAGGGCCTCGGCGGTCGAGAGCTGGTCCCAGATCTCGACCGCGCCCCGGACCATCGCGTCGCGGAGCTCCGGCGGCAGGAAGACGGGCGTCTCGCAGAGACGGAAGCCGATGCGCGAGCCCGCCGCCTCCGCGAGCCGCCGCCCGTAGTCCGCGTAGGCCGCGGACGTCCACGCCGCGTTGAACGCCTCCCGGAGCGGGCCGATCACCGCGTCAGCCCACCTTCGGCAGCTGCTGGAAGAAGTCGTTGCCCTTGTCGTCGACGAGGATCACGGCCGGGAAGTCGACGACGTGGAGCTTGTAGATCGCCTCCATCCCGAGCTCCGGGTACTCCACGAGCTCGACCTTGCGGATGTGGTCCTTCGCGAGGAGGGCCGCCGGGCCGCCGGCCGAGCCGAGGTAGAAGCCGCCGTGCTTCCGGCACGCCTCGGTCACCTGCGGGCTGCGGTTGCCCTTCGCGATCATGATCATCGAGCCGCCGTGCGACTGGAAGAGGTCGACGTAGGAGTCCATGCGCCCGGCCGTCGTCGGGCCGAAGGACCCGGACGGCAGCCCCTCCGGCGTCTTCGCCGGCCCCGCGTAGTAGACCGGATGGTCCTTGAAGTACTGCGGCAGGCCTTCCCCGTAGTCCAGCCGCTCCTTGAGCTTCGCGTGCGCGATGTCGCGGGCGACGACGATCGACCCGGTGAGCGAGACGAGCGTGCCGACGGGGTGCTTCGACAGCGCGGCGAGGACCTCCGGCATCGGCCGGTTGAGGTCGATCTCGATCTGGCCCTCGGGACGCGCGTTCATGAAGCGCTCGGGGATGAAGCGCTCGGGGTTCCGCTCGAGCTGCTCCACCCACAGGCCGTTCCGGTCGATCTTCGCGAGGATGTTGCGGTCGGCGGAGCACGAGACGCCCATGCCGATGGGGCAGGAGGCCCCGTGCCGGGGCAGTCGGACGACGCGCACGTCGAGCGCGAAGTACTTGCCGCCGAACTGCGCGCCGATGCCCGTCGCCTGCGCCGCCCGGAGCAGCTGCTGCTCGAGCTCGACGTCGCGGAACGCCTGGCCGAGCCGGTTGCCGACGGTCGGCAGGTCGTCGAGGGCGCGGGCCGAGGCGAGCTTCACCGTCTTGAGGCACGCCTCGGCCGAGGTGCCCCCGATGACGAACGCGAGGTGGTACGGCGGGCAGGCGGCGGTGCCGAGCGTGCGCATCTTCTCGGAGAGGTACTTCACGAGGCTCGCCGGGTTGAGCAGGGCCTTCGTCTCCTGGAAGAGGAACGTCTTGTTCGCGGAGCCGCCGCCCTTCGCCAGCATCAGGAAGCGGTACTCCATCCCGTCGGCGGCGTAGACGTCGACCTGCGCCGGGAGGTTCGAGCCGGAGTTCGCCTCGTCGTACATCGTGAGCGGCACGGTCTGCGAGTACCGCAGGTTCTCCTTCGTGTACGTCTCGAAGACGCCGCGCGAGAGCGCTTCGGCGTCGCCGCCGCCCGTGAAGACCCGGTGGCCCTTCTTCGCGACGATCGTGGCCGTCCCGGTGTCCTGGCACATCGGCAGCACGAACCCGGCCGCGACCTCGGCGTTGCGCAGCAGCGCGAGCGCCACGCTGCGATCGTTCGGGGAGGCCTCGGGATCGTCGAGGATCGCGGCCACCTGCGCGAGGTGGGACGGCCGGTAGAGGAACGACACGTCGCGGAAGGCCTCGCGCGCGAGGAGGGTGAGCGCCTCCGGCGCGACCTTCAGCACCTCCTCGCCGTCGAAGGCGGCGACCGAGACGAAGTCCGACGAGACCTGGCGGTAGGGCGTCTCGTCCGGGCCGTGCGGGAAGGGATCCACGTAGCGGAACGTCGCGGGCATGAGAGACCTCCGGGATGACGTGCCGGGACGAGCGTACCACCGCCGTGTGGCGGCTCGACGAGCGGGAGCGAAGCCTCCTCGTCGAACGGCCGAGCCTCCGGTCCGTTGACACGCTCCGGCGGAAGCGACTAGGATTGTCTGCTCGTAAACGTTTCCGCCCCGTGCCGGAGTGGTGGAATTGGCAGACACGCACGTTTGAGGGGCGTGTGGAGAAATCCGTGCGGGTTCGAGTCCCGCCTCCGGCACCAGACCTCCCCCGCATCCGATCCGAAAAAGATGGAAGCGGGCGAGGCCTGTCCGACCCCGGCCGCTAGACCCGGTTCGTCGGGTCGGCCGCGGCCAGCCCCAGCAGGACGATCGGCAGCGCGACCGCGTCCGGCATGATCGACGGGGCGAGGACGATCGCCGCGAGCGCGGCGAGGCCGGCCCGCACCGCCGCCGGCAGAGTGGGGCGTGCCACCCCGATCGTGAACAGCGTCGCCGCGAGCGGAACCACCGCGGCGAGGACGAGCGCCGGCACCGAGCCCTCGAGCCCGCGGTAGGCGAGCAGGTTGAAGATGCCGAGTCCGGGCCCGACCGCGCCGGGCGCGAAGACGCGCGCGGCGAACGACAGCGGGTCGAGGAGAGCCACCGGCAGCAGGAAGGCCGCGTAGGCCACGAAAGCGGGGACGACGCGCTTCCAGGCCGGGACCTTCGGATCGGGGTCCCAGCTCGGTCCCGCCTCGGCGGGGCCGGAGAGCGCGATCGCGAGGGCCGGGAACACCGCGATCGGGTCGCACGCCGCCGCCGCGCCGGCGAAGGCGCCCGCGCCGACCGGCCGGTCCTGACGCAGGAGCGCCCAGGAGATGGCGAGCCCGGCCACCGAGAACGCCCACGGCGCGCCGAGCATGGTGCCGACCGCGAGCGGCGGGAGCGTGAGCACGAGGCCGAGGAGCGGGCCGCTCGTGCCGCCGGTGATGGCCGCCACCGCGACGACGAGGCCGAGGAGAAGAAGCGAGGCGAGGGCGACCCAGCGAGGATCGCGCGCGCCGAACGCGTGCCCGAGCGCGGAGAAGATCGACAGGCCCGGGGGCAGGAGGGCACGGCCCGGCCGGATCTCCGCGGGCGGCTCCTGGCGGAAGCTGGTCGAGATCGCCTCCCGCCCGACGGGTCCGTGGGGCGGGGGCGGCGTGAGCGGGCTGCGCAGCGAGAGCAGGCGCGTCGAATCGGCCAGCGCCTGCACGACCGTGGGGTCCTGGGCGCGGACGACGTCGCTGCGTCCGCCGACGACGATGAGGACGGCGGTCGGGACGGCCACGGCGACGATGAACCCGCCGGCGAGGACGAGGAGCCGCAGGCGCCGCCCCACGTCGGCGATCAGCACGACGAGGTAGACGAGGCCCACGCCCGCCGCCGTGGCGCCGAACAGGAGCCCGAGCGGGTCGCGCGTCAGCTCGGGCCCGCCGCGGGGGCCGAAGACCGCGGCGAGCGCGCCGAGGCGGTTCGGGACGCCCGTGACCGCCTGCTCCCACGCCGCGCGGAACAGCCCGTTCTCGACGATCTCCACCGCCGTCGCGAAAAGGAGGAGCGGAGCGAGGGCGCTCGCCGTGTGCCGGCCGCACGCGACGACCGCGACCGGCAGGAGGATCGCCGCGGCCACGAGGTAGTTCGGGTGGACGACGCGCGAGAAGTAGAGCGAGGCGAGAAGGGCCGTACTGCCGGTGACGAGCGCCCACTCGACGCGCGGGTAGTGGAGCTGGGCCCGCGCGAGGAGCAGCCCGAGCGGCGCGAGCAGCAGGTAGAAGACGGAGAACGGGAAGTAGTCCCGGAGGCTGCCGACCGCGCCGAAGTAGAGGACGAAGTTCGCGAAGCCGAAGCCCGGGGTGCCGCCGAGCGGGTAGTTGTCGGCGCCGGGCAGGCCCACGTTGTACCCGACGATGTCGGACCAGAAAGCGTGGAAGTCGAGCGCGGCGACGGGGACCGTCACGAGGAGGAAGACGCCGGCCGCCACCGCGGCCGGGGCCAGCATCCGCCGCCACGGCGCGCCCGCGATCAGGCCGCGCAGCCCCCCCGCGCCCGAGCACGACAGCAGGAGGAACGGGGCGAACGGCCAGGCCAGCTGCTTCGTCGCGCAGGCGAGGCCGAGGAGCGCCGCGCCGGCGAGCCTCTGCTCGGCGCGGAAGAGGAGCACCGCTCCGAGCAGCATCGCGACGAACACGACGTCGTTCGCGCCGAAGACCTGGTGCCAGTAGACGAGCGGGTTCACGAGCACGAGGCCGGCCGCGGCGAGCCGCGCGTCTTTGCCCGCGGGCACCCGCGAGGCGAGCACGGCGGCCAGGGCGTAGAAGAGGAGCGTCACGACCCGCGGGTCGAAGAAGCCGAGGACGCTCTTCGAGAGGAGGTGGAACGGCATCATCACGACGTGCGTGCCCGGCAGGTACGCGTGGTGCCGCAGGATCGGGTTGCCGCCGAGGCCGTCCCAGAAGGACGACACGCGCGCCTGGCGCGCGAGGATGGTGTTCGAGTAGTCGGCGGCGTACGGGCTCTGGCCCGAGAGGATGCGGTCGAGGGCGAGCGGCAGCTGCACGACCCCGCCGTCCTGCCCGTACGGGCGGCCGGTCGCCGCGCCCATGCCGACGAACGCCACGGTCGGCAGCACGACGAGAACCAGGGCCGCGACGACGAGGACGGCGGCCCGCGCCCGGGGGCTGGCCCGCGCCGCGGCGAGACCGCCGTAGACGAGGGCGAGCAGGGCGGCGACGGCGGCCAGCGCCTGCGCGAACGGGTCGCGGTCGAGCGCGCCGCTCGGCGCGGGAAGCCACACGCCGAGCCAGGAGGACGCCGCGGCCAGCCCGGCGTCGTGCAGGAGGCGCCAGGCGAGGACGCGGGGCGGGTCGTAGCTCGCGAGGTCCCGGGCGACGAGCAGCAGGAGGCCCGGCACGACGGCGCCGTCGATCGGGAACCGATGGGGAGTCTTCAGGCTCCGCTCTCCCCGCTCGGGCCCACCGGGACTCGCGACCCGCAGGAGCACACCAGGCTGCGCACGGCCCACTCGATGCGCAGGAGGCGGCCGCACGACGGGCACCCGATGTAGCGGCCGGCGTCCCAGCGCTGCATCGCGCGCCCGTCGGGCGTGCTCTTCGGCGGCGTGGCCGGCCGGTACCAGCGTCGGGAGAGAGCCACGGCGGGCAGCTTACGCTCCGCTCTTCGCGGCGGTCAAGCCGGCGTGGCGCCCGGGCGACGGCTAGAGCTCGCGCAGGCGCGAGCCGCGCGCGAGGAGCGCCCCGGCCACCGACAGGAGGATCACGGCGTACACGGCCATCACCACCGGCGCGCCCGCCTGTCGCACGAACGCCCCGGCCACGAGCGCGCCGACCGGCGACCCGCCGCGGAAGGCGAGACCGAAGATCGACAGGACGCGGCCGCGCAGGGCGTCGGGCGCCATCTCCTGTACGAGCGAGTTCAGCGTGGAGAACGCGGTGGTCAGGCAGAAGCCGGCCCCGACGAGGAGCGCCATCGACAGCGGCTGCCAGCGCGAGAGCGCGGCGCCGGCGGCGAAGGCGCCGAAGAGCAGGTAGCCGGCGAGCATGAGGCGGCCCCGCCCGCTCGCCCGGCCCCGCTGCGCGGTCCCGATCGCCCCCGCGATCGCCCCGATCCCGATGCTCGTGAGCAGCAGGCTGTAGCCCGACGCGCCCGTCTTCAGCACGTCTCCCGCGAGCACCGGGAGGTAGGTGATGAGGGGAAAGGCGAGGAAGCTGGCGGTGAACCCGAGCAGGGTCGCCGCGAGGAGGGTCGGGTCGCGGCGGACGTGGTCGAGCCCGGCCTTCAGGCTGCGCCCGAGGCCCTCGCCTCCGCTCGCCGCCGGCGGGGGGAACTCGATCGTCCACAGCGCGACGATGACGCCGACGAACGAGAGCGCGTTGGCGGCGAAGCACGCTCCCGCGCCGACCTGGGCGAGCAGGAGCCCGGCCACGACCGGCCCGATCGCGCGCGACAGGTTGAACTGCAGCGAGTTGAGGGCGACGGCGTTCGCGATGCGCTCGCGCGGGACGAGGCTCGTGATCACGGCCTGGTACGTCGGCGCGGACTGCGACTGGACGAGCCCGGTGACGAGGGCGATCAGCACGATCGCCGCGATGCCCAGGCGGTCGGCCGCGAACAGGGCTCCGAGCGCGATCGCCATCCCCATCTGGACGAGCTGAGAGGCGAGGAGGATCCTCCGGCGGTCCACCCGGTCCGCCACCGCCCCGCCCACGAGCATGAACGCGAGGAGAGGCGCTTCCTGCGCGAAGCTGCGCAGGCCGAGGTAGAAGGGGTCTCCGAGGCGGGTGTGGATGATCCAGGCGAGCGCCACGTCCTGGGTCCACGTCCCGATGCTGGAGAGGAACGCGCCGGCCCAGAGCAGCCGGAAGCTCCGGAACGAGAAGGCGGCGAGGAATCCGGGCAGGACGCGGGGCGGAGCCGGGCTCGAATCGCTCATGCTCACAAGGGTCGGCTCGCTATACTCCCGGTCGTGGCGTTCCCGTGCCCGGCCTGCGACGCGCCCGTCCACGCCTCCCCGGCGCGCGGCGTCCTGCGCTGCCCGGCGTGCCGCGCCGTCCTGCGCAGCCGCGCCGTCGACTCCGCCGAGGGCGCGCCGGCGTTCGACGTCGAGGCCGCCGGACGCCGCGGCGTCGTGAGGCGGGTGGTGGTGGCGTGGGACGACGGCCAGCGCCGGCGGCTGTCGTGGTGGCTCGCCGTCTCCTCGGTGGTGACGCTGGCCCTGGTCGTCGTCCTCTACGCGCTCGCGCGCCTCGCGGGCTAGGCCTTGCGGGCGTTCTTCTTCGCGGCCGCGATCGCCTCGCGCTTCTTCGCCTTCTGAGCCTTGTCCTTGCGCTTGCGGCGGCGGCGGATTTCCTTGTGCCTCTCGATCATTCGCTCCTCTTCTCGGGAACGGCGGCGGCCGTCTCGGCCTCCGCCGGCTTGCGCACCTCGGCGAGCCGCGCGCGGATGATGCGCAGGTACGCGCGCGGGATCTTCTGCATGTGGGCGAGCAGCTGGCCCAGGTCGCCCCGGGCCGCGCCGGCCGCGCCGGAGTCGCCCCAGAGCAGGTTCACGACCCGGCCCCGCATCGCGATCGGGAAGAGAGCCGCGGTCGTGCCGGGCTTCTTGCCGATGGCGGCGAGGAAGTCGGCGTTCGCCTCCTCCGGCCCCGGCCGCCCGACGAACATCGTCCGGTTGCGCGTCACGCCCTGGAAGACGGACGGCAGGTCGAGCGGGACGCGCAGGCCCGAAGCCTTCGCCCGGTCCATTCCCTCGCCCGCCCCGTCCCAGCCCATGACCCACGGCTCGCGCACGATGAAGAACACCACGCGCCGGAAGTAGCACCGGCCGAGAGCGAGCGACGCGGCCACGACCTCGTCGCGCGTGGTCGCCGCGTCGATCCGCTCCGCCGCCGCGGCGGGGTCGCGGACCTCGGGCACCGGGGGAACGGGCACCGGCACGCCGCCGCGCAGGTCGGTGTAGCGCCACCGCTCGTCGACCCCGTAGTGGTCGCGCAGGAGCTGCACCATGCGGAACTCGGGCACGACCTGCGGCTTGACGATGTAGCCGAGCGAGTAGCCGACCTGGGCGAGGGCGGCGTGGTCGGAGGGGTTCACCATCCCCAGGAAGAGCGTGCGGCCCTTGACCCGCATCGGCAGCACCTTGAAGCGGTGGGCGACCTTCTTCGGCACGAGGGCGATCGCCTCGGCCTGGGGGATGCCGACCTCGGCCGCGGGAACGCCGTGGGCGCGGGCGAGGGCGTCCGCCAGGCGCTCCTCGGTGATGAAGCCGAGCTCGTAGAGGCTCGTGCCGAGGCGCCCCCCGTAGAGCACCTGGTGCTGGATCGCCTCCTGAAGCTGCTTGTCCGTGATGATCCCGCGGTCTCGCAGGATGCGCCCGAGTATCGGCAGCGGCCCCCTCCGTGGCCGGCTATTCTACCAGCCCCGTCCCCTGCCCCCGGGGGCGCGGGTGGCCGTTCGGGACCCGAGCAGATATGATCCGGTCGCGGATCGGTCATGTCCGACGCCATCGCGCCGTATCACGAACGGCTGGAGGAGCTCGAGCGGGAGCTCCTCGACCGGGGCAGCCTCGGCCTCCTCGTCCTCGACGCCTCCGCCCTCTCCGCGATCGAGGACCGCTACGGGACGACGGCGTACGACGAGGTCCGCCAGCGCGTCTGCAAGGTGCTCGACGAAGCCCGCGGCAAGGACTACCGCCAGGGCGACGTGCTGTGCCTCGACCGCCCGCGCGGCCTGCGCTTCCTCTTCTTCCTCGACCGCAAGCGGCGGCGCAACGTCGCCCTCTCGGTCGCGGACCTGCGGGTGGCGCGGGGCCGCGTGGCCGCGTCCGTCGTCCCGAACGTGGCGCGCGCGGCCTTCCCCTACCTCAAGGGATCGCCCCGCATCGAGTGCGGCCACGGGCTCGCGGTCTACAACCCGCTGCTCCACTCGGAGCGGGCGATCGAGCGCGCGGTCGACGAGGCCTCGGCCCAGGCCGCGCACCTGCGCCGGGCCGAGGAGCTGCAGACGCTCGAGCGGCTCCAGGACATCCTGCTGCGCGAGCGCGTGGCCACGTCCTACCAGCCGATCCTGCGGCTGCAGGAGGGGACGATCCTCGGCGTCGAGGCGCTCTCGCGGGGCCCGCGCGGCTCCGGCCTCGAGACGGCCGACGCCCTCTTCGGCGCGGCCACCGCCCACGGCCTCCTGATCGAGCTCGACCGGCTCTGCCGCAAGCGGGCGCTGCTCTCGTCGAGCCGCGTGCCGTCGACCGCGAAGATCTTCGTGAACACGCTGCCGGCCACGCTGCGCGACCCGCAGTTCCGCGGCAAGGCCCTCATCGACTCGCTCGACCGCGCCCGCGTCTCCCCCGACCGCATCGTCATCGAGATCACCGAGCACCTCGTGATCGAGAACTACGCGCTCTTCCGCGAGACGATGGCCTACTTCACCGACCTCGGCATGTCGTTCGCCGTCGACGACGTGGGGGCCGGCTACTCGGGCCTCGAGTCGATCGCCAAGCTCAAGCCGAGCTACCTCAAGATCGACACGTCGCTCGTGCGCGACGTCCACGTGAGCCACGTGAACCGGGCGATGGTGAAGGCGATCATCGCGCTCGGGCACAGCATCAACGCCCGCGTGATCGCGGAGGGGATCCACAACGAGGAGGAGACCCAGGTGCTGCGGGCGATGGGGGTCGACTTCGGCCAGGGCTACCACCTCGCCCGGCCGGACGCCCCGCAGGAGCCGGCCTAGGCTAGCCGGCCGTCGCCTCGGCCGGGACGAGGCGGAACACGCAGCGGGCCCGGGCGAAGACGAGCTCGTCGCCGTCCTCCAGCTCGTGCTCGCGGCGCAGGCGATGGCCGTTCACCCGCGTGAAGTTCGTCGAGTCGAGGTCGACGAGGAACCACGCCTCCCCGCGCCGCTCGACCCGGGCGTGGCGCCTCGACACGAGCGGCTCGTCGATCCTCACGCCGGCCGCCTCGTCGCGGCCGACCTCGACCGGGGCGCCGTCGAGCGGGAACTCGACGGGATCGCCGGCGGCCCGCGCCCAGACGAGGAGCGCCCGCGCGCTCACTGGGCGCGCCGCGACGCGATGGCCGCGACCGACGGCCCGTCGTTGTCCATGAGCGTCGCGTCCTTCGCCTCGGCCGCCGCGCGGTAGGCGTCCGCCGCCTGCGGCTTGTAGCCGAGCTTCTCGAGGGCGAGGCCCATGTAGTAGGCCGCGGTGCCGCGCGAGAGCCCGGGCCGGTTCGGCAGCTCGGCGCGCGCCTTCTGCAGGTAGTCGTGGGCGCCCGCGTGGTCCCCGAAGTGCATGGCGCACAGCGCGAGGTTCAGCCACGCGTACGCCGCGGCCTCCGTCCCCGGGTAGCCCTCGACCGTCGAGCGCAGGTCCATCATCGTCTTGTTGTAGACGAGCTGCGCGTCGTGGAGCGGCACCTCGCGCGCGCTCTCCCCGAGGGTGAGGTCGACCGTCCGGGGCGACGAGCCGGCGGCGGCCCCGCGGACCTGCAGGATCAGCTTGTCTCCCGGCTTGCGGGCGGCGACCGCGGCGAGGAGCTCCGCCGTGCCCTTGAGGGGCTGGGAGTCCACCGCCAGCAGCGCGTCGCCCGCCTGCAGGCCGGCCGTCGCCGCGGGGCTGCCCGGCACGACCCGCAGCACCGGCACCGCGTCGGGCAGGAGCGTGTCGACGGTCACGAGCCCGATCCACGGGCGCGTCGGCGCGAACTGGGCGTCGAGGCGCGCGATGACCGGCGCGTAGGCCGGGGCCTCGCCGAAGGGAACGTCGACGGACTCGGGGGCGGTGTTGCCGGCGGCGAGGAGCGAGAGGCGGGCCGTCCGCTGGAGCTTCTCCTCGGGCAGCTCGGCGGCGAGGAAGCCCTGGACCTCCAGGGTGGAGGCGAGCCTTTCCGTCACGCGGCGGACGACGTCCGACTCGGTCCCCGATCCCGGCAGGAACGCGCGGCGGACGAGCTTCTCCTGGTCGAGCACGCGGTCGACCGCCTCGCGCGGGGCGACGATGAAGTTGAGCGAGGTGAGCCGCGAGAGGTTCTGCAGGATCTTCTCCTCGGCCTCGGCGAGGTAGCGCTGGCCGGACGCGCTCGCCGCCTCGACGCCGAGGAACGCGAGGGTCGGCCGGATCGGGCAGTCGAGGCTCACCGACTCGTCCTTCGCGAGCGCGAGGTCCTTGATGAACTTCCCCGCCGCGTGCTTCACCTCGACCCGGACCTTCCCCGAGCAGATCCCGTCGACCTGGGCCGGCGTGACGCCGCGCGGCTCGCCGTTCAGGAAGATCCGCGCCCCCGGCGGGTCGGACACGAGGCGCAGGGAGGCGACCGAGTCCGCCAGCTTGAGGGGCTCGATCTCGTAGTCCTGCGGCTGCGACGTGTCGACCGTCCTCTTCACCGCCTCGTAGCACTTCCGGCGCAGCTCGATCGCGTGCGTGCCGAGGGACAGGTTCGCGATCTCCGTCCGGGCCGACGCCCGCATGGGATCGAGGCCCCGCGCCCGCGCCGCCTCGGCCACGTCGGGGGCGAGCGCCCCGCTCGTGGTGGCCCGCAGCTCGCCGTCGACCCAGACCTCGACCCCGGCCGGCTCGGTGACGACGAAGAGGCTCGCGAGAACGCGGACGAGCTCGACGTCGACGGCCTCCTGCGCCTTCGCGGCGAGGCTGAGGGGCCGGGTCTCCGTGCGGTAGCCGGGGCGGGACACCTCGACCGTGTACTCGCCGGCCAGGACCTCGACCGGGAAGAGGTCGGTGAGGCCGAGGTCGGTCCGGCTCCCCGACGGCGACACCAGCGTGACCTGCGCCCCCGCCGGCCTCGACGACACGGCCACGTAGCCGACGAGCGCCTTCTTCACGTTGTTGAAGAGGTCGACGATCTTCGGCGAGGCCTTGTCCTTGGTGAGGGAGTAGTCGGGCTTGAGCTGCACGAGCTGGCGGAAGCTCTCCGAGGCCTTCTCCGAGAGTCCGATGCCGAAGTAGGCCCGCCCGCGGTAGTCGTAGGCCTGAGCGAGGAGGTCGCGCCCGCGCGGCGGCAGCGCGGCCGTCCCGACCGCCTCGAGCCGCGCCGCGACCTCGTCGAACAGGGTGATCGAGCGGCTCTGCTGGGGCCCCTCGAACTCGGCGACGGCCCGCGCGAACGAGTCCTGGGCCGCCGCGAGCTCGCGCTGCACCGCGTCGGGCACGGGCGCCTGCTCCTGCGCGCGGGCGGCGGCGGTGGCGGCGGCCACGATGAGCGTGAGAGCGGCGCGTCGAAGCACGGGAGTCTCCTAGCGGTAGCGGAGGATCCGCTCGGCCTTGTCGTCGTAGACGAGCACGGCGCCGGTCGGGTCGAGGGTGAGCGCCTTCGGGCGGCGCAGCTCGGGGCCGGCGATCGTGACGAGCGGCTTGCCCTGGGGGTCGAACACGAGGACGCCGAGCTCCTCGTCCGCGACGTAGAGGTTGCGGAACGGGTCGACCGCGACGTCGACCGGCTTCTTGAAGGCGGCCGGGCCGATCGCCCGCACGGCCCTGCCGCCCTCCTCCCAGACGCGCACCGTCCGCTCCTCGCGGTCGAGCCACACGATCGCGCCCTCGCCGTCGACGAGGAGCCGCGACACCTTCCGTCGCGCGGTGTCCTGGGGCGGGAACGTCGAGACGAGCTGGCCTTTCGGGTCGAAGCGGAGGACCTTCTCGCGGTCCTCGTCCGAGACGAGGACGGCGCCGCCGCGCGTGACCACCGCGGCGAGGATCTTGTCGAGAGGCTTGGGCGCGGCGCCCGCCTTCTCCGGCGGCGTCGAGAAGGAGCGCACGTCGGCCGGCGCGATGCGGATGCCGGTGCTCGACGCGAGCACGAGCTCGCCCTTCGGCGTGAGGGAGAGAGCGCGCGGCTCCTGGGCCGCGAGGCTCGCCGTCGGGCGGCCGTTCGCGTCGACCGTCACCGCGCTGTGCGTCTTCTCCGAGGCGATCCACACCGCCCCGCCGGGCACGACCATCAGGGCCCGCACGTCCTTCAGCACGTCGCCCGCACCGAGCGAGAAGGCCGCGTCCTGGACGAAGGCCGGCTTCGGGCCGCCGAAGAGCCGGTAGAGCGCGGTCGTCCGCTCGAGCGCCGGCTTCGCCCACTCGCTCTGCGGGAAGCGGTTGCGGACCTGCTGGAGCTCCTCCATCGCGAGGCGGGGCTGGCCGAGCAGGGCGAGGGCGTGGCCGAGCTCGAACTGCGCCTGCGGCGCGGCGTCGCTGCCCGGATACTCGAGGGCGACCCGCCGCGCGACGTCGGCCGCCTCGGCGTAGCGGCCGGCCCGCCGGTGCGCGGCGGCCGAGGCGGAGAGCGCGTGGGGGACCCACGGGCTGCCGGGGTAGAGGGTCTCGACGCGCGCGAACTGCGCGAGCGCGTCGTCGACCTCGGCCGCCGACGTGGCCCGCGCGAGGGTCAGCAGGCCGAGGTTGTAGTACGCACCGGCGGCCGCGGCGCTGCGGGCGTGCTCCTTCGTGACCTGCTCGAAGGCCGTCCGCGCCTTCTCGGTGTCGCCCTCGACCTCGGCGCGGTAGCGCCCGATCTCGAGGAGCGCGTCGCCGACGGCGGCCGTCCCGGGGAAGCTCGACACGACGATGTTGAAGTTGTCGAGGGCCTGCTTGGCCTTGCCCTGGGCCCGGTAGGCGCGACCGTCCTCGAGGAGGCGCTTCGCCTGGTCCTCGGGAGACTGCTGGGCGATCGCGGACGCGGCGGCGAGGAGGACGGCGGCGAGGGGGAATGCGCGTCGCACGGCTTCACTCCTTCCGGCCGACCACGAAGGACGGGGAGCCCGGCCGCACCTCGACCGCCTCCTCGTGCCGCGAGCCGTCCGGCCAGCGGAAGCCGACCACGTGGCGGCCGGCGGCGGCCGGCCGGTCGAGGATCGGCGGATAGTCGACGAAGGCGCCGTCGACGAAGACCTGGCAGTTGTCGGGCGTCGCCCGCACGTTGAGCTTGCCGAGCGCGGGAGAGGCGACGCTCACCTCGCCTCCGGGCGGCACGACGACGGAGACCTCGGCCCGGAGGAACACCGCCGGCGCGGACAGCACGAGCGTCTGCCGGCCGCCGGGAACCGACACGCGGGGGCTCGACTCGCCCTTCGCGAGCGAGCGTCCGCGCCAGGACACCTCGACCGGGTACGGCGAGTGCACGACGACCTCGCCGGCCGGCGCGAGCTTCTCGAGCTCGAGGTCGATCGCCTCTCTCCGCTCGCCCGCCGCGATCGTCGCCTCCCGCGGCGCGTAGCCGTCGAGCGAGACCGCGACGCGGTGCGGCCCGTCGCCCACGAGGGCGACGTCGAGCGGGGTCGCGCCGGCGAGGCGCTCGCCGTCGAGCGACACCGCGGCGCCGGCCGGGCGCGAGACCACGCGCACGACCGGGCCGGAGGCCGCGAGAGCGACGGACACGGGCTCGCCGGCCGCCCCCGGCACGCGGACGGTGCGGGTCTCCTCGCGGTGCCCGGCCTTGCGGAACGTGAGCGTCACGTCGCGCTCGGGCCCCGCGGGGAGAAGGACCTCGCCGTTCGTGACGACGCCCGTGTCGCGCCCGTCGACGAGCACGGCCGCGCCGACGGGCTGCGAGCGGACGGCGACGCGGAGCTCGGCCGGAGCCTCGGGACGCGATCCGCGCAGCAGGACGAACGCGGCCACGGCGACGACCGCGAGCAGGCCGAGGCCCGCCCACCGCCACGACCGCGGTGTCGCGCCGGCCGACGACGGCGTCGAGCCGGGAGCCAGAGCCGCCCCGGCCGGGGAGACGTCCGCCACCGTCGGAGCCGAGCCGAACGCATCCCCGGCCGCGACCGTGCCCTGCACCACGGTGGCCGCCAGCTCGGTGGCCTGCGCGGAGCGGGTGCCGGAGGGAGCGAACGTCGCCTCGAGCTCGGGGAAGCCGTCGTCGACGTCGGGCGCCGGCGGGTTCGCCGCCCGCCGCGCGGCCACCGCGGAGCGCACGCCGGCCCGCGCGTCGGTCCCGGCCGTGCGCTGCAGCTCCTCGAGGACCGCCTGGAGGTCGTCGGCGAAGGCGCCCGCCCCGGCGTAGCGCGCCTCCGGGTCCTTCGCGAGCGCGCGCGCGACGACGGGGCCGATGCGCCCGGCGGCCGGGCCGAGGGCCGCGGGGTCGATCGGAGCCGGCTCGTCGTGGACGATGCGGTAGAGCGTCTGGGTCGGCCCCTCCCCGCGGAAGGGCCGCTCGCCCGCCAGCATCTCGTAGAGGATCACCCCGGCCGAGAAGACGTCGCTGCGGCCGTCGAGCTTGCGGCCGCGGACCTGCTCGGGGCTCATGTAGTTGACCGTCCCCACCATCATGCCGGTCTTGGTGAGGTGGGCGCCCTCGAGCTTGGCGATCCCGAAGTCCATGATCTTCGCCGTGCCGTCCTCGAGGAGGCGCACGTTGCTCGGCTTGACGTCGCGGTGGACGATGGCGCGCTCGTGCGCGTAGGCGAGGCCGCGCAGCACCTGCACGAGCACGTCGAGCTTCTCGGCCACCGCGAGGGGCGGGCCCTTGCGCAGGAGCGCCTCGAGGTCCACCCCCGAGAGCATCTCCATCGCGATGTAGGGGATCCCGCGCTCCTCGCCGAGCTCGAAGACCGTGATGATGTTCGGGTGGTTGAGCCGCGCGGCCGCCTTGGCCTCGTTCTGGAACCGCTTCAGGCTGTCCGGGGAGAGCCCGCCCTCGGCGTTCAGCGTCTTGAGGGCGACCTCGCGCTCGAGGGCCTCGTCGCGCGCGCGGTAGACGGTGCCCATGCCGCCCTTGCCCATCCGGCCGAGGACGACGTAGCGGCCGATGCGCACGCGCGGGCGCGCCTCGGCTGGTCGGGGGAGCATCCCGTCACTCCTCGAAGCGGACGAGGAGGACGGTGATGTTGTCCTCGCCGCCGCTCTCGTTCGCCGCGTCCACGAGGGCACGGGCGGCCGCCGCGAGGTCCTCCCCGGCGCCGGCGACGAGCGCGGCGATCTGCGCGTCGGGAACCATCGTGGTCAGGCCGTCCGAGCACAGCAGCAGGACCTCGCCCGCCGCCATCTTGCGGGACTGGACGTCGACCACGAGCTCCGCCCGCCCGCCGAGGGCGCGGGTCACGACGTTGCGCAGCGGGTGGCTGCGCGCCTGCTCGGCCGAGATGACGCCGCTCTGGACCTGCTCGTTGATCCAGGAGTGGTCGCTCGTGAGCAGGCGGATCTCTCCGCCGCTCCACAGGTAGATGCGGCTGTCGCCGACGTGGGCGATGTTCGCCACGTCGCCGTCGACGAGGACGGCGGCGACGGTGGTCGCCATGCCCTCGAGCTCGGCCCGCTCGCGGGTCGCCTCGATCACCTTGCGGTTCGCGTGGCGGATCGCGGTCTTCAGGCGGTTGCCGTCGTAGGAGATCGTCTCGTCGAGGCCGAACGGCCAGGTGATCTCCTCGTTGCCGCTCGTGAGGGTGACGAACTCCTCGATGGCGTCGACGGCCACCCTGGAAGCCACCTCGCCGGCGGCGTGGCCGCCCATGCCGTCGGCGACCACGTAGAGGCGCAAGGCCTCGTTGCACGCGAGGGAATCCTCGTTCCCCTTCCTCTTGCGGCCCACGTCGGAGCACGACTCGGAGCGGGTCTTCATTTCGGGCGGCCTCAGGATCGGTCCAGCTCGGCGGCGACGCGGGCGACGCGCGGGTCACGGGGGGCGAGCCGCCGGGCGGCCTCGAGCGCCTTCTGGGCGCGCAGGCGGAGCCCCTGTCGCGCGAGGGCGGACGCGAGGTCGGCCAGGGCGGCGGCGTTGTTGGGGGCCATCTGGGCGGCTCGCTCGAGCACCTGGACCGCCTCGCGGGAGGTTTGAGGCGCCAGGGCGAGGGCGCGACCGAGGGCGGCCACGTAGGCGGCCTCGTCCGGCGCGTGGTGCACCGCGGTGCGCAGGAGGGTGACCGCCTCGTCGAGACGGCCGGCCTCGACGAGCGGCTGCGCCCGCTCGAACGCGTCGCGCGCGATGTCCTGCGGCGTGCGCGGGACCGGGCGGTGGCGGGAGGCGTCGTACTCCTGGCGGCCGCGCGGGTTCACGAGCGTGTTGAACGCGGTCGTGAGCTCCTGCAGGTCCGCCTGCGCCTGCGCCTTCGCCGCGACGTCCTGGAAGCGGTCGGGGTGCCTCTCCCGCGCGAGCCTCGCGTAGGCCGCGCGGATGTCCGCCGCGCTCGCCTGCGGGCCGACTCCGAGCAGCTCGTAGTAGTCGCTCATCCCCGCCTACTTCTGCGTCGACTTGACGAACTTCGTCGCGTGCTTCCGGACGGCCTCGGGGACGTTGCGGTCGACCGACACGCCCTTGAGGTCGCGCGGGTTCAGGCGCGGAACGAGGGTGAGGGCGATGCCGATCGGGCAGCGCGGGTTGCGGACCAGGTTGCTGACGACCGCGTAGCGCTTGACGTGGTCCCGGTCGGTCCCGATCTTCCGGAGGACCTCGTCCGAGACGTTCTTCATGCCCGAGATGGCCTCGATCTCCGCCTCGGTGATGCGGGGGCTGCCGAGGACGGCGCTCGACACGAGGCGGTTCGGGTCGCGGATGAGGATCGCGCGTTCCTCGCGCGACCCCTTGAGCGCGGTGATCAGCTTCTCCGCGGTGTTCATCGTGTAGATCTTCTGGACGACGTTCACCTTGTCCGCCTGGCCCTGCTCCTCGACGGTGAGGTAGCGGGCGCGCGCCTCGGCCTCCGTGAGCTGCACCTCGGGCGCGGGCTCGGGCTCGGGCAAGGGCGCGGCCGGAGGCGCCGGAGCGGGGGCCGGCGCGGCCGGGGGCGGCGGCGCGGCGGGCTCCTCGGCCTGGCCCACGCGGAACGTCTCGCGCAGCTCGCGCAGGCGCCGGCGCTGGTCGTTGCTCAGGCCCTGGTTCGACTCGAGCGCCACCAGGAGCGACGTCCGCCGCAGGAGGCGCGTCTGGTTGATGACGACGAGCTCGGCGAGCTCCTGCGACAGCGACGGGGCGAGGGCCTCGATCGTCTCGTCGGGCAGCGAGGTGTTCTGCAGGGTCACCTCGCGCAGCTCGCGCTCGCTGCGGTGCGTCACGGCCCACGAGAGGACGGCCGCGGGCGTCTCGCGGCTCCTCAGGATCGGGAGGAGCTCGGCCGGCGGGAAGCCGGTCAGCGACTGGACCGCGGCCGCGCGGACGCCCTCGTCCGCGTCGGCCACGAGGTCCGTCCACATCTCGACGAGGTCCTCGGGCTTGAGGGGAAGAAGCCCCTGCGCGGCCATGAGGCGCAGGTCGCGCGGCACGCCGCCGCGCCGAAACTGCTCGATGAGGGGGTTGGTCGCCCGGGCTTCCGCCATGAGGCGCTAGCCGCTCTGGCCGTCGGTGGCCGCCGTGCGCCCCTGCTCGACGAGGGACGGCAGGTTCTGCCTCGTGATCACGATGTTCTTCCGTACCTCGCCGCTGCGGCCGAGCGGCAGCGCGGGCTGGTCGTTGACCCGCAGCTGCAGGCCGCCGGCGTTGCCGACGGACAGCACGATCTCCCCGCGAGCCTCGAACGTCTGCGACTCGCCCTCCGTCAGCACGCGGTTGACGACGGTCTGGCCGTCGGCCCGCACCTCGACCCAGCACTCCTGCTGCGCCGTCATCGTGATCGTGATGCCGTCGGGCCGGGCCGCGACGGCGGCGAGCGAGGGCGAGGGATAGACGCGGTCGGTCGGCAGCACGGCCGGCGCGGCGGCCACCGGGGGCGGCGTGGGCTCCGCCTTCGCGCGACGGTAGTCCGGCTCGCCGGGCCGCCGCAGCAGGACCGCCGCGACCACGACCGCGAGGACCGCGAGCAGGATCTGGCCCGGGGTGACGGCGATCCGCGGGCGGCCGGGCGGCGCGGGCGCACGCCGCTCCACCGGCGCCTCGCCGTGCTGCTCGACGAACTCGGCGACGGTGCGCTCGACGTCGAGCCCGAGGAACGTGGCGTACTGCTTCACGAAGGCGCGCGGGAAGAGGCCGCCCGGCAGCACGTCGGTGCGGTCTTCCTCCAGCGCCTGGAGAAAGCGGACGCTGATCTTCGTTCCGTCCGCGATCTCGCGCAGGCTGACGCCCCGCATCTCGCGCTCGCGTCGGAGCTGTTCGCCGAAAGACGCCATCGCCAATCGCCCTCGCGCCCCGAAAAGGGGGTTCGCTGCGGCGGGGGATTCTACGTCCGCCGCTTCGGGACTGTCAATATGTCGTTGAGCCGTAGAGAATTGCCTGCGGATCCGACCTCCAGCACGCGGGTGGCGGCCGCGCGGAGCAGCGGGCGCAGCGCCGCCTCGCCCGCGACCCGGCGCAGGTCGCCCGGAACGAGCGAGCTGATCTGCAGGAGCGCGAGCGGGAGCGGCGTCTTCGGCTGCAGCACGAGCGCGAGGCGCACGGCGTACACGTCGCGCCAGCGCGGCGACGCGGCCGCGCCCTCGACGAGCGCGCGCGGGACGTCGTCGCGCCGCAGCGCACGGACGAGATCCTCTTCCCGCAGTCGCGGGTTGTCGAGGGCGGCTTCGACCACGCGGGGCTCCGCGTCGGCGAGCAGGAGGCCGAGAAGGGGAGGGGTCGCGAGGCGGGCCAGCGTCACGCGGTCGCCGAGGCGCAGGTCCGGCATCCCGTCGCGCAGGAGCGACTCGGCCCGCGCCCGCACGGCGGCGGACAGCCGCATGGTCGCCGCGACGTCGGCCAGCTCCCGCCAGGAGAGCGAGCCCACGAGCCGCAGGCCGAGCGAGCGCGGCGAGCGCGGGCTCGCCACGACCGCCGCGAGGACCCGAGGCCGCTCCGACCAGGGCCGCGTCGCCGCGACCTCCTCGAGGAACGCGGCGGGCACCGCGCGGCGCAGGACCGCGACGAGGACCTGCTCCTCCACGGGGAGGTCGAGGACCGCGCGCGCGGCCGGGCGGCTCTCCCCCGCGGCCAGGGCGCTCGCGAACAGCGCGTCGGCCGCCCGGTCCGTCCGATCGGAGCCGGGGCTCACGAGACCGCCCTACAGCCGCCCCGCCGCCCGGACGAGCCGGGCCCGCACGTCGGCGAGCGCGACGACGACGTTGACGAGGCCGAGGCCCGTCACCGCGCCCCGCGCGAAGCCGCTCAGCAGCAGCGAGCGCGCGGCGGGCCAGGGCTGCAGCAGCCAGTTCGACTCCCACAGCGACGTCCAGGGGGCGACGGCGAGGACGAGGCCGACGAGGAGCGAGCTCACGACCGACAGGAGGGCCGTCAAGGTCGGGGCGTTTCGCCCGGGCTCACCGGCTCACGCCGAGCTGGCGGACGCGGTCCGCGACGTCGCGGAACTTCGCGTCCTGTCCGTAGAGCTCCTGGAAGAGCGAGCGCGCCCGCTCGACCTCGCCGGACTGCTCGAGCGCGTTCGCGAGGTCGTAGCGCAGGGCCTGGTACTCGTCCTCGCTGCGCCCCGGCGCCTGCAGTCCCTTCTCGAACCACTTGACGGCCAGCTTCGGCATTCCCTTCTCGACGAAGCAGATGCCGAGCATGCTCGAGCACTCGAGCAGGCGCGCTTCGTCCTTCGCCGCGAGCTGGAACTCGGCGATCGCCTCGTCGACGAGGCCCATCTCCTTGTAGGCGATGCCGAGGTTGTAGCGCGTCTCGTAGTCCTCCTTGCCGAGCTGACGGTCGACGCCCTTCTGGAACTCGCGGAAGATGTCGGCGAGCGCCGCGTCCCCGAAGTCGGTGCCGGCGGGAGCGGGCGCCTCCTCGGCCACGGCGTGCTGCGCGGAGAACAGGCCGCCGAGCTCCGACTCGAGGTCGAAGCCCTCCGTGGGCGGCACGGTCTCGTCGGCCTCGTCGCGCGCCGGACCGGGCAGGCTCTCGGCCGGGGCGCTCGGCGGAGCCGCCGCCGACCCGCCGCCGAAGTCGAGGAAGTCGGCGCCGAGGGCCAGCGGCTCGTCCGCGGACGCGGCCCGCGGCGCGATCGGCTCGTCGGCCGGCGGCGGCGGGATCTCGTCGAGCCCGTCGGGCGGCGCGACCTCGAGAAGCTCGTCCTCCTCCGGCTCGCCGGGAACGAGCTCGTCGAAGGCGGACGGGGCCTCGGCCGACGGGACCGGCATCTCGAGGCCGAGCGCCGCGACGCGGTCGACGAGGGCCGGGTGCTCGCCGAAACGGCCGAGGGCCTCGTGCACGAGGCCCTTCGCGTCGTCCACGAAGCCCATCGACACGTAGGACTCGATCTCGTCCAGCGCACGGACGAGCTCGCCCGGCGCGTCGGCGGACGGCGCCGCCGGAGCGGCCGCCGTCGGCACGCGCAGCCCCGAGGTGACGACCGGCGCGGCCGGAGCCGCGGGCGCGGCAGTCGGAGCGACGGGCGGCGGCGGCTCCGGCTCCCCGAGATCGAAGGGCATCTCGGAGTCGGGCTCGTCCTCCTCTTCGATGAAGGGCGTCGAGATCTCGCCGCTGCCGTCGAGGTCGCCGTCGAACGGCGCCAGCTCCTGCTCCTCCGCCGCGGGCGCCTCGGGCTCGAGGTCGATGTAGTCCCCCACCGCCGACTCGGCCTCTTCGTGCGCCTCCTCGATCGAGATGTCGATCTCCTCGGCGGACGACCTGGCCTCGGCCGGGGACGACGCGACAGGCGGGGGCGGTGCGACGGGCCGTGCGGCGGGCGGAGGCGGCGCGGCCGGAACCGGCGGCGCCGGCGGGGCGATCGGGGCGATCGGTGCGACCGGTGCGACCGGTGCGACCGGTGCGGAGATGCGCGGAGGCACGACGGGCGGCGCCGGGACCGGCGGGGGCGTGGCGCCGGCGGGCGCGGGCGCGGGCACGTGAGGAGCGGGCGCGGCGGCGCCCGCTCCCGACGGGGACGCGAGACGGTCGGCTTCCTCCTCGGCGGCGGCCGCCCGAGCCTTGTCGCCCTTCAGGCGGAGCACCTGGCCGAGCACGCGGAGCCGGCGCGCGGCGGCGTCGCTCTCGCCCTTCTCCTTGTGGATGTCGATGACTTCCTGCAGCGCCTCGACGTTGTCGGGGAACCGGTTGAGGACCGCCTCGAACTGGTCGCGGGCCTTGTCGCCCAGGCCGTACTTGCGGAAGACGCGCCCCTCGGCGAGGTGCTCGCCGATGAACTCCTGGTCCTCGGCCGAGAGCGGCCCGCTGAGCTCGACGGGCGGCGGCGCGGCGACAGCCGGCGAGGACGGCGGCGGGACGGACGGCGCGGCCGCCACCGGGGCCGCAGCCGGTGCCGAGGGCTGCTGCAGGTCGACCTCGAACCCGGCCTTGCCCTGCTGCTCGCGCACCCACTTGAGCTTCGTGCGGTGCTGCTCGTTGTGGGGCTCGAGCTGCACGAGCATCTCGAGGATCGACGCCGCGGGGTCGATCCCGCCCTCCGCGAGGTAAGCCTCGACCATCTGCGAGTAGGTCTGGGCGACCAGCGCGTCGTTGCGCGAGAGGCGGTAGAGCTCGACCAGCTTGGCGAGCGAGCGGATGTGCGACGGGTTCTTCTGGACGACCTGCTGGAGGAGCGCGGCGCCGCGGTCGACCTGCCGGCGCTCCACGAGCTTGTCGACCGCCGGCAGCAGGTGGTCGAAGGCCTCGTCGAAGCGGCCCTCCGCGGCGCACACCTGGCCGAGCTGCTGGCGGGCCTCGACGTCGGACGCGTCGCGCCGCAGCAGCTCCTCGAGGACCCGCCGCGCGTCTTCGCCGCGCCGCGCCCCGAGGCACGCCTCGGCGAGGCGCAGCGCGACGTCGCGGTCGCCCGGCGCGGCCTTCCGCGCGAGCTCGAGGAGCCCCGCCGCCCGCGCGTAGTCCTTCTGGACGAGGTGCACCCGCGCGGCCGAGGAGAGCAGCCGCGGGCTGTTCGGAACGGCGCGCAGCGCCTTCTCGAGCACCTGGAGGGCCTCGGCGAGAAGGCCCTTCTTCACGAGCTCGTCGGCGATCGCCGCGTACTCCCCGGCCGCCTTCTCGCCCGCGCCATCCCGGACGTAGAGGTCGGCGAGGCCGATCCTCACCTTCATGTCCGACGGGTCGACGTCGGCCATGCGGCGCAGGACCTCGCCCGCCTCGCGCAGCTTGTTGCGCTTCTTGTACTCCTCGTAGACGAAGCCGAAGGTCTGCTTCGCCTCGGCCGGCAGCCCCTGGCGCGCGTAGAGGTCGCCGAGGCTCATGTGGCCGTCGAGCATCGACGAGTCGTTGCGCAGGACCTTCTTCCACAGGGCGATCGCCTTGAGGTAGAAGCCGTCGTCGGCCAGGAAGCGGGCGACCTTGACGTACTGCTCGTTGGCCGCCTTCGTGTTGTTGAGCTTGGTGTAGAGGTCGCCGATGCGGTTGACGGTCGTCCAGTCCCGCGGGTTGTCCTGGACGATCTGCTTGAGGGCGTCGATCGCCTTGTCGAGGCGCCCGGCCTTCTCCGCCGCGTCGGCGTCCTGCTTGAGCTTGACCTGGTTGATCTTGGCCACTGTGCCGCGCGGTCCCTAGGAGAAGAGCCAGGCCTGGGTGCCGTGGAACGAGCGGCGGTGGATCGGGCTCGGCCCCATGCGGTGGAGCGCCTCGCGGTGCTCCTGCGAGCCGTAGCCCATGTTCTCGGCGAGACCGTAGCCGGGGTGCCGCGCGTCGAGGTCGAGCATCAGCGCGTCGCGCGTCACCTTGGCCACGATGGAGGCGGCGGCGATCGAGACCGAGAGGGCGTCGCCCTTGACGATCGCCTTCTGCGCGCAGCCGACGCCGGGGACGGTGAGGGCGTCCACGAGCACGAGGTCCGGCCGGACGGCGAGGCCGGCCAGCGCGCGGCGCATCGCCTCGAGGGTCGCGCGGAGGATGTTGAGGGCGTCGATCTCGCAGGGCTCGCACGCGCCCACCGAAACGGCGCGGGCCTTATCGCGGATGCGCGCGGCGAGCCTCTCGCGCTGCCTCGCGGTGAGGCGCTTCGAGTCGTCGAGGCCCTCGCAGTCGAAGCCGTCGCCGAGGACGACGGCGGCGGCCACGACGGGGCCGCAGAGGGCCCCCCGGCCCACCTCGTCGACGCCGGCGACGACGGAGTGGCCCTGGGCCCGCGCCTCGTCCTCGAAGCGCGTGCCGCAGCGGAGCTCGACGCCGTCGTGGACGGCCGGTCGCCGGCTCCGCCTCGACGCAGCTGTCATCGCTGCCGTTCCTCCCGCCGCGGCCGGCCGCGAGACCGGCCGCGCGCGTTCGAGTTGCCGCCTACGCCTCGACCCGGGGCCTAGGCCCCGGCCGCCGGCGCCTCCACCCGCTTCTCCTTCATGCGCGACGCCTTGCCCTTCCTCTCGCGGAGGAAGTAGAGCTTCGCGCGGCGGACGCGGGCGTGCTTCACGATGTCGACCTTCTCGATCGTCCGGGCGTGCAGCGGGAAGATGCGCTCCACCCCGGTCCCGAAGGAGACCTTGCGGACGGTCATGGTCGCACGCGCGCCGTCGCCGCGCAGGCCGATGACGACGCCCTCGAAGACCTGCACGCGCTCGCGCTCGGTCTCCTTGGACTTGCCCTTCTCCTCCTTGACGGAGGTCTCCTTGACCCGCACGTGGACGCGCACGGTGTCGCCCGGGTTGATCTGCGGCAGCTTCTTCAGGTCCGCCGCCTCGACTGCTTGGATGGCCTTCATGGTCCCTTTTTCCGTTCCTATTTGTGAAGTACTGCGGCCGTTTTGTCCAGCGCCCCGGCCGGGGCGGCCCGCACCTCGTCCTCGATCTCCCGGAGGAGCCGCTCGTCCTCGGGGCTCAGGGCGGCCGCCGGCAGGAGGTCGGGCCGCCGCGCGCGCGTCGCGCGGAGCGCCTCCTTGCGCCGGAAGCGGCGGATCTTCCCGTGGTCCCCTCCGAGCAGGACGGCGGGGACGTCGCGCCCGCGCCAGGCGGCGGGGCGGGTGTAGTGCGGCCAGTCGAGGACGCCGCCCTCGAACGAGTCGCTCTCCGCCGAGCCCTCGTCCCCCAGCGCCCCCGGCAGCAGGCGCACGGTGGCCTCGACGACGGCGAGGGCGGCGGTCTCGCCGCCGGTCAGCACGAAGTCGCCGAGGCTCAGCTCCTCGGTCGCGAGGGCCTCCGCCACGCGTTCGTCGACTCCCTCGTAGCGCCCGCACAGCAGCACCAGGCGGTCGAGGCGGGCGAAGCGGCGGGCCGCCTCCTGGTCGAACCTGCGTCCGCGGGGGCTCAGGAGCACGACCGCCGTCCCCTCGGCCCGCGGCGCGCCGATCGCCTCGAGGGCGCGCGCGAACGGCTCCGCCTTCATCACCATGCCGGGCCCGCCCCCGAACGGCGCGTCGTCGACGCTGCGGTGGCGGTCGTCGGTGTGGTCGCGGAGGTCGTGCACGCGCAGGTCGACGAGCCCGGCGTCGCGGGCCCGCTGCACGATCCCCTCCGAGACCGGGGCCTCGATCATGCGCGGGAAGATCGTGACGACGTCAATCCGCAACGACGTACTCCGGCCGCACGGCGACGATCCGCCGGCCCTCCAGGTCGACCCGCCGCACGAACGCGTCGGCGAAGGGCAGCAGGGTCTCGCCGTCCTTCCCCCGGACCACGAGGATCCGGGTGGCCGCGGCGGTCTCCATGACCTCCGCGACCTCGCCCATCGGCGCGCCCGTCTCGTCGACGACCTCGAGCCCGGCGAGCTGATGATGGTAGTAGGAGCCCTCGGGCAGCGGCGCGAGGTCCTCGTCCGGGATGCGCAGCTCGAGGCCGCGCAGCGTCTCGGCCGCGTCGATCGAGTCGACGCCCTCGAGCTTCAGGACGTAGCGGCCCTTGTGCGGGAAGGCGCCCTCCACGCGGACCTCGCGCGGCTCGCCGCCCGGCCCCGGCACGAACGCGCGCCGGAGGGTCGGGAAGCGCTCGGGCTGGTCGGAGAAGACCGCGACCGCCACCTCTCCGCGGCGGCCCTGGGGCTTCACCACCCTCCCGACGAGCACGAGGTCCGAGAACGCCATCAGTCGAGGATCTCCACGTCGCAGCCGCGGCCGCGCCGGGCGGCGAGCGACTCGCAGAGCGTGCGCAGCGCGTCGGCGGTCCTTCCCTGGCGGCCGATCACCCGGCCGCGGTCGGACGGCGCGACCTGCACCTCGAAGACGCTGCGCCCCTCGTACTCGTGCTCGTGCACGCGCACCTTCTGGGGCTCGCGCACGAGGGCCCGCGCGAGGAGGACGACGAGGTCGCGCACGTCAGGCCTTCGCCGCGGCCTCGTTGCGCTTCAGCAGGCTGCGCACGGTGTCGCTGGCCTGGGCGCCCTTGCCGAGCCAGTAGCTCGCGCGGTCCCCGTCGATCTTGACGACGGCCGGCTCGCGGCGCGGGTCGTAGTGGCCGAGCACCTCGACGAAGCGGCCGTCGCGCCAGTCGCGCGAGTCGGCGACGACGACGCGGTAGTACGGCCGCTTGGTGGAGCCGGTACGGCGGAGTCTGATGGACAGCATCCTTCGTGTTCCTTTCCTATCGGAAGTTCGGCATGCGGGAGGCGAGGCGCTTCATCGCCTTCGACCCCGACCCGAGCCCCTTCACGAGCTTGCGGGTCTGAACGAACTGCTTCAGCAGTCGGTTGACGTCCTCGACGGAGCTGCCGCTCCCGCGGGCGATGCGCTTGCGGCGGCTGCCGTTGATGACCGAGTGGTCGCGGCGCTCCTGCGCCGTCATCGAGTCGATGATCGCGATGGAGCGCCTCATCTCGCGCTCGCCGCGCTCGACGTCGACGTTCTTCACCGCCCCGCCGATGCCGGGGATCATCGAGATCACCTGGTCGAGCGGGCCCATCTTGCGCACCTGCTTCATCTGCTCGCGGAAGTCCTCGAGCGTGAACTCGGCGCGGCTGAGCTTGCGGACGAGCTCCTCGGCCTTCTCCTTCTCGACCGTCTCCTCGGCGAGGGCGATGAGCCCGAGGACGTCGCCGAGGCCGAGGATGCGCGACACCATGCGGGCGGGCTCGAACGGCTCGAAGGCGTCCACCTTCTCGCCGGTGCCGGCGAACTTCACCGGCTGGCCGGTGACCGAGGCCGCGGACAGCGCGGCGCCGCCGCGCGAGTCGCCGTCGAGCTTCGTGAGGACGATCCCGGTGACGCCTATCTTGCGGTGGAACTCGTCGGCGCTGCGGACCGCGTCCTGGCCGGTCAGCGCGTCGGCGACGTAGAGCACCTCGGTCGGCCGCGCGATCTCCTTGAGCTCGGCGAGCTCGCTCATCAGCTCGTCGTCGATGTGGAGGCGGCCGGCGGTGTCGACGATGACGACGTCGTGGCCGACGGCCCGCGCCTCGGCGAGGGCCGAGCGGAGGATGTCGCGCGGGACGCCGAGCTCGGCCGGGTGGTGGACCTTCACCCCGGCCTGGCCGCCGACCGTGCGCAGCTGCTCGCGGGCCGCGGGGCGCTGCACGTCCGTCGAGACGAGGAGCGGGTGGCGCTCGCGGCCGGCGAGCCAGCGGCCGAGCTTGGCGCTCGTCGTCGTCTTGCCCGAGCCCTGGAGGCCAGCCATGAGAATCACCGTGGGCGGGACGCCCGCGAACGCGAGCGGCTTCGACGTGGCCCCGCCGAGGACCTCGACGAGCTCGTCGCGGACGACCCGCAGCACGGCCTGGTCCGGGGAGAGGCTCTTCAGGATCTCCTGGCCGGTGGCGCGGGCGCGCACCCTCTCCAGGAGCTGCTTCGTCACCTTGAAGTGGACGTCGGCCTCGAGGAGGGCGAGCCGGATCTCACGGAGCGCAGCGTCGACGTGCGCCTCGGTGAGGACACCCTGGCCCCGGAGGGACTTGAAGATCCCCTGAAGCCTCTCGGTGAGCGACTCGAACAAGCAGACACCTGCCCCCGGCCGGGCGAATGCCAAGCCAAAGCAAATGATGATCTTAAGAGCCCGCCCGGGAGGGTGTCAAACCGGGCGCGTCCGCTACACGGAGCGGAGAAGGTGCCCCAGCTTTTCCTTCTTGGTGCGCAGGTACTTGCGCGACGCCTCGGAGGGCGGGATCTCGATCGGCACGCGCTCGGAGATCGCGAGCCCGTAGCCCTCGAGGCCCACGAACTTGCGGGGGTTGTTCGTCATGAGCCGCAGCCTCTGGACGCCCAGCTCGACCAGGATCTGGGCGCCGGTGCCGTAGTCGCGCTGGTCGGCCTTGAAGCCGAGGGCCTCGTTCGCCTCGACCGTGTCCTTCCCCTGGTCCTGCAGCTCGTAGGCCATGATCTTGTGGACGAGGCCGATGCCCCGGCCTTCCTGCCGCAGGTAGAGGAGGACCCCGCGGCCCTCCGCCGCGATCCGCTCGAGGGCGGTGTGGAGCTGGCCGCCGCAGTCGCAGCGGCTCGAGGCGAAGATGTCGCCGGTCAGGCACTGCGAGTGCACGCGCACGAGCACCGGGTCGTCGGAGCGGACGTCGCCCATGACCATCGCGACGTGGTGCCGGCCGTCGATGAGGCTCTCGAACGCGTGGATGCGGAACGGGCCGTAGGACGTCGGGAGGTTCGCCTCCGCGATCTTGCGCACGAGCCGCTCGTGCTGCATCCGGTAGCGGATGAGGTCGCGGATCGTGATCATCCGGATGCCGTGCTCGGCGCAGAAGCGCTCGAGCTGCGGCGCCCGCGCCATCGTGCCGTCCTCGTTCATCACCTCGCAGATGACGCCCGCGGGGTAGAGCCCGGCGAGGCGAGCGAGGTCGACCGCGGCCTCCGTCTGGCCGGCGCGCTGGAGGACGCCGCCGGAGCGCGCGCGCAGGGGGAACATGTGGCCCGGGCGGGCGAGGTCCTCCGGCTTCGAGCGGGGGTCGATCGCGACCTGAACCGTCCGCGCGCGGTCGGCGGCCGAGATGCCCGTCGTCGTCCCCGTCCGCGCCTCGATCGGCACGCAGAAGGCGGTGCCGAAGCGCGCGGAGTTCTGCTCGTCGCGCACCATGAGCGGGATGCGCAGCTCGTCGAGCCGCTCGGGCAGCATCGGCAGGCACACGAGCCCGCGCCCGAAGCGGGCCATGAAGTTGATGGCCTCGGGGCTCACCTTCTCCGCCGCGATCGTCAGGTCGCCCTCGTTCTCGCGATCCTCGTCGTCGACGACGACGAGCATGCGACCCGCCTTGAAGTCCTCGAGGGCCTCCGGAATGGGGCTGAACGGCATGGGGCCTTTCTGGCGGGTCAGAGTCCGCGCGCGGCGAGCAGCCGCTCGACGTACTTGGCGATGACGTCGGCCTCGAGGTTGACGAGGGTCCCCGCCTTCGCGTCCCGCAGGTTCGTTATCTGCAGAGTATACGGGATGAGCGCGACCGAGAACGCGCCGTCCCTGATCCCCCACACGGTCAGGGAGATGCCGTCGACCGACACCGAGCCCTTCTCGACCAGGTAGCGTGCGAGCTCCGCGGGCGGCTCGATCGTGATCTCGGAGGACTCGCCGAGCCACTTCATCTCCCGCACGACGCCGATGCCGTCGACGTGGCCCTGAACGACGTGGCCGTCGAAGCGGCCGTCGGCCTTCATCGGCCGCTCGAGGTTGACGAGCGCGCCCGGCACGAGCCGCTCGTCGAACCGCGTCCTTCGGAGCGTCTCCTCGGTGAGGTCGACGTCGAACCCCTGCGCGTCGGAGCGGACGGCGGTGAGGCAGCAGCCGTTCACCGCCACGCTGCCCCCGAGCGCGAGGCCGTCGAAGAGCCCGCCGACGTCGATCCGCACGGCCATGACGTCGCCGCGCCGCACGGCGGCACGGACCGTTCCCGTCCCCTCGACGATGCCTGTGAACATTGAGGCCCTCGGTTGCCGGCCGCGGCGGCGGCCGCAGCCTCCCAGTCTACCGCCGGGGCCGCCACAGCTCGAAGCGCGGCGTCCACGGCCAGGGGAAGGGCGCGGAGGGCGCCGGCACGACCCCGAGCCCGTCGGCGACGTCCGCCGGGTCGTCGCCGCCGAACGCGGGGAGGCTGCCGCGGCCCCCGAGCAGGATCGGCGCGCGGAAGAGGGCGACCTCGTCGACGAGCCGCGCCCGCAGGAAGCCGCCGAGGACCTCCGAGCCGCCCTCGACCATCACGCTCGACACCCCGCGCTGCCGCAGCGCCGCGAGCGTCTCGTCGAGCCGCAGGCGCCCGTCGGAGTCGACGCCCACCGGCAGGGTCGCGACGCCGAGGGCGGCGAGGTGGCCGGCCCGGGGCGAGCGGGCCGCCGCGGCCGTCGTGACGACGACGACGGGCGCGCGCGGGGACACGCTGCGGACGAGGCGGGACGTCGGCGCGAGCCTCAGCCGCGAGTCGAGGACGACGCGCGTGAACGCGCGCCGCGTCCGGGGAGCGGGCAGCAGCAGCGGATCGTCGGCGAGCGCCGTGCCGACGCCGACGAGAACCGCGTCGTGCAGGCGCCGCAGCCAGCGGGCCTGGGCACGCTGGGCCGCGCTCGTGATCCACCTCGACCGGCGCGAGGCCGTCGCGATGCGGCCGTCGAGCGTCGTGGCCGCCTTCAGGAGGACGTAGGGCCGGCCGAGGCGGGCCGAAGTCAGGAACGGCCCGTTCAGCCGCTCGGCCGCCGCGGCGAGCGTGCCGACGGACACGTCGACCCCGGCGGCACGGAGGAGAGCGAGGCCGCGACCGCGGACGAGCGGGAACGGGTCCCGGACGGCGGCCACGACGCGCGCCACCCCGGAGTCGCGCACGAGCGGCGCGCAGGGGGGCGTGCGCCCGTGGTGCGCGCACGGCTCGAGGGTGACGTAGAGGGTCGCGCCCCGGGCGCGGGGGCCGGCCTCGCGCAGGGCGACGACCTCGGCGTGCGGCCCGCCGGCGCGCGGGTGGAAGCCCTCGCCGACGACGCGGCCGCCGCGGACCACCACGCAGCCGACGGCCGGATTCGGGTTCGTCTCCCCGAGCCCGCGGGCGGCAAGGGCGAGCGCGCGCGCCATGAAGAGGGCGTCGCGCTCCCCGGCCGGTGCGGGCCGCCCGCCGCGGGGCACCGCCTACTCCCCCACGAGCGAGGCGGCGAACGCGGCGGCGTCGAACGGCAGCAGGTCGTCGGCCTTCTCGCCCACGCCCACGAAGCGGATCGGGACGCCCAGCTCGCGCACGACCGCCACCGCGATCCCGCCCTTCGCCGTCCCGTCGAGCTTCGTCAGAACGAGGCCGGTGAGGGCTCCCGCCTTCGCGAACTCACGGCCCTGCGCGAGGCCGTTGGCGCCGACCGTGGCGTCGAGGACGAGGAGGGTCTCGTGCGGCGAGCCCTCGATCTCGCGGCCGGCGACGCGGGTCATCTTCGCGAGCTCGGCCATGAGGTTGGACTTCGTGTGGAGCCGGCCGGCCGTGTCGACGAGGACCGCGTCGACGCCGCGCGCCTTCGCCGCGCGGAGGGCGTCGGTCAGCACGGAGGAAGGGTCGGCGCCCTCGGCCCCGCGGTGGAAGTCGGCGCCCGCGCGCTCCGCCCACACCTGCAGCTGCTCGGCGGCGGCCGCCCGGAACGTATCGGCCGCGCACACGAGGACGGAGCGGCCCTCCGCCCGCCAGGCCGCGGCGAGCTTGCCGATGGTCGTCGTCTTGCCGGCGCCGTTCACCCCGACGAGGAAGACGACCCACGGCTTCGCCGAGAAGGGCCGCGCGGACGACGGCCGCTCGAGCGCGCGCTGGATCTCCTGCCGCAGCGCCGCGCGCATGGCGTCGAGCCCGCCGGGCGCGACGTGGCCCGACTGCTCGCGGAGCACCTCCATCGCCTGTGACACGGCGGGCAAGCCCATGTCGGCGGCGAGGAGCGCCTCCTCGATGGCGTCGAGCGCGTCGGCGTCGAGGGGGCGCCGGCCCCGCACCAGGTCCTCGATGGGTGTATTGAGGACCTCGCGCGTGCGGGTGAGCCCGCCGCGGAGCCGGTCGAGGAGTCCCACGTCAGATCTCCCGGTTGAGCCTCTCGCGGGCGGTTTCGCAGTGGCGGGACGCGAGGGGCACCAGGCTCTCGGCGCCGAGGGAGAGGACGAGGTAGTAGCCGTCCTTCAGCGTGGAGAGGACGACGGCGCCCCCCTCGTGCCGCCAGACGAGCGACTGGATGAGGCCGGTGCCGAACCGCACGGCCGTACGGGTCGCCATGCCGAGGGCGATCCCCTGGTAGGCGCCGATCAGGCGGTGGCGCTCGTCCATGTCGCCCGCGCCGACCACGACCTCGCCCTGCACGTCGAGGAGGAGGGCGGTGCGCGAGCCCGGGACGAGGGCGAGCAGCTCTTCGAGGATGCGCCGGTAGGGCACGGTCGGCTACCGCGGCAGCGCCTTGAGCTGCTCGGCCGCGGCGCGGCCGGCGGCTCCGGCCGGATCCTTCTTCGCGACGTCCTCGAGCTGGGCCCGCGCCTCGGCGAAGCGGCCGCCCTTGGCGAGGACCTGCCCGTAGGCGAGACCGAGCTCGGGGTCCCCCGGCGCCTCCTGGACCCCCTGCTGCAGCTGGGCGACCGCCTCGTCGACGCGGCCGAGGCCGAGGAGCGCCTCGGCGAGGCCGATGTAGGCCGCGGGGTAGGCCTTGTTCCGGCCGACGCTCGTCTTGAACCAGTTCGCCGCCTCGGCGGGGTTCTTCTCCTGCAGGTAGGCCTCGCCGAGGTTGCGCGCCGAGATCTCGGGCGTGGGGTTCGTCGGGTCGGAGTAGGCGGCGAGGAACTCCCGCTTGCCGCCCTCGCGGTCGCCCGAGCCGATGAGCGCCGCGCCGAGGTCGTTCCTCACGTCGACGTAGTAGGGGTTGAGCTCGAGGGCCTTGCGGAAGCACTCGATCGCGTCCTTCCACTGCCGCTTCGCGGCGTAGGCGAGGCCGAGGCCCTTCTGGAAGTAAGGGCTCTTCGGGTCCTCCTTCACCGCCTTCTTGAGCTCGTCGAGGGCGAGGTCGACGCGCCCCTCGCGCAGGTGCATGACCCCCGTCGAGAAGCGCTGCTCCGCCTCGGCGGAGCTCTGCGCGGCCGCCGGCCCTGCAGCGGCGCCGAAGGCGAGGAGAGCGGCGAGGGCGAACGTGGCGCGCGGGCGGACGAGGCTCATGGCATTCACACGGTGGCGGACGGCGCCCCGACCGCGGCCGGGGAGGCCGGGGCCGGGACGGGCGCCGTCTCGCCCACCAGCTCCTTGATGTCGAAGTGGCGCGAGGCGACCGACGCTCGGCGGGCCTTGGCCGGCGAGAGGTCGCCGGTCAGGAACGCCCGCTCGAACGCGTCGACGCAGGTCCGGTCGAACTTCTTGTCGGCGAGGAAGCGCAGGCGCGCGATCGCGGCCTCGAAGGTCATCGCCTTGGAGTAGGGGCGGTCCGTCGTCATCGCGTCGAACGCGTCGGCCACGGAGACGATCCGGCCGAAGAGCGGGATCTCGGCGCCCTTCAGGCCGCGCGGGTAGCCGGTGCCGTCCACGTTCTCGTGGTGCATGAGGCCGTCGCCGGCCTTCTCCTTGAGCAGCGGCACCGCGTCGAGGATGTGCTCGCCCTTCGTCGGGTGCTGCTTCATGACCTCGTACTCGTCGTCGGTCAGGGCCGCCGCCTTGCGCAGGATCTTGTCCTCGATGCCGATCTTTCCGACGTCGTGGATGATCCCCGACAGGTGCACCCGCTCGACCTCCTCGGGGCTCATCCCGAGGTGCTTGGCGATGCAAGCCGAGTAGTACGCCACGCGCTCGGAGTGGCCCCGCGTGTACGGGTCCTTCTCGTCGATGGCGTTCGCGAGCATGCGGATGGAGCCCATGAAGAGGTCCTTGTTCTCCTCCGCGTGCCGCCGCACGTCCTCGATCGCCTTCTGGATCTCCTCGCCCATGTGGTTGAACGCGTCGGCGAGGAAGCCCACCTCGTTCCGGGTGTGCACGCTCACCCGCGTCGCGTAGTCGCCGCTCGCCATGCGACGCGCGCTCTCGGCGAGGGTGCGCACCGGGCTCGAGATCTGGCCGGCGAGGAGCGAGCCCAGCACGACCGCGAGGGCGGTCACGACGAGCACCAGCGCGAGGGCGCGGCGGCGCAGGTCGTTCGCGTCGAAGTACGCCCGCTCCACGTCGTTCTGCACGACGACGCACCACTGCGAGTCGTCCGGCACCGGCATGTAGGTACCGAGCATGTGGCGGACCCGGCCGTCCGGCCCCGGGAGGTTGAAGCGCATCGTCCCGTAGGCCGCGCTGCGCCGGGCGTCCCCGGAGGCCGCTCTGGGCCGCCACCTTGCCGGCCTGGTCGAGGTAGTCGCGGACGATCTCGACCTGCGAGAGGTCCTCCGACAGCGGCCGGTCCTCGTCCGAGTGGGCGATGAGCCGACCGCGGTTGTCGACGACGTAGACCTCGAACGAGCCGTTGCCGCCGCCGAGCTTCGTGATCTCGCGGATGGGCTGGGAGGCTCGCCACCGCGAGGACGACGCCCACCACCTTGCCCCCCGAGACGACCGGCTGCCCGAGGACGACGAGCGGCTCTCATCGCGCTCGAGACGATCGGCACCGAGATCATCGGCGTGCCGCCCTGGCCCCGCAGGAACGCCCGCGCAGCTGCTCGACGAGCCGGGGGGTCCTGCAGGGAGAGGCCGGACTGCGTGCCGTTGCCGTTCACGTCCACCACGCTCAGGAAGACGAAGCTGATGGTGCGGCCGCGCAGGTACGCCTCGAGCGAGCGGTCCTCCTCACCCGCGCGATCCGGGTCGGCGAACGACCTCGGCGGACCCGCCCATCGCGAAGGTGCTGGCGATCGAGAACACCTGCTTGCGCAGGCTGTCGACGTAGATCGCGATCTGGGTCGAGATGAGCCGGCCTTGTCGAGCTCGCCACTCCTTCTGGTTGCTCGATCACCCCGGCTGCGGGCGACGAGCTGGAAGGAGGTCCACACCAGCGGGAGGACGCCGACGCCGAGCAGGAGCCCGAGGATCGAGTAGAGGATGCGGTCTCGGCGGCGGCCGGCGCCGGCATCGCCCCTACGCCCCGCCCAGGACCGGCGGGTCCACCCCGGCCTCGGCGCGGGCCATCCCGACCACCTCGAACACCTGCACCTCGCGCGTCTTGCCCTTGAGGCCGAAGGAGCCGAGCCTTGCAGTCGAATCGAGGGCCGACGATCGAGTGGGTGTGCTCGCCGATCACGACGGGGTGCCGGGCTTGGCCACCGAGCTCTCGAGCTTGCCTTTCGCGATGTTCACGGTGTCGCCGAGCACCGTGTACTCCTTCTGTTGACGCTGCCAATCTCGCCGGCGACGGCCTTGCCCGAGTTGATGCCGATGCGGATCCGCAGCTCCGGCCCTCGCGCCGCTCGGCGTTCCACTCGGCGAGGCGCTCCTGCATCTCGAGCGCGGTACGGATCGCCCGCTGCGCGTGGTCGGGCATGCCGATCGGGGCCCGAACACGTTGATGATCGCGTCGCCGATGTACTTGTCGAGGGTGCCCTCGTGGCGGAAGATGACCTCGGTCATCCGCGACAGGTAGTCGTTCAGGAGGAGCGAGATCGCCGACGGGCTCATGGTCTCGGACATCGACGTGAAGCCGACGATGTCCGCGAAGAGCACCGTCACCTCGCGCACCTCGGGCAGGCCCAGGCCGCCGCCGCCGTGGGTGTCGGTGGCGGCGAGGATGCGGTTCGTGACCCGGGGCGAGAGGAAGCGGCCGAGCCTTCTCCTTCTTCTCCTCGGCCAGGATCTTCTGGTTGAGCTGCGCCTGCTCGACCGCGACCGCCGCGTAGTTCGCGAGGGCGGTGAGCAGGTCGAGGTCGTTGACCGTGAAGCAGTTCGCGGTGAGCATCGGGGAGTCGACGTGGATGATCCCGATGACCTCGTCCTTGTTCCACAGCGGGGCGCACACCGCTGCGGATGCCGTGGAATCGATCGAGTCCCCCGCGCCGAAGCGCGGGTCGACCATCGCGTCCGACGTGAGGATCGAGACGCGGTCGTGCACGACGCGGTCGGCGATCGTCTTCGACACCGTGATCCGGCCCTCGCCTCCGCCCGCTGCGGTGGTAGTGGACGACCATCGGCATGAGCTTCGTCCTCCGGCGCGTCCTCGTTCAGCATGAGGAAGCCGCGGTCGGCCGGCATGTGCTCGAAGACGATGTCCATGACCTGCTGGAGGACGTCCTCCACGGGACGCACCGCGATCAGGGTCTCGGCGACCTTGGTGAGGACCTTGAGGATGCGGTTCGACCGCTCGATGTCCCGGAGGTCCCCGTCCGGCTTCTTGGCCTCGGCGGGGGCGGGCGGCAGATCGGTGAGCAGCTTCGACAGCTCGCCGACCGAGCGGATGATGGTCCCCGCCTCCTCGGAGAGGCTTCTCGTCGTCGAGGACGACCTTGCTCTCGAGGGCCTTGCCGAACAGGAGCTCGAACTTGCCGAGGACGACCTTGTCCCCGTCCTTGAGCGGGGCCTCTACGATCGGCACCCCGTTCACCTGGGTGCCGTTCTTCGACTTGAGGTCGACGATGCGCACCGTGAGGTCGTCGCCCACGACGAGCTTCGCGTGGTTGCGCGAGATCCCGACGTCGCGCAGGACGATCTGGCACTCGGGCGCCCGCCCGATGACCACCTCGCCCGACTCGAACGTGAAGGTTCGCGGGCTGTCGCCGTCCTGATAAGTGAGCCGGTACATGCTCCCGCCCGCTCTGGTCGCGCTTCCTGGACCCTGATCGGCTCGAAGAGTTTACTCCCTTTTGAGGCTGCGCAGCATCAGCTCGTCGAGAGCCTCCCGCGCGGGCTTCGACTCGTACATGACCGCCCGCATCTGCCGCGCGATCGGCATCTCGATCCCGCGGCGCTCCGCGAGGGAGCAGGCGGCCAGCGTCGTGCGGATTCCCTCCGGGTGGATTCCCGCCGTCGCCTCCGCGAGCGGCTGGCCACGGCCGAGGCGCTGGCCGACCATGCGGTTCCGCGACAGGCCGCCGGTGCAGGTGAGGACGAGGTCGCCGAGGCCGGCGAGGCCGGCCATCGTGTCGGGCCGGGCGCCCTCCGCCGCCGCGAGGCGGGCGATCTCGGCGAGCCCGCGCGTGATGAGGGCGGCGACGGTGTTGTGGCCGTAGCCGAGGCCGTCGACGATGCCGGCCGCGATGGCGATCACGTTCTTGAGGGCCCCGGCCAGCTCCACGCCGACGACGTCCTCGCTCGAGTAGACGCGGAACGTGCGGGTCGCGAGGGGCTTCTGGACGGCCTGGGCGACGAAGTGCTCGCGCGAGGCGACCACGACCGCCGTCGGGAGCCCGCGCGCGACCTCGGCCGCGAACGACGGCCCGGAGAGGACGGCCACGGAGCGCCCCTTCGCCTCGGCCTCCGCGACCTCGGACATCCGCTGCAGGGTGTCGATCTCGAGGCCCTTCGTGGCCGAGACGAACACGGCGCCGGCCGGGGCGAGGGCGTGCGCCTCCCGGTAGACGCCGCGGCAGTACTCGGAGGGCACCACGAAGAGGACCGTCTCCGCGTCGGCGAGGGCCTCGTCGAGGCGCGGTGTGGCGCGCAGCTCCCCGCGCCTCGACCCCGGGAAGGAAGGCTGCGTTCTCGCGGCGCTCGTTGACCGCCTCGGGCTGACCTCGGGCTCGCGGACCCAGAACCGCACGGGCAGCTCCGCCCGGCGGCAGTGGCTGGCGAGAGCGGTGCCCCAGGCCCCGCCGCCGACGACCGTCGCCCCCATGGCCTCACTCCCCGCCCCGCCGCCGCGCGGGCCGCGCTCGTGCAGGACGCGCCGCAGGTTCGAACGGTGCCGCAGGAGGACGAGGGCGGCGGTGGCGGCCGCCGCCCACGCCACCGGCCCGGGGCCGCGAGGGCCCGCGGCGGCCGCGGGCAGCGTGAGCGCGCCGGCGACCGAGCCGATCGACACGGTGCGGCTCAGGCCCGCGGCGAGAAGGAACGCGGCGAGCGACGCGAGCGCGGCCGCGGGGACGAGCGGCGCGAAGGCGCCGAGGCCGGTCGCGACGCCCTTGCCGCCCTCGAAGCCGAGCCAGACCGGGTACATGTGCCCGACGACCGCGGCCACGGCCGCCGCCGCCGACGCCTCGGGCCGCCCGGGCGAGACGAGCGGCGGCCGCGACCGCGGCCGCTCCCTTCCCCGCGTCGCACAGGAACGCGAGGAGCCCGGCCCCCTTGCCGGCGCTGCGGGCGACGTTCGTCGCGCCCACGTTGCCCGAGCCCACGCGACGCACGTCGACGACGCCGAACGCCCGCGCCACCCAGAAGCTGAAGGGGACGGAGCCGATGACGTACGCGAGGGCCGCGACCGCGGGAACGGGAGCCATCCGACGCTAGTCTATCGCCGCGCCGAGGGGGAACCGCGCGAGCGGCGTGTAGCGCGAGCCCCCGGGCCGCAGCTCGCTGCGGAAGAGGACGAGACGGCGCACGGGCGCCTCCCCGAGGTCGGCCGGGGGCAGCTCCGGGCGCCGGTCGCGCTCGCGCCAGCGGCCGAGGGTGAGGTGGGGCGCGAAGGCGCGCTCCTCCCGCGGGAAGCCCGCGGCGACGGCGGCCCGCTCGCAGGCCGCCTGCAGCGCGAGGACGGCCTCCGGCGGCTCGAGGCCGAGCCACAGCACGCGCGGGCTGCCCTTCTCCGGGAACGTGCCGAGCCCGCGCACGCGCAGCGCGCACGGCGGGCACGCGCCCGCCGCGCGGGCGAGCGGCTCGCGGAGCGCGGCGACCTGCGCCGGCGAGGTGTCGCCGAGGAAGCGCAGCGTCAGGTGCGCGCCCTCCGGCCGCACGAGCCGGATGGAGCCGAGCCGGGGCCGCAGCCGCGCCTGCAGCTCGCCGACCCCGCGGCGCAGCGCCTCCGGCAGCTCGAGCGCCACGAACGCCCGCACGGTCTCCCCGCTCACAGGGGCTCGAGGCCGAGGAGCCCCCGCCGCACCATCTCGAGCGCGACCTGCGTCGCCTGGTGACGCACCCTCTCGCGGGCGCCGGGATGCACCGACCGCCGCACGCGCGTGCCCGCCGCGCCGTCGATCGCGACGAAGACGAGGCCCACGGGCTTCTCGGGCGTGCCGCCGTCCGGGCCGGCGATCCCCGTGATGGCGACGCCGACGTCCGCGCCCGCGACGCGGCGCGCGCCGGCGGCCATCGCCGCGGCCACCTCCTCGGACACGGCCCCGTGGCGCGCGAGGAGCGCCTCGTCGACGCCGAGCGCCTCGACCTTCGCCCGGTTCGCGTAGGTCACGAACCCGCGCTCCAGCACGAGGCTCGCGCCCGGGACGCCCGTCAGCCGGGACGCGAGGAGCCCGCCCGTGCAGGACTCGGCGAGCCCGATCCTCTGCCCCCGCTCGCGGAGGAGGGCGACGACCACCTCGGGCAGCTCGCGCCCGTCCTCGCTGAAGAAGCGGCCCGGCAGCGCCGCGCGCAGCTCCACCGCGAGAGTCTCGATGCGGCGCTCGGCGTCCGCCTCGTCGTCGCCGTGCGCCACGAGGTGCAGCTCCACCTGGCCGGCCGCGCCGAGGATCGTCGTCTTCGGGTTCTCGAACCGCGCGTAGACGGGGGCCGCGCGCTGGTCGACCTCGCTCTCGCCCATCGCCGCGATCTTCAGGACGCGGCGGCGCACGACGCGGGACACGCCGGCCTTCTCGCGAAGGCGCGGCAGCACCTGCTCGTCGAACATCGGCTTCATCTCGCCGGGCGGCCCCGGCAGGAGCACGAGCACGCGGCCATCCGCCTCGACGATCTGGCCCGGCGCCGTGCCCCGCGCGTTCGGCAGCGCTTCCGCGCCGTCGATGACGTCCGCCTGCTGCGCGTTCGTGGGGGCCATCGGCCTCTGGAAGCGCGCGAAGCGCTCGCGGAGGGCCTCGAGGATCGCCTCGTCGCGCCGGAGCGCCCGGCCGAGCGCGGCGGCCGCGCCCTCCCGCGTCAGGTCGTCCGCGGTCGGCCCGAGCCCGCCGGTCGCGACGACGACGTCGGCGCGGGCGAGCGCGGAGCGGAACGCCGACTCGATGAGCCCCCGGTCGTCGGCGAGGGTCGTGCGCGCCGTCACCTCGATGCCGGCGTCGAGCAGCCGCTCGGTGAGCCACAGGGAGTTCGTCTCGGCCCGCAGCGGACCGAGGAGCTCGCTGCCGACCGCGAGGAGCTCCGCCTTCATCCGCGCCTCAGGCGACGGGCCACAGAGCGAGCCCGGCCCGGAGGGCCAGGTGGGCCATGACCCCCGCCGCGACGTCGTCGAGCATGATGCCCCAGCCGCCGTGGAGCCTCTCGAGGTCGCGGGCGGGCCAGGGCTTCACCACGTCCATCAGGCGAAAGAGGAAGAACCCGGCGAGGGCGACGGCCGGCGTGAACGGGAGGGCGGCGAGCGTGATCCACTGCCCGGCGACCTCGTCCACGACCACGAGGCCGGGGTCCTCGATCCCGATGCTGCGCGCCACGTGTCCGGCCGCGGCGACGCCGAGGCCGAACACCGCGAGGATCGCGACGGCCTGCCACGGCCAGCTCGCCCGCGAGAGCGGCCAGAAGAGGAGGACGCCGACGGCCGAGCCGGCGGTGCCCGGGGCGAAGGGCGAGTACCCGCTGCCGAAAGCCGTCGCGACCGCACGCGCGGCGAAGTCCACTGCTCGCTTCATCGTCCGCCGATCATACCCGCGAAGCCGGCGCGCTCACCGGCGGCGCAGGCGGCCCTCGGGGTCGCGCGGCGCCACGCGCAGCGTGTCGGAGTGCGACACGAACACGCGGCCCGGCCCGCCCCGGCCCGGGCGCACGTGCTTGCGGCGCGTGACGTGCACGTCGACGAGCGCGCTCTCGCGCGAGTCGCTGAAGAAGGCCGCGACCTCCGCCGCCTCCCGCAGGTCCTCGGCGCCGGCCCGGCCCTCGGGGTCGCGCAGGACGACGTGCGCGCCCGGCGCGTCGCGCGCGTGGAGCCAGAGGTCCTCGGGCCGGGCCACGCGGAACGTCAGGTGGTGGTTCTCGCGGGCGCCGCGGCCGACGAGAACCGAGAGCCCGCGCCCCGTGAGGTAGTGCCGCGGGCCGCCCGGGCCGTCGCCCGCCGGCTCGCCCGCGCGGCGTCCCGCGCCGGGCAGCGACCCGGCGTCGCGGGCGCCTTCGGCCTTCGCCTCGATCGCGCGGGCCTCGGCGAGCGCGGCCTGCGTCTCGCGCAGGCGCAGCTCCACCTCGCGCGCCGCGCGCTCGGCCCGCCG
>JAXLRD010000035.1:0-75458 GCA_046331285.1 Vicinamibacteria bacterium
TACGTGAACGCGGCGGAGGTGCAGGCCTCACGCCACGCCAAGGTCGCCTGCTCCCAGTGCCACTCCGGGGTCAACGCCTCGCGGGCGCGGGCCTGCGAGACGATCACGCAGAAGGTCGACTGCGGCTCGTGCCACACGGAGCTCGCCCAGCAGTTCGCGCGTTCCCGCCACGGGAAGCTCCTCCTCGACGGGGACCCGAACGCGCCGTCCTGCAAGGAGTGCCACGGGACGCACGGGATCGTCGGCCGGCTGAGCTCGTCCTCGCCGACGTTCGCGACGAACGTGCCGCAGCTGTGCGGCCGGTGCCACCGCGAGGGCCAGAAGGCGGCGGTGCGCTACCAGGGGCCGCAGCACGCGATCATCGAGTCGTACACCGAGAGCATCCACGGCAAGGGCCTGCTGAAGAGCGGCCTCACCGTCACCGCGACCTGCACGAGCTGCCACACCGCTCACGGCGTCCTGCCGCGGACGGACCCGCTGTCGAGCGTCAACCGGGCGAACGTGCCGGCCACCTGCGGCGCGTGTCACCACGGCATCCAGGAGCAGTTCGAGGAGAGCATCCACCACACGCTGGCCGGGAAGACCGACAAGGAGCTGCCGGTCTGCAACGACTGCCACAGCGCGCACACGATCAAGCGGGCCGACGCCGAGGGCTTCAAGCTCGACATCATGCAGAAGTGCGGCCGCTGCCACGGCGAGATCGCGAAGACCTACTTCGACACCTACCACGGCAAGGTCAGCCAGCTCGGCTACACGAAGACGGCGAAGTGCTACGACTGCCACGGCGCCCACGACATCCAGCGGGTGAGCGACCCGCGCTCGCACCTGTCGCGGGAGAACGTGGCCCAGACCTGCCAGAAGTGCCACCCCGGCGCGACGCGGCGGTTCGCGGGCTACCTCAGCCACGCGACCCACCACGACCCGAAGAAGTACCCCTGGCTCTTCTGGACCTTCTGGGGCATGACGTCGCTGCTCGTCGGCACGTTCCTCGTCGGCGGCGCGCACACGCTGCTCTGGCTGCCCCGGGCGCTCCAGATGCGCCGGGAGCTGCGGGAGGCGGAGGAGGCCGAGGAGCGGGCCCTGGCGGCGGAGGAGGGCGAGGGCGGCTCGCCGGAAGGGAAGAAGGACTAGCGGCATGGAAGGAAGCGTCAAGGCGCGGGCCCTGCAGTTCCAGCGGTTCACCCGCCTCAACCGGGGTCTCCACGCGCTGATGATCGTCAGCTTCATCTCGCTGGCGCTCACCGGCATGACCCTGAAGTTCTCCTACACGAGCTGGGCCGCGTTCCTCTCGCGGCGGCTCGGCGGCTTCGAGTCCGCCGGGTTCATCCACCGCGCGGCCGCGACGCTCATGTTCGCGCTGTTCGCGGTCCACCTGTGGGACCTCAACCGCCTGCGCCGCGAGGAGCACGGGGGCTCGTTCCTGCGGATGATCTTCGGCCCGGGCTCGATGCTCTTCACGCGGAAGGACCTCGCGGACTTCGTCGGCTCGCTGAAGTGGTTCGTCGGCCGGGGGCCGCGGCCGCAGTACGGCCGGTGGACCTACTGGGAGAAGTTCGACTACTTCGCGGTCTTCTGGGGCATCTTCGTGATCGGCTCGACCGGCCTGATGCTGTGGTTCCCGGTCTTCTTCACCCGCATCTTCCCCGGCTGGTTCATCAACGTGGCGACGATCGTCCACAGCGACGAGGCGCTGCTCGCCACCGGCTTCATCTTCACGGTGCACTTCTTCAACACCCACCTGCGGCCGGAGAAGTTCCCGATGGACACGGTGGTGTTCACGGGCCGGATGCCGGTCGCGGAGTTCAAGCGCGACAAGCCGGCCGAGTACGAGGAGCTCGTGAAGGCGGGGAAGCTGGGGGACTACCTCGTCGAGCCCTACCAGCCCGTGGTGATCCGCGCGATCCGGGCCTTCGCGTGGACGGCCCTCGGCGTGGGCACCTTCATCACGCTCTGGATCGTCTACTCGATGATCTTCAGCTACAGGTAGGCTCCGGCCGATCTCGACTCGTTCGGATCCAGGTCGAGATCGGCCGGAACGCCGGCGGTCGCGCCCCTCCGGAGAGCCGGCCTCTCCGTTCCTGATCCTCTCCGCTTACAGTCGAGCCGAAAAGGCCGGAGTCGTGACGCCCCACCCTCGCCGGGCGGTCGTTCCCCCCGAGGCCGTTCCTGGCCCCGCGTCACTTCGGCGGCAGGGTCGTGATCGCCGTCTGCTCGAAGGTGACGAACCAGTAGAGCCCGACGAGCAGCAGCAGGCCGACGATCGCCGCGACGGGCATGAACACGCGCGAGCGGCGCTCGATCGCGGCCGGGTCGGGCTCGAGCCGGGACCCCGAGCGAATCCGCTCGAGCTCGAGCGGGTGCTCCTCCTCCATCTCGTGCTCGCTCATCCGCCCGGTGAACATGCTCCGGTTGAAGTGCCGCAGGTGCACCGAGTAGAAGTGCCAGACGAGCACGGCGAGGATCGCGAGGAGCGCCTCGCCGCCGTGCACGACCTGGGCGGCGGGGATGAACTCGCCGGGCAGGAACCGCGCGGTCGCCACGGGGTTCCACAGCATGAAGCCGGTGCCGATCATGACGATCGTGCCCCAGATGAGCGACCAGTACTCGACCTTCTCCTCCCACGTGTACCGGTCCATCCGCGGCCGCGCCTTGGCGAGGCCGAGGTTGTAGCGCACGGCCTGGAGGGCGTCGACCACGTCCTGGTAGCGGGGGAGCATCAGGAGAGGCACGCGGCGGACGAGCACCCGGTGCGCCACGTCCAGGAGGTGATAGGCGGTGACGACCATGAGAGCCAGCGCGGCGATCCGGTGAATGATCCGGACCGTCTCGATCCCGCCCATCGCGTCGATCAGCTGATCGAGGAAGCGGTTGTCGAGGAGGATGAACTTCTGGGGCAGGCCGGTGACCGTCAGCACCAGGAACGACAGGAGCATGACGAGGTGCTGGGCGCGGTCCGAGCGGGAGAATCGCTCGTAGGTCGGCGCGGGCGGAGCGAACGGGTCGTGGGGAGAGCTCATGCGTGGGTGTTCCCGTGGTGCTTGCGGCGGCGGTCGATCACGCGGCGCAGGAAGTCGGTCCCCACGAAGAGGACCATCCCGCCGACGACGCCGGGGATGAGGAAGTTGTAGGCCACCCGGGACCAGTAGACGAGCGGGGTGCGGTCCTTCGTCGGGATGTAGTGGCTGAGCCACGCGTCCGGGAAGTTCGTGCTCGCGTCGGGGTGGCACTTCTGGCAGGTGTGGAGCAGGTTCCCCTTCACCTGGAGGCCCTTCTTCGGGTCGCTCTTGCTCGCGATGTCGTGGATGCCGTGGCAGTCGTAGCACACCGGCTTGTTCGTCAGCTGGTCCGGGTGGCGGCGCTGGAAGAGCGTGACCGTCGACCCGTGGAAGTCGGCGACGTAGGTCCGGAGGACCTGCGTCGAGAGCTTGTACTTGCCCATGCGCTTCGCGTCGGTGTGGCAGTCGGCGCACATGCGGGGCGAGGCGAGGCGGAACTGCGCCGTCGTCGGGTCGGCGATGTTGTGCACCCCGTGGCAGTCGATGCAGGTCGGCACGTCCGGGTTGCCGTGGACGAGGGCGTTGCCGTGCACGCTCTCGCGGTACTGCTTGTAGATCGCGTCGTGGCAGCGGTCGCACGTCCTGGGGATCGCGACCCGGCCCTCGGGCAGCAGGTGCCCGGCGTCGTCCGTGATCTTCTTCTGCGTGTGCGGGTCGTGGCAGTCCGCGCAGACCGCGGCCTTCTTGTTCCCGGCGGCGAGGGCCCGCTGGTGGACGCTGTCGAGCGTCTTCTTGAACTGGTCCTCGTGGCACTGCTGGCAGGAGGTGTAGAGCCGCAGGGTGAGGTCGCGCGAGGTCTTGTCGGCGAGCTCCGGGTGCGGGTACTCCTTGATCTCGGAGTGGCAGTCGGTGCAGGCGACGCCCATCGACCCGTGGACCGACTCCTCCCAGGCCTTGCGGTCGACGGTCACGTCGCGGCTCTCGCCGCTGCGGAAGGAGACGGCGTTGCCCTTGTCGCCGTGGCAGTCGAGGCACTCCTGGGCGCGGGCGGCCCGCGGGGCGGCCAGGAGGAGCAGGGCCGACCCCAGGAGGAGCGTGCGTTCGAGGGTGTGTTTCATGGCGGAGACCTCCCGGGGCCGGCGGCGGGAAAGGCCTACTTCATCGTGGCCAGGTAGGCCACCAGGTTCTCGAGGTCGGCGTCGGTGATCTTGTCCGGGCCGTAGGCGGGCATCATGCCCTTCTTGCCCTTCTTCGTGATCATGTCCTTCGGCGTGCGGACCCAGGCCTTCAACTCGTCGGCCGTGTTGTCGGCGCCGGTCTTGGCGAGCGGGTTCTTCACGTCGGTGTGGCAGGCCGTGCAGGCGGGCTTGGCGGACGACATCAGGGCCTTGCCCGCGGCCGCGTCGGCGGCCATCGCGTTTCCGGCATGGGCCAGGGCGAGCACGGCCGCGGCCACGAACAGAATGCGACGCATCATGGATCCTCCTGCGGTCGGACGGCCACGCCCGGACGACGCGGCCCCTCCCGTCTGAACGGGTTCATTCTCGTTCCGGCCCTCCCGCGGCGCAAGGGACGACGGCGTCGAAACGCTGGTTCCTTTGCACCACGCGTCGCGGACCGGCCTCCTTCGAGGGTAATCGAAAAACGTAGAGTGAGCACCCTATCGTTGAAGGATTCATCGGAGAGCGGCCGCTCGGCCGCAGTCCCGGTGTAGCGGACTTCAACGCGCGGACGCCGAGAGCCTGGTGCTTCGAACTCACCTGCGCCCCGCGTCGGTTCCGCATGAAACTCCCGGGCGCTTCGGAACGTGCCGCGTGTGACACCGCACCGCGACCGAGCTACGACCAAGCGCGGCACTTCGGCCCACCTCGCGACAACCCGGGACGATCGTTGAGGATCTCTTCCCCGACCGACTCCCTCCGCTGAAAAACTCACCATCGATGTCGGCGGCGTTCTTTCCGTCCAATGGCACCAATGGTTTATGTCTGACGCATCCGGTCCATTTGGGGCATGGCGGCTTTTCGCTACCCTGCGCGACGTGAAACGCGCGGTCGGCTCGACTCCCCCGGATGAACCCACCACGGACTTCCTGAGCCGCTCGGAAGTGTCCCGGCTCCTCGGTGTGTCGCCGAACACCGTGACCCGCTGGGCGCGCGAGGGCCGGTTGCCCTGCCACGTCACGCTCGGCGGGCACCACCGGTTCGAGCGCGCCGTCGTCGAGCAACTGCAGAAGGACCTCACCCGAGGCGGTGGCCGTGTCGGCTAGCCCGGAGGCCGGGCGGGTCCGCCTGCGCCGGACGTTCGCGACGACGGACGGGTCGCCTCTCGCTTCTTCCTAACCATCGACCATGGCGTCTGCGTCGCACGACCGACCGCGCAACATCGAGCAACCTGCTGGGGTCTGCGCCAGGACCCAAATGGAGCAAACCATGAACTCATTCAGGACGACCCTGGTCCGCTGGGGTCTGGTCGTCGCGGTCGCGGCGATCGGATGCCTCGCGCTGACCGGGAGCACCGCCGCGGCCCCGGCACAGGAGGCCGCCAAGCCTCCGATCACCGTCGGCGCGCCGCACGGCGCCTACGCCGGCAGCGAGACCTGCCTCGGGTGCCACCAGGACATGAGCGCGGCCCTCACGAAGGGCGCGCACTCGCACTCGTTCCGCGCCGGCACGCCCACGTCGCCCAAGGGCTGCCAGGCGTGCCACGCCGACACCAAGGCGACGATGGGCTGCGAGGGCTGCCACGGCCCGGGCAAGGACCACGCCGAGGCCGGCGGTGACAAGACGAAGATCAAGCGGTTCTCGGCGATGTCGCCGCGCGACGTCAGCGAGAGCTGCGTGAGCTGCCACTTCCGCACGGAGCACACGTTCTGGGCCGGCAGCCAGCACGACCAGCGCAACGTCGGCTGCACGAGCTGCCACAGCATCCACAAGGCCGGCGGCGAGAAGCAGCTCAAGGCCGCGGACGAGACGGCGCTGTGCGCCCAGTGCCACCGCACGATCGTCAACAAGCAGCTCAAGTTCGCGCACATGCCCGTTCGCGAGGGCAAGCTCTCGTGCTCGTCGTGCCACAACGTGCACGGCTCGCAGAACGTCAAGCTGCTGAAGGTCGGCGGCTCGGTCAGCGAGTCCTGCGTCAGCTGCCACGCCGAGAAGCGGGGCCCGATGCTGTGGGAGCACGCTCCCGTCGTCGAGAACTGCAGCACCTGCCACGACCCGCACGGCTCGAACAACGAGCGGATGCTGGTCGCGAAGCAGCCCTTCCTGTGCCAGCGCTGCCACGTCACCTCCCGCCACCCTCCCACGGTCTACGAGGGCTACCTGCTGAACAACTCCACGAACGGCAACAAGATCTACGGCCGCTCGTGTGTCGTGTGTCACCAGCAGGTTCACGGTTCGAATGCCCCGTCGGGCAAGGCGTTCCTGCGGTAGGTGGGGAGGATAGCGATGCGCAACAGACTGATGATTGGAGCTGCAGCGCTCTTGCTCGCCTCCGCGAACCTCGCGGGCGCGCAGGAGAAGCCGCAGCCGGAGACGGGATCCTCGAGCGGCCAGATCGACATCGGCGGCCGCTTCACCTCGACGGACGGCGACGAGGCGCGCTACGAGCGCTACCGCGACCTCCGCGACGGCGTGAACGCGAACTTCTCGTGGTCCAAGGAGACGTCGAAGTGGACCCTCGACGCGTTCGCCAAGAACATCGGCTACCGTGACGGCCACTACGAGCTGAGCTTCAGCTCCAGCCGGGTGAAGTTCACGGGCTACTTCGACCAGACGCCGCTCAACTACGCGTACTACTCGAAGTCGCCGTACAACTGCACGGCCGGAAACTGCTCGCTCGACTCCACGATCCGGACGAACGTGCAGAACGGCAGGGCGATCGGCGTGCCGCAGAACGCGGCCGGGCTCATCGCCGGCTCCGCCTACAACTCGATCGCGCAGGGCATCGACCTGCAGTCCCGCCGCGACACGATCGGCGGCGAGCTGCGCATCTCGGCCACGAACAACCTGGACTTCATCGTCGGCGTGACGAGCTACAAGCGCAGCGGCAACATGCCGTGGGGCGCCGCGTTCGCGTTCAACAACGCCTCCGAGCTGCCGCTCGTGATCGACAACCGCGAGACCGAGATCCACGCGGCCGCGGAGTGGGCGAGCCACCAGGGCATGTTCCACGTGGGCTACGAGCACGCGAAGTTCAACCAGGGCATCGACTCGTTCACCTTCGACAACCCGATGCGGGCGACCGATTTCTGCCGGACCGGCATCGCCGGACAGGCGCCGGGCACCTGCTACGACCCGAGCGGCTACACGAACGGCAACGGCCCGGCGTACGGCCGCATGGCCGGCGCCCCGAGCAACACCCTCGACACCGTCAACTGGATGGGCATGGTCAAGCTGCCCGGCCGCACCACGGCCAACAGCTTCTCGATGGGCGCCAACCACCAGGACGCCTCCCTGATCGCGTGGACGACGAACTCCTCGATCAACAACGCCGCGACGTGGGCCGCGTTCCCCGGGCTCGCCAGCCTGCCCCCGCGACAGCGCGCAGATGCGCGTGAACTACGCGACCGGCACGGCCAACGTCTCGTCCCGGGCGATCCGGAACCTGACCTGACCGCGCGCTACCGCTTCAACAGCCGCAGCGACTTCACGCAGCCGTTCCACGGCGTGGAGCACGTGCGGTTCGACGCGGTGCCCGAGGAGACGGGTGGCATCAGCGAGCCGTTCTCGACCAACCGGAACACCCTCGATCTCGTCGCGGCCTTCACCGGCCTCCCCTACGGCACGCTGCGCGCCGGCTACGTGCTCGACCAGTTCGAGCACGGCATCCGGACGACGCAGGGCTGGAAGGACGACACGGCCCGGATCTCGTACGACCTCGTGGGCACGCAGTGGCTGACCCTGCGCGCGCAGTACGAGAAGACGAAGCGGCGCACGATCGGATTCAACGAGGAGATCCTCGCCGAGATGGCGATGCAGCCGAACGCCCGCTTCTACGACGAGGCGAACCGTGACCGCGATCGGGTCACCGTGATGGCCGACGTCAATCCGGTCTCCTCGTTCGGCGTGAACTTCACCCTCTTCCACGGCAAGGACGACTACGAGGGCGCCGACGCCGAGCTGGAGTTCGGGCTTCTCGACAACGAGAACACCGGCTGGACCGCCGGCGTGAACTTCGCGCCGAACGCGAAGGTGAGCGCGGGTGTCGACTACGGCCGCGAGACGTACAGCGCGTTCCAGCAGTCGCGCAACGCCAACCCGGCGCCGGACCCGACGTGGACGGACCCGAGCCGCAACTGGTCGATCGCCCACGACGAGAAGGTCAACACGTTCACGGCCTACCTGAATCTGGCGAAGGCGATCGACAAGACCGACCTGCGCGCCAGCTACGACCTCATGGACTCGGATCAGTCGTACGCCCACGGCGGCCCCCGCATCGCCTCGCTGACGGCGGCGAAGACCTTCGTGGCCTTCCCCAACGTGACGGACAAGTGGCAGCGCGCCACGATCGACCTCACGTACTCCGTCTCGAAGAAGCTGGGGATCGGCGCGTCCTACTGGTACGAGAAGTTCGACGTCCAGGACTTCGCGACGATCAACTCCGCGGGCCCGCAGACCCTGCCCCGGAGCGACCTCGGCGCGCAGACGGACAACGCCCGGATCGACTGGCTCGGCAGCATCACGACGGCCACGCCGTCCGGCCGTACAAGGACAGACGGTCTTCCTCCGGCTCTTCTACCTCTTCTAAGGTCGCCGAGCCGTCGCCACGACGCCGCGCCTCGGGGCGCGGGCCGTTTCGTTTTGCTCGTATCGGGGGTTCCAAGGGTCCCGATTGCATCCGTGGGACCGGCCGTCAGGCGCGTTTGCAGCGAACGGTGCCCTGCAAAGGGATGCAAACAAACGGGTTGAGCAAATGATCTAGTACTTCTCAGATCCCCGAAGCATCTGATCTATTAATTTCAACCAAAGCCACCAAGTAATCTAGCGGCCGTGAAAAACGTCCGAAGAACGGCTCAGCCCGAACCACCGGCCAGGACGGAGTTCCTGGCCCGCTCCGACGTCTCGAAGATGCTCGGCGTGTCGCCCAACACGGTGACCCGCTGGGCTCGCGAGGGCCGCCTGCCGTGCCATGTGACGCTGGGCGGGCACCATCGCTTTGAGCGGACGCTAGTGGAGCAGCCCGCCGCGACCTCTTTCGCGCATCGACTTCCTCATCCTTCACACCCGTGAGCCGCACGCCACAGGAGGACTGAATGGGTATCAGAAGCTGGACCGTGCCGGCCGTCGTCGGGCTGGCGCTATCGCTGGGCCTCGCCAGCGCCGGGAGTGCGCAGACGAGCGCCGCCCCCGCCGCGGCCGCCCAGCCGGCCGCCACGGCCGAGTACGCGGGCATGGACACGTGCGTCCAGTGCCACGAAGACCAGGTGAAGGCGTTCAAGACGACTCCCCACATGGCGAGCGCCCTCGGCTGCGAGGGCTGCCATGGCCCGGGCAAGGCGCACGCGGAGGCGGGTGGAGACAAGGCGAAGATCAAGGTGTTCGCCACGCTCAGCGCCCGCGCGTCGTCCGAGACGTGCATGGAGTGCCACAACAAGGCCGGCCAGAAGCACTGGATGGGCTCCTCGCACGACAGCCGCCAGATCGCCTGCACCGCCTGCCACTCGGTGCACCCGAAGCCGGGCGCCGCGGTCGAAAAGGCGATGCTCAAGCAGCCGCAGATGAAGCTGTGCACGAGCTGCCACCTGCAGAAGAAGGCCCAGCTCATCCGCCCCGGCCACATGCCGATGCGCGAGAGCAAGATGCAGTGCACGAGCTGCCACAACCCGCACGGCACCCCGAACGACAAGATGCTGCTGCAGACCTCGGTCAACCAGAACTGCTACAGCTGCCACGCGGAGAAGCGCGGGCCCTTCCTCTGGGAGCACGCCCCCGTCCGCGAGAACTGCCTCAACTGCCACGACGCGCACGGCTCGATCAACGAGAAGATGCTCAAGGTGAAGCAGCCGCTGCTCTGCCAGCAGTGCCACCAGACCTCCTCGCACCCCGGCCCGGCGTACCCCGCGCAGTCGCGCTACGCCTTCAACCAGGGCTGCATGCACTGCCACCCGACGATCCACGGGTCGGTCCACCCGTCGGGCAACCGGTTCTTCAGGTAAGGCGAGGAGAACGACCATGACCATGAAGAACACCGCTCGCCTCGCGGCGCTCGCCGCCGCCCTGACGTTCGCCGCCGCCCTTCCCGCCCGCGCTCAGTGGGGGCCGGAAGAGGAGAAGAACTGCTTCACGAAGGGCATGAAGGGGACCATCACCGTCGCCGGGCAGGCGAACAGCGCCCAGGGCGACTCCTCGAAGCTCGAGCAGTACGAGGAGATCCCGAAGGGCTTCCTCGTCCCCTGCGCCGCCTACGGCTGGGAGAACGAGGCCTACTCGTTCGACTTCAAGGGCATCGACGTCGGCTACGACGACATGTTCCTCGGCGCCGGCTTCGGGAAGAAGGGCGGCTTCCAGCTCGGCCTGAGCTGGGACCAGAACCCGAACTGGCAGTCGAACACGGCCCGGTCGCCGTTCACCTACAGCGCCCGCGGCAACACCGGATACTTCGCCGCGCCCGACGACATGCAGCTCGCGTTGCAGAACGTCTACACGCCGTGGGTGACCCCGACCGCGACGAACCCCGCGGGCGTCGGCTCTGCGCCGGGCAACCCGACCGTCAAGAACTTCTTCGCGGTCGGCGACTACGTCAACGAGGGCCTCACGCCGTTCGACCTGCGCTACGTCCGCAAGACCGGCAAGGCGGCGATCGAGGTCCCGGTGGGCAAGGCGCTGACGTTCAGCGCCGGCTACTCGCGCGAGACCCGGAGCGGCAACAAGAACACGACCTTCTACGGCGGGCCGGACTACGAGGTGGCGTCGCCCATCGAGTACACGACCGACAACTTCCGCTTCGGCGGCGAGTACGCCAAGGGCCGCTTCTTCGTCGCGGTGAACGCGGATTTCAGCGAGTTCACGAACGAGTTCAAGTACGTGGAGGTCGAGAACCCCGAGCGGCTCGCGCTCAAGAACCCGGGCTTCCCGACGGCCCGCACGGTCTACAACGACGCGACGCTCTTCCGGCTCTGGATGCCGCCCGACAACAAGGCCTACCAGGTCGACGGCACGGCCGGCGTGACGCTGCCCGCGCACCACAAGGTCACCGCCTCGCTCTCCTCGGGCCAGATGAAGATGGACACCGTGCTTCGCGAGCTCTCGACGAACCCCGACCTGGGGCAGCAGCCGGTGAACGCGAACTTCACCCTCACGCCGCCCTACTCGAGCGTCGAGGCGAAGATGGACACGTTCATGGGCAACGTCCGCTTCACCGGCGACCCGGTGCCCTGGCTCGGCTACCTCGTCTCGTGGCGCAAGTTCGAGCTCGACGACAAGACCGAGGACTACCACTTCACGAGCACCGTCCGGGGCGACGTCGGCGCCTCCTACAGCGCGGCCGGGTTCACCCGCGAGCACGAGGGCTGGAGCATCGAGTCGCTGCGCGGCGAGGTCCACGTGACCCCGGTCCGGGGCCTGCGCTTCGGCGCGAGCTACGGCGTCGACAAGCGGACCTACGACATCCGCGAGTACGCCGACGTCGAGGACGACGTCTTCACCCTCACCGGCGACTGGTCGAGCCCCCTCTTCCAGGTCCACGCGGCCTGGACGGCCCTCGACCGCAAGCCGGGCGAGGAGAACGACGAGGCGATCCAGCCGACGTGGCAGGGCGCGACGCAGACGGACATCGTCGAGCGCACCCGTCACAACCTGAGCGGCCTCGTGACGTTCACCCCGACCCCGAAGCTCGCGATCAGCGTCAACGGAGCCAAGACGTCGAACGAGTTCGCCGAGTCGGTGACCGGGCTCCTCGACCAGTCCTTCGACACCGTCGGCGTCGACCTGAGCTACACCCCGAGCGAGCGCGTGAGCCTCATGGCCGGGTACGTGTACGAGAAGTACTTCTTCGACATGGCCGCCGCCTACATCCCTCGCGGGGCGAGCCCGCCGTACGACCCGGCGAACCTGTGGGGCAACGCGACGACGGACAAGGTCGACACGTTCCGCGCCGGTCTCGACTGGAACCTGGTGCCGGAGAAGCTCGACTTCGCCGCGACGTTCGACTACACGAAGCCCCGCAGCGACTCCCTGTACGACTTCGCCCAGGCCGGCTCGCCGATCGGCGGCCTGAACGAGGCCAACGGCGTCTTCCCGGCCAACGTGCCGCCGCTGGCGGGCTTCACCGCGTTCACCTTCGACCGCTTCCCGACCGTCGTGAAGAAGTTCACGATGGCCAAGCTGCGCCTCGCCTATCACCTCAACAAGAACTTCACGGCGAGCGTCCTCTACTGGAAGCAGAAGTACGACAACACGGACTGGCAGACGGACCTGATGACGCCGTACATGGGCCGCGTGGATCCCGGATCGAACCGCTGGTTCTTCCTCGGCGCCCGCATCCCGAGCTACGACGCCGACATCTTCCGCGTCGGCCTGACCTACACGTTCTAGACCGCACGCCGGCAGAACGGCCCGCGCCCCCCGGGGCGCGGGCCGTTCCCCTTTTCGGCGCCGCCGCTTCCGTGCCTTCCGGCGGAGACGTGCCGAGGACCCCAGGGTCTATGGAAGTTGAACCATCTGATCCATTTATCCGTCCCAAACGCACCAAGTAACCTTGGCTTCCGTGAAGAACCTACTCGAGGCGCCCACTTCCGAAGCGGTCGGGACGCAGTTCCTGACCCGGTCCGAGGTTTCGAAGCTGCTCGGCGTGTCGCCGAACACGGTGACGCGCTGGGCGCGCGAGGGACGGCTGCCCTGCCAGGTCACTCTCGGCGGGCACCACCGGTTCGATCGCGAGCTCGTGGAGCAGCTGCGCAAGAGCCTCTACCGGGCCGGCAGCCGACTCGACTAGAGCCGGCTGCGGCGCCGTACCACCACGCGACGTCCGCTCGTCCGCTTGCCGCGCCGTGCCCGCGCGGCGACACGACGAGGCGGCGTGTTCCGGCGCTGCGGCCTCGCGCGGGTCACGCCGGAGGAGTCGCCGTCCGCGCGGCCTTCCGAAAGGGCTTGACGGCCGCCCGTCCGGAGGCGCACCGTCACGCCAGAAGGAGCGCGACGGTCCATGGCGAAGCGGAGCCCGCGACCCGCTCGGACCCCGCGGGCCGCGAGCGGCGGCCGGCGAACGAAGGCGCGCTCGAGCGCGCGGACCGCGAGGCGCGTCGTCGAGGCGCCGGAGCGCCACGATCCCTCGCCGACGGCGGTGGCGGTCGCCGCCCTCCGCACCGGCGTCGTGCCGAACGCCGTGCCCGCGCGGTCGGCTGACCGCGCGTTGCCCGGCGAGGGCCGCAAGCTCCTCGTCGGCGATCCCGACGACGACAGCCTCCGCAACGAGTATGTCGGGGAGGAGACGCCCGGGGGCAGCACGCCGACGCCCGACCAGAGCGACGTCGACGAGATCGGCCTCGCGTACGGCATCAAGGAAGAGGACAGCGGCGAGCTCCGGACGAGCGCCGAGGTCCTCGACCGGAGGGACCGGCGTCGCCGAGGCGTCGCGCCCACGCGCCGTCGCGCCTGAGGGGCGCTCCGCTCGTCGTCGGCCGCGCCCCGCTCGCGCCCCGGCGTGGACGCCGGGCCGGTCCCGTACGAGAATCCCCACGCGATGACCGACTGGCTCCGCCCCGCTCTCGATCTCGCCGTCTCCGCCGCGCGCGACGCCGGCGACCTCCTGCGCGCCGACCTCCACCGGTCCGGGGGGCCGCGGGGCGGCGGAGACAAGGCGGATGCCGACACCGAGGCCGAACGCCTCATCCGGGCCCGGCTCCTCGCCGCCTTCCCGGGCTGGGGCTACCTCGGCGAGGAGACGGGCCGCGTCGAGGGCGAGGCCGGTCGCCCGGTCTGGCTCGTGGACCCGAACGACGGCACGCGCGACTACCTGAAGGGACGGCGGGGCAGCGCGGTCTCGATCGCGCTGCTCGTCGACCGGCAGCCGCGGCTCGGCGTCGTGTTCGCCTTCGCCTATCCCGACCACCGCGGCGACCTGTTCGCCTGGGCGGAGGGCTGCGGCCCGGTCACCCGCAACGGCCAGCCGCTCGACCCGCGCCTGCCGGCGGACCTGGGCGCGGGCGACGTCGTGCTCGTCTCGAGCGCGGGCGACCGCGACTCCGCGGGGAACCTGCGGTGCGTCGCGCCGGCCCGCTTCCGCACGGTGCCGAGCATCGCCCACCGCCTCGCGCTCGTGGCGGCGGGCGAGGCGGCCGCGGCCGTGTCGCTCAACTGGCCCGGCGCGTGGGACTACGGCGCGGGCCACGCGCTCCTGCGCGGAGCCGGGCGCGACGCTCGTCGACGAGGCGGGCCGCGAGATCGCCTACGCCGAGGATGGAACGAGCAAGTGCCTCTGCGCCTTCGGCGGCCGGCGCGAGGCGGTGGTCGCCTCGCCCGGCGCCCATGGGCGGAGCCGGCGCGGGCCTGCGCGCCCGCTCGAGCGGGGCGCTGCCCGTCCGGCTGCGCCCCGGCGAGCTGATCGCCGACGCCGAACGCCTCGCGCGGGCGCAGGGGTGCCTCCTCGGCCAGCTGGCGGGAGACAACCTCGGCGCGCTCGTCGAGTTCCGCACCGCGGGGAGCATCGCCGCGGAGTTCGCCGACGGCGGCCTCCGGCAGCTGGTGGACGGAGGGCACTGGGACCTCGTGGCCGGCCAGGCCACCGACGACAGCGAGATGGCGGTCGCGCTCGCGCGGTCGATCGTGGCGCGCGGCACCTACTCGACGGAGTCCGCGCTGGCCGCCTACCAGGCGTGGCTGCGCTCGGGCGCGTTCGACGTCGGCGCGACGGTCGGCGCGGCGCTTTCCGGGCCGCCGCGCCCCGACAGCCAGGCGAACGGCGCCCTCATGCGCGCGAGCCCGCTCGGCGTGCTGGCCCACGCCACGAGCGCCGTCGAGGCGGCCGCGATCGCCCGGGAGGACGCGGCGCTCACCCACGTCCACCCGGCCTGCGGCGACGCGAGCGCCGCGTTCGTCGTCGCCGTGGCGCACGCCGTGCGCGAGGGCGACGGGCCCGAGGCGGCCTTCCGGGCCGCGCGGGACTGGGCGGCCGGCCACGGCGCGCACGCACTGGTCGTCGAGGCCCTCGACGACGCGCGAAAGGGTGCGCCCGCCTGCGACGGCGCACAGTCGGGGTGGGTGCGGATCGCGCTTCAGAACGCGTTCCACGAGCTGCTCCACGCGGCGTCGGTCGAGGAGGGCGTCGTGCGCACCGTGCGGCGCGGGGGAGACACCGACACGAACGCGGCGATCGCGGGGGCGCTGCTCGGCGCCGTCCACGGGCGGGAGGGCGTGCCCCCGCAGTGGCGGTCGATGGTCCTGAGCTGCCGCCCGCTCGGCCCGCGGTCGCGGCGGCCCCGCCCGCCCGAGTACTGGCCGGTGGACGTGCTCGAGATCGCCGAGCGGCTCCTGCTCGCCGGCGAGCGCTAGGTAGCCGCGGGCGCTTCGGTTCGCCCGCGGGAGGCGTCGTTCAGGGGGCGGCGGCCCCGGGGAGAAGAAGAATGAATCGAGCGACGATGGTGGCGGCCGTGTTCGCGGCCGGAGTCGGCGTGGGAGCGGCGCTCGGCGCGGCGGGGGTGAAGGCGGCGCCCGCGCGGCGGTACGTCAACCTTCCCGGTCGGGCGGTGTCCGCGCCGTTCAGCGACGCCGTGCAGGTGGGCGACACCGTCTACCTGGCCGGGCGGATCGGCTTCAAGCCGGGCACGCGCGAGATCCCCGCCACGGCCGAGGAGGAGGCGAAGAACGTCCTCGACCAGTACAAGACCGTCCTCGCCGAGGCCGGCATGACGATGGACGACCTCGTCTCCGTCCAGGTCTTCTGCTCGGACGTGAAGCTGTTCGACACGTGGAACAAGGTCTATCCGACGTACTTCGGCAAGGACCTCCCGGCCCGCGCGTTCCTCGGCTCGGGGCCGCTGCTCTTCGGGGCCCGCTTCGAGATGCAGGCGATCGCGGTGAAGCGGTAGCGCTAGACCTCGGGCGCGGGCATGCCGTAGGCGCCCCACTCCTCGCGGGCGGGGCCGTAGACCCCCGGCACCTTCAGGCCGGCCTGGCGCATGAGGACCGTCATCTGGCCGCGGTGGTGGGCCTGGTGGCACACGAGGGCCATGAGCGTCACCCCGCGCGGCCACTTCTCCCCGTACATGTCGTCCGTCGCCTCGAGGGCGGCGTCGTTCCAGCCGCCCGTCACCTGCTCCGCCACCGCGCGGGCGGCCGCCTCGTAGGCGTCCGCGATCGCGGCGGCGCTCGTCGGGGGCGGGGCGTCGTGGGCGGGGCCGGTGATCTTCAGCCCCGTGCGGTCGAGCATCTCGCCGAGCGTGGTCGTGACGTGCCAGGCGAGGCGCCCGAGCGTGCGGTGGTCGGAGGAGACGGCCTGGCCGAGCGACGCGTCGTCGAGCCCGCGGAGGATCTTGAGCGTGCTCGCGCTCTCGTGCTCCCAGGCCGTGGCGAAGTCCGCGATCCGCCTGAACATGGTCCCTCCCCCGTGCCGCGGGAGCGTAGCACGACGGACCGGCCGCGGCGGCGTCAGCCCTTCCGCTTCACCACGACGAACGTGTGGTCGTCGGCCCGCCGCTCGTCCGCGAGGCTCTCGTCGGCGCGCGCCTGCAGGGCGGCGAGGATGGCGGCGGCGGGCTCGCCGCTCCGCGAGCGGGCGGCTTCGGCGAGGGCGGGGGGCTCGAGCGGCACGCCGCTCGCGCGAGCCGCCTCGAAGACCCCGTCGGAGCACAGCACGAGGACGTCGCCCGGCGCCATCTTCGCCCGGCCCTCGGTCCAGCGCGCGTCGGGGAACGCGCCGAGGATCGTCCCGCCGTCGGACAGCGGCTGGTCGGCGCCGTCCGCCCGCACCAGGACCGCCGGGGCGTGGCCCGCGTTGACCCACGCCAGCTCGCCGCGGGCCGTGTCGACGCGCGCGAGGAGGAGCGTCGCGTAGCGGTTGGGAGGGACCGTGTCGGCGAGGCTGCGGTTCACGCGCGCGACGACCGACGGCAGCGGCTCTCTCTCCCGCCAGGACGCGCGCACGGCGGCGCGCAGGGCGGCCATGAGGAGCGCCGCGGCGAGCCCCTTGCCCGCCACGTCGCCCAGGGCGAGGAGCAGGTGGCCCTCGTCGAGGGCGAAGTCGTAGTAGTCGGCGCCGACCGCGCTGCACAGCCGGCTCGAGCCCGCGAGCTCCCAGCCGGGCAGCGTCGGCGTCTCCTCGGGCAGGAGGCTCGCCTGGATGCGCGCGGCGCCGCGCACGTCCTCCTCCAGCCGCCGCTTCTCGGCGCTCTCCTCGTGCAGGCGCAGGCTCTCGAGCCGGCTCGAGGCGAGGTTGGCGACGGCCGTGACGAGCGGCAGGTCCTCGGCCACGAACGGCGTCGGCTCGGCCGGGCCCTCGAGCACGACGCACCCGGCGAGGCGGTCGGGGTCCTCGCCCGTGCCGGTGAACCACAGCGGGGCGCAGAGGGCCGAGTAGGCCGCGCCGTCCGCGCCCACGAGACGCGGCGAGAACAAAGCCGTCCGCTGCCGGCGCACGTCCTCCGCCACGGCGCGGTCGAGCGCGTGCGGCGGCTGTCCCTCGCGGGCCCGGGCCGCGGCGTAGGCGGGGAAGGGGCTCGGCTCGTCGAGGAAGGCGACGGCCGCGGAGCGGGCCGGCACCGCGTCGAGCAGATGCCCCAGCAGGTGATCGAGAAGCTCCTCCGCGCTGGACGAGCCCACGAGCGACGAGGCGGCCCGCGTGAGGACGCTGAGGACGCGGCTCTGGCGGACGAGGGCGCCGATCTCGACCGAGGACCGGGTGGCGAGCTCCGTCACGACCTTGATCCGGGCGCTCGAACCGCCGGCCCGCGACCCCGACGCCTCCTCCTCGCGGAACTCGAGACGCCAGCCGGACAGCTCGAGGGCGTCGCCCGGCCGCAGCGGTCGCTCGCCGTCGAGGCGCTCGCCGTTCAGCCGCGTGCCGTTCAGGCTGCCGAGGTCGCGCGCCCACCACTCCTCGTCCCGCCGGAAGAGCTCGGCGTGGCGGCGCGAGAGCAGGATGTCGGGCAGGGCGAGGTCGCACTCGGTCGAGCGGCCGATGGTGAGCTGGCTGCCGTGGAGGTTGAGGCTCTCCACCGGGCCGCTCGAGCTCGAGATGCGCAGGTGCGCCATCGCCTCCCTCTACCAGCCGATCCCGTAGTCCTCGCCGTGGTGGCTCGATCCGCCCCACAGCGTGCCGTGGGCGCGGTCGACGAAGATCGCGTTGATCGGGCCCGAGGTGATCGCCTCGTACTCGAGCGTGTATCCCATCGACTCGAGCGCCCGGCGCACGTCCGGCGGGGTGGCGGCGGCCACGGTGATCCGGCCCGGCCTCGACTCGTGGGCGCCGAAGGAGCTGCGCAGCTGGTGGCTGTTCACGTTCGGCGCCTCGGCCGCCTGCTGCACCGTCATGCCGAACTCCACCACGTTCAGGAAGAACTGGAGGAGGTTCTGGTCCTGCGTGTCGCCGCCCTGGACCGCGAACGCGAGGTACGGCTGGGCGTCCTTCAGGGCCAGCGTCGGGGTGAGCGTCACCCGCGGGCGCTTGCCGGGCGCGACCGCGTTCCACGGGTTCTCCGCGGGGTCGAGCACGAAGCTCTGCATGCGCTGGCTGAGGCCGACGCCGGTGCGGCCGGCCACGACGGCCGGGAGCCAGCCTCCGCTCGGGGTCATCGACACCACCCAGCCCTCGGCATCGGCGGCCACGACCGACGTGGTGCCGGCGTGAAACGCCTCGTCGTAGGTCAGGGTCGTCGACCGATCGTGGGCCGGCGCGCCCGTCGTCTCGCCGGGAACCGTGTGCCAGCGCCCGAGGATCTCCTTCCACGGGTTCGTCCCGCCCTGGAAGGGGTACGGGTCCCCGGGCCGAACGTCGGGATCGTTTCGGTCCGGGCGCATCCGGGCGAGCCGGCTCTTCGCGTAGTCCTTGGACAGCAGCCCCGCGACGGGCTGCGGCGAGGCGGCGAAGTCGGGGTCGCCGTAGTAGAAGTCGCGGTCCGCGAAGGCCAGGCTCATCGCCTGGTAGACGGTGTGGATGTACTGCGGAGAGTTGTACCCGAGGGCCTTCAGGTCCACGTTCTCGAGGATGTTCAGGGCCTGGAGCATCGCCGGCCCCTGCGTCCAGACCGTGAGCTTGTAGACGTCGACGCCGCGGTAGCTCGTGCGGACGGGCTCCTCGAGCTTCACCTTCCAGCGGGCGAGGTCCTCCTTCGTGAAGAGGCCGCCCTGCTCGCGCGTCGCCCGCACCAGCTCGTCCGCGACGTCGCCGCGGTAGAACCGGTCGTAGGCGGCCTGCAGCGCCTCGCGCCGCGTCTTCGCGGCGGAGAGGGCCTGCTGCTCCGCCTCGACGAGCCGGCGCAGCGTGGCCGCGAGATCGGGCTGGCGGAAGACCTCGCCCGCGCTCGGGGCCTCGCGCGCCTCGCCGGGATGCGTGAAGAAGAGCGCCTTCGAGTACGGCCAGCCGTCGAGCCACTTCTTCTGCCGCTCGATCGTGCTCGCGAGCTGGGCCTCGATCGGGTAGCCGTCCGCCATCTCGATGGCCGGCGCGAGGACCTCGGCCAGGCTCAGGCGGCCGTACTCGGCCAGCATCGTGATGAGCCCGCCCGGCGTGCCGGGAGTGACCGCCGCGAGCGGTCCGTACTCGGGCGGATAGGCCAGTCGGCGCTCGCGGAAGAAGGCGGGGGTCGCGCCGGTGGGGGCGACGCCGAGAGCGTTGATCCCGACGACCCGCTTCGTCCGGGGGTCGTAGACGAGGGCCTGGGTCTCGCCGCCCCAGCCGAGCGTGTCCCACATCGTGCAGGTCGCGGCCAGCATGGCGCAGGCCGCGTCGACGGCGTTGCCGCCCTTCGCGAACGTGAGGGCCCCGGCCGTGGCCGCGAGGGGCTTCCCGGTGACCGCCATCCAGTGACGGCCGTGAAGCGGCGGCTTCACCGTGCGGGAGGACTGCGCCTGCACGGCGGCGGCCACGGCGAGGCCGAGGAGGGGAACACCAACGGCCCAGACGGCTGCGGCTCGCATCGGACGCGCCTCCCGCCCGGCCCGGCCGCGCGCGCGGCCGTCCACGGCTCTGGCTGTCGGAACACCGGTGAGGCTACCACGGCCGTCGGCGGGCGGCGCGGTTATGATGCCCGCTCGGGCCCGCCCCGTTCCGCCCGCCAGGAGACCCGCGCATGAGACCCGCCCTCCGCCTCACGCTGACCCTCGTCGCGCTCGCCGCCGCCCCGCTGGCCGGGACCGCGGGGGCGGACGAAGGCATGTGGACCTACGACAACCCGCCGCTCGCCGCCCTGAAGGCGAAGCACGGCTTCGAGCCGACGAAGGAGTGGCTGGACCATCTCCGCCTGGCCTCGGTGCGGTTCATGGACGGCGGCTCCGGCTCGTTCGTGTCGCCGGACGGGCTCGTCATCACGAACCACCACGTCGGCCTCGGCTGCGTCCAGAACGTCTCCTCGGCGGGGAAGGACTACGTGAGGGACGGCTTCCACGCGGCGAGCCGCTCCGCGGAGGCCGCCTGCCCCGGCTACGAGGTGAACCTGCTCGTCTCGTTCGAGGACGTCACCGCGCGGATCCGCGGCGCGGTGAAGCCCGAGATGACGGACGCGCAGTCGCACGAGGCGCGGCGCGGCGCGATCGCCGCCGTCTCGAGCGAGTGCAGCAAGGCGACGGGCCTGCGCTGCGACGTCGTGTCCCTCTACCAGGGCGGCGAGTACCAGCTCTACCGCTACCGCAAGTACACCGACGTCCGCCTCGTGTTCGCGCCCGAGCAGAGCATGGCCTTCTTCGGCGGCGACCCCGACAACTTCACGTTCCCGCGCCACGACCTCGACATCTGCATCTTCCGGGCCTACGAGAACGGGCAGCCCGTGAAGCCGGCGTCGTACCTCCGCTGGAGCGCGGCCGGCACGAAGGAGGGCGACCTCGTCTTCGTCTCGGGGCACCCGGGCTCCACCTCGCGGCTCGAGACGATGGCCCGCCTCGAGTACCTTCGCGACAGGGCGCTGCCGTTCCGGCTCGAGCAGCTGAAGCGGCGGATCGCGGTGCTGAAGGCCTACGCGGGGCGGGGCGAGGAGCCGCGCCGCCGGGCGCTCGAGACGATCTTCGGCCTCGAGAACTCGCAGAAGGCCCTCGGCGGCTACCTCGCCGCGCTGCAGGACCCGAAGGGGATGGCCCGCAAGGCGGCCGAGGAGAAGGACCTGCGCGCTCGGGTGGCCGCGGACCCGGCTCTGGCTCGCGAGACGGGCGATCCTTGGGCCGCCGTCGCCACCCTCCAGCAGAAGCTCGGTGCCCGTGCGGCCGAGGCCCGCCTCGTCAACTTCGCCGGCTCGAGCCTGCTCCGGACGGCCGGCACGATCGTGCAGTACGTGGCCGAGGTCGGGAAGCCGAACGGGAAGCGCTACGAGGAGTTCGTCGACTCGAACCTCGACTCGCTGCGCAACGAGCTCCTGTCGCCCGCGCCGGTCCACGCCGACCTCGAGGAGGTGACGCTGGCGGAGACCTTCCGCCTCGCCCTCGACACGCTCGGCCCCGACCACGCGTTCGTGAAGGCCGTCCTGGCCGGGAAGACGCCGGACGCGGCGGCCGCCGCGGCGGTGGCCGGCACGAAGCTCGCGGACCCCGCCGCGCGCAAGGCGCTCCTCGACGGCGGAGCGGCCGCGGTGGCCGCATCTTCCGACTCCATGGTCGCCCTGGCCCGGGCGCTCGACCCGATGGTGCGGGACGTCCGCCGCTTCCTCGACGAGGACGTGGACGCGCCGTCGACGCGGGCGATGGAGAAGATCGCGCAGGCCCGCTGGAAGGTCTACGGCCGGACGGTGCCGCCCGACGCCACCTTCACGCTGCGCCTCTCGTACGGCTCGGTCGCGTCCTACCCGGGACTCGGCACGACGATCGCGCCGTACACGACGTTCCACGGGCTCTTCGACCGTTCGATCGGCCACGGCGGGAAGGCGCCGTGGGCGCTGCCCGCGCGGTGGCAGGAGAAGAAGGGCGTCCTCGACCTCGCGACCCCGCTCAACTTCGTCGCCACGAACGACATCATCGGCGGCAACTCGGGCAGCCCCGTCGTCGACCGGAAAGGCGAGTTCGTCGGCATCGTCTTCGACATGAACGTCGAGTCGCTCGCGTGGGACTACTACTACGACGACGAGCGGGGCCGGATGGTGGCGGTCGACGCGCGAGGGATCGTCGAGGCGCTGCGGTCGGTGTTCGGAGCCGACGCGCTCGTGAGGGAGCTGACCGGACGCTAGGCCGCGGCTACTTCGTCTTCGCCAGGGCTTCGAACGGCAGGTTGCCGATGGCGTAGTGCCGCCAGTCCTCGTGGTCGAAGTGCCACCACTCGGACTGGAACACCTTGAAGCCCTGGCGCTCCATCTCCCGGCGCAGCAGGTCGCGGCGGGCGCGCTCCTCGTCCGTGCCGCCCGCGTAGGCGGGATAGGCGCGCTCGCTCATCTCGTCGTAGAGGCTCGGCATCCCGACCGCGCGGCCGTCGGCGAGGGAGTAGAGCGTCAGGTCGACGGCGCAGCCCCGGTTGTGGCGCGAGCCCTGGGCGGGGTCCGCCACGAACTCGCGCTTGTCGACGGGCGTCGCTTCCCAGAAGACCCAGGTCACCCACCACGGGCGGTAGGCGTCGTGGATCAGCAGCCCGTAGCCCTTCGGCCGCAGCGCGCGGTGGGCGCGCAGCAGCGCCTCGGCGGCCGGCCGCTGGAGGAAGGCGCGGGCGCTCTCGTAGACGGGCGTGCCGAGGAAGTTGTCCGGCGTCGCGTAGCGGACGTCGAGGCGGATCGTCGCATCGAGCGCCGCGACGTCGACGAGATCGGACGGCCGGAAGGGGCCCTTCTCGGCCGGGGGCGTCGCCGCCTTCGCCTCGCGGCGGAGATCCTCGACCGGGCGGAGAGGGGTGATGCGGAAGACGGGCGGGCGGGGGGAGTCGGCGAGGACCGGAACGGACACGGCCTGGAAGGCCAGGGGGACGGACAGGAGGAGGACGGAAACGGACACGCTACTCGGCCCCCACGCCCAGGTACGTGCGGAGCTTCTCGTCGTCGAACTTCGACTCGGCGGGGGGCTCGCGGCGGGCCAGGGAGACGAGGACGCCCACGAGGATCGAGACCGTCATCGAGACGATCGCGGGGTTGCGCAGGGGAAACGGGGCCTGCGGGTTCTTCAGCACGTCGACCCACACGGTGGGGCTCAGCACGATCAGAACCACGGTCAGGATCGAGCCCGTGAGGATCGAGCTCACCGCCCCGGCGGTCGTGAACCGCCGCCACGCGATCGACAGGAGAAGCGCCGGGAAGTTGGCGCTGCACGCGATCGCGAAGGCGAGGCCGACCATGAACGCGACGTTCTGGCCCTTGAACACGATCCCGAGGAGGACGGCCGCCGCGCCGAAGACGAGGGTCGCCCGCCGCGCGACGCGAACCTGCTCCGCCTCGCTCGCGTGGCCCTTGCGCACGACGTGGACGTAGATGTCGTGGGAGAGGGCGGAGGCGCCGGCGAGGGTGAGCCCGGCCACCACCGCGAGGATCGTCGCGAAGGCGACGGCGGCGATGAAGCCGAGGAACGGCGTGCCGCCGAGCTGCTCGGCGAGGATCGGGGCGGCCATGTTGCCGCCCTTGTCGACGCCGGCGATGACGTCGCGGCCGACGAGGGCGGAGGCCCCGAACCCGACGATCGGGATGATGACGTAGAAGTAGCCGACGAAGCCGGTCGCGTAGAGGACCGACGTGCGCGCCGCCTTCGCGTCGGGCACGGTGTAGAAGCGCATGAGGATGTGGGGCAGCCCGAGGAGCCCGAGCATCAGCGCGAGGCCGAGCGAGACCGCGTCGACCGGGCTCGTGACGAGGCCGCCCGGCTCGAGGGCCGCCTGCCCGTACTTCGCGGCCACCGCCGCGTAGAGGCGGCCGGGGCTGAAGCCGAACTGCGCGAGCACGAGGCCGGTGAGGATCGTGACCCCGACGAGGAGGAGCACCGCCTTGATGATCTGGACCCAGGTGGTGGCGATCATGCCGCCGAAGAGGACGTACGCCATCATGATGGCGCCCACGATGACGACCGCCGACTCGTAGGAGATCCCGAACAGCAGCTTGACGAGGTTCCCCGAGCCGACCATCTGAGCGATCGTGTAGAAGAGCACCGTCAGGATCCCGCCGATCGCGGCCGCGATGCGGACGGGCTCCTGGCGCAGGCGGAAGGCGACGACGTCGGCGAAGGTGTACTTGCCGAGGTTCCGCAGGGGCTCGGCGATCAGGAACATGAGCGCGGGCCAGCCGACCAGCCATCCCGTCGCGTAGATCATGCCGTCGTAGCCCTTCAGGGCCACGAGGCCGGCGATGCCGAGGAAGGACGCCGCGCTCATGTAGTCGCCGGCGAGGGCGAGGCCGTTCTGCAGCGCGCTCACGCTGCGGCCGGCCGCGTAGAACTCCTTCGTCGAGCGCGTGCGCTTCGCCGCCCACCACGTGACGACGAGGGTGAGGGCGACGATGCCGAGGAAGAAGCCGATCGCGGAGGCGGTGGGGTGGCCGAGGCTGGTCGCGGGCATGGCTACCGCCGCAGCTTCTCGCGCAGCCGCGCGACCTCGGGGTCGTACGCGCGGTTGGCCCACGCGACGTAGGCCGCGGTGAGGGCCCACGACAGGCCGATGACGCCGATGCCGAGGGGGATGCCGAGCGTCGTGACCTCGCCGATCCGCCGCGCCACCAGCGTCTTGTCGGTGGCGATCAGCAGGATGTAGCCGTAGTACACGACGAACAGGACGGCGGTGAGGGCGAGCGACACCCTCCAGCGCCGCCTCACGACGCCGCGGAACTCCGCGGAGTCCAGCATCTCGCGGGCCGACTTCTCCATGCGCGGGACCTCCGGGCGCCGTCTCCGGCGCCGCTCGCTCTTCTGGGGATGGCTGACGGGGCGTTAGTAGAGTTCGCCCGCGCGCGCGATGTCAAGGCGGGCGACGAGGGCGAGGAAGAGCTCGGCCGTGGCGACCGCGTCGGCCAGGGCGTCGTGGGCGCGGTGCGGCGGCAGGCCGAGGGCCGCGCGAGCCCCCGACAGGGACGCCCCTCCGTCGGGCGCGGCCGGGTCGAACCGGTGGCGCAGTCGCTCGGCGCGATCGAAGAGGGCGACCGTGTCGACGACGGGCGGCTCCCTCCACGGCAGCCCGGCCGCGGCGTGCGCGCGCCGGAGGAAGCCGAGGTCGAGGGGGGCGTGGTGGAGGACGAGGACGCCGCCGTCGACGCGGGCGGCGGCCGCCGCGAGCACGTCGCCCAGGGCCGGCGCCGCCGCGAGCTCCTCCGGGAGGATCTGGTGAGCGCGCAGCCCGGCCGACGAGAGCCCGCCGGGCGGCACCCGGGGCCGGGCGAGCGAGTGGTAGCGCTCGCCGTAGCGGACGGTGCCGCCGCGCACGGGGACGAGGCCGACCGAGAGGATCTGGTCCGTCGAGGGGTCGAGGCCGGTCGTCTCGAGGTCGAGCGCCCAGTAGACGACCTCCGCCCACGCGCGGTCGCCGCCGGCCCGCCCGGGCGGGCGCCGCGCGCGTCGCAGGAGGGCCTCAAGCCAGGCGGTCGGTCTCATAGCGCTCGCGCACGGCCTCCTGCATCTCCCGAACGGCGACGAACACGTCCTTCAGGTGCCGGCGCTCGAGCGCGGTGATGGCCTCGACCGGAACGCGCTCGTCGAGCGGCCGCCCCTCGCGCAGGCCCAGCAGCTGCGCGCGCAGGCGCAGGCCGCAGAGGAAGCGGAACGCCTCGGCGAGCGTCGAGGCGCCCTCGCGGCTGAGAACGCCGGCGTCGGCCGCCGCCTCGAGCCGCGCGAGCGTCGGCCGCGCGGCGCTGCCGGCCTCGATCGCGTGGAGCCGGGCGAGCGAGGCGACGGGGGCGAGGCCCCCCTTCTTGAGGTCGATCCCTCCCTCGTCGCGGCGGAGCGTGCGGAACGGGCCGAGCGGCGGCTGCAGGCCGATCGAGGCGCGCGCGAGGTGGGCGAGGAAGAGCGGCGCCCGGCCCGCCGCGCGCAGGGACTCCTCGAGCGGCGCGACGTCGAGGGCGCCCGCCGCGGCCCGCAGGTCGAGGAAGTTGAGGGCGTGCATCACGCGCTCGGGCTCGGGCGCCTCGACCATCTCGCGGAGGAGCCGCCGCCAGCCGTCGACGGGCCGGGTCCACGCGGTGGCGACGTACCCGCCCGGGCACCGCGGGAATCCCGCCGCCGTGAGGTCCTCGACCACCCGGGCCGCGAGCCGCGGGAAGAAGGCGCGGGCTTCGTCCGTGTCGTCCGCGAAGGCGATCGCGTCGTCCTGGTCGGTGACGAGCGTCTGCTCGAGCCGGCCCGCGGAGCCGTGGACGATCCAGGCGTAAGGGCACGGCGCCGGGCCGAGGTCCTCCTCGGCCAGCCGCAGGAGGCGCGCGGCCAGCGCGTCGTTCAGGCGCGCGACGATCGGCCCGATCCGCGTCGCTTCGAGCCCGCTCCACGCGAGCGCCTCCACCGCCGCCGCGAGCTGCGTGGCGTAGCGCGGGAGGTCCGCTCGCGACAACCGCTCGATCGCGCGCAGCAGCGACAGCGGGCTCTTCGCCTGGAGCCGCAGCAGGTCGGCGTCGGTGACGATCCCGACGATGCGGCCGCCGCTCTCGACGGGCGCGTGGTGGACGCGGTGCTCGAGCAGGAACACGAGCGCCTCGCCGAGCGTCGCGTCCTTCCCGATCGTGCGGACCGGGCGGCTCGCCACCGCCGCGGCGTCGGTCGACGGCCCGCGGCCTTCGGCCAGCACGCGGCCGCGGAGGTCGGAGTCGGTGAGGAGGCCGGGCGGCTCGCCCGGCACGAGCACGGCGCTCACGCCGGCCTCGCGCATCAGGCGCGCGGCGTCGCCGACGCTCGCTCCGGGCGCGACCTCGACGAGGGGCGCGATCGGCAGCGCGCCGACGCGCGAGCCCAGCTCGGCGGCGATCGGCAGCGGCTCGAGCGCCGCCGCCCGCCGCAGGCGCCCCCCGAGCTCGAGGACGAACGCCTCCGCGAAGGCCGGCGTCTCCATCAGCCGGCGGAAGACGGCCTCGGGCACCTGGTAGAGGAGCGAGTCCTCCGCCGCGACGACGTCGGCGTGCGGGCTCGCGCGGCCGATGAGGGAGGGGAACCCGAAGGGGTCGCCCTCCTCGAGCGTCTGGAGGAGGCGCCCGTCGCGCTCGAGCCGGAGCGTTCCCTTGCGGACCACGTAGAGGAACGCCGCCGGGGCGCCGCCCTGCCGCAGCACCCGGGCGCCGCGCGGGGCGTAGGCGATCTCGAGCGCGTCCTCGACCGCCTTCAGCGACGGGGCGTCGAGCCGGCTCCACGGCGGGTGCCCGCGCAGGAAGTCGACCGGCTCCATCGCGATACCATTCTCGCCCATGTGGCCCGACTGGCTCGCCGTGTTCGCCGCCGGGGAGGACCGGATCCTGGCCGAGCTGGAGGCGCTCGTGCGGCGCGAGAGCCCGAGCGCCGACGCGGAGGCGGTGACGGCGCTCGCGGAGGACGTCGTCGCGCGGCTGCGGGCGGCGGGCGTGCGCGCGGCGCGGCGGCCCTGCCCGCCCGCGGGCGACGCCGTCGTCGCGTCGATCGGCCCCGAGGGCGCGCCGGGCACCCTCCTCCTCGGCCACCTCGACACCGTCTGGCCGGCCGGGTCCTTCGGCCCGCAGCTCTGGCGGGTCGACGGCGACCGCGCCTGCGGCCCCGGCGTCTTCGACATGAAGGCCGGCGTCGCCGTCGCGCTCGCCGCCCTCCGCGCGCTGGCCGCGCGGGCCGACGCGCCTCCCGTCGAGCTCCTCCTCGTGCCCGACGAGGAGGTCGGCTCCGCCGCCTCGCGCGGGCTCACCGTCGAGCTCGCGAGACGGCACCGGCGGGTGCTCGTGCTCGAGCCGTCGCTCGACGGCTCGGCCAAGGTCGCCCGCAAGGGCTGCGGCGTCTTCGTCGCCCGCTTCCGGGGCCGCGCCGCGCACGCGGGCCTCGACCCCGAGAGCGGCGTCTCCGCCCTCGCCGAGATGGCGCGCTTCGCCCTCTTCGTCGCGGGAGTGGGCGGGTCGGCGGCGGGGACGACCGTCACCGCCACCGTCGCGCGCGCGGGCGCCGCGTCGAACGTGGTGCCGGAGGAGGCCGAGCTGACGGTCGACGCGCGGGCGTGGACGCTCGACGAAGCGGCGCGGGTCGACGCCGCGCTGCGCTCGTACGCTCCCGCGGACGCGCGCGTCGCGGTCTCGGTCGAGGGCGGCTTCGACCGGCCGCCGCTCGAGGAGAGCGCGGCGTCGCGGCGCCTCTACGAGGCCGCGCGCCGGGTGGCGGGCGGCCTCGGCCTGGAGCTGGGAGCGGCCCGGGTCGGCGGGGCCTCGGACGGCAACTTCACCGCGGCGGCCGGCGTCCCGACGCTCGACGGCCTCGGCCCGCGCGGGGGCGGCGCCCACGCGCGGGACGAGCACGTGCTCGTCTCCGACCTCGCGCGGAGGGCGGCCCTCGTGGCCGCCCTCCTCACGACCAGCGTCGACTGACTACGCGCGGCTCTCGAGCGCGGCGATCCGCGCCTCGAGCGGCGGGTGGGTGGCGAAGAGCGCCATCATCCGCGAGCGGCCGGAGATCTTGAAGGCGGCGAGCTCGGGACCGCGCGGATCGACGACCGCCTGCGCCTGCGCGAGCCGGCGCAGGGCGGCGATCATGCTGCCGCGTCCGGCGAGGGAGGCCCCGCCGGCGTCGGCCCGGAACTCGCGGTGCCGCGAGAACCACCCGGTGATCATCATGCCGACGACGCCGAACGCGATCTGGGCCACGATGAAGACGAGCTGGCTCACGAGGTAGCCGGCCATGCTCGGGCGGCCGTTCTCGTCGCGGCCGAGGAAGTTGCGGGCGAAGAACGCGACCACGTGCGAGAGGTAGAGGACGAACGCGTTCACGACGCCCTGGATGAGCGTCATCGTGACCATGTCGCCGTTCGCGATGTGGGTGACCTCGTGGGCGAGGACGCCCTCGATCTCCTGCCGGTCCATCCGCGACAGGAGGCCCGTCGACACCGCGACGAGGCTGCGCTTCTTCGACGGCCCGGTCGCGAAGGCGTTGAGCTCGGGCGACTGGTAGATGCCGACCTCGGGCATCGGCAGGTTCGCCTGCTGGGTGAGCCGGGCGACGGTGTTGTACAGCCACTGCGCCTCGGCGTCCCGCGTGTCGGGGCCGATCAGCTGGACCCCCATCGCGCGCTTCGCCATCCAGCGCGAGATGAGCAGCGACACGATCGACGCGCCGAAGCCCCAGACCGCGCAGTAGACGAGCAGCGCGCCCTGGCCCCCGGCCATCCCGGAGAATCCCAGCTGGCCGAGGACGGCGAGGACGATCGACACGGTCGCGAGCACCGCGATGTTCGTCAGCACGAACAGGAACACGCGCTTCACCACGGCTCCACCTCTCCTTTGCATCGGAAAAACCGGACCTTCACCGCCCGGTCACCAGTAACTACGATGACACGGCTCCGGCCGCGCTGCAAAACTTCGTGGCCCGAGCGCGCCTCAGGGCTCGTCGCTCCCGCGGCGGGCGTGGGCGAAGCCGCGCTTCGCCGAGCGCGCGAAGTCCGCCATCTCGTCGACGAGCGGCTCGCCCACCGCCGCCATCCTCTCGAGCGCCTCCGCGAGCGGGAGCCCGGACCGGAGGAGGAGGCGGTAGCCCTCCTTCAGCGCGCGGAGCTGGGCCGCGGTGAAGCCGGCCCGCCGGAGGCCGACGACGTTCAGCCCGCGCGCGCGGGCCGGGCGGCCGTCCGTGATGACGAACGGCAGGCAATCCTGCACGACCTTCGAGGCGCCTCCGATCATCGCCAGCCGGCCGATCCGGCAGAACTGGTGGACCCCGACGAGGCCGCCGAGGAACGCCCGGTCGCCGATCTCGACGTGGCCGGCGAGCGCGACGTTGTTCGCCATGATGACGCGGTCGCCGATCCGGTTGTCGTGGGCGACGTGGACGTAGGCCATCAGGAAGCAGTCGGACCCGATGCGCGTCGCCTGGCCGGGCTTCGTCGAGCGGTGGACGGTCACGCCCTCGCGGAAGACGTTCCGCTCGCCGGTCACGACGCCCGTCTCCGTCTCCTCGCGGAACGACAGGTCCTGCGGCTCGCCGCCGATCACCGCGCCCTCGTACACCCGGTTCCCGGCGCCGAGCGTCGCCCCGCGCCGGACGGTCGCGTGGGAGCGGACCTCGCAGCCGTCGCCGAGCGCCGCGCCGTCCTCGACGATCGCGAGGGGGCCGACGCGGACGTCGCGGCCGAGCCGCGCCCGGGGGGAGACGATCGCGCTGGGGTGGATGCCTTCGGACACGGTCATGGCGCGGATTCTACTTCCGTGATAGCTGTGGCGCCGTGATGCAGAGGATCGGTGGCCTGCTGCTGTTCCTGCCGGTGCCCTTCGTGCTCTTCCTCTTCACCCGGCAGCCGCTCGGGCCCTGGCTCTCGCTCGGGCTCGGGATCGTGCTGACGCTGTCCCACCGGCTCTACGCGCGGCCCTTCGCGCTCGCCCGGGCCGGCCGCAAGTGCCTCTGGTGCGGCGGGGAAGCGGCGGCCGGGGCCGCGGACCTGACGCTCGAGGAGCCGCTCGGTCGAACGCGGTGGCGGGCCTGTCCCGGGCCGCACGACGGGTCCCTGCGGCGGACGCTGGGCTGGGCCGCGGCCCACGCGCGCTTCCTCGCCGTCGGCATCCTCGGCACCCTCGCCTTCTTCCTCGCGCTGGCGGCCGCCGTGGCGTCTCGCCGCGTGCCGGGCCTCGTCGAGGCCGACGCCGTCGCGGCGCTGCGTCTCGGGGTCGCGCTCACCGTGCTGCCCTTCGGGTGGCTGGCTCCCTTTCGGGGCCCGCGAGACGGACCGGCCGGTCGGCTGCCGTTCCCCGTCCACATCCAGGCGCTGATCGGCACGGCCTGGGTCCTCTGGCTCTTCCGGCTGGTCGGCCTGTGGTGGCTCGCCGCGGGCCTGGGCCACGTCGCGGGACGGCTCGGGGGCTGAAGACGACGAGAGGCCGGGCGGCTCGCCGCCCGGCCTCGCTCCGCCGCCGCCGTCGCCTACTTCGACGCGGCCTGCGGCTTGACCTTGTTCGCCTCGACCGAGATCTGCACCTTGACCTCGTCCGCCACGAGGACGCCGCCGGCGTCCAGCGTCTTGTTCCAGTTGATGCCGTAGTCCTTGCGGTTGAGGACCGTCGAGAGCTCGAAGCCGATCTTCTCGTTGCCCCACGGGTCCTTGCCCTCGCCGAGGAACGTGACCGGGAGGGTGACCTGCTTCGTCACGCCGCGCATCGTCAGGTTGCCCGTCACCTCGAAGGCGTCCTTGCCCGCGGGCTTCACCGACGTGCTCTTGAACGTGATCGTCGGGTTGTTCGCCACGTCGAAGAAGTCCGGCGACTTCAGGTGCTCGTCGCGCTTCGGCTCGTTCGTGTTGATGGACGCCGCCTGGATCGTGAACTCGACCGACGAGCTCTCCGGCTTCGCCTTGTCGACCTGGATCGTGCCGGAGAAGTCCTGGAACTTGCCGCCCACGTTCGTGACGATGTGGCGGACGCTGAAGCCGACGGTCGTGTGCGACTTGTCGAACTGGTACGTGTCGGCCGCGAAGGCCGGCGCGGCGAGCGCGACGGCGGCGGCGAGGACGGCGAAGCGCGTCTTCATTGTCAGTCTTCTCCTTCTTCTGTTTCTCGTTCCCTGGGACTCGGGTCTCCGGCGCTCGCCGAGCTCGCCGCAGCGCGGACGAGGTCGAGCAGCGCGATCAGCTCTCGCACCCGGGGCTCGTCGAGCGCGGCCAGGGCGCGCGCGCTCGCCTGGGCGAGCGGGGCGTCGGCCTTCTCGAGCACCTCGAGGGCGCGCGGCGTGGCGAAGCACAGCATCTGACGGCGGTCCTGCGGGCAGCGCTGGCGCCGCACGAGGGCCTTCGCCTCGAGGCGGTCGAGCAGACGGGTGACGCCCGGGTTGTGCTCGATCATCCGGGCTGCGATCTCGAGGGTGGGGAGCCCCTTCTCGCCGGCGCCGCGCAGGATGCGCAGGACGTTGTACTGCTGCATCGTGATCCCGAACGGCTGGACGGCCGCCTCGCCGAGGCCCCGCGCCTTGTCGGCCGTCCGCACCAGCGTGACGATCGCCTCGTCGGCGAGGCTGGGGAACGGCCGGGTCTGCTTGATCTCGTCTCTGACGGAGCCCATTTGCTTGATCCGGGAACGAATCTAGGGGGAGATGCTTGATGCGTCAAGTAAAAAAGCGTGACTGGTCAAGGGATATGCGTAAAGGGCTGGAGAGTATGGGTTATTGACGACGGACAACCACGAAATCGTGGGACTGGCGGGCGGGGCTTGGGGCGGGCTGCCGGTCTGGCCCTTTTGTTTGGGACGGACAACGGACCAGAGGAGACGGACAACGGACAACGGAAACGGACAACGGGCAAAGAACGGCTTGCCTTGTTCCGGATTCGATCCTTGGCCCGACCGGGATCGAATCCGGAACTACCTGACCCTCCCCCTCGCCTCCACCTTCAGGAGGGCTTCGACGCGGCCTCGACTGGCGCCGACCAGGCGGTCGTGGAGGTTCGCGACGACGCAGGCGTGGTTCGGGAGGATCGTCACGCGCTCGCCGACGCGGAAGGTCTCGCCCTCGGCCACCGCGATCGCGCCGTGCTCCTCGGAGAGCTTCTCGATGCGGGAAAGGCGGCCGAGGATCTGGCCGTAGCCGTTCGCCGCGGGCCGGAGCGGGTCGCTCGACAGCGTCTTGCTGCCGGCGTCGACGACGGCGCGGCCGGGGCCCGGGACGCTGACCACCGTCGCGACGACGGTGAGGGCGCAGTCCTCGACGCCGCAGGTGCCGAGGGCGACCTGCGTGCCGTCGTGGAAGACGTAGTTGCCCGGCCGGCACTCCGTCACCCCGGAGACGGTCATCGCGCGGGCGGCCGTCGGCGTCGAGCCCACCGAGACCTCCTCGATCGCGATGCCCCTCGCCCGCAGAGCGGCCGCCGTCTCCGCGAGGATGGCTCCCTCGGCCCGGGCCGTCTCCTCGACCCCGGCCCGCGTCGAAGCACCGTAGGCGTGTCCCGCGTGGGTGAAGACGCCGCGCAGCCGCAGGCCGCGCATCGCCGCGACGCGCTCCGCGACCTCGGCCGCGGCCTCCGGCACGACACCCACGCGGCCGTAGCCGACGTCGACCTTGAGCACCACGTCGAGGGTGCGCCGCGCCGCGCGGAACGGCGCGGCGAGGGTGGAGGCGCCGGCGACGCTGTCGACCCCCACCGCGATCCGCGCGCGATCCGACAGGCGGAGGAGCCGCAGGCCCTTGTCCTCGCCCACCACCGGGTAGGCGATGAAGAGGTCGTCGAAGCCGGCGGCGACGAACGCCTCGGCCTCGCCGGTCTTGGCGAGGGAGAGGCCCCAGGCCCCCGCCGCGAGCTGCATGCGGCCGATCTCGGGGCACTTGTGGGTCTTCGCGTGCGGCCGCAGGCGCACGCCCGCGTCGCGCGCCCGCGTCGCCATGCGCGTGAGGTTGCGCTCGAGGACGTCGAGGTCGACGACGACGGACGGCGTGGGGAGGGTCTCGACGGGGGAGCCGATCACGCCCGGAAGGCTATCACCGCCCGGCGGGGAGAGCCGCGAGCCGATCGAAACCTTTCGCGGGATCGGAATTCGCGAGCGTTCTGGATCTTCGAACTCATCCCCATGATTCATCGGGAGCATTTATGGCCTATATCGATACAGACGATGCTCTACCCCCATCAGGGCCGGCAAACCGGCCAAAACCATCGAGAGCACGCCCGGCGCGGCCGGGGCAGGGGGGCGACGAGAATGACCGACCTCCGGTGTTACGAGACGCCGACGGTCGACCCGGTCGAGGTCGACCGACGCAGCTTCGTCAAGACGATCACGATGGCCGCGGCCGCCGTCGGCCTCGGCTCGCACGCGGCCGCACGCATGGTCGAGGCCGCGGCCGCGGGCCTGCGGCCCTCGGTGATCTGGCTCCACTTCCAGGAGTGCACGGGCTGCACCGAGTCGCTCCTGCGTACGTCGCACCCCGACCTCGCGAAGCTCATCCTCGAGCTCGTCTCGCTCGACTACCACGAGACGCTGATGGCCGCCGCCGGCGTCCAGGCCGAGGATGCGCTGAAGGCCGCGATGGAGAAGAACGCGGGCAAGTACATCTGCGTGATCGAGGGCGCCATCCCGACGAAGGACGACGGGATCTACTGCATGGTCGGCGGCCGCACCGCTCTCGACATCGTGAACGAGGTCGCGGAGAAGGCCGGAGCGATCGTGGCGATCGGCTCGTGCGCGTCGTGGGGCGGCATCCCCTCCGCCGACCCGAACCCGACGGGCGCGACCGGCGCGCCGATGGTGCTCAAGGGCAAGACGGTCGTCACCCTGCCCGGCTGCCCGGCGAACCCGTACATCTTCCTCGGCACGGCGCTCCAGTACGTCGCGCTCGGCACCCTGCCCGCGCTCGACGACAAGGGCCGGCCGACGTTCGCCTACGGCCGCACCATCCACGAGCACTGCCCGCGCCGCGCGCACTTCGACGCCGGCCGCTTCGTGCAGCACTTCGGCGACGAGGGCCACCGCCTCGGCTGGTGCCTCTACAAGACGGGCTGCAAGGGCCCGGCGACCCACGCCAGCTGCTCGACGCTGCACTTCGGCGAGGTCACCGACGCCTGGCCGATCGGCCTCGGCCACCCGTGCTTCGGCTGCACCGAGCAGCAGCTCGCGTTCCGCGTGCCGCTGCACGACACGGTGACGATCGAGCGGCCCACGCCGCCCGACACGTACCCGGGCATCCACGAGAACCAGGGCAAGGTCGGCGCGGTCGCCACGGGCCTCGCCGGCCTCGCGGTCGGAGCCGCGCTGGGGGCCGGCTGGCGATTCGCGAAGTCCCTGGGCGGGGAGCCGCCCGCGCCGGGCGACGCGGGCAAGGGCGGGAGCGGCGGGGAGGTGAAGCCGTGAACCCCGGGCGTCGGCGGGCGCTCCGCGTGCTCGCCGGGACGGGCGCGGCCACGGCCGGGATGGCCGCGGCCACGCCGGCTTCGGCGGCGCGCGCGGCGAAGGCCGTTCCGCCCGAGGCGGTCGGGATGCTGTACGACACCACGAAGTGCATCGGCTGCAAGGCCTGCGTCGTGGCCTGCCGCGAGGCGAACGGGCTCCTTCCGGACACGAGCCTCGACGGCCTGCACCAGGCGCCGCTCGACCTCAACGGGCGGACGAAGAACGTCATCAAGCTCTACAGGGAAGGCGAGAAGATCTCGTTCTTCAAGGCGCAGTGCATGCACTGCGTCGACCCCGCCTGCGCGAGCGCCTGCATGCTGCACTCGCTCCACAAGAACGAGACGACGGGCATCGTCGAGTACGACCCGCAGTACTGCGTCGGCTGCCGCTACTGCCAGATGGCCTGCCCGTTTGGCGTGCCGAAGTTCGAGTTCGAGAAGGCGGCGCCGAAGATCGTCAAGTGCGAGATGTGCCGCCACCTCCTCGCCCAGGGGAAGATCCCGGCCTGCTGCGACGTCTGCCCGCGCCACGCCGTCGTCTACGGCAAGCGCTCGGAGCTCCTGGCCGAGGCCAAGAAGCGCATCGAGAGCCAGCCGGGCCGGTACGTGCCGCACGTCTACGGCGAGACCGAGGCCGGCGGCACGCAGGTCCTCTACCTCTCGCACGTGCCGTTCGAGAAGCTGGGGCTGCCGGCCTACGGGCCCGAGGGCGTGCCGACCACCGCGTACTCGATCCAGGAGGGTCTCTACAAGGGCTTCGTCGCCCCGGTCGTCCTCTACGCGGCCCTCGGCGCGGTGATGTGGAGGAACCGCGGCAAGGCGGACGGCGGCCCGGAGGAGGCGGAGCGATGAGCACGCAGGGTCACGCGCACGCTCACGCCCCGGTCGGCGGCGAGCTGTGGACGCCGTTCTTCCGGACGCTCGTCTGGGTCGCGGCCGTGGGCGGGGCGATGGCGGTGTGGCGCTTCGCGGCCGGCCTCGCCGCGGTCAGCAACCTCAACGACGGCTACCCGTGGGGCCTCTGGATCGCGTTCGACGTGGTCACCGGCACCGCCCTCGGCTGCGGCGGCTACGCCGTCGCCCTCCTCGTCTACATCCTCAACAAGGGCGAGTACCACCCGCTCGTGCGGCCCGCCCTCCTCACGAGCCTCCTCGGCTACGGTCTCGCCGTCCTCGCGGTGACGATCGACCTCGGGCGGCCGTGGGAGCTGTGGAAGGTCCCGGTCTTCTTCTGGCGCTGGAGCCACTCGCCGCAGCTCGAGGTGGCGCTGTGCGTCGCGACCTACGTCGCCGTCGTCCTCCTCGAGCTCTCGCCCGCCGCGTTCGAGAAGTGGCGGACGAGCCCCGACGCGGGCCTCCGCGGGTTCGCGGAGAAGGGGATGGCCGTCATGGCCAAGGCGATGCCGTTCGTGATCGCCCTCGGCCTGCTGCTGCCGACGATGCACCAGTCCTCGCTCGGCACGATGATGCTGCTCCCCGGCCCGCGCCTCCACCCGCTGTGGTTCACCCCGTGGCTGCCGTTCCTCTTCCTCGTCAACTGCGTGCTGATGGGCATCGGCGTCGTGATGATCGAGAGCCACGTCTCGGCGAGCGCCTTCGGCCGGCCGCGCGAGACGGCGATGCTCGCCTCGCTCGGCCGCGTCGGGGCGTGGGTGGGCGTCTTCTTCCTCGCCTTCCGCGTCGTCGACCTGGCGATCCGGGGCCAGCTCGGCGCCCTCGCGTCGTGGTTCGGCGTCGCCGTCGCCGCCGAGGTCGGGATCCTCGGCGCCGGGCTCGCCATCCTCCTGTCCGACGCGAAGCGCCGGGCCCCCGGCCGGCAGGTGCTGGCCGGCATCCTCCTGTGCGTCGGGGGCGCCGCGTACCGCTTCGACGTGTACCTCGTCGGCTTCCGCCCGGGGTCGCACTGGGTCTACTTCCCGGCGGTGCCGGAGCTCGTCATCACCTTCGGCATCGTCGCGCTCGAGATCGTCCTCTACGTCGCCGCCGTCCGCACGTTCCCGATCCTCGCCGGCCGCCCCGCGCCGGCCCGCGCCTAAGGGGGGAGAGAGAAGATGGCCCGAATCGTCATCGACCCGATCACGCGCATCGAAGGCCACCTGCGCATCGACGTCGAGGTGGACGGCGGATCCGTGAAGAACGCCTGGGCCTCCGGCCAGATGTGGCGCGGGATCGAGAACATCCTCCTGGGGCGCGACCCGCGCGAGGCGTGGCTCTTCACCCAGCGCTTCTGCGGCGTGTGCACGACCGTCCACGCCATCGCCTCGGTGCGGACGGTGGAGAACGCCCTCGGGCTCGAGATCCCGAAGAACGCGCAGTACATCCGCAACCTGATCGTGATCGCCCACGCGATGCACGACCACATCGTGCACTTCTACCACCTGTCCGCCCTCGACTGGGTCGACGTCGTGTCGGCCCTCAAGGGCGACGCGGCCAAGGCCTCGGCCCTCGCCGAGAGCCTCTCGCCGTGGCCGAACAACGGGCGGATGCAGATCCAGGCGACGAAGGACAAGCTCGCCGGGTTCGTGGCCCAGGGCCAGCTCGGCATCTTCGCGAACGGCTACTGGGGCCACCCGGCGATGCACCTCTCGCCCGAGGTGAACCTCCTCGCCGTGCACCACTACCTGCAGGCGCTCGACGTGCAGCGCAAGGCCAACCAGGTGGTGGCGATCCTCGGCAGCAAGACCCCGAACATCCAGAACCTCGCGGTCGGCGGGGTGGCGAACGCCATCAACCTCGACAACCAGGCCACCCTCAACATGGACAAGCTCTACATGGTGAAGAGCCTGCTCGACGAGGTGACGGCCTTCGTGCAGCAGGTCTACGTCCCGGACGTGTGCGCGATCGGTGCCATGTACCCCGAATGGCTGAAGTACGGGGCCGGCGTCACGAACTACCTCGCGGTGCCGGACCTCCCGGTCGACACCAAGGGCACCGAGTTCGACCTGCCGGGCGGCACGATCATGGGCGGCGACTTCTCGACCTTCAAGCCCATCAAGAGCTTCGCCGACCCCTACTTCCGCGACAACGTCGAGGAGTCGATCGCGCACTCCTGGTACGACGGCGCGTGGCAGAAGCACCCGTACGAGGAGACGACGGAGCCGAAGTACACGAAGTTCGACGACAACGGGAAGTACTCCTGGGTGAAGGCCCCGCGGTTCCAGGGCAAGCCCATGCAGGTCGGCCCGCTCTCGCAGGTGCTCGTCGGGTACGTGGGCGGCCACGAGCCGACCAAGCGCTGGGCGGACACGGCGCTCAAGATGGCGTCCTCGATCGCCAAGGTCCCGCTGGGTCCGGGCGTCCTGCACTCGACCCTCGGCCGCCACGCGGCCCGCGCCATCCGCACCGCCGTCATCGCCGAGACCGCCCAGAAGCACTGGAAGCTGCTCGTCGAGAACATCGCGAAGGGCGACACCTCGATCTACAATCAGCCCGTGTTCCCCTCCGGAGAGATTCGCGGGTTCGGCTTCCACGAGGCGCCCCGCGGGACCCTGTCGCACTGGGCGGTGATCCAGGGCGGCAAGATCAAGAACTACCAGGCGGTCGTGCCGACGACGTGGAACGCGAGCCCGCGCGACGCGAAGGAGCAGAAGGGGCCGTACGAGGCGTCCCTCCTCGGCAACCCCGTGGCCGATCCCGCACGCCCCCTCGAGGTGCTGCGGACGGTCCACTCCTTCGACCCGTGCCTCGCGTGCGCGGTGCACACGCTGGACCCGGAGGGGCGGGAGATCGCCCGCGTGAAGGTTCTCTAGCCGTATGGAGGCGGAGCACCGAGTCCAGCTCGGCCTGCTCAAGGCGTTCCACGAGGCGGTCGGGAGGGCGGACGGCCGCGCGGCGGCCGGCGTCCTCCTGCACCAGCTCCTCGACTACTCCGAGGCGCACTTCGTGTCCGAGCAGATCCTGATGCGCGAGCACGCGTACCCGGGCTACGAGGCCCACGTCGCGGAGCACGACCGGCTGCTCGAGCAGCTGCGCCAGATCGCCCTCGACTGGGACCGGGGCGACACCGTGTCGCTCGACCAGCGGGCGAAGCGCGTCGAGGACTGGCTCCTCGGGCACATCCGGACGACCGACCACCGGCTCGAGCAGTACATGGTCGAGCTGCGGAGCGGGTCCTTGTGACGGCCGGGCCGCCGCGCGTCGTCGTCATCGGGCTCGGCAACGTCCTGATGGGCGACGACGCGTTCGGCCCGTGGGTCGCGCAGACCCTCCTCGCCGGCCACGACTTCCCGGAGACGGTCTCGGTCGAGGACCTCGGGACGCCCGGCCTCGACCTCCTCCCCTACGTCACCGACGCGGCCGCCCTCGTCCTCGTCGACACGGTGCGGGCCGACGCGCCGGCCGGCACGCTTCGCCTCTACCGTCGGGACGATCTCCTGCGTCACGCGCCCCAGGCGCGCCTGAGCCCCCACGACCCCGGCGTGAAGGAGGCGCTCCTGACCGCCGAGTTCGAGGGGCGGGCGCCGCGGGAGGTGCTGCTCGTCGGCGTCGTTCCGGCGGACACCGCCATGGGCGTGCGCCTCAGCCCGCCGCTGCGGGAGGCGGTGCCCCGCGCGGTCGAGGCCGTGCTGGCCGAGCTGCGGCGGCTCGGCTGCGAGGCGCGGCCGCGCGATCTCCCCGCCCGGCCGGACATCTGGTGGGAGGCGGAGCCGCTCAGGGGATGAGGGACCTCGCCCGGGCCGAGCGCGCGCTCGTCGTGCTGATCGCGCTCCACTCCCTGGCCGTCGGCCTCTTCCTGACGTTCGCCACCGAGTGGGGGGCCCGCTTCGGCGGGTTCGGAGAGGTGCGGCCCCTCTTCTTCCCCCGCCAGGCCGGGGCGTTCCACTTCGTCGTCGCCCTCGTCTACCTCGTCGAGTACTTCCGCTATCGCGGCGTCCTCCTGCTCGCGCTCACCAAGGCGACCGCGGTCGTCTTCCTGGGCCTGACCGTGCTGCTCGTGCCGGGCTCGCCGTGGGTCGTGCCCCTCTCCGCTCTCGGCGACGCGGCCATGGGGCTCGCCGTCGTCCTCCTGCGCCGCGCGCGCTCTCTTCCGCTCGCGGGGAGGGCGGCCGCGTGAGGCGCCGGCGCTCGCTGGCCCTTCTCGGCGCGGCCGCCTCGGGCGGCTGGCCGGTCGGCGCCGCCTGCCGGCCGAAGCCGGCCGACCGGCGGCTGCGCGTGCCTCTCGCGTCGCTGGCCGAGGGGCAGCGGCGGGAGGTCGAGCACGGCGAGGAGGTGATCGAGGTCGTGCGCACCTCCGAGGGCGTTGCCGCCCGAAGCCTGCTGTGCTCGCACTACGGCTGTCGCGTGGCGTGGGACGCCGCGGCGCGCCTCTACCGCTGCCCCTGCCACGACGGCGCCTACGACGCCGCGGGCCGCCCGGTGTCGGGGCCTCCGACGCTCCCGCTGCGGACGGTGCGCGTCGTGCTCGAGGGCGACGCCGCGCTCGTGGGCGAGCCGTGACGCGGCCCCGCCTCGTCGTCACCGGCGCCTCGGGCTTCGTCGGCCGGCACCTCCTCGACGCGCTCAAGGACGACTACCGCATCGTCGGGATCGCCCGCCGCAGCCAGGTGCGGTCGGGAGCGCCCGTCCACCCCGGCATCCAGTGGCACCAGGCGGACATCGGCGACCGCGAGGCCCTCGCGCCGATCTTCGAGGGCCTCCGCCGGGACGGGGGCGCGGACGTCCTCTTCCACCTCGCGGCCCACTACGACTTCACCGGCGACGAGCACCCGGAGTACTGGCGCACGAACGTCGACGGGCTGCGCAACGTCCTCGAGCTGTCGAAGGGCCTCGGCCTCAGGCGCCTCGTCTTCTCGAGCTCGACCGCGGCCTGCGCGTTCCCGGGCCCGGGACAGTCGCTCACGGAGACGAGCCCGCCCGACGGCGACCACGTCTACGCCCGGACGAAGGCGATCGGCGAGCGCATGCTCGCGGAGTACGCGGCCGAGTTCCCGTCGACGATCGTCCGCTTCGCCGCCCTCTTCTCCGACTGGTGCGAGTACCCGCCCTTCTTCATGTTCCTCGAGACGTGGCTCTCGGGCGCGTGGAACGCGCGGATGCTCGGCGGCCGCGGCCGCTCGGCGATCCCGTACCTGCACGTCGACGACCTCGTGCTCTTCTTCGTCGCCCTCCTCGACCGGCTGGACGAGGTCCGGCCGGGTGCCGTCCTGCAGGCGAGCCCGGACGGCTGCGTCTCGCACCAGCAGCTCTTCGACGAGGCGACGCTCCTGCACTTCGGCGCCCGCCGCCGCGGGATCCACATGCCGCGTCCCCTCTGCGGCCCGGGAATGTGGACGCTCGACCTCCTGGGCCGGCTGATCGGCCAGCGCCCGTTCGAGCGCCCCTGGATGGCCCGCTACATCGACGAGGAGATGAGGATCGACGCCTCGCGCACGCGGGGGCTCCTCGGCTGGGCGCCGCGGCCGCGGCTCGACGTGCTGCGACGCCTGCCGTTCGTCCTCGAGAACCGGAAGGTGGACCCGATCGAGTGGAACCGCGCGAACCGCGCGGCGATGAAGGAGGTCCACCTCGAGACGAACCTGCGGATCTTCGCCCTCCTCAAGAAGCACGCCCACGAGATCGCGGCGGAGTTCACCGAGGCGCTGACCGGCCCGGAGGGTCGGACGCGCTTCCCGAGCTACCAGCAGGTCAGCGGGGACGAGCACCACTGGAACCACACGCTCATCCTGCGGCACCTGATGAACGCCGTCCGCACGCGCGAGCGGTCGATCCTCGTCTCGTACTGCCGCGACCTCGCCGAGCGGCGCTTCCGGCAGGGGTTCCAGTCGCGCGAGGTCTGCGACGCCCTGCGCGAGCTCAACCGGATCTGCTTCAAGGCCCTGCGCCGCGATCCGGAGAGCGAGGGCCTGCGACCCGACATCTACGAGCACGTGACGATGACGCTCACCTGGGGGTGCGACGAGGCGCAGCAGGTGTTCGAGCACCTCGAGGCCCGCTGCCGGAAGCGGCGCCTGCGGTCCGGCGACTGTCCGGACGGGCCGGCGGCCCCCGAACCCGACGCAGCCCCCATTTCGCCGAAAATCGACGAATCGACGGAATGATGCAAAGGGGGGATGGACGCCCCCCGTCCGCGGAGGCATCCTGCTGTCGGGGCGGCGCTCCGTGACGGGCCCGTCCGCCACGGCGATGTCTCTCCAGGGCCGAAGGATCGAGGTACGCGGCACGGTGCAGGGGGTCGGCTTCCGGCCCTTCGTGTACCGCCTCGCCCGGGAAGAGGGCCTCCGCGGGAGCGTCCGCAACGAGGCGCGGGGGGTGACGATCGAGGCCTTCGGCACCGCGGCCGCCCTCCAGAGCTTCCTGCGGCGCATCGAGGCGGAGCCGCCGCCCGCCGCCGAGGTGCGCGAGGTCCGGGCCGAGCCGATCCCTCCCGAGGCGGCGCCGCCGGGCTTCGAGATCGAGGCGAGCCAGGCGTCCGGCGAGCGCCGCGTCTGCATCCCCGCGGACCTCGCGACCTGCCCGGCGTGCCTCGAAGAGGTCCGCGACCCGGCCGACCGGCGTCACGGCTACGCCTTCACGAACTGCACCCACTGCGGTCCGCGCTACACCATCGCCCGCGACGTGCCGTACGACCGGCCCGCCACGACGATGGCCGGCTTCGCGCTGTGCGCCGACTGCCGGCGCGAGTACGAGGACCCGGCCGACCGCCGCTTCCACGCCCAGCCCGTGGCGTGCCCGGCCTGCGGGCCCCGCCTCGCGCTCCTCGGCCCCACGGGCCAGCCGCTGTGCGACGCGGCGGTCGCGCTCTCCACCGCCGCCCAGGCCCTGCGCGACGGCCTCGTCGTCGCCGTGAAGGGCCTCGGCGGCTACCACCTGGCCTGCGACGCCACGTCAGCTTCCGCCGTGCGGCGCCTGCGCGAGCGGAAGAAGCGCGACGAGAAGCCGTTCGCGGTCATGGTCGCCGACCTCGAGGCGGCGCGCCTCCTGGCCGAGCTCGACGCGGCCGAGGAGGCGCTCCTCGCCTCCGTCGAGCGGCCGATCGTCCTCGTCCGCCGCCGTCCGTCCTCCGGGCTGGCGGACGCCGTCGCCCCGGGCAACCCGCTGGTGGGGCTCCTCGTCGCCTACACGCCGCTCCACGCGCTGCTGCTCGAGGCCGCGGGCCGCCCGCTCGTGATGACCTCGGCGAACCTCTCCGAGGAGCCGATGGCGGCGCAGGACGGGGAAGCCCTCGCGCGGCTCACGGGCATCGCCGACGTCTTCCTCGCGCACGACCGCGAGATCGAGAACCGCTGCGACGACTCGGTGGCGCGGGTGATCGCGGGCCGGCCCACGCTGCTGCGTCGCTCCCGCGGCTACGTGCCCCGCGCGGTGCCGCTGGCCCGGCCCGTGGATCGGCCCGTCCTCGCGTGCGGAGCGCACCTCAGGAACACCTTCTGCCTCGCCGCCGGCCGCGAGGCGTTCCTCGGCCCGCACATCGGGGACCTGGACAACCTGGAGGCCGGCCGCGCGTTCGAGGAGCAGGTGGAGAGGCTCGAGCGCTTCCTCGGCATCGCGCCCGAGGTCGTGGCCCACGACCTCCACCCGGACTACTTCTCGACGCGATACGCGCGGGCGCGGCCCGAGGCCGCGAAGGTGGCCGTGCAGCACCACCACGCGCACGTCGCCGCGGCCGCGGCCGAGCACGGGCTCGAGGGCCCCGTCCTCGGCCTCGCGTGGGACGGAACGGGGTACGGGACGGACGGCACGTCGTGGGGCGGGGAGCTCCTGCTCGTCGACGGCTTCTCGTGCGAGCGGCTCGCCACGCTTCGGCCTCTGCGCCTCGCCGGCAGCGACCAGGCGATTCGCGAGCCGTGGCGCATCGCCCTCGCCGCGCTCGACGACGCCTTCGACGGCGCGCCGCCCCTCGAATGGCTCCGCCTCTTCGACCGCGTGCCGCCGCGGGACGTGGAGGTCGTGCGTCAGATGACCGCGAAGGGCGTGCGCGCGCCGCTCGCCCACGGGGCGGGGCGGTGGTTCGACGCCATGGGTGCCCTCGGCCTCGCGCGTCCGCGGTCGACCTACGAAGGACAGGTCGCGCTCGAGTGGAACCTGGTCGCCGACGGCACCGAGGCGGCCCCGTATCCGTTCGCGCTCGACGGGGCCGACCGCTTCGTCGAGGCCGACCTGCGGCCGATGGTCCGGGAGGCGGTGCGGCAGATGAACGGCGGAGCGGCGGCCGGCCTCGTCTCGGCCCGCTTCCACGCCACGATGTGCGACGTGGCGGCGGCCCTGGTCCGCCGTTGCGCCCGAGGCGGCGTGCCCCTCGTCCTGACCGGCGGCTGCTTCCAGAACGCTCTCCTCGCGGAGGGCGTCGTCCGCCGCCTGGCCGGAGACTTCGACGTGCGGCGGCACGGGCAGGTGCCTCCCGGCGACGGCGGCATCGCCCTCGGCCAGGCGGTCGTGGCGGACGCGGTGGCGCGCGCCGCGCGGGCCGTCGGAGGAGCGGCCTGATGGACGGCACGCTCGTCTTCACGGGCCGCGTGGGCTCCGTCGTCGAGGGGCCCCACGGGCGGACGGGCCGCGTGAGCGTGCGGGGCGCCCGCGTCGAGGTCGCGCTCGACCTCGTGCCGGCCGCGCGCGAGGGCGACGTCGTGCTCGTCCACGCCGGCGTCGCGCTTTCGGTCGTGCGGGAGGGTGACGCGGCCCCGGGCCGCGACGCCGGGGAGGCCTGATCCATGTGTCTGGCGGTTCCGGGGAAGGTGGTCGAGATCGCGGGTGAGGGCGAGCTGCGGATGGGGAAGGTGGACTTCGCCGGCGTGCAGCGCCAGGCCTGCCTCGCCTACGTGCCCGAGGTGCAGCTCGGCGACTACGTGCTCGTCCACGTCGGGTTCGCGATCTCGCGGATCGACGAGGAGCAGGCGATGGAAACGCTCGCCGCGCTGCGCGAGATCGGCGAGCTGTCGGAGCTCGGCCCGCCGCCCGAGGAAGGGGACGCCACTCCGCCCCCGGGGCCGAAGGGCTGATGCGCCACGTCGACGAGTACCGCGACCCGGCCGCGGTCGACGCGGTCGTGAAGAGGATCCACGCGACCGTCACCCGCCCGTGGACGCTCATGGAGGTCTGCGGCGGCCAGACCCACTCCATCCTCAAGTTCGGCATGGACGAGCTGCTGCCGTCGAGCGTGCGCCTGGTGCACGGTCCCGGCTGCCCCGTGTGCGTGACGCCGCTCGCCCTGATCGACCGCGCGATCGCCATCGCTTCGCGGCCCGAGGTCGTCTTCTGCTCGTTCGGCGACATGTTGCGCGTGCCCGGCTCGCGCGACGACCTGCTGAAGGTGAAGGCCCGCGGGGGCGACGTGCGCATCGTCTACTCGCCCCTCGACGCGGTACGCCTCGCCCGGCAGAACCCCGAGCGGAAGGTCGTCTTCTTCGCGGTCGGCTTCGAGACGACGGCGCCCGCCAACGCCATGGCCGTGCACCGCGCCGCGGCCGAGGGCCTGTCGAACTTCTCGGTGCTGGTCGCGCACGTGCTCGTGCCTCCGGCTCTCGAGGCGCTCCTCTCGACCGAGGACGCGCAGATCCAGGGACTCCTCGCTCCCGGCCACGTCTGCGCGGTCACCGGCTACGCGGACTACGAGCCGGTCGCCGAGCGGTACCGCATCCCGATCGTGGTCACCGGCTTCGAGCCGCTCGACCTGCTGAAGGGCGTCCTCGCGGCGGTGAGCCAGCTGGAACGGGGCGAGTCGCGCGTCGAGAACCAGTACGCGCGGGCCGTGGTGCGCGAGGGGAACCGCGCCGCCCTGAAGATGATCGAGGACGTCTTCGTCGTGTCCGACCGGAGCTGGCGCGGCCTCGGCGAGATCCCGAGGAGCGGCTACGCCCTCGCCCCGAAGTACGCGGCCTTCGACGCGGAGCGCGCGTTCGACGTCGCCGGGATCGACGTCGCGGAGCCCGCCGAGTGCCGGGCCGGCCTCGTGCTGCAGGGCCGGCTGCGGCCGACGGACTGCCCCGAGTTCGGCACGCGCTGCACGCCCGAGCACCCGCTCGGCGCGACCATGGTCTCGACCGAGGGCGCCTGCGCCGCCTACTTCCACTACCGTCGCCCGCCGCGCGAGGCGGTGGCCCCATAGGAATGCCGATGCCCGAGCGATCCTTCGACGCGATGCTCGCCTGTCCCGCCCCGCTCGACCACCGTGACATCGTCGAGCTGGCGCACGGCGGGGGAGGACGCAAGACCGCGCGCCTCATCGAGACGCTCTTCGCCCCCGCCTTCCGCAACCCGCACCTCGAGCCGCTCGGCGACGGAGCGGTCGTGACGGTGGGCGCGGAGCGCCTCGCCTTCACGACCGACACCTTCGTCGTGAAGCCGGCGTTCTTTCCCGGCGGCGACATCGGCTCGCTCGCCGTCCACGGCACGGTGAACGACCTCGCGATGTGCGGAGCGGAGCCGCTCTACCTCAGCGCCGGCTACGTCCTCGAGGAGGGCTTCCCGATGCGCGACCTCGCGCGCGTCGTGGCGTCGATGGCCGCGGCCTGCCGCGCGGTCGGCGTCTCGCTCGTCACGGGCGACACGAAGGTCGTCGACCGGGGCAAGGGCGACGGCATCTACGTCAACACCTCGGGGATCGGCCGCGTCCGCCCGGGCGTGGCCGTCGCCCCGCAGAAGGCCGCGCCCGGCGACGCCGTCCTCGTCTCCGGCCCCGTCGGCGACCACGGGATCGCCGTCATGGCCGCGCGCGAGGGCATCGACTTCGAGACCGAGCTCCTCTCGGACTCGGCCCCGGTCGTGGCCGCGGTCGCCGCTCTCCTCGCCGCGGTCCCCGACACCCACGTGCTGCGCGACCCGACGCGGGGCGGCCTCGCCACGGCGCTGTGCGAGATCGCGGTCTCGTCGAACGCGGGGATCCGCCTCGACGAGGCCGAGATCCCGGTGCGCGAGGAAGTACGGGGCGCCTGCGAGCTCCTCGGGTTCGACCCGCTCTACGTCGCGTGCGAGGGGCGCTTCCTCGCGATCGTGCCGGGCGGGAAGGCCGAGGCGGCCCTCGCCGCGATCCGCTCGGCGCCCGGCGGGGAGGCCGCGCGGCGCATCGGCTCCGTCGTCGCGGACGATCCGGGGCGGCTCGTCCTGAAGACGCGCATCGGCAGCCATCGCCTGCTCGAGCGGCTGTCGGGCGAGCAGCTGCCGCGGATCTGCTAGCGTAGGCGCTGCATGCACGAGTACTCGCTCGTCTCGGCGATGGTCGACCGGGTGGAGAAGGAGGCGCGGGCGCGGAGCGCCGTCGCCGTCCACCGCCTCGGCGTGCGCATCGGCGCGCTCTCCGGCGTCGAGCCGGAGCTGCTCGCCTCCGCGTTCACGCTGGTGCGGCAGGGCCTGCTGGCGAACGCCACCCTCGACATCCGGCGGGCCGAGGCGGCGTGGGCCTGCCCCGAGTGCGGGGCGGCCGTCGAGGCGGGCGGCATCCTGCGCTGCGCGGCCTGCGACACGCCGGCGAGGCTCGTCTCCGGCGACGAGATCCTGCTCGAGCAGATCGAGATGGAGGTTCCCTGACATGTGCGACACCTGCGGCTGCGGCGACCCGAACCTCGTCTCCGTCGAGGTCCACGACAAGATCCTCTCCGTCAACGACCGCACGGCCGCCCACAACCGCGAGCACTTCGAGGCGGGCTCTGTCTACACGGTGAACCTGATGGGCTCGCCGGGCGCGGGGAAGACGGCCGTGCTCGAGGCCACCGCGCGCAAGCTCGCCGCCACCGGGCGGCTCGGGGTGATCGCGGGCGACCTCGAGACGGAGAAGGACGCCGACCGCCTGCGGGCGGTGGGAGTCCCCGCCGCGGCGATCACGACCGGCTCGGCCTGCCACCTCGACGCCGAGATGGTCCACAAGGCGCTCCACCACTTCCCGTGGCGGGAGCTCGACTATCTCTTCGTCGAGAACGTCGGGAACCTCGTCTGCCCGGCGGTCTACGACCTCGGCCAGGCGGTGAACGTCGTCGCGCTCTCGGTCACCGAGGGCGAGGACAAGCCGCTCAAGTACCCGGTGATGTTCCGCAAGGCCGACCTCGTGCTCCTCACCAAGGTCGACCTGTTGCCGCACCTCGACCTCGACGTTCCGGCGATCGAGGACGCGCTCGCGCGGGTGATGCCGCGGCCCGCCCTCCTGAAGCTGTCGGCGCGGACGGGCGAGGGCGTCGACGAGTGGCTGGCCTGGCTCGCCGCGCGGCGGCAGGCGCTCCGCTCCGGCGGGGGCGGCCCGGCCCGTCCGCACGGCCACGACCACGCGCACGCCTGAGCCGACCGCGCCGGCCGCCGACGTGGCCGAGGCCGGGCGCGGGTGGTAGGCTGGGCCCGATTCAGGCGAGCGAGAACCGGGCGATGATGACCGCGGGAGGGGCGAGCACCGGGGCGGAGGCGGCCGCGTGAGCGCGCTTCGGCCGGAGCAGCGGTCGCGCCTGCGACACGAGCTGCGGACCCCCCTGCACCAGATCATCGGCTACGCGGAGCTCCTCGAGGACGAGGCGAGGGATCGCGGCGACGAGGGCAGCCTCGCCGACCTGGAGCGCATCCGGTCCGCGGCGAGGCAGGCCCTGGCGGTGGTCGACCAGGTGATGCCGCCTTCGGAGTCCGGAGGCGGCGCCGCCGCGGTCGTCGTCGCCGCGCCCGTCGCCGAGCCCAAGGCCGCGGCGTCCGCCCCGGCCCCGGCGAGCCCCGCCTCTCCCGCGGCGCCGCCTCCCGCCCTCGCCGACGCCGCCGGCGCGGCGGTCGTGCCGGCTCCCGCGCGCCTCCTCGTGGTCGACGACAACGAGCTGAACCGCGACATGCTCTCGCGGCGTCTCGGCGCCCACGGCTTCCTCGTCGCGACCGCGGCCGACGGCCGGGGGGCGCTCGAGACGCTCGCGAGCCGCGCGTGCGACCTCGTGCTGCTCGACGTGATGATGCCGGTGATGTCGGGCCTCGAGGTGCTGAGGCGGGTGCGCGAGAAGTGGCCGGCGTCCGACCTGCCGGTCGTCATGGCCACGGCCCGCGACGCGAGCGAGGACGTGGTCGAGGCGCTGCGCCTCGGCGCGAACGACTACGTGACGAAGCCGATCGACTTCGCGGTCGTCCTCGCGCGGGTGGAGACCCAGCTCGAGCTGCGCCGGCAGAAGCAGGAGATCCGGCGGCTCGCGGACCACCTGGAGGTCCGCAACCGGTTCATCCGCTCCCTCTTCGGCCGCTACCTGAGCGACGACGTCGTGGCCGGCCTCCTCGCCTCGCCGGAGGGGCCGAGGCTCGGCGGCGAGACGCGGCGGCTGACCCTCCTCATGTCGGACCTCCGCGGCTTCACCCAGCTGACCGAGGAGCTCCCGCCGGAGGCCGTGCTGCGGCTGCTGAACTCGTACCTCGCGGCCATGGCCGAGGTGGTGCTCGCGCACCAGGGCACGATCGACGAGTTCGTGGGCGACGCGATCCTCGCCCTCTTCGGGGCGCCGCTGTCGCGGAAGGACGACGCCCGCCGGGCGGTAGCCTGCGCGGTGGCGATGCAGTCGGCCATGGCCGACCTCAACCGGCGCAACGAGGCCGCGGGACTCCCACGGCTCGAGATGGGCATCGCCGTGCACACCGGCGACGTCGTGGTCGGCAACATCGGCTCCGAGCGCCGGGCGAAGTACGGCGTCGTGGGCAGCGCGGTGAACCACGCCGGGCGCATCGAGTCGTTCACCGTCGGCGGCCAGGTGCTCGTCTCCGACGCCGCGCTCCAGGCCGCCGGCCCCGGCCTCGACGTCGGCCCGCCGCTCGCGATCGACGCGAAGGGCACGCGCGAGCCGATCGTCGTCCACGACCTGCGGGGCCTCGACGGGACGCGGCTGCCCGACGCGGCCGACCACGTCGTCCTCCTCTCCGACCCCGTCCCGGCCTCCTGCCACGTGGTGGTGGGGAAGCGGGTCGAGGCGGAGGCGTTCGACGCGCGGCTCCTCCACCTGTCCACTCGCGGCGGGACGCTCTGGACCCCGCGGCGCCTGCGGGCCCTCTCGAACCTCAAGCTGGAGGCGCGGCCCGCCGGCCGCGAGCCGGTCGTCCTCTACGCGAAGGTCGTGCGGGTCGAGGTCGACGGCACGATCGACGTGCGCTTCACGTCGGTGAGCGTCGAGGTGGACGCCTGGCTGCGGGAGACGGTCGACGCGGAGCGGGCCCGCCCGGCCTGAGCCCCGTCAGCCCCGGGCCGCCGCGCGGCGGAGCCGGTCGCGGATGGCGAGGCCGAGGCCCTCGGGCGGGCACGGCTCGGCGTGGATCGCGTCGAGCGGCAGCGCGTCGAGCCGGCGCAGCGCCGCGAAGAGCCGCGCCGCGGCCGTGGTGAGGCGAGAGTCGGGCGCGAGGACCTCCACCGCCGCGTAGCCGCGCGCCCGCGTGGGGCCGAAGGCGAGGAGGCCGAGGCGCGGGCCGCCCGGGGGCGCGTCGGCGGCGGGCCCGTCGAGCACGCGCAGCGGCGTCCGGGTCGCGTAGTGGCGGTCGAGCTGGCCCGGCGCGACCGGCCGCGATCCACGCTCCGCGAGCGCGACCGGCCGGCCGAGCTCGGCCTCGAGCTCCTCGCGCGGGACGCCGCCGGGCCGCAGGAGCACGGCGGACTCGCCGTCGAGCGACACGATCGTCGACTCGACGCCGACCGCGCAGGGGCCCCCGTCCAGCACCAGGTCGACGTGGTGCCCGAGCCGTTCCGCGACGTGGGCCGCGGTCGTCGGGCTGACGTAGCCGAACGGGTTCGCGCTCGGCGCGGCGAGCGGCCCGGCCGCGCGCAGCAGGGCGCGGGCGGCCGGGTGGGCCGGGACCCGCACGCCGACGGTGTCGAGGCCGGAGGTGACGATGTCCGGCACGTCGGGCCGCCGCGGCAGCACCAGCGTGAGCGGCCCCGGCCAGAAGCGCGCGGCGAGGCGGGCGACGCGCGGGTCCGCGCCGGCGTCGACGACCCGTGGCAGCTCGCCCGCGTCGTGGAGGTGGACGATGAGCGGGTCGAACGACGGGCGGGCCTTCACCTCGAAGACCCGGGCGACCGCCCGCGCGTCGAACGCGCAGGCACCGAGGCCGTAGACCGTCTCCGTCGGGAAGGCCACGAGCCCGCCCTCGCGCAGCACCGCGGCGGCCCGCGCGATCGACGCCGGGTCGTCGGCGGGGAGGACCGGCGCGGTCACGGCGCCGCTCCTGGCACCACCTCGCCGCCGATCGTCCGCGAGGCGAGCATCCCGCAGGCCGCGTGGATGTCCGGCCCGCCCGAGTAGCGCCGGACGAAGCCGAGGCCCCGGCTCGCCAGGGCACCGAGGAAGCGCCCGCGCTCCTCGTCGGAGGCGCGCGCGTGCCCGTGGGCGGGGTCGTTGACGTCGATGATCGACAGGCGCACCGCGACGCCGGCGAAGAGCCGCGCCAGCTCCTCGGCCTCGTCCTCCCCGGTGTTGAAGCCGGAGATGAGCACCCAGCCGAGGCTCACCGGGCCGCCCCGCTTCTCCGCGTGGCGACGCATGGCCGCCGCGAGCTCCGGGACGCCGTAGCGCGTGGTGAGAGGGACGAGCGTCCGGCGCTTCTCGGTGAAGGCCGACGTCAGCGACAGGATGAGGCGGTACGGGTGACCCTCGTCGGTGTAGCGGAGGATCTGCGGCAGGAGGCCGACCGTCGAGATCGTGATCCGGTCGGAGCCGATGCGCGGGCCCGTGGGGTCGCGCAGGACGCGCGCGGCCTGGATCACCGCGTCGTAGTTCTGGAACGGCTCGCCCTGGCCCTGGAAGACGGCGCCCGTCACCGGCCGGTCCGTCGATTCGCGCCGGACCGCGAGCACCTGCTCGACCATCTCCCAGGCCTCCAGGTTGCGGCGGAGGCCCAGCCGCCCGGTCTCGCAGAAGGCGCAGCCGAGGGCGCACCCCGCCTGGGACGAGACGCAGACGCTGTAGCGGGGCCGGTCGAGCGGGATGCGCACCGTCTCGAAGACCTGGCCGTCCGGCGCGCGCAGCAGGTACTTCACGAACGGGTCGACGAGGCTGCGTCGTCGGTCGACGATCTCGAGGCGGTCGCGCCGCGCGCCCCGTTCGAGCGCCGCGCGCCAGGCCTTCGACAGGCCCCGCACGTCGTCGAGGTCGTCGCGATCCTCGCCCACGGCCCGCCGGACGACGCGCCGCGCCGCCGCGATCGGCAGGCCGGGGAACGCCGCGGCGAGCGTCTCGGGCGTGTGCCCGCGGAGGTGGGGGAGGCTCGCGGTCATCGGCGCCGCGCGCTCAGAAGCGGATCACGCGCCGCTGCCCGCGCACCTCGACCTCGACCTCGGACTCGCCGATGCGGATCACGCGGATGCCGTCGAAGCTGTCGCCCGCGCGGACGAGCCGGTCGTTGAGGAGCGCCACCGGCTGGCCGTCGCGCTGGCTGATGGCCGTGAGCCGGAGATCGGACGACGCCGACGGCGCCGGGGGCGCCGCCGCCGCGGGAGCCGCGGGAGCCGCGGGAGCCGCGGCCGGGGCCGGGGCCGCCGGTTCGCGGGCCGGTTCGCTCGCCGGCGCCGGCGCCGTGACGGGAGCCGCGAACGTCGCCCGTGGCGCCGGGTTCGCCGGGAGCGAGGGCGGAGCCTGCGTCGCCGCGGCCGGCGCGGGGGCGGCCGGGACCGGGAGGGCCGGCTGCGCCGTCGCCGCGACGACGCCCGGAGCGGGCGCCGGCGTCGGCCGCAGCAGCCACCACGTTGCGAGGCCGCCGAGCGCGAAGACGCCCAGGACGCCGAGCGTCGCGCCGACGACGAGCGACGTGCGGCGGGCCTGTCGCTCGCCCCACGGCACGGCGCCCAGGACGAGGACGCCCTTCTCCCCGGCCTCCCCCTTCTCGCCCTCGATCTTCTTCAGCGCATCGAGGATCAGGCTCACGGCAGTCCCTCCGTGTTCAGGCTCGGGTGGTCGGTCGCGGAAAGGGCGAACAGGGCCATCCGCGTCCGCGGCCCGAGGAGGCCGTCCTCGACGAGGCCCGCCGCCCGCTGGAAGCGCCGGACGGCGTCCACGAGAGAGGCGTCGGCGTAGCCGCGCGCGGCCAGCCGCGGGCGGGCCCAGGCGTCGACGTAGCCGGGGCGCCCGAGCGCGGCGGCGTCCTCGGGCCACGCGACGACGGCGCTGCGCGTCCAGAAGGCCTCGAGCTGCGACACGGGCACCACCTCGTCGTGGGCGGCGCCGAGCGACACCCGGGCGGCCGTGCGCCCGAGGCCGACGAGCGCGACCCAGCAGGTGCCGGGTCGCGACGGGTGGAACACCTCGAGCGCGGCCGGCAGGTCCATCGCCCGCAGCTGGTCGATGTGCGTCCGCAGCGGCGCCTGGGCGAGCGCCGCCGCCGCGGGCCCCCACGCCCTGGCGATCCGGCCGCTCGCCGGCGCGTAGGACACGGGCCCCGCCCCGGTGCGGAGGAAGGCCTCGAACGCGGCGCTGGTGTCGGGCGCGGCGGACGCCGGCGCCGGCGGGTGGAGCGCGGGCTCGGCGGCCGCTCCCCCGGAGGCCGCCGGCCCGGTCGAAGGCGCGCGGGCGAGGCGCGGGGCCAGGGCGAACGCGCCGACGGCGAGGGCGGCCGTCAGCACCGTCCCCACCGCCAGGTGGTGCCATCGCCGGGGCGCGACGACCGTCGGCGTGTCGACCTCGTCGGCCGCCTGGTTGACCATCGCCGCGGTGATCGTGCGCGCGCCCTTCACGAAGCCGGCGAGGAGGGCGCGGTCGCAGATGAGGTTCACGAGGCGGGGGATGCCCCCCGAGCGGCGGTGCACGGTCGCGAGCGCGTCGCGCGTGAAGCCGACCTTGCCCTCGCCGCCGGCCACGCCGATGCGATGGCGCACGTACGCGCCCGTCTCGCCCTCGTCGAGCGCCTCGAGGTGGTAGCGCGCCGTCACGCGCTGGGCGAGCTGGCGCAGGTCGTACTGGGCGAGCAGGTCGCGCAGCTCGGGCTGGCCCATGAGGACGATCTGGATGAGCTTCTCGGTGTCGGTCTCGAGGTTCGACAGGAGGCGGATCTGCTCGAGGACCTCGGCCGACAGGTCCTGCGCCTCGTCGATCAGGAGCACGACGTTGCGGCCGGCGGCGCGCGCTTCGAGCAGGAAGCGGTGCAGGGCGTCGACGAGGCTCTTGAGCGACGCGCTCTTCGGCTTGACGTGCAGGTCGTCGAGGGTCGCCCGCATGAGCTCGGTGGCGGAGAGCGCGGGGTAGAGGACGACCGCGCTCAGGGTTTCCGGGCCGAGCCTCGAGAGGAAGTAGCGGGCGAGCGTCGTCTTCCCGGTGCCGACCTCGCCTGTGACGACGATGAAGCCGCCGCGCTCGCGCCGGCCGAACTCGAGGTGGGCGAAGGCCTCGGCGTGCCGCGGCGAGAGGTACAGGTACTTCGGGTCGGGGGTCAGGCTGAAGGGCTTCTCGCGGAAGCCGTACCAGGACTCGTACAAGGGAAAAGGGCCTCGGGGCGCGGACGCCGGCCAGTGTACACCGCGCCGGATCGCAAAGCCGCCTCGCCCCGGAGTATGCTGGCCCTCCATTCGATGCGGGACATCCGGCTCGCCAGCGGCGGCAGCGCGCGGCTCTTCGGGACGGGGCGCACCGTGGTCGTCCTCGGCCACGGCGCGGGGGGCACGCGCGAGACGCCGATGCTGGTCGCGCTCGCCGAAGCGCTGGAGCGCTCCGGCCGCGCCGCGCTCCTCTACAACTTCCCCTACTCCGAGAGGCGGCAGCGCCGGCCGGATCCGCCGCGCGTGCTCGAGGCGGCCGCTCGCGAGGCGGGAGACGTGGCGCTCGCCGAGAGCGGCGCGTCGCGCGTCGTCCACGGGGGCCGCTCCATGGGCGGGCGGATCGCCTCGCAAGTCGTGGCCGCGGGCGCGCCCGCCGCCGGCCTCCTCTTCCTCGGCTATCCGCTCCACCCGCCGGGCCAGCCGGAGAAGCGCCGCGAGGCGCACCTGCCCTCCGTCGCCGCCCCGATGCTCTTCGTCGGCGGCACGCGCGACGCCTTCGCCCGGCCGGACCTCCTCGCCGCCCTCCTCGACCGCCTCGGCCCGCGCGCCGAGCGCCACGACGTCGAGGCCGCGGACCACTCGTTCGGCGTTCTCAAGCGCTCGGGCCGCACGCCCGGCGACGTCGAGGACGAGGTGCGCCGCGTGGTCCTCGACTGGCTCCACCGCCAGCACCTCTGACATCCCTCAAGGAGACCCCCGTGACCGCCTGCGCCCTCGCCCTTCTCCTCGCCGTCGCGCCCTCGCCCTCGCTCGGCCCCGGCACGCGCTTCGACCCGCGCATCCCGACGCTCGAGCAGGTCACGGGCCACGCGACCGGACAGGCGATCACGACCCCGGACGGCGTCCACGCCTACCTCGCCGCCCTCGCCGCGGCGGCGCCCGACAGGACGAGGCTCGTCGAGTACGCGCGGAGCGAGGAGGGCCGTCCCCTCGAGGTCCTCGTGATCGCGAGCCCGGAGAGGATCGCGCGGATCGAGGAGGTGAAGCGCTCGCTGCGGGCCCTCGCCGACCCGCGCGCCCTCCCGCCGTCCGAGGCCGACCGGCTCGTGCGCGAGCTGCCGGCGGTGGTGTGGCTTCTCCACGCGGTGCACGGCAACGAGGCGTCGTCGACCGACGCCGCGCTCGCCCTCGCGTATCACCTCCTCGCCGCCCAGGACGACCCCGCGGCCGAGGCGGCGCGGAAGGACGCGATCGTGCTCCTCGACCCGCTCCAGAACCCGGACGGGCGCGCCCGCTTCCTCGCGACCAACCGGGCGGCGGTCGGCCTTGCCCCGGACGCGGAGCCGTTCTCCGCCGAGCACGACGAGCCGTGGCCCGGCGGACGGGCGAACCACTACCTCTTCGACATGAACCGCGACTGGTTCGCGCAGACTCAGCCCGAGACGCGCGGCCGGCTGCGGGTGTTCCTCGAGTGGTTCCCCCAGGTCGCGGCGGACCTCCACGAGATGGGCGGCGACTCGACCTACTACTTCGCGCCCCCGGCGAAGCCGTTCAACCCCCACTTCTCGTCGGCCCAGCACGACTGGCTCGAGGCGTTCGGGCGGGCGATCGCGGAGCGTTTCGACGAGGCGGGGCAGGCGTACTTCGTGCGCGACGTCTTCGACAGCTTCTACCCCGGCTACGGCGAGTCGTGGCCGATGACCCACGGCGCCGTCGGCATGACGTTCGAGCAGGCGTCGGCCCGGGGGATGACGTGGCGGCGCGACGACGGCAGCGAGCTCACCTATCTCGACGGCGTCCGCAACCACTTCCGCGCCGGGCTCGCCACCGTGGAGACGGCGGCCCGGGGGCGCGAGAAGCTGCTGCGGGACTTCCTCGAGTTTCGGCGGGCCGCGCTCCGCGAGGGCGAGACCGGGCCGGTGCGGGCCTACGTCCTCCCGCCCGGCGTCGATCCCTCGCGGGCGCGCCGGCTGGCGGAGCTGCTCGTCGCCCAGGGCATCGAAGTGCGCGTGGCGGCGGGCGACCTGCAGGGCGGCGGCCGCGCGTTCCCCGCGGGTTCCTACGTCGTTCCCGCGGCCCAGCCCGCCGGCCGCCTCGTCCGCAACCTGCTCGACCCCCGCGTCGCGATGGACGACGCGTTCGTGAAGGAGCAGGACCGCCGCCGGAAGAAGCGGCTGCCCGACCAGATCTACGACGTCACGGCCTGGAGCCTGCCGCTCCTTTTCGACGTCGAGTGCGCGAGCCTCGCCGTGGCGCCCATCGGCGAGACGCAGCCCTTCGGCGCCGTCCCGGCCCCGGCGACGACCGCCCCCCTCGCGCCGGCGAAGGTGGCGTGGCTGCTGCCCTGGGGCTCGGGGACCGCGGCCGCCGTGGCCGAAGCCCTCGGCGCCGGGCTGAAGGTCCGCGTGGCCGAGGCCGGCTTCCGCCTCGCCGGCCGCGACTGGCCCTCCGGCACCGCGATCTTCCGCGCCGCGGAGAACCCGGCCGACGCCGCGACGACTCTCGGGCGCGTCGCCGCCCGTCACGGCGTATCGCCCGCGCCGGTCGATTCGGGCTTCGTCGAGGACGGCGTCTCGCTCGGCGGCGAGCGCGTGCACGTCGTCCCGAGGCCTCGTGTGATGCTGCTGTGGGACCGGCCCACCTCGAGCACGTCGGCCGGCTGGGCCCGCTGGGTGCTGGAGCGGCGCTACGGGCAGCCGGTCACCGTGGTGCGCACCGCCTCGCTGCGGCGCGCGGACCTCCGCCGCTTCGACGTCATCGTGATGCCCTCGGGCGAGTATGGCGAGGCCCTCGGCGGCAGCGTGGCGCGGCTGCGCGACTGGGTCGAGGGCGGCGGCACGCTCGTCGCGCTCGGCGAGGCCTCGCGCTGGCTCACGCGCGAGAAGGTGGGCCTCCTCGCGACGAAGACCGAGCTGCGCGACGGCAGGCCGGAGGGGGAAGACGAGGGGAAGGGCGACCGCAAGGACGAGTCGGGCGGGAAGGACAAGGGGCCCGCGAAGGAACCGTTCGACCTCGAGAAGGCGATCCAGCCGGAGCGCGAGCGGCCCGACGCCGTGCCGGGCGCCCTCCTGCGCGTCGACCTCGACCGGGAGCACTGGCTGGCGGCCGGCACGGACGGCGCCCTCCAGGCGCTCGTCGAGAGCCGGCGGATCTTCACGCCGCTCAAGCTCGACAAGGGGCGCAACGTCGGCGTCTACGGGCGGAAGGACGACGTCGTGGCGAGCGGCCTCGTGTGGGACGAGACGCGCGACCAGCTCGCGCAGAAGGCGTTCCTGATGGACCAGCCGGCGGGGGAAGGCCACGTCATCGCCTTCGCCGAGGACCCGAACAACCGCGGCTGCAGCGAGGGCACGGAGCTGCTCTTCGTGAACGCCGTCCTCCTCGGCCCGGCGTACTGACGCCGGGCCGAGGACGGCGATCGGCTACTCGACCTTCGCCGCGGTCTGGGTGTCCCCGCCGAGCCGGAACGTCAGGCCGGCGACGGCGCCGTCGGGCTTGACGTCGAAATCCACGTCCCCGGCCGTGAAGCGCAGCGAGAACGCACGATCGGAGTGCGGCACGAGCTCGAGCGGCTGGCCGTTGAACATGAAGTCGCAGAGCAGCTGGCCCCCGCGGCGCGTGACCGTGATGCGGGCCCCGCCGGCGACCTGGTAGCGTCCGACGTACCGGTCGAGCTGCGTCGACGGCAGGGTGACCACCGGCCGCGCGTCGGGCGTCGGCAGCTCCGTCGGGCCTTCCGGCAGCTCGCGCAGCCAGATGTTCCGGTAGCGCACGGGATTGCCGTGGTCCTGGAAGGCGAGCGGGAGCTTGTCGGCGTGCGACGTGTACGGCAGCGCCTGGAGCCACGACGTCGGGCCCCACGGCTCGACCGCGTCCTGGACGAGGATGCCGTTGTGGACGACCGTGATCCGCGCGGGGCTCACGAGGCCGCCGTCCGGGCGGAAGCGCGGCCGGCGGAAGACGATGTCGTAGCTCTGCCACTCGCCGGGGGGCCGGCACGCGTTCACGAGCGGCGGGTACTGGCCGTAGACCGCGGCGGCCTGTCCGTCCGGGTACGTGTCGTTCTCGTACGAGTCGAGGACCTGCACCTCGTAGAGGCCCATCAGGAAGACGCCGCTGTTGCCGCGGCCCTGGCTCTTTCCCCGCGCGGGCACGGGCGCCGCCCACTCGACGTGGAGCTGAACGTCGCCGAAGCCGCGCGCCGAGAAGAGGTAGCCCGCGCCGGCCACCGACTCGATGGCGCCGTCCTTGATCACCCACTTCGCGGGGCCTCCGTCGGCGCTGCGCCACTCGGACAGGCCGCCGCCGTCGAAGAGCACGATCGCGTCGGCGGGCGGCGGAACGGGCAGCGCCTGCGCCGCGGGCCTGACGACCGGCGGCCGCGGCCGGCTCATGTCGTGGGCCTTGAAGCGGGCGGGGGACTGGGCCGACGCCAGGCCGGCGGCGGTCGTCAGGGCGAGGAGGGCGGAGAGGGCGGTCTTCATGGCCGGAGAGGTAACCCCATTCGGCGCGCGGGCGCAAGCCCGGGGCGAGCGGCTCGGCCGCGCGCGGCCGGAGGCGCTGCGCGCGGCCGGTCGGCTAGCGCCGTGCCGCCGGCGGCGAGAGGGTGGCGAGCTGCGAGGACTTCTCGTCCACCTCCGCCTGCAGCGCCTCCCAGCGGCCCATGAGGTCGCCCGTCTCCCACATGAGCTTCTGGTGCTCGTCGGCCGCGGCCGCGGCCTTCGCGCGGTCCGCGTAGAAGTCGGGGTCGGCCATCCGCGTCTCGAGCGCCTTCACCGCCTGCTCCTTCTCGGCGATGCGGGCCTCGAGCTCGGTGAGGCGCGTCTTCGACTTCTTGAGCTCGCGCTCGAGGGCCTGCCGCTCCGGCGGAGAGCCCGAGGGCCGCAGGCGCGGCGCCATCGGGTTCGCGGTGGGGAGCTGGCCGTTCGAGCCGGCGGGCTTCGCCGGCGCTGCCTTCGTCGCCGCGGGACCGGACGGGCCCTGGCCCTTCGCCTTGGCCGGCGGCGCCGCGGGAGCCGGCGCCGGGACGGCCGCCGGCGCCTTGGTCGCGACCGAGGCCGTGCCGTCGTCCTCCTCGTCGCGGCGGTGGACGAGCGCGGGCATGGGCGTGGCGACGCCGGCCTCGCGCTGCTTCTTCCAGTAGAGGAAGTCCTCGTAGCCGCCGGGATAGAGGGGCGCCTCGCCGCCGCCGACCTCGATGACCTTCGTCGCGAGCTTGTCGACGAAGTAGCGGTCGTGGGAGACGAAGACGAGCGTGCCGCCGTAGGCCTCGAGGGCCTCGAGCAGGATCTCCTTCGAGTCGAGGTCGAGGTGGTTCGTGGGCTCGTCCAGGAGGAGGACGTTCGAGGCCTGGAGGAGCATCTTCGCGAGGGCGAGGCGGTTCCGCTCGCCGCCGGAGAGGACCGCGACCTTCTTGAAGACGTCGTCTCCCTCGAAGAGGAACCCGCCGAGGATCGTGCGGATCATCGGGGCCATGTTGAGCGACGACGAGGCCGACATCTCGTCGATCACCGTCCGCGTTGGGTTCAGGACCTCCGCCTGGTTCTGGGCGAAGTAGTCCATGACGACGTTGTGGCCCTCGAGCCGCAGGCCGTCGTCCGGGCGGTCGATGCCGGCGAGGATCCGCATGAGGGTCGACTTGCCGGCGCCGTTCGGGCCGACGAGGGCGATGCGGTCGCCGCGCTCGATCATCAGGTCGAGGCCCGTCAGCACGACGTTCTCGCCGTACGCCTTCCGGGCGCCCTTGAGCTCGAGCACGATGCGGCCGGGCCGCTTGGCCTCCGGGAACTGGAAGTGGATCTTCTTCCGCTCCGGCGGGATCTCGATCCGCTCGACCTTGTCGAGGAGCTTGATGCGGCTCTGGACCTGCTTCGCCTTCGTGGCCGTGTAGCGGAAGCGGTTGATGAAGACCTCGGCCTTCTCGATCTCCTCGCTCTGCCGCCGGTGCGCCTCGCGCAGGCGCTCCATCCGTCCGGTGTGCTCCTTGAGGTAGTACGAGTAGTTGCCGTGATAGTCGGTGAGGGTCTTGAGGCCGACCTCGGTGATGCGCTTCACGGTCGCGTCGAGGAAGTAGCGGTCGTGCGACACGAGGACGACCGAGCCCGGGTACTCGCCGAGGTACTCCTCGAGCCAGTTGCGGGCGGGCAGGTCGAGGTGGTTCGTCGGCTCGTCCATCAGCAGCAGGTTCGGCCGGGCGAGGAGGAGCTTGGCGAGCGCGATGCGCATCTGCCAGCCGCCGGAGAACTCCTCGGTGCGCCGCTGCTGGTCCGCGGGCGAGAAGCCGAGGCCCTTCAGCACGTCCGCGATGCTCGCGTCCATCTCCCAGCCGCCGAGGTGCTTGAAGCGGTCCGTGACCTCGGCGTAGCGCTCCAGGAGGCGATCGTGGTCCCCGTCCGCCGTCGCGTGGGCGAGCTGGTCCTCGATCCGGTGCTGCTCCTCTTTCAGCGCGAGCAGCTCCTGGAAGGCGAGGATCACTTCCTCGTACACGGTCCTTCCCGCGTGGACGATACCGTCCTGCGGCAGGTAGCCGATCGTCGTGTCCGAGGCCATCCGGATCTGCCCGGAGTCCGGCTCCTGGATGCGCGCCAGCATCCGCAGGAGCGTCGTCTTGCCCGACCCGTTGGGGCCGGAGAGGCCGATCCGGTCGCGCTTCTTCACGTGCCACGACACGTCCTCGAAGAGGACGCGCTCGCCGTAGCGCTTCCCGAGGTTCTCGACGTGAATCATGCGAGGACGTTCAGGTAGTCGAGGCAGGCCTTCTGCAGCATCGCCCGGTGCTCCGGCTCCATGAAGTTGAGCCGGTACTCGTTGATGACCTTGACCTCCATGTCCTCCCACTCCTTCCAGCAGGAGCTGCAGATGGAGGAGCGGACCTTCTCCTTGACGGCGGCGGGGAAGGGGACCCGGTGGGCCGGGGGCGGCTCACCCGGCTTGCCGCAGCGGCTGCACGCCTCGAGCATCGTGATCTCCAACAAAACTCCAAGTATATCAGGGGCTTCTCGGGGCGGCCGGGGCCCTGCGTGCCATAATGAAAGGCTATGGAAACGACATCCGGGACGCCCACCTTCGCCGCGCTCGGCCTCTCGGCCCAGACGCTCGCGAGCCTCGACGAGAAGGGCTACGCCTCGCCGACCGGCGTCCAGGCGGAGTCGATCCCCCTCGCCCTCGCCGGCAAGGACCTCGTCGTCCAGTCGCGCACGGGCACCGGCAAGACCGCCGCGTTCGGGATCCCGCTCGTCGAGAAGATCGACGCCGCGAAGGACGGTGTCCAGGCGGTCGTGCTCGCCCCGACGCGCGAGCTGGCCATCCAGGTCGCCCAGGAGATCGTGGAGCTCGGGAAGGGCCGCGGGGTGAAGGTCGAATCCGTGTACGGCGGCGACTCCATGGAGCGCCAGCTCGAGGGCATCCGGGCCGGCGCCCAGGTCATCGCCGGGACCCCCGGCCGCGTCCTCGACCACCTCCGCCGCGGCACCCTCGACTTCTCCGGGGTGAAGCTCCTCGTCCTCGACGAGGCCGACCGCATGCTCGACATGGGCTTCGCGGTGGAGATGGGCCAGATCATGGAGTTCGTGCCGGCGGAGCGGCAGACCCTCCTCTTCTCGGCCACGATCCCGATCGGCATCCGCGGGCTCATCTACCACTACATGGCCGAGCCCGAGTGGGTGCTCCTCTCCGAGGACCAGATCTACGTCAAGGAGGTCGAGCACCTCTACTGCATGACGCCGCGGCTGCACAAGGAGACCTCCCTCTACAAGCTCATCGAGTTCGAGGACCCCGCCTCGTCGATGGTCTTCTGCAACACCCGCGAGGAGGTGCGGCTCGTCGGCACGTTCCTCCGGAACCGCGGGCTCGCCGCCGCCATGCTCTCCTCGGACCTCAGCCAGAAGAGGCGCGAGCAGGTCATGGGCCGCTTCCGGACCGGCGAGGTGAAGCACCTCGTGACGACCGACGTCGCCTCGCGCGGCATCGACATCGAGGACCTCTCGCACGTCTTCATCTTCTCGACGCCGGACTCGCCCGAGCAGTACATCCACCGGGCCGGGCGCACCGGGCGCGTGGGGAAGAGCGGCCGCGCGATCAGCCTGATCTCGGCCATGGACCTCATGAACTTCAACCGGCTCGTGAAGCGGTACCACATCGACGTCCGGGAGATGCCGGTGCCGACGGACGAAGACGTCCAGGAGAAGACGGCGTCGCGCATCGTCGACGCGCTCGCCCTCGCCGGCCGCGCCCTCCCGGTCGACGACTTCATGGACCTCGGCCCCACGGCCCGCAAGATCGCGGCCCACGAGCTGCGCGACCGCATCGTGGCCGTGCTGCTGAAGAGCCACCTGGCCAAGGCCGCGGGCCCGGCCGAGGAGGACGAGCCGGAGGCGGAGGCGGACGGCGCGCCCTCCGGCAACGGGGGCGGCGGCGGTCGCCGGCCCGGTGGCGGCGGTGGGGGCGGCGGCCGGCGTCCGCGCCGTGGCGGTGGCCGGGGCCGGCGCTAGGCAGGACGCCGGAGGGCGTGAACCCCTCGGCGCTTCGCGGTTACTTCTCGTCTACCGTTTGTCTCAGGCTGTGAAGCGGCAGTAGAGTCGCGGGCCGGGGGCAAGCCATGAGCTTCGGCCCGAAGGTTCCGCTGGCCGTCGTCGCCGCTCTTCTCGCGGCCAGCGTCGCCGTCGATCTTCCGCCCTGGGGGCCGGTCTACACCCCGCCCACCCGGGGACTGCGCGCGGTCTGCGAACCGCCGGCCTCGCTCGCCGACGCGCACGTCGCGCTCGGGCGGCTCCTGCCCGGCGAGATCGTCGGCGCTTTCGCTCGCGGCAGCGAGGATGCGGCGCGCCGGGACGAGCTGCACCTCGGCCCGTGGATGCGCGAGTTCTGGGGGCTGTGGCGGGGTGGCGCACTGCGGGCGCACCTCGTGAAGCTCGGGCTGCGCCACCCGGACGACAAGTCGGAGCTCGTGCTCGTCACGTGGTGGCGCGTCCTCAACGACCGCCCGCCGGACGTCGCCGCCGAGGCCGCTCGGGTGCGCTCGTCCGAGCGCTGGCGACCCGATCCGCAGTGCCGGTGCAGCTCCCGCGGGCCGTGCGCCACCCAGAACTACATCCGCTCGGGGGATCGGGGCGTGCGTGCGTTCGTGGTGTCCGGTTGCTGCTGCGGCGGGCTGCCGCAGGTGGCCGAGGGGACGCTCGTGCAGACGAACGGGTACACGTTCGTGTTTCCGATCTTCTCGGCGAGCCGGGAGCGCAACCAGGCCTGCGCGCCGGGATTCGAGGCGGTCCGGGAGGCGCGGGGGAGATAGGGGGGGACGGAGACGGCCTTTTCTGCCTGACTTCGGTGGAAACGGAGCCAAGGACAACGGACAACGGAAGACGGACAACGGACAACGAACGTTCCGGCCGAGATCTCGACTGACTCGCCGGACCGGCTTCGTCGAGATCTCGGCCGGGGCCTAGCCGACCTTCCTTCGCAGCCACCTCTCGAAGAGCCAGCTGCCGAGCTTCCAGCCCTCGCCGTCGCGCTTCAGGTAGCCGAGCATCGAGAGGGCGTAGATCGGCATCTCGAGGGCGTCCTCGGTCCGGCCCAGGGCGAGCGACAGCTCGCGGCGCGTGGAGGTGCCCTCGCGCGCGACCTGGGAGAGGAGGGCCCGCTCGCCTTCCTCCAGCGTCGAGAAGTCGACGGAGAAGTAGTTCGCGACCATCTCGTCGGCCGTGATCTGCTCGAGGGTGGCCGCGAGGTCGCGGCTCTCGAAGAGGCGGCTCGCGAGCAGCTGCAGCAGGAAGGGGTGGCAGGCCGTGCGCTGGAGGAGCACCTCGGCGTCTTTCGGGTCGAAGCCGCCGCGGGCGAGGAGGGTCCGCCCCTCCTCGAGGCCGAGCGGCGTCAGGTAGACGGGCGGGATGAAGCCGTGCAGGAAGGGCGAGGTGGGCAGCGAGGCCTCGTCGTCGAGCCGGGCGAGGAGGCGGGTCGCGGTCAGGACGGTGCGCACGTCGGGCCCGCGCGAGAGCACGCGCCGCAGGCGCGCGAGCACGGCGGGGTCGCTCCGACCGACGACGAGCAGCTCCTCCGCCTCGTCGAGCAGCAGGAGGAGCCGCCAGCCCGAGCGCACCGTGCGGCGCACGATCGTCGCGAGCATCTCCGCGATCGGGAGGCTCTCGAGGTCCTCGACGGACAGGTCGGTCGCGCGGCTGAAGGGCTCCGAGTCCTCGACGCTCGACAGCAGCGTCTCCGCCAGCCCGCGCGAGTCCCCGCTGCCCTGCAGGTCCCAGTAGAGCGCCACGAACGGCGTCTCGCGGCTCTTCTGGACGCGCAGCTCCAGCTCGCGCAGGAGGCTCGTCTTGCCGAGCCGCCGGCCGCCGAGCACCCAGATCTGCTGCCGCTCGCCCTCGAGGACGTCGCCGAGCAGGCCCTGGCGGCCGAAGAAGTCCTCGCCGCGCACGAAGCTGCCGACGATGAAGGGGTTGCGCGTCGTGGGGTGGGTGCTCATGCGCGGCCTAGTCTAAAGCAGCGCGGGCTCGCGCGCCGTCGCCGGCTCGCCGGCCTCGGGAGCCTCGAGGTCGACGGAGGCGCGGGCCGCCTCCACGTCCTCGCGGCGGACGGTCGCGCGGCCCTCCTCGAGCATCCGGTTCAGCGAGTGGACGCACAGCTTCTGCACGAGGTAGGGGCGCAGCCGCGAGAGCTCGACGATCCGCTCGACCGCCTCCGGGGCGAAGCGGAAGACGCCCCTCACCGGCTCGCGGATGAGCGCCTCCGCCTCCTCGCGGGTGAACGGCGTGAGCTCGATCTCGTCGAAGAAGTTGTACCAGGGCGAGACCTCGCTCTTCCACCGCCGGCGGATGGCGACGCCGCTCATGACCGCCACGAGGTTCTCCGAGAAGCTCTTCATGAAGATCCCGCGGAGGCGCTGGTTGACGGTCTCGGAGTACTCGTTGAGCACGTCGACCTCGTCGATGAGCAGCGCGAGCTTCACCTTCCGCGTCGTCCGCGTGCGCAGCTCGGCGATCACCTGCTGGAGGTCGTGGCTGAAGTCGCGCGCCTCGTAGCCCTCGGGCTCCGGGGCGAAGCGCAGCGCGGCCCGCGTGGCCGGCGAGGGGGCGAGGGTGTCGACGACCTCGGACTGGATGGCGTGGAAGAACGCCTCCTCCGGCACGCCCTGGAGGTCGACGAAGACCGGGAAGAAGCGCCACTCCGTGCCCTCGTCCTCGGCCAGGACCCGGCGCAGGTGGTGGAGGAACGTCGTCTTCCCGATGCGCCGCTCGCCGGTGATCATCACGCTGTTGCGGTGCAGCATGCTCAGGATCCGCCCCGTCAGCTTCGCGCGCCCGTAGAACATGTCGTCGTCGAGCACGGGGGCGCCGGCGATGTACGGGTTGAAGCGGCGTCGCTGGGCGTTGCGGCGCCGCAGCAGCTGCGCGGTGAAGCCGAGCCCGACGAGGGAGAGGGCCCCGGCGAGCGCGGCCGGCAGGAACCAGCGCGTCTCGTAGAAGCGCAGCTGGCGCGCGACGGGGAACGACAGGGTGAACGACTCGCCGCCCGTGTCGAGCGCCGTCACGGCGATCTCGTTGATCCCGGGATCGATCGGGATGGCCTTGATGAAGGGGACCTGGCGCGGCGGCACGCCGGGCGAGGCCTCCGGGTTCTCCGTGGCCACGAGGCGGCCGCCGACGCGGAACTCGACCCTCGAGATGCCGCGGTCGTCCGTGGCGACGCCCTGGAGCGAGTAGGTCGGCGACTCGAGGACGGCGTCCTCGGGCTCGAACAGGACGATCGACGGCTTCTGGTTCGGCAGCCACCGGGCGATGAGGGCCTCGCCCGTCAGGCGCTCGGCGTCGGCGAGGCGCTCCCGCGCGCGCGCGTGGCCGGGGTCGAGGCGGCGGGCGGTCTCGAAGGCGACCTGGGCCTCGGGGTAGCGCCCGGCCTTCATGAACGCCTCGCCGCGGGCCATCGCGGAGTCGATCTGCTCGCGCAGCTGCTTCTGCTGCCGCAGGCCGTCGAGCGTCTTGCGGGCGCGCGCCAGCAGGTCGCGGGCCGCGGCCTGCGACGGGTCGGCCGCGGCGTCGGCGAGCGGGCCGAGCGCCTGCTCGTACTGGCCGGCGTCGAACAGGGCCTTGCCCTTCTCGTACTGCGCCTGCCGCTCGAGCCGGGTCGTCGTCTCCAGGATGCGGGCCTGGGCCGTGCGGCGGCCCTCGAGCGCGACGGCGTTCCGCGGGTCGACGTCGAGGGCCTCGCGGAAGGCGAGGTCGGCCTCGGCCGGCTTCCCCTCGTCGAGCAGGCGCTGGCCGGCCGCCAGGCGCTGCTCGAGGCGCTGCCCGCGCTCGTCGGCCGCCTGCGCCTCGGCCCGGGCCGAGAGCCAGCGCTCCTGCTCCCGCTTCACCGCGCGCAGGGTGTCGGCGTCGAGGTTCTTGGCCAGGGTCTCGGCCTCGGCCAGCCGCGCGAGGGCGTCGTCCCACGCCCGGCGGCGGCCGAGATCCTGGGCCTCGCGCATCTTGCGCTGCACCTCGGCCATCGCCTGCCGCGTCATGCGGGCGCCGCGGGCCGTCTGCGCCTCGGAGCGCAGGCGGAGGAGCTCCGCGTGCTGGTCGGGCGCCTTCTTGACGGCCCCCTGCCGCTCCGCCCGGTCGAACTGCTCGATCGCCGCTTCGTAGTCCTCGAGCCGCAGGAGGCAGACGCCGAGGTAGTGCTCCGGCAGGTAGTTCTCGGTCCACATGCCGTAGGTCCGGACGTTCGTGCCGGCCTGCGGGCGCAGGCGCAGCGCCGCCCGCAGGTCCTTCACGCAGTCGGCCCACCGCTTCTCCGGGATGTCGCGGTCGCGCGCCTGGAGGTAGTAGTCGTACCACTCCCGTGCCGCGAGCGCGGGACGGGGCGACGACGCGGCGAGGGCGGTCGCGAGGAGGAGGGTCGTCCGGAGTCGCACCTACTTCTCGAACATCGCGGCGATGTGGGCTCCCCGCGCGGTGGCGGTGAGCGGGTCCGAGGCCATGCGGACCTCGGACACCTCGACGGGGAAGCGCCGCGCCTTCAGCGTCCGTTCGAAGAGGTCGCGGAAGCCCTTCGGCTTCGCGGTGCCGCCGGCGAGCACGATCGGCAGCGCGCGGTCCGTCTTCGGCAGCTTCTCCGCCCGCGAGATGGCCCGGCGGAGGGTGTCGACGAGCGACTCGACGAGGTCCTCGTAGTAGATGTGGAGGGCCTTCTCCATCTTGTCCTTCGGGGACTTGGACAGGTCGAGGCCCTCCTCCTTGATGACCTTGACGCGCGTCGCGTGCTCGCCGACCGCCTCGCCGACGGAGCGGTCGATGAAGTCGCCGGCCTTCGGCAGGGAGACCATGATCGACGGGATCGACAGGAAGGCGAGGGTGGCGTTGCACATCCCGCCGCCGCAGGAGACGCCGATGCCGGTGAAGTTGTGGTCCTCGAGCTCCGAGAAGATCACGGCGAGCCCCTCGTTGATGGCCATCGCCTTGTAGCCGAGCGACGCGAAGTACTGGCGCAGGCTCGCCTCGTGGTAGGTGAGCTGCGCCTCGCGGCCGGGGGCCGCGGCCGGCACCGAGAAGGCGAGGACCTCGCTCGACGAGCGGGGCTTCGGGACGAGGCTCTGCACGATCGCCTCGAGCACCGGCCAGGCCTGCTTCTCGCGCGGGTTGAGCAGGCCGTCGGCCATCGGCCGGCGGGCCTCGGCGTTGAACATGTTCGCGAAGCGCTCGGTGGCCGAGCCGAAGATGACGAGGTCCTCCCCGTCGCGGAAGTAGTGGATGTCGCTCTGCTGCTGGATCGTCCGCTCGGTGACCGGCGAGTAGGGCACCGGGATGAACGCGTTCAGCTGCGCCCCGCACTGGACGTCCTTGCCTCCCCGGCGGGCGACCACGATCTTGCTCGTGCCGACGTCGATGCCGACCGGGTGCGAGCCGCCCTTCACGAGGTCCTCGATCTTCTCCGCCGACTCTTCCGGCGCCTTCCAGAGGTGGTCCTTGTTCTCGGCCATGGTCGCTATCCTCCGCTCGAGTGGCGCCGCGGCTCGCGGGCCGTGGTGGTTTGCTGCTGCTGCTGGGCCTCTTCCGCGTCCTTCGCCTGCTCGGCGAACCAGCGGTCGTAGAGCCCGGTCCTCTCGCGCCGGACGGCCTCTTCCGGGCGCCCGTCGCGCTCCGCGTCGGCGGCGAGCTGGGCCTCGGCCGCGGCGACGCCGGGCCACGGCTCGCCGACGGCGGCCGCGAAGCGCTCGTCGTGGCCGAAGCCGAAGAGGGCCACGGCCGGCGACGGCACGGCGTACTGGTCGGGCAGGCCGAAGGCGGCGAACGGGAAGCCCCGCGCCCAGTCGACGTGGTGGCCGATGAGGTGCTTCTTCGGGTTGACGCTCGCGAGCCCGTGGGTCACGCACATCGAGGGCTCGATCGACCACTTCTGCGTCAGGTAGTCGGTGAGGCTGCGTCCCGCCTCGAGCTGGGCGCGGGTGATCGGCAGCGCGCGCCCTCCCTCCCACCGCGTCTCGAAGGAGACGCCGATCGTGGGCCCGTTGAGGTTCAGGTAGACGCGGTCGCCGACCGCCCACACGGAGTTGCCGGAATGATTCGCCTTGTCCTTCTCCTCGACCACGCGGAAGACCTGGCCGAACCGGTCGATGAGGTAGTGGTAGACCCGGTTCTTCTTCAGGTAGTGGAGGAGGTTCTGGCTCGAGTCGCGGAGCTTCTCGTTGAAGGACTCCTCGAGCGGCCAGATGTCGCTCTCCGACGTGTGGAAGACGATCCCGGCCGGACGGTCGAACGCCTCGGCGCCCATGCCGGTGCGGGCGTCGAAGACGTGGTAGCGGCGGGGCTCGCCGGGCACGGCCGCGGTCGTGTCGATGCGCAGGCCGTTGCTGTAGAGCTCGAACCCGCGGCCCGAGTCGACGAGCCAGATGCGCGCCGGGGCGAGGCCGTGCGGGGCGGGCGGCAGCGACTCGGCCACGGGCGGCGGGCCGGACGGCGTCTCCGCGGGGCGCGGCGGCCGCGCGTCCGTCCCGCCGCGCGAGCGGAGCGGGATCGCCGCGAGGGCGAGACCCGCCGCCGCCACGAGGAGGACCGCGGCGACGTTCACGGCCCGCCGCGCGCGGCGCGGCAGCGGCGTGGCGCGACGCGGTGGCGCGAGGGCGCCGTTCGGGTTTCCCGAGAACAGGGGGCGCGCGGCCTCGACGCCCGTCACGCGCGACGCGAGCCAGCGCAGCGGCGCGCCCGGCACGGCCTGCAGCTTCTCGTCCACGGCCTCGTAACGCTCGAGCGAGCGGCGCAGGAAGCGCAGCTTCTCGACGGGATCGCGGATCTCGCGGCCCTTCGACTCGAGGTCCGCGATGGGGTCGCGCGTGAACAAGCCTGGACGCTTTTCGCTCACCGCCGCGCGCGGCGGCGAGGGCCGCGGCGGGGCGGGGCGCGCCGCGGGCGGCCGGCGGGCCTGGGGCTCGCGCCGTCCGCCGACACCCGTGCCCGACCCAGGACGCGCCAAAGTCCTCTCCGATCGGGGATTATAGGGTTCGGCCGGCCGGGGGCCAAGCCGCCCGTGTCGCCGGCTTCCGCTTGAGCGCCGCGGCCCGCGCCCCTAGAATCCCCCCAGGGGGCCAGCCTGAACGCACGCAGCGAGGAAGGGTCGACCGGACGCCGGGAGCCCCGCGTCGCCGTCGAGCTGCCCGCGACGCTCGCGGGCCGGACGAAGCGCTCGGCCCGGGTCGTGGACCTGAGCGTCATCGGGTGCCTCCTGCGCAGCACGGCCGCCCTCGATTCCGGGGCGGTCGTCGACCTCGTCATCGAGCTGCCGGACGGCCCGCTGCCGGCGAAGGCGCGGGTCGCCGAGGTGTCGGTCGACGGGGCCTCGCTCCCCGAGGGCGGGTCGTTCCTCGCGGGGCTCGAGTTCCTCGGCCTCGCCGCCCGCGACGAGGGGCGGCTGCGCGCCTTCGTCGAGGAGGCCGGACGCCGGAGGCGCGGTGCGAACACTCCCGCTCCGTGAGGCGGGCGGCCGGGAGCTGCGCGGGCTCCTCGAGGAGGAGTGCCGCCACTGGGACGCCGAGCTGGCCTGGGACTTCACCGAGGTCCGCGAGGCCGTCGCGCGGGGTGTCGTCGCGGGGACGCTGCCCGGGCGCGCGGTGATCGAGGGCGGCCGCGTGGTCGCCTACTCCTACTACATGGTCGACGGCGGCCGCGTGATCGTGGGCTCGATCTTCGCCGCGCGGGAGCGGCGCGACCGCGGGCTCGAGGAGGCCCTCGTCGACGCGGTGCTCGGCGACGTGCGCGGCGAGCGGGGCAGCGGCCGCATCGAGTGCCAGACGCTCTTCTGCACGTCGCCCGCCGTCGACGAGCGCTTCGACCGCGCCGGCTTCGCCGGGCGGCCGCGGCACTACATGCGTCGCGGGCTGCGCGAGGCGGTGCCCGCGCCGCCGCCCCCGCCGTCCGGCGTCCAGCTGCGGCCGCTGCGGCGCGAGGACCTCCCGGCCGCGGCGGAGGTCGTCTACCGCAGCCACGCCGGCTCGGTGGACGCCGCGCTCAACCTCACCTACGCCACGCCGGCCACCTGCCGCGCGTTCGTCGACACGCTCGTCGTCCGGTCCGGCTGCGGCCGGTTCGACGCGGACGCCTCGCGCCTCGCGGTCGGGCCGCGGGGGGCGGTGGCGGTCCTCATCGCGAGCCGCCTCGCGGCGGCGAACGGACACGTGTGCCAGGTGTCCGTGACGCCCGACTGGCAGGGGAAGGGCCTCGGCGCGGCGCTCCTCCTCGCGGCGCTGCGCTCCTTCCGCGAGCAGGGCCTCGCGAGCGCGACCCTGTCGGTGACGGTCGCGAACGATCGGGCGCACCGCCTGTACGAGAGGCTCGGTTTCCTCACCCAGCGCGTCTTCGGCGCGCACGCGTGGGTGCGGCCGCCGGGCCGGATCGAGGTCCCCGCTTGAACGCAGCCGGATTCCTCTTCGCCGCCGCGCTCGCCGCGTCGACTCCTCCCGGACCGGTGATGGTCGCTCCGCCCGAGGGCCCGGAGGGATCGGCCCCGGGGTGGATCGGCGCGGCCGTGTCGGTGACGCTGCCGCGCGCGCTCCAGCGCGCCGGCGTCGCGGTCGTGCCCGACATCGAGCGCCGCCGGGCGCAGGAGGCGCTCGGCGCACCGGCCGCGGTCGTCTCCCGCGCGACGAACGTGCGGACGGCCGAGGCGCTCGGCGCCTCGCGCCTCGTCGTCGGCTCCTGGGACCTGAAGGACGGCGAGGTGACGCTCGCGCTGCGCCTCCTCGACGTCGAGCGCGGCGCGCTGAGCGCCCCCCTCGTCGGCCACGCGCCGCTGCAGGGCCTGGGCGGCCTCGTCCACACGCTCGCGTGGGATGTGGCGCTGGCCGGCGCGCCGCCGCCGCCGCCCGCGGCGCGCGAGGCCCTGCAGAAGGCCGGCGCCGAGCTCCCGTTCGAGGCGCTGCGCGCCCTCGCCGAGGGCATGGCCGCGCGCGACGCGGCCTCTCAGGTCGCGGGCGCGCGGCGCGCGCTCGCCGAGCGCCCCGGCTACGAGGAGGCGGCCCTCGCGCTCGCGCAGGTGCTCGTCGAGGCGGGCGACTTCGACGGCGCCCGCCAGGCGCTCGCCGCCGTGGCGCCCGGCTCGCCGTTCGCCCGCGACGCGCGCTTCCTCGACGGCGTCGCCCTCCTCGGCCTGAGGCGCTTCCGCGAGGCCGACGTGCTCTACGCCGCCCTCGCGGCCGAGGCGGAGACCGCGGCCGCCCTCGGCAACCGCGCGATCGCGCGCCTCCGCGCCGGCGGCGCCGGCGGCGCCTCGACCCTGCTCCGCCGCGCGATGGAGGTGGAGCCCGCGTCGCTCGAGCTGCCGTTCGACCTCGGCTGGGCCCTGCTCCTCGAGGGCGAGCCGGCCGCGGCCGCCTTCTGGCTGAAGGCCGCCGTGAGGCGCGATCCCGGCGACGCGCAGGGGCGCCTGCTGCTGTCCTGGGCCTACGCGAACGCGCACCTCCCGGCCGAGGCCGAGGAGCAGTTCCGCGCGGCGGTCGCCCTGACGCCGACCCTCGACGGCATGCGCGCGCCCGACCTCTCCCGGCGCCTCGAGCGCGTGTTCCTCTCCGAGCACGGCCTCCTCCTCGACCCGGACCGCGCGGCCGACGTCGAGAACGCCCGCGCCCACGCCTCACGCGGCGAGTCCCTCCTGGCGGCGGGCGACGCGGCCGGGGCGCTCACCGAGCTCGCGCGGGCGGCGCTCCTCGATCCCTTCTCGCCGGGAATCCGGCGCCTGCTGTCCCGCGCTCGCGCCGCGCAGGGCGAAGCCGGCGAGGCGATCGAGGAGCTGCGGCGCGCCCTGTGGTGCCGCGAGGACCCCGACGTGCGGCGCGATCTCGCGGCGCGGCTCGAGGCCGCGGGCCGGGCCGAGGACGCGAAGCGCGTGCTCGCCGGCCGCTGAGCGGGCCGCGGCGGCGCCACTTCGTTTGACGTCCGGCCCGGCTTCCGGGTGCGGGCTCGATCGGCCCAGCCGGATATGATGCGGGGGTGAAGGCTCTCGCCCTCGTGCTCGCCGCCCTGCAGGCGGCCGCTCCCCCCGCGAAGCCCCCGGCCCCGGCCGCTCGGCCCGCCGCGCCGGCGCCGGTGAAGCCCGCCGCGGTCGTCGGGCAGCCGGTGCGCCCGCCGGCGCCGCCCGACCTGAGCTGGACGGACTCGGATGCCCTCACGACGACGCTCGCGCGCGTCGACCGCCGCCTCCGCTCGGGGCGCCCCGCGGCGAGCGGCACGCTCGTCGTCACCGAGCGGCAGCTGAACTCCTACGTCAACCTCGAGCTCGGCCCGAAGATCCCGGCCGGCCTCACCGAGTTCCGCCTGGCCCTGCTGCCCGACGGCCTCGCCGCCCGGGCCCTCCTCGATCTCGACCAGGTGAAGGGCAAGGTTCCGAGCGGCGCGGCCACCGGCTTCCTCGCGCTCCTCAGCGGCACGGTGCCGGTCGAGCTCCGCGGCCGCCTCGTCGCGGCGAACGGCACGGGCCGGGTCGAGGTGAGCCAGGCGAGCCTCGGCGGCGTGTCGCTCCCGCCCGCCCTCGTCGCGCAGCTCGTCGCGTCCTCGACGAAGACGGCGGCGCGGCCGCAGGGCTTCGACCTCCAGACGCCGTTCCCGCTGCCGTGGCGCGCCCGGCAGGTCCGCTTCGAGGGCGGCCGCGCCCTCGTCGACTTCTTCCAGTAGCGAAGGCGACGGCGCGGGCGGCCCCGGTGCCCGCCGGCCGCGCGACGTGCCATCATCGCGGGCGGCGATGGATCTCCAGGCGTCCGTCCAGTTCGTCAAGGGAATCGGCCCGCAGCGCGCCGAGGCGCTCGCGCGGCTCGGCGTCCGCACGGCGGAGGACCTGCTGCTCCACCTGCCGATGCGCTACGAGGACCGCTCGTCGTTCGTCCGCATCCGGGACCTGAAGCCGGGCATGCGCGTCTCCGTCCTGGGGGAGGTCGCGGTCGCGGGCCTGCGGCGGGTGCGGCGGATGGCCATCTACGAGATCCGTCTCGACGACGGGACGGGCCGCCTGAAGGCCGTCTTCTTCAACCAGGCGTTCCTGAAGGACGTGCTGCCGCGTGGCCGCCGCGTGGTCCTCTTCGGCCTCGTCGAGAAAGACGCCCTCGGCTCGCGCCTCCTGTCGATGCGCTCGCCGCAGTACGAGGTCGTGGAGAGCGAGGAGGTCCCGGCGGCGGGCGCGGATCCCGGGCCGGCCGCGGAGGCGGAGAGCCGCGACGAAGAAGGGGCCGGCCCGGACCACGCCTTCGTCCACACGGGGCGCATCGTCCCGGTCTACGAGAAGCTCGGTCCCCTCACCGTGAAGCCGCTGCGGCGCGTGCTCGCGCAGCTCGCCGCGCAGGTGCCGGAGGACCTCTCCGACCCGCTCCCGCCGGAGTACCGGGAGAGGCTCGACGTCGTCGGCCGGGGCGAGGCGCTGCGTTGCGTGCACCTGCCCGGGGAGCGCGACTCGCTCGAGGAGCTGAACCGCTTCCGCTCGAAGGGCCACCTCAGGCTCATCCTGGAGGAGCTCTTCCTCTTCCAGCTCGGCCTCGCGCGCCGCCGCAGCGGCGTCCGCTCGGCCCGGAGGCGCGCCGCGTTCGAGGTGGGGGACGCCGCCCGCGAGGCGGTGAAGCGCATCCTCCCGTTCCCCCTCACCGGCGCCCAGCGGCGCGTGCTGCGCGAGATCGCGGACGATCTCCGCTCGCCGCACCCGATGAACCGCCTCGTCCAGGGCGACGTCGGCTCGGGGAAGACGCTCGTCGCGCTCCTGTCGATGGCGGTGGTCGTCGAGAACGGCGCGCAGGCCGCCTTCATGGCCCCGACCGAGATCCTCGCCGAGCAGCACTTCCTGACATTCAAGCGACTACTGAAGCGATGCCCGTACCGGGTGGCGCTGCTGACGGCGGCGGTCAAGGGGCGCGAGCGGAAGGAGACGCTCGCCGCGATCGCCGGCGGCGAGGCCCAGCTCGTGATCGGCACGCACGCCCTCATCCAGGAGGGCGTGAGCTTCCGCTCGCTCGGCCTCGCCGTCGTCGACGAGCAGCACCGCTTCGGCGTTCTGCAGCGCGAGGACCTGCGGAAGAAGGGCTACGACGCCGACGTCCTGGTCATGACCGCGACCCCGATCCCGCGGACCCTCGCCCTCACTGCGTACGGCGATCTCGACGTGTCGGTCGTCGACGAGAAGCCGCCCGGACGCAGCCCGATCCGCACGATCGTGCGCCCGGCCTCGCACCGCCGCGAGGTGCTGGAGCTCGTGCGGGGCGAGGTGGCGCAGGGCCGGCAGGCCTACGTCGTCTACCCGCTCGTCGAGGAGTCCGAGAAGCTCGAGGACGTGAAGGCCGCGACGGAGGCGGCGGGGGAGTGGGCGGCCGCGCTGCCCGGCGTGCGCGTGGGCCTGCTGCACGGCCGGATGAAGAGCGCCGAGAAGGAGGAGGCGATGGCCTCCTTCTCGCGGGGCGAGGCGCAGGTCCTCGTGGCCACCACGGTCATCGAGGTCGGGGTCGACGTGCCGAACGCGACGGCGATGGTCGTCGAGCACGCCGAGCGCTTCGGCCTCGCGCAGCTGCACCAGCTCCGGGGCCGCGTGGGGCGCGGGGCGGCCTCGTCCGTCTGCGTGCTCCTCGCCTACGGGCCGCTCTCCGAGGTCGCCCGGGCCCGCCTCGACGTGATGGCCGG
>JAXLRD010000036.1:0-75091 GCA_046331285.1 Vicinamibacteria bacterium
CCCTCCTCGGCCACGGCTTCAACGTCGACCGCCGGACCTACCACTTCGCCGTGTACTACTACGCGGGAGTCCACGCGGCGCTCATCCGCGTCTTCGGGGACGCGCCCGAGTCGATCCCGCTCGGCAACGTCTTCCACTTCGCGCTGCTCGCCGGCGCCGGCAGCCTCTTCCTCGGCCGGCGCGGCGCCTGGCTCGGGGCGGCGGCTTTCGTGGCCGCGCTCGTGCTCGACGAACGGCTCTACACCGCCGCGCGCCAGGGCCGACCCGAGATGACGGCCGGCTGCGGCCTCGTCCTCGGCGTCGTGCTCCTGTGGGTCTGGCTCGACGAGCGCCGCGGGGGGATCGGGCCAGCGCTCGCCGCGGGCGCCGCCTTCACCGCCGGCATCTTCTCCCACACGGCGATGGTGTTCTTCACGGCCGCTCTCGGCCTGGCCTGGGCTCCTCGGGCCCTGCGCCGCGCCCGCCCGGTCGAGATCGCGGCCGCGCTCCTTCCCTTCGCGTCGATCCCCGCGCTCTACGCCTACTTCCTCCTCACGGACAGCTGGTCGAACTTCTCCCGGCAGATGGCGCCGATGACGGGAAACGTCGTGGTGGGCGAGCTCGTCGCGCTCGTCCGCCACGGCGAGTGGGCGACGCTCGCCGTCCGGGTCGCGGCGTTCCTGCGCGAACACGTCGCGCACCCGGTCGTCTGGGCGGGCGCCCTGCTGTGCCTCGCGCTGCCGATCGTCGCGCCCGGACGGTCCTCGGCCGCGGCGCGCCACTTCGCGGCCGCGTGGGTCGTGTGCCTCGGCGCGCACCTCCTCTTCCTGAAGCCGTACGTCCTGACCTACCGGTCCTTCTACCAGCCGGCCCTCTACCTCGCCCTCGCTTTCGCGGCCGAAGTCCTCGCCGAGCGGGCCGGAAGGCTCCTGCGGAGTCCGTTCGCGACGCCGGCCCTCAGGCTCGTGGCCGCCGCCGCGCTGCTCGCCGCGGCGACCCTCACGGTCGTCGAGATGCAGCGGCGCCTCGCCCCGCTGCGCTCCCCGTTCCCGCGCCTGCGCTCGGCGCTCGAGTACGCTCTCGCTGCGTCGGGAGCCCGACCCGGCGACCGCGTGCTCGCCCCGTCGCCGTTCGTCTTCCACCTGCGCGAGCGCTTCGAGCCGGTCGCCTATCCGGCGATCGGGCAGTACTTCCAGGACCAGTGGGGCCCGGGTTTTCGCACGGGGTTGCGCGACCTTTGGGGTCCCGAGACGGTGGAGGCCACGCCGGCGCGGGAGTTGTGCTGGGCGACCGGACTCGCGTACCTCGAGCCGCGATGGGTCGTCGCGTGGAACCGGGACTACGGGATCCTCACTCCGTTCCGGGATTTCCTCCGGCACTTCCCGACGCTGCCCGGCCTGCGAGTGAGCGAGGGCCAGCGCGCCGAGCTGCCGTGGCCCTATGGCGGCGTCGTCCGCGTCTATCGCCTCGACTTCTCGCCGGAGGTCTCGCGGCTCGACCGGGCGCCCGGCGAGCAGGCGCTGCCCTGCCCCTGAGCCGGCGGATGCTGGACTCCGCCGGGAGGGCAAAGGATACTGGGCGGCCGTTCAGACGGGGCACGGAGGAGCGTCGAAATCATGTGTGGAATCGTCGGCTGGCTCTCGACCTCGCCCGCGCGGCCGGTGGACCCGGACGTCCTCGGCCGGATGCGGGACACGATGGTCCACCGCGGGCCCGACGGCGAGGGCCTGTGGCTGTCGCCGCAGCGCGAGGTGGGCCTCGCCTTCCGGCGCCTCGCGATCGTCGATCTGTCGACGACCGCGAACCAGCCCATGACGAACGAGGACGGCACGGTCCAGGTCGTCTTCAACGGCGAGATCTACAACCACCTGGCGCTGCGGCGTGAGCTCGTCGCGAAGGGACACCGCTTCCGGACCGACCACTCGGACACCGAGGTGATCGTCCACGGCTACGAGGAGTGGGGACCGGCCGTCGTGGAGCGGCTGCACGGCATGTTCGGGATCGGCATCTGGGACGCGCGCGCGAAGCGACTCTTCCTCGCGCGCGACCGGATCGGCATCAAGCCGCTGTACTTCGCCTGGACGCCGCAGGCGTTCGTCTTCGCCTCCGAGATCAAGGCTCTCCTCCGTCATCCGCAGGTCGAGGCGGACGTCGAGCCGACGTCGGTGTACCACTACCTCTCGTTCCTCACGACCCCGGCCCCGCTCACGATGTTCCGCGGCGTCTACAAGATGCCGGCCGGCTGCCGGGCGTTCGTCGAGCCGGATGGCACGATGAAGGCCGAGAGGTACTGGGACGCCCTGCCCGGCCGCGGCGAGGACGCGGCCGAGATCCGGCGGCTGTCGGGGCCCGCGCTGCGCGACTACGCCGTCCGGCGGGTGCGCGAGCTCTTCGACGCGGCGGTCGAGAAGCGGCTGATGTCGGACGTGCCGTTCGGCGTGCTGCTCTCGGGGGGAATCGACTCCTCCGCGAACGTCGCCGTCATGTCCCGTCTCATGGACCGGCCCGTGCGCACCTTCACCGTCGGCTTCTCCGACCACGACCACCTCAACGAGCTGCAGTGGGCGCGGAAGGTCGCGCAGACCTTCAAGACCGACCACCACGAGATCATGGTCGACGAGAAGGCCATGAGCGAGTACCTGCCGTCGCTCGTCTTCTCCCAGGACGAGCCGATCGCCGACTGGGTCTGCATCCCGCTCTACTTCGTCTCGAAGCTGGTGCGCGACAGCGGCACGGTCGTGGTCCAGGTCGGCGAAGGCAGCGACGAGCAGTTCTGCGGGTACCGCTCGTACATGGCGTACCTCGACATGTACCGGCGCTTCTGGCGGCCTTTCTCCCGCCTGCCGCGCTTCGCGCGCGGCGGCGTGGCGGCCGTCGCGCGGGGCCTCGGCGGGCTCACGGACACCCAGGACACCTACCTCGACCTCGTCGACCGCGCCGGCCGCTCGCGCGAGCCCTTCTGGAGCGGGGCCACCGTCTTCTCGGAGACGCGCAAGGGACGGCTCGTCGACCGCGGGCGCCTCGACCCGCTCTCCGTTCCGGCCGCGATGCGGGGGTCGGGGCTCCTCCCGGAGGCCTTCGCGCGGCCGGACAGCTACGAGATCGTCCGCTCGTTCTTCGACCGCATCGACGAGGTCGCGCCCGGCAGCGACGTGCTGACGCGGATGATCTACTCCGAGTTCAAGCTCCGTCTGCCGGAGCTCCTGCTGATGCGCGTCGACAAGATCGGCATGTCCGTCTCCATCGAGCCGCGCGTGCCGTTCCTCGACCACCTGCTCGTCGAGCTGACGATGAACCTGCCGATGGACGTGAAGGTGACTCCCGGCCATCCGAAGGAGCTGCTGAAGAGCGCCGTCCGGGGCGTCCTGCCGGACGACGTGATCGACCGGCCGAAGATGGGCTTCGGCGCGCCCATGCTCCAGTGGCTGCGCGGGAAGTTCGGCGAGGCGGTCCGCGCCGAGATCGCGGCCTCCCGCTTCTTCGAGCGCTTCCCGGCCCGCCGCGAGGCGGTGCTCGGCATGCTGGACCGCCACCGGGCGGGGAAGGCGGAGTTCTCGCTCTACGTCTGGACGATCTACAACGCGGTCGCCTGGTACGACTACTGGGTCGACAAGGCGCGCGAGGCGCGGGTGGCGTAGAGCGCGACAGCGTCCCCGCCGCGACGCGTCAGGACTGGAGCAGGAGCCACGTCGCGCCGGCCGAGCCGAGCGCGACACCCACCGCCACGAGGGCCGCGACCCGAATCCGAAGCCGCTGGCGCCCCAGCTCGATCGAGCGGCCTTCGAACGACGAGAGTGTGACCGCGAGCGCCATCACCAGGAGCGGCAGCTTCACGTAACCGTAGCGCCCGTAGTAGAAGCCCACGGCGTGGGCCGCGACGAGCGAGCCAGACACGAGGAAGAGGGTCCACGCCACGGCGTCCCGGCGCTGGAGGCCGCGTGCGACCCCGGGCAGGGCGAGCAGGAGCAGGCCGAGGCTGTAGGCGCCGACCAGGACACGGGTCCGGGGACGCGAGAGCTGGTTCTGGTCCGCGAAGGTGGTTGGCCAGCTCGCCATCGGGTCGCTGCAGAAGCGCCACACGTTGTCCGCCACGTTGCGCAGGTACACGGTCGGGCGGCGCTTGATGTTCGCCAGGGCCTGGCGCCTGAAGGCGCTCTCCATCTCGACCACGTGGCTGCTCATGGCGCCGAGGTCGTAGTCCGCGCGGCCCGTCACCTGCCGATAGAGCGTCATCCCGTACTGGTTCCACAGCTCGAGCCATGCGAGCGAGTCCTCGGAGACGACAGGCCGGGTTGCGGTTGCGCCCCAGAGGTGGAACCCGGACTGCAGGTTGACCGGGACCAGCCGGCCGGCCACGCGGTAGTTCCGGACGCTGTAGGGGAGGATGGCCAGAGCCATTCCCGCCGTGAACAGCAGCGCCAGCCGGACGGCGGCTCGCCACGTGCCCCCCCGAGGGAGACGCCCCAGGAGGAAGACGAACGGCGGCAGGATCAGGGAGACCGGGCGCACCAGAGTGGCGATTCCCCAGCTGGCACCAGCGGGCAGGACGGACCAGGATCGTCCGCCGGGGACCTTCGCGGCCAGAGCCAGCTGAGTGGTGGCGAGGGCGAGGCCGAAGAGGTGAAGCGCCTGATAGCTGCGCAGCCCCACGAGGGCGAGCGAGATGGGGCCGACGGCGAACACGAGCCCCGCGCAGGCCGCTTCGAGCGGAGGAGTCATCGTTGCGGCGAACGCGAAGATGACGGTCGAAGTAGCGGCCACCACCAGGCATTGGGCGAGGAGGACCGCGTCCTCGTCTCCCATGGCCGGCGAGCCCGGACCCTGCACGCCGGCGAGGAGGTCTCGAACGCGCAGCGTAGCGGCGACGAAGGCCGGGTAGCCGGGAGGCCGCAGGAGGCCGGGATCCGGACCGGCAACGAGCGAGCCCGTTCGGTACAGCCGCTGACCCAGGGCGAAGTGCTCTTCGCTCGCCCCGATCGGAGTTGTGCTCCGGTCGATCGCCAGGTTCCAGGCCAGCGCCAGCAGGAACACGCCGAGGCCCCACCCGACGCGCACGCCCGGTCGCGTCACGGGTCAGGGAACCCGCGCCGAAACCGAGGCGCAGGTCCCGGCCGTGCCCTGCGCCGCTCCGGACGCGAGGCGTGAGGAGGGCGTCTGCAGGAACGCGTTCATGTTCATGAGGGGGTGGTCCCGGCCGACCGTCGCTTCCAGGAGGAACGTCTCGTTCCAGCGCTCGGAGACGCGCTCGCCGGCGGCCTGCCGCGTCAGGACGACGACGGGCCGGGACCAGCACGGATCTCCGGCCTCCAGGTACCGCGCGAACCCGTCACGGACCTCGGGGATCCTCGCTCGCACGTCGGCGGACCGCAGCTGCCGGCCATCGGTCATCGGGGCCCAGAAGTCCCGGTAATCGAAGAGAAACCGGAGGATGTCGCCCGTGCCCCCTTCGCTCTCCTGATTCAGCTGGCGAGCGACCGCCGCCGGCGTCCGTGGCCGCCGGGCCAGGTACTCGAAGACCTGACGGGCATGAGGACTCCTGGCGCCCCACTCACCTTCGGGCCTGGCCAGCGGATCGACCGGCCGGCGGAAGAGAGCCGAGACGTCGAGGAGGTGGTCGATGCGCCGCTCGAGTCGAGCTTCGAGCATCAGCGACCGGGAGGGCTCCGTGAGCAGCCAGGTGACGTCGCGTAGGCCGCGGGCCTCGACCGCCTGCACGGCCCGACGCATCGCGACGCTCTCGAGGTTGACCACGAGATACTCCTGCTGGAACACACGGTCCTGGGCGGTGACCAGCGCCGAGCCGGCGAGGACGACCGCCGCGCCGGCCACGGCGTATGCGGAGGGCAGGCTCGCGCGGCCCCGCAGCCGCCAGCCGGCGACGATCGCGATGCCGAGAAAGACGAGCGGATAGTCGACGTAGCGCTCCCAGGTCGAGGCGAGGATCATCCGGCCCGTGATCACCTGCTGATTCGTCAGGGCGAGCACGGTGCCGAAGCACGCGGCCGCGACAGGGTAGAGCGCGCGCTCACGCGAGTGCCGCCAGCTCACCCCCAGAAAGGCCAGGCCCGCGAGCGCGACGACGACGGACGGAGTCACGACGGGTAGCCGGGAGGCGAAGCTCAGTCCGAGGGCGTTGCGGTCGCTCACGTAGACGAGCGTCCCCGCGAGGAGCGAGGCGGTGCCGACCGCGGCGAAGCCTCCGACGATCCGAGCGAGGTCCGATCGGCGACACGCGAGCAGGGCGAGAGCCAGCAAGCCCTCGAGGACGATGATGGCGGCGGCCTGTGACAGGTAGGTGCCCAGCAGTCCCGCGTTCAGGAGCAGCCCGAGCACGAGGACTGCCCGGGACGAGGGGCGGCCCGGCGTGGTTCGGCAGGCCGCCAGCAGCGCGGCGAGAATCGCGAACAGAGCCGCTCGGCTGATCTGGGGCTCGGGTGTCCGGTACTGGGTCAGGAAAGGGCTGCCGTAGTCGGGCCACAGCGGGGTGAGCCAGCCCGGTGCGAGCTCCCGCAGGTGGCGAAGATCGTACGCGCGGCTCTCGGCGCTCGTCACTCCCAGGACGTCGCCGGACTGCCAGATCGTCCAGCACCCAAGCGAGAAGAACTCCTGGGCGAAGAGGAGCCCGAGGGTGACGACCAGCCGGAGGAGGGGCCTGCGCGTGAGATGGCCGACGACGATCCAGGCGAGCACGGCACAGCCCGCCGGAAAGACCGCGTCGGCGAGGATCAGCGTGAGGTTCCACGATCCGCCGGCGAGCTTGGAAAGCAGCCAGAGTCCCGCGGACGACAGCCACCGGTGCGGGAAGTTCGGACCCCCGCCGCCGAGCGCCCAGAAGGAGTACTGCTCTTCGTCGAACGCCGAGAAGAAGTACGTGGGCTCTCCGACCAGGAGGCTGAAGCGCAGGTGCGGCAGGAGGCCGAGTAGGACGACGAAGAGAACGAGTAGAGCCGCCGGCCACGGACGATTTGTCGTCACGTCGGGCGGTTTCGCGCCGTCATTCGGCGCGGCTGTCGCCGCCGTCAAAGCTCCGACTCGAGGCGAGTCACGCGGCTAACGATAGTTGATTCCTCCTCGGCCTGCCAAGGATGGTCCGCCTGGTCCCGGGGCATGGCCCCGGTCGAGGGTCACGGGCAGGGGGCCTGCGCGCTGTTGACGCTGCGGTCGAGCGACTCCACCGCGTCCGACAGGTCCAGGCGGTAGACGCGCACCGTTCCCCCGTACGGCCAGGGGATCTCGGCCCGCGCGGCCTCGCGGATCTCCATGCCGGGCAGGCCTTCGAACCGACGCAGGAACGACCACCAGGGCCACATGACGCCGTAGTCGCTGTCCCAGGCCATCACCCACTTCGGGCGGGTGTAGGCCAGTCCCATCGCGTGACAGAGGTAGGCCGGCTTGTGGCGCGCCAGCGCGGCGTCGCCCCAGATCGCGCGCAGGCCGTCGCGGAAGGCCGGGCTCCAGCGACCTCGGTAGTACTTCGGCGCCGGCTGGGCTCGGACGGTGAAGTCGTCCGTGAGGTGAAAGCCGAAGGGAGACGGGACGAAGACGCGGTCGCCGCGAATCGCTCCCGCGTCGCGCAGCACCGCCACGAGCGCGGAGCGGACCCGGGAGTAGGGCGCGCGGGGGGCGTCGTCCAGCGAGCGCCGGAACCCGGCCGCGCCGCTGATCGCGAGGCCGAGGGCGATCAGGGCTCCCGCGGCGCGGAGCGAGAGCGCGGCCCGGCCGCCCCAGCGGCGGGCGGCCCCCGCCGCAGCCGCCTCCACCGTCCACGCCAGCGCCAGGTAGAAGGTGCCGAGGTAGAGGCACTGGTACCCGGTCACGAAGTGCTTGAGGAAGACGAAATTCACGCCGAAGAAGAGGACGTACAGCGCGCCGAAGAAGCGGGCCGCCCGCGCGGCCGTGTCGTCCACAACCCGCGGCGCGAGGAGGGCCGCGGCCGCCACGGCCCACGACGCGACCGAGCCGTGCGTGCGCAGGAACTCGGCGGCGAGCGCGCCGAGCGCGCGGAGGTCTCCCGCGCGGGCGAGGCTGGCGAGTTGAAGGAGCATGACGTCGCCGGCGCCGGGGGCCATCTGGCCCCGGACGTTCGCGAGGCTGTCGGTGAGGACGAAGTAGGCGCCGAGGAACGCGACGCCGGCGAAGGGCGCCAGCACGGCCGTGACGTCGACCTTCCGCAGGGAGGGACCGAGAGGAAGCGCCAGCGCGGCCGCCAGGGCGAGGCCGAAGAACGCCACCGAGGTGTGCGACAGCGTGCCGGCCGCGAGGGCGGCGCTCGCGAGCAGCAGGAGGAGCGCCGAGCGACGGCCCTCGCTCACCCGCGGCCAGAGGGCCACGCAGGCCAGGCTGAGGCAGAATCCGGCCGTCATCTCCGGCCGCCCGTGCCGCGCGGCCTCGACCATCCGCGTGTCGCCGACCAGGCCGGCCAGGAAGACCGCCGCGCCGAGCCAGGCGTCGCGCCTCAGCAGGAAGAAGACGCCGAGGCCCGCGAGCAGGGCGAAGTGGAGCAGGTTCGCGAGGGGGATCGCCTCGACGCCGGCGCCCAAGGCGCGGATCAGCAGTCCGTGGACCGTCGCGTAGTAGTAGACGGTCAGGCTGTAGGTGCGTCGCTCGATGTTGTAGCCCGGGCCGAGCAGCGGGGAGCCGTAGTGGCCGTGCGCGGCGAAGCTGAAGGAGGGATAGGTGTACTCGTAGTCGTCGTGCGCGAGCACCGGCTCGACCCCGAGGCGGTGCCCGTACGTGACGAAGACGGCGGCCGCGACCGCGCCGGCGGCGACCCACGCGAGGCGCCGCATCGCGCCGGTCATGGCGTCGCGGGGCCCCGGTGCACGCTCTCGAGGAGGCCCGCGTAGCGGGCCCCCAGCGCGTCGCGGTCGAAGTGCGCCGCGACGTAGGGCCGCCCGGCGGCCGCGCGGCGATCGCATTCGTCGGGAGAGTCGGCGAGGCGCCGCACGGCGTCGGACAGCGCCGCGACGTCCTCCGGCGGCACCACGACGGCCGCCCCGGACTCGCGCAGGATCTCCGCCGCCTCGCCCTCGAGCGAGGCGAGGACCGGCCGCCCGCACGCGAGGATCTCGAACATCTTCGAGGGGATGAACGCTCGGAAGAGGGGCACCGCGCGCAGGGGCACGAGGCACAGGTCCGCGCTGCGGTAGAGCGCCGCGACCTCGCCGCGGGGCACGGCCGGGAGGAACGTGACGTTCGCGAGCTCCAGCCTCCGCGCCCGCTCCACGAGGCCGTCCTTCTCGGCCCCCTCTCCGACGAGGAGGAAGTGGACGTCGCCCACGCCCCGGAGGCGGTCGGCCGTCTCGAGGACCCGCCCGAGCGCGTGGCTGATGCCGTGCGCCCCGCAGTAGAGCACGACGAACCGGTCCGCGAGCCCGAGGCGGGCGCGCAGCGCGAGGTCGGGCGGGCCCGGGGTGAAGGCCTGGAGGTCGACTCCGTTCGGGACGACGTGCAGCTTCGCGCGCGGGATGCCGCGCGCCGCGATGTCGTCCGCGAAGGCGCGGGTCACCGTCACGACGGCCGCCGCCCGGCGGTAGAGGAAGAGCTCCAGCCTCTCCAGGCACCAGATGACGGCGCGGTTCCGGATGACGCCGAGGTCGACGAAGATCGCGGGCCACAGGTCGCGCACCTCGATCACGAAGGGGCGGCCGATCCTCCACGACACCACGAGGGCGGCCACCGCAGCGAAGAGCGTGGGCGAGGACGCGACGAGCACGTCCGCGTCGCGCACCTGCGGCGTCCCCTGGACGACGGCCTGGAGCATGTACCAGAGGTGCCCGAGCGTCTTCTTGAGGAAGCCGCGGTTCGGCGTCGCGTACGTCCGGCAGCGCACCACGCGAAGCCCGTCGACCGTCTCGACCTGGAAGGACCGCCCCCGGTACTCCTCGGGCACGACGCCGGTCGGGTGGTTCGGGAAGTTCGTGACGACGGTGACCTCGTGGCCGCGGGCGACCCACGCGCGCCCGAGCTCGAGGAGCCGGGCGCTCGGGGCGCCGAGCTCGGGCCAGAAGTAGTGGGTGAAGACGGCGATCCTCATCGGCCGGCTCCCGGGCTCCACCGCGAGCGGCGGTCGACGCGCCGGCCGAAGACGTCGGCGCCGCCCGCGTCGATGTCGATCGGCCCGCCGAGCCGGGCCAGCGCGTAGCCGAACTCACCGCCGGCGGTCCCGTGCAGGGCGAGCACCGGGCACGGCGTCCGCGCGCCGAAGTGCGGCGCGTAGTGTCCCGGCTCGGGTGTGAGCTCGCCGCCGAAGGCGCGCAGCGCGAGGCGGAGGCCCTCGAGCTCGACGAGCGCGCGTCGCGGCGTCTCGATCGTCACCGCGGACCCGGGGGCGAACCGGACGCGCGACACGGCCGCGTGGCGCCCGCCGGGCGCCACCGTGTCCCACACGAGGAGCGCCCGCTCGGGTGTCATCTCCATCTCCCGATGATGGACGGGCCGCCCGGGCAGCCGGCGGTAGCCGTCGTGCCATCCCGCGACGTGCAGCCCCGCGCCGGAGACGGACGCCGTCACGTCGCGCGGCCGGCCGCGCCGCCCGACGCGGAACGTGGCGAAGAACTCGCACTGGTCCTCGCCGTCCAGCGAGACGGTGTTGTGCGAGAGGGTCGACCGCTCCGCGTCACGCTCCGGGCCCGGCTCGTAGGTCGACGTGCCGCCGTCGACGACGACGCGGCGCCCGCCGAGGCTCAGCTCGTAGGAGAAGAGATCGCCGTGGGCGTGGCTGGGCTGGTAGTCGGGCCCGATCGGGCCGGCGTCCACGACGAGCGCGTCTTCGCCGTCGCGCCAGACGTGGTACCCGGAGCTCGGAAACGACCCGCCGTGCCGCGCCGGCGGGGGGAAGCCGAGGCGCGCCGCGTAGTCGAGGAGGACCTCGGGGTCGGGAGCGATGCCGAGCGCCGAGTCGTTGAAGAGGGCGATCCGGCCGTCCGGGTGGCGCAGCGCTTCGAGGAACCGCAGCAGCCCCGGCATCCGCTCGCGGACGAGGCGGGCGTGCGCGTCATCGGGCCCCGCGACGTTCAGGAGGTCGAGCAGGCCGAGCACGAGCTGCGCGTGGTACATGGGCGAGCGCTCGAAGTGGCCGCCGTCCGGCAGGAACTGCTCCTCGATCTCGTCCGCGAGCAGCGGGCCGGCGACACGGCCCCAGCGCTCGGCGGCCGGGCCGCGGAAGACCGCGGCGAGGATCGTGAGCGTGAGGAGGTTCTCGAGGAGGTGGTTCGCTCCGAGGTGCCGCTCGAGCGTGTCGGCCAGGCAATCGCCCTGGCCCTCGATCGACGCGAGCACGCGAGCACGCTCCGGCGCGGAGAGCCGCTCACCGCCGCCGCCGGCGAACCATCGCGCCCAGTGGCGCAGGCGGAGGCTCGTCGGGTACGGGTGCCAGGCCGGGTCGCCCGCCCGCGGCGGGCAGCGCTCGATCCAGTCGAGGACGAGCGGCCCCTGCTCCTCGCGCGTCGCACTCTCGAGGTACGCGAAGTAGTGGAGGTTGAACCGCCACAGCAGCGGCCCGTCCGCGTGCCAGTCGGGCGGCTGGCCGACGTCGATCGTCCGGCCGACGGCGGTGAAGCCGCCGTCGCGGAGGCGCGTGGCCATGTCGTGGACGAGAAACGCCGCCGCGGGTCGGAAGGAGGGGACGAGCGACGACGAAGCGCGCGCGTAGCGGTCGAGGCGGCGAGAGGGTCTCGCCCGGTGCAGCAGGTTGCGGAGGGCCTGGCGCGGGCCGAGGTGGAAGACCGCGGCCGCGTGGCGCGTGAGCGAGGACATCCGGGACGCGCGAGTATAGCGCGGGGCCCCGCGCGGCAGCCTATACTGCCGCGCGACGATGAAGGGCCGCCGATTCTCCTCGGGACGGGCGTGGGCGCTCTCGTTCCTCGCCGCGTGCGGCGCCGTCGTGGCCCTCACTCTCGGTGGCCAGAGCGAACGGGTCGCCGTGCGCGAGCCGATCGTGCCGCGCCTCGCGCGTGGCCCGCTCGTCCGGGTGCCCTTCGCGCCGGCGTCGGGAGCCGGCCCGCGCGCCGCCTCGATCCGGCTGTCCGTGAACGGTCCTGCAGGCCTCTTCGCCCACGACGAGGTGCGGCTGTTCGTCTCGACCCCGGGCGGCGGCCCGCTTCGCGTGCGCCGGGCGGAGCTGCGGGGCTCGGGCGGCTGCCGTTTCGAGGCCGGGGCCGTCGTGCTCGCCGAGGACGAGCCGCTGCCGCTGCGCCGCGCGGCCGCGTGCCCGGCGTCGGGTGTCACGGCGGTGGATCTCGCGGTCGAGACCGAAGACGGAGCGGCCCCCGGCCTGTGGGCCTACCGGCCGAGGCCGGGCCTCGCCGACAGGGGCCCGCTGCTCGTCGACGGCGCGGATGGCGAGGGCCCGCTGAGCGTCCGCGCCTTCGTCGTCGACTGGCCGGAGACGGCTCCGCGGATCGAGCTCCTGAGCGCGATGTGGCGGCGCGCCGGCTCGAGCGGCTGGCTGTGGGGGCTGCTCGCCTCCGGCCTCGGGCTCGTTCTCGTCGGGTGCGCCGTCCTGCCGGCGGGGCCCGCGCCGACTGCGGGGGGGCCGGAGGGGCGGTTCGTGCTCGCTTCGGGGAGCGGAGCGGCGCTCGTCGCCGGCGGACTGGCCCTTCTCTACGTCGTCGCCACGCCGCCGCTCAGCGGACCGGACGAGCCGTACCACCTGATGGGCCTGTCCGTTCTCGCGGGCCAGCCGACGCGGATCGAGGACACGCTCGCCTGGTGTGCGGAGACGCACCAGATGCGCATCCGCCGCCACCCGCAGGAGCGCTTCCGGACCGTCGACGTGGGTCGGCCGGAAGCCGCGGAGGATCCGGAGGCGCGGCCGACCGAGGCCGCGATGCGCAGTGCCGCGCTCGCCGCGGGCTGGGTCCGCATCGCTCCCGCGTTCGCCGGGGCGACGACGCCGCAGGTGCTGCTCGGGATCCGGCTGCTGAACGCGCTCGCCTTCGCCGCTGCCCTGGGCGCCGCGGCCGCCCTCGCCGCGTGGTCCGCCGCGGCGGTGGCGCCGCAGTGGATCCCGTTGTCGCTGCTCGTCGTCCCGACCCTGCCCTTCTTCGCGATGCACGTGTCGGAGACCGCGCTCCTCTGCGCCGTCTACGCGCTCCTCGGCACGAGTGTCGCCGTGATGTTCCTCGACGGCCCGCGCGCCCACGCCGCCGGGCTCCCTCTCGGCCTCGCCTGCGGGATCATGCTGGCCGGCGGCCGCTCGCCGTGGCCGCTCGCGGCGGTCGTGGGAGCCGCCCTCGCCGCCCGCGTGCTCCTCGGCCCCGCCCCGGGCTCTCCGCGGCGCGCGGGGCCCGTCTTCTGGGGCGGCTTCGGCGCGGGCGCTCTCGCGTTCTACGCCCTGCTCAACCCCGAATACGCCGTCAGCCTGACGGCGCTGTCCACGCGCTCGCCCCGCCTCCAGCCGGCGGTCGAGCACGCGTTCGCGTCGCCGTGGCCGCTCGTCGTCGTCGTGCTTCTCGGCCTGGGCCTCGAGGCGTCGCTCAGCACGCCTCGCGCGCGCCTGGCCTCAGCCCTCGGCCGGCCGGCCCGAAGCCTGGCCGGCCGGGGCGCCTCGTCGCTCGCGGCCCTGGTCGTTCTCTCTCTCGTGGCCTCGCTCGTCCTGCCGTTGCCCGACTTCCCGCTCGAGCCGAGCCACCCGCTGACGCTCCGCGAGCGGCTCGTGAGCGTCCTCGCCACGAGCGCGACGCTGTTCCGGCTTCGCGAGCCGAACTTCCTGCTCGGCACCTCGTTCTGGGTCGGCTTCGGGTGGCTCGACACCATCCCGGGGCCGGCGTTCCAGGCCTTCGTCGTCGTGCTGGTCGCGGCCGCGACCGTGGCGCTCCTTCTCGGGCTCGCTCGTCCGCCCCAGGCCCGTCGAGCCGCCTTCCTCGCGCTGCTCGCGGCGGGCGGAGCAGCCAGCCTGGCGCTCTACACGATCGTCACGCAGGGCGAGGCGATGGCGCTCCACGGCCGCTATCTGATCGGCTGGTACCTCGTGTTCCTCGCGATCGCCGGCTGCGGCGTCGCCGGCGTGGGCCGCGCGGAGGGGAACGGCACGAAGCGGCTCGCTCGGGCGGCGCCGGCGCTCCTGCTCGTCGCCCTCGGCGCGATCCACACCTACTGCCTCTGCTTCATCCTGCGCCGCTACTTCTGAGGCGCTAACATACCCGGCCGCCGTGACCCGAGGGACCCCGCCGGTTTCGACTCCGCCCGCCGAGCCCGCGACGTTCACGTCGTTCGACGGGGGCGTCGTCGAGCGCGCCGCGCACGCGCGTCCCGACCGCTACCGCATGATCGAGTCGCTCGGCGCCGGGCCCCGGATCGCGCGCGGGGGCGGCTACTCGTACGCCGCCGCGAGCTTCGGCGCGGGCAGCCTCGTCGTCGACATGCGGGCGTTCGACCGGGTGCTGTCGCTCGACGAGGAGAGCCGGACGATCGAGGTCGAGGCCGGCGCCCGCCTCGAGGACGTGCTCGCCGTCACCGCGCCCCGCGGCCTGTACCTCCCGGTCCAGCCGGGGTATCCCGCGATCACCGTCGGCGGGTGCCTCGCCGCGAACGTGCACGGGAAGAACCCGCACCGCGAGGGTACCTTCCGCCGCTCGGTCCTCGACCTCACCCTCCACCACCCGCGCACGGGAACCCTCCGCGTCTCCCGCGCGGCGGAGGCGGACCTCTTCGAGCTGACCTGCGGCGGCTACGGCCTCACCGGGATCGTCCTCGCGGCCACCCTGAAGCTCGAGCCGCTGCCGGGATGGGTAGCCGAGGTCGAGCGCGTCGCGATCGGCGGCCTCGCCGAGGGCTACGCGGAGGTCCGCGCGCGCACCGACCGCAGCGCGTTCGCCTACACCTGGCACGATGGCACGCCCGCCGCCGGCCGGTTCGGCCGGGGCTTCGTCTACGAAGGCCGGATCCCGCCGGGCTCGCCGCCGTCGTCCCCCGTCGTGCCGCGCTACCGTCGGCTCACCGCGGCCGGCCGCGGCGCGCTCCGCGCCCCTCTGTGGAACCCCGTCACGACGAGCCTGCTCTGCTCCGGGTTTCGCTGGGGAGAGAGCCGCAAGCCCCTCCGGACGGAGATGCCGCTCTTCGACGCGATGTTCCCGTTCGCGCGCCGCGGTGAGTACTTCCTGCTGTACGGGCGGAGGGGCCTCGCCGAGTACCAGTCGCTCGTGCCCCACGCGGCGGCCGAGGGCTTCCTCGCCGCGCTCGAGCGCGAGGTGACGCGGGCCCGCCCGCCCGTGGTGATGGCCTCGATGAAGCTGTTCCGCGGCGAGCGGAGCCTCCTCCGCTTCGAGTCGGACGGCGTGTGCGTGACCGTCAACCTCGTTCGCTCCCCCGGGGGCGTCGAGTTCCTCCGGACGCTCGACCGGCTCACGCTCGACGCGGGCGGCCTTCCCCACGTGGTGAAGGACTCGCGGCTGCCGGCGGAGGTCGTGGCTCGCGCGTACCCGGGCTACGAGGAGTTCCGGGCCCGCCGTCGCGCGCACGATCCCGAGGGGCTCTTCCGCTCCGAGCTCTCGGCGAGGCTCGGCCTGTGACCGCCGTCGTCGTCGGGGCCTCGGCCGGGCTCGGCCGATCGCTCGCGAGCGCCCTCGCGGCGGCCGGCCACGACCTCGTCCTCGCCGCCTCCGACGCCCGGGACGTCGAGGCTCTGGCTGCGGACCTGCGCCTCCGGCACGCCGTGCGCACCGTCGCCGTCGCCATCGACCTCGGCGCGCCGGACGCGGATCTCGAGCCGCTCGCGACCGCCGCCGCGTCGCTCGGCGGTGCCGACCTCCTCCTCCTGCCGATCGGCTGGACCGCGGAGCCCTCCCGCGACGGCGGGGGCGTCGATCCCGCCACCGCCGAGCGGCTCGTCCGCGTCAACTTCCTCGCCGTCGTCGCGCTCGTCTCGCGATTCCTGCCGGGCCTCCGCGAGCGCCCCGCGGCCCGCATCGTCGGCTTCGGCAGCGTCGCCGCCGCGCGCGGCCGCCGGGTCAACCTCGTGTACGCCTCCGCCAAGCGCGCGCTGCAGACCTACTTCGAGGGGCTGCGCCACGCCTGCGCCGGCTCGCGCGTCCGCGTCCAGTTCTGGGTCCCCGGCTACCTCGACACGAATCTCGCCTTCGGGCGGGCGGCGGCCCTCGCGCGCGCCTCGCCCGAGGCGCTCGCCGCGCGGGTCGTGGCGCGCCTCCCGGACGGCGACCTCGTCCTGTACCATCCGCGGTGGTGGCGTCTCGTGTGCGCCGCCGCCCCGCGCGTGCCGTTCTCCGTCTTCAAGCGCCTCAAGGCCTGAACCCGTGTCCGAGAAGAGCGACTCGATCTCCCTGTTCTTCCCCGTCTACAAGGACGAGGAGACGGTCCGCGTCATGGTCGACAAGGCGCTCCGCCTGCTCACCTCGCTCGACGCACCCTTCGAGATCGTGATCGTGGACGACGGCTCTCCCGACCGCAGCGGCGCCATCGCCGACGAGCTCGCGCGGCAGCACCCCGAGATCCGGGTCATCCACCACGAGCGCAACCTCGGGTACGGCGCGGCCGTGCGCAGCGGCCTCGCGGCCTGCCGGCACGACGTCGTCTGCATGACCGACGGCGACGACGAGTACGAGGTCGAGGACTTCCGGAAGCTCCTGAAGCTGCGCGACCGCTACGAGCTCGTCATCACGTTCCGCTACAAGAAGATCTACTCGAGCACGCGCATCTTCGTCTCGTGGGTCTACAACGTGGTCCTGCGCTTCCTCTTCCGCACCAGCTTCCGCGACGTCTCGACGGGCCTGCGCCTCGCCCGCCGCAGCGTCCTCGAGGAGCTCGACCTGAGGGCGACGAGCCCCTTCATCGGGGCGGAGATCGCGATCAAGACGATGCTGAAGGGCTACCGCGTGGGCGAGGTCGGGATCCAGACGTTCCCGCGGGCGTTCGGGTCCGGCAGCTCGACGTCGCTTCCCAACATCCTCGCCACGATGCGCGACATGTGGCGCATCTACCACCAGGTGTTCTCGGACAGCTACGACCTGCCGGCGGGCCGCGGGAGGCTCTCGTCCGAAGCGGCGTCGAGGGACGGCAGCCGGAGGTAGCGCGGGGCCTCGTCGCGGTGGACGAGGGCGAGGAAGTACAGGTAGTCGGCCTCGGGGTCCGTGCCCTCCTCGTGAGAGGGGACCTCGAGCACGAGCGGCCCGGCCGCGGCCTCCACCGCGCAGACGGCCCAGCGCGCGTCGCGCCGGCACCCGCCGAGCGGTCGGCCGCCGAGGGCGAGCGTCGGGGCGCGCTCGGCGAGTCGGCGTCCGCCGAGGACGAGCCACTGGGCCCCGGTCCGCTCGACCTCGAGCCGTATCCTCAGCGTGCCCCCGTCCGCTTCCGCGCCGGCGACCCGCGCCACTCCGGGAAGGGGAGCGACGGTCGCGCGGGCGAGCGCGGCGTTGTCGGCCTGAGCGAGGATCGGCCAGCCGTACCGCTCGCTCGCCGCCTTGACGGCCGTGGCGAACGGCTTCGCGGGCGCGCCGGCGAAGGTGATCCCGTACACCGGCAGGATGCCCGTCCGCAGGCGCGGTTCGAGGATCTCCACGACGCCGGGATCCGGGTCGAGCGGCTCGTCGCACGCGTGGCGGTCGAAGGGGTGATCGGCGTTCGGGTAGCCGGGGAAGAGGAAGCAGAAGACGCCCATCCGGTTCTCGTACCGCGCCGGCCACAGGACGTGCCGGTAGTCCGGAACGAAGCCGCGCAGCCGGGAGTAGTTCATGAGCATCGCCGACTGGATGACGCCGCGCGGGTAGCCGATCTCCGGCGGGTTCAGGATGCGGTGACCGCTGCCCTCTTCGGGCGCGGTCGCGGCGCGCACCGCGGAGAGAAACGCCGCGCGCGGGGGCTCGGCCGCGACGAAGTTCGCGAAGTCGCGCGGCCCCGCCGCGAAGCGCCAGGCGTTCCACCCGCAAACCGCCGCGAGCCAGATCCCGAGCGCGGCGGTGAGCGGCCGCGGGCCGTGGCGCAGGCCCAGCGCCGCCAGGATCCCGAGGGGGAAGATCATGTGGATCGCGAAGCGGTACGGGTGGTTGGACCAGTGCCAGAGATGGTTGATCGCGAGGAAGCCCGTGGCGAGCGTGATGGCCCCGAGCCAGGTGAGCGTTGCCCGGTCGCGGTATCGCAGGAGGCCGAGCGCGCCCGCGCCGAGGTAGGCCGAGAAGAAGAGGAGAAACCCCCCCAGGCTGACGGCCATCATCTGCACGACGCTCCAGCCCTCCTGGATGGCGGCGACGGCGCGCGCATGCCGAGCGAGCAGGAGGGCGTATGGGAGGGCGGTCGCGGCGGCCGTGGCGTACGTCCAGAGGTAGAAGCGCTTGCGTGAGTCGTACGCGAAGGTGAGCGCGAGAGCGACCCCGCCGAGCGCGACGACGGCGCCGAACGAGGCGGCCGGCCGCGCGAAGGTCGCGGCGACGAAGGCGGCCGCGACCGCGCCGAGGCCGCCCAGCCAGAGGCGGTGCCCGCGCCGGCGCGGCTCCTCGAGCGCGTTCGCGAGGACGAAGTAGGCGAGCTGCGCCGCGCCGACGTTCACGAACGTGAGCGTGTGAGCGTAGAAGAGAACTCCGAGGAGCATGCCGAGCGCGACGGCGCGCCCGCGGGAGAAGCGCAGGTACGCGAGGTGGGTGAGGGCCAGGCAGGGCAGGAAGAGGACCCATCCGAGACTCTGGGCCGTCGCGAGCGGCAGCGCGTGGAAGGGGACGTGGAGGACGAGCCCGAGCGGCAGCCCGGAACCGGGCTCGGTCCGGCTCCAGAACGAGGCGTTGCCGCCGAGCGACACGAGGAGGGCCGCCCACAGCGCGGTGCGGCGGTCGCGCAGGACGGCGGCGAGCGAGGCGTAGTTCGCGAGCAGGAACGCGAAGCCGAGGGCGGGGGCGTAGATCGCCGCCTGCGTCGTCATGGCCGGCCAGCCGCCGAGCTCCGCGATGACGTTCGCGAGCGTGTCGGACAGGCTCTGGTAGTAGACCGGGAACTCGCCGCTCGAGCCGTCGACGAGCGGCTGGTGCGGCGACATCGCCAGCCACTTGCCGAGGCTCGTGTCGCAGAGGCCCTCGGGGTGGTTGATGTAGATGGGCCAGTCGAGCCCGCGACGGGCCACGAGGCCGGCGACGGGCGAGAGGTAGAGGAGGGCGACGAGCGCCGCGCACGCCGTCGCCGCGATCGAGGTCCGGGACGGGCGCATCAGGACGTGGGCTCTCGCAGGTGGCGGTGCATCCCGGGCGAATGTAGCACGCCGACTCGGGCGGCCTCCGGCGGCTCTCGCGGCGGGCGCGCGGCTTGCCGCCGCGCGGGGATTCCCCTATGGTGCCGGGCGTGGCGACGAGCGACGCCGAGGAGCCTTCCCCGCGGGTCACCGTCGTCTTCCTGCTCTACCGCTCGCCGACGGTGGTGCCGGCCCTCGTCGAGTCGCTCGCCCGACAAGCGCATCCGGGCTTCGCCCGCCAGGCCGACTGGCTCGAGGCCCTGTTCATGGACGACGGCTCCGGAGACGGTACGGCCGAAGCGGTCGAGCGGGCCCTCGCGGCGGCGGGACGCCCCGCGCACTGGCGCCTCGTCTCGAACCCGTCGAACCTTGGCCTCGCGGGGACCCTCAATCGGGCGTTCGGGCTCGCCCGCGCGCCTTACGTCGTGACCTGCCACCTCGACTGCCGGTTCGGGGACGAGCGCTACGTCGCATCCCTTCTCGGCCACATCGAGGGCCGGCCGCGCGCGGCCGCGATCACGGGCAAGCCGGCGGTCGCGCCGGGGGCGCCCCTGCCGTTCGCCGAGAAGCTCAACGTGATCGCGAACCTCATGGACGTCCTCCCGGACGACTCTCCGGACGAGCTCGTGCCGGTGGGCTTCGCCGAGGGCCGCTGCGACGTCTTCCGCGCGGAGGCCCTTCGCTCGGTCGGGCTCTACGACCCGCACCTGCGCATCTCGGGCGAGGACCAGGTGCTCGCGGCCAAGCTCCGCCGCGCGGGCTGGGAGATCCTGCAGGCTCCGCGGCTCGTGTACCACCTCTCGGTCTCCGGCGAGCAGGACAGCGTCGCGAAGATCGTCCGCCACCAGCGGCTCTTCGGCCGCACGGATCCCTACATCCTCTTCGCGGTTCCCGGGACGCACGCCGGCCTCCTCGGCGCGCGCGCCGGCCGGAACCGCCTGCGCCGCGCGCTCCTGCGCGGGTCGCAGGCCGCGGCCAGCGTCCTCTATCCGGTCGCGCTCGCCGCGCTCGTCGCGGGCTGGCCGGCCGCCGCCGCCCTCGCCCTCGCCGCCGTCGCCGTCCCGCGCGTCCTTCTCTATCGGCGGCACGCCGCGGCGGTGGGCCTGCGCGCGGGCGAGGCGGCGCGGCTCGCGCTCGTGCAGCCCCTCCTCGACGTGGCGTTCACCGAGGGCCTCGTCGAGGGCTTCTTCCTCCTCGCCCGCGGCTCGCGCGCGGGGCCGATCGACTGAAGCGCGTCGCGGGTCAGTCGCGCGTCGGCCCGCTCCCGCGCGGGTCGAAGGCGCCGAGCTTCTCCTTCACGAAGTAGAGCGGCCGCTTCTTGCTCTCCTCGTAGATTCGGCCGATGTACTGCCCCATCAGGCCGAGCGAGAGCAGCTGCACGCCGCCCAGGAAGAGCATGAGAGCCACGATGCTGGCCCATCCGCGCTCCATGCTCCCCGGATAGAGCAGGCGGTCCACCACGACGCGGACGGCCTGGACCAGCCCGGCCACCGACACGAGGGCGCCGATGACCGTCATCCACCGAAGGGGCAGGCTCGAGAACGAGGTGATCGCGTCCCAGGCGAGCCGGGCCGACTTCCAGACGGGGTACTTGGTCTGGCCCGCGTGGCGAGCCTCGCGGTCGTACCCGACCGCGCACTGAGAGAAGCCGACCCAGCAGGTCAGGCCGCGCACGAAACGGTGCAGCTCGCGCACCTGCACGAGCGCGTCGACTACCTTGCGGTCGACGAGCCGGAAGTCGCCCGAGTCGATCGGCACGTCGACGCTCGCGAGACGCCGGAAGGACTTGTAGAACGCGGCGGCGAGGAATCGCTTGGAGAGCGTCTCGCCGCGGCGGTTCCGCCGCACCGCGTAGACGACCTCGTGCCCTTCCCGCCACCGCTCGAGCAGACGCGGAATCACTTCCGGCGGGTCCTGCAGGTCGGCGTCGAGGATGACGACTGCGTCGCCGGCGGCGTGGTCCATGCCGGCGGTGATCGCGAGCTGGTGACCGAAGTTGCGGGAGAGCCGCAGGAGCTTCACGCGCGGGTCGCGCGCGGCGAGCTCCCTCACCCGGCGGACCGAGGAATCGGTGCTGCCGTCGTCGACGAACAGGAGTTCGAAGGCCTCCGGCTCGCCGGCCAACGCCGCGGCGAGCCGCGAATGGAGGACCTCGAGGTTCTCCTCCTCGTCGAGGAAGGGGACGACCACGGTGACACGGCGGGGCTCGAGCGGCACGTGGTCCGTCGGCGAGGGCTGGGTTGACCCGTGGTCCATGGCGTGCGTCGCCGCCCGACCGGACGGCCGCGCGCCCGTAGTGTAAGCCCCCGGGTCCGGCTGCGTGAGGCGGGCCGCCGCGCTTGACAGCGGGTCGGTCCGGCTCGGAAGATGCTGGCTCCTCGACCGTGCGCGTCACCTCCGACCGGTCGGCCGCCCCCTCTATGAGCCCTTCCGAACCCGGAGACGCCGCGTCGGCCGAGCGCGCGATGGCCGGCAACGCCGCCGCCCTGGAGGGGAGCGAGCGGCTGTGGCGCTGGAACCTCGGCCTGTTCCCGTTCGAGAGCCGTCGTCGGCTTCTCGACGTCGGCTGCGGGCCCTGCCTGTACTGGCGGGAGATCGTTCGGCTCGACCCGGCCCTCTACCTCGCCACGGACGTCAGCGAGGCGTTCCTCACCGAGGCCAGCCGGCGGCTCGCCGGGCTCGTGCCCGTTCGAACCCGCGTCCTCGACCTCGTGAACTGGGAGCCCGACGCGTGGTGGGAGGAGCAGCGGGTCGACGATGCGCTGTGTTTCGACGTGCTCGAGCACGTCGAGGACGACCGCCGGGCCGCGGCCCGGCTCGCGGCGCTCCTGCGGTTGACCGGGGCGCGGCGGGCGTTCGTGCGGGTGCCGGCCCTGCCGGCGATCTACGGCCGCACCGATGCGGCGATCGGACACTTCCGGCGCTACACCCGCCGCAGCCTCGGCGCCCTCCTCGAGGGGGCCGGCCTGCGACCGGTCCGCGTCGTCTACCAGAACCTCGCCGGCATCCTGCCGTGGCTCGTGGCCGGCCGGCTGCTGCGTCGCGAGCGGGCCGTGAGCGGCTCGGAGGGGCGCCTCTTCGACGCGGCGGTGCCCGTTCTCAGCCGCATCGAGCGCCTCGTCCCCCCTCCGCTCGGTCTGTCCCTCAGCGCCACCTGCGAGCTGCGCCCGTGAGCCTCGCCTTCCTGGGCGGTCAGCCGGCCTTCGACCAGCCGCTTGCCGTCGGAATGCCGGCGGTCGAGCCGGCGACCCGCGAGAGGTACCTGGCCCTCATGGGCGAGGTGTTCGACCGCAACTGGCTCACCAACGACGGGCCGCTCGTGCGCAGGCTCGAGGCCGAGGTTGCGCGGCTGCACGCGGTCGATCACTGCGTGCTCGTGTGCAACGCCACGATCGCGCAGATGCTCGTGCTCCGTGCGCTCGAGCTGACGGGAGCAGTCGTCGTGCCGTCGTTCACGTTCGTCGCGACCGCTCACGCGTGCCGCATGGAGGGCCTCGACCCCGTCTTCTGTGACGTCTCGCCGACGACGCTCATGGCCGGGCCCGAGGAGGTCGAGCGGGCGCTCACGCCGGCCACTCGATCGGTGGTTCCGGTCCATCTCTTCGGCAACGTGTGCGACGTCGCCGGGCTCGAGCAACTCGCCGCTCGCCGCTCGCTCGCCCTGGTGTTCGACGCCGCCCACGCGTTCGCCTGCTTCGCCGGCGACGTTCCCGTCGGCCGTTTCGGGCGGGCGGAGATCCTGAGCTTCCATGCCACGAAGGCGTTCAGCACCTTCGAGGGCGGGGCGGTGCTCACGAACGACGCGAGCCTCGACGCGCGGCTGCGCCATCTGCGCAACTTCGGTTTCCGCGGCTACGACGACGTCGCGTGGCTCGGGCTCAACGGCAAGATGTCGGAGGCGCAAGCCGCGTTCGGCCTCGCCTCGCTGCCGGAGCTCGAGGCCCGCCGCGCCCGCGGGCGGGCGGTCTACGACGCCTACCGACGGGCGCTCGCCGACGTGCCGGGCGTGCGGGTCCTGCCGGTCGGAGAGCAGGGCGTCTCCAATCACCACTACGTCCCGGTGCTCCTCGATCCGCCGGCGTTCGGCCTGTCCCGCGACCGGCTCTACCGGGTGCTCTGGGCGGAGAACGTCCTCGCGCGGCGCTACTTCCACCCCGGCGTGCACCGGATGGACGCGTACGCTCCGGCAAAGGGGGGTCCGCCGCCGCTTCCGGTCACGGAAGACGTCTCGGCGCGGATCCTCTGCCTGCCGGCGGGCTTCGCGAGGCCGGACGAGACGGTCGAGAGGGTCGTGGCCGTCGTGCGCGAGGCGCGGGCCGAGGCGCCCGCCATCCGCCGGAAGGCCGAGGCGTGAAGGCGGTCGTTCTCGGCGGTGGACCGGCCGGTCTGTGCGCCGCGTGGAACCTCGCGCGGGACGGGCACCGCGTCCTCGTGCTCGAGCGAGAGCGCGTGTGGGGAGGCCTCGCCCTCACGTTCGAGAGAAACGGCTTCCGCTACGACCTCGGGCCCCACAACATCCACTCGCGGCGCGAGAGCGTCCTGCGCTTCCTCGCCGGCATCCTCGGCCCGAGCTTCGTCGAGTACCGCCCGATCCTCCAGATCTACTTCCGCGGCCGACGCATCGCGTACCCGCTGGTCGGCACCGAGGTGCTGCGGGCGATCTCACCGTGGACGGCCGTCGCGTGCGGGGCCAGCTTCGCGGCGACGCGGGCGCTCTCCGTGTTCCTCCCCGGTTACGCGGACGACGGCTCCTACGAGACCTGGATCGTGAACCGGTTCGGCCGGCGGTTCTACGACATCTTCTTCGGCCCCTACTCGGCGAAGGTGTGGGGCATCCCGCCGCGGGAGCTGTCGGACGTCGTCGCGAAGAAGCGCATCGCGGTCCGCAGCATCGGCGAGCTCATCCGCTCGGTCCTCGTCCGCCGCGAGTCGTACCACCCCGAGAACTCCCGCCTCATCCGGAACTTCTACCCGGCGAGCGGCGTCGGCGAGATCTGCGACTTCTTCGCGGAGGGCATCCGCGCCCGCGGCGGGGAGATCCGGACCGGCTGCGCGGTCGACCGCCTCGTCCTCGACGGCGACACGGTCCGGGAGGTCTCGTGGGAGCGCGAAGGGCGGCGGGAGAGCCTCGATACCTCCGGCGAGGAGCCGTGGCAGGTCCTCTCGACGATGCCGATCGACGCCATGGTCCGGGCCGTCGACGGCCCGCTTCCCGACGCCGTGCGGCAGGCCGGCTCGGAGCTCGACTTCACGGCCGAGGTGCTCCTCTACCTCGACCTCGACGGACCCGAGGCCTTCGGGGTCCACCTCCTCTACTTCAGCGAGCCGGAGTTTCCGTTCAACCGGATCTACGACGTGGGCCTGTTCTCCCCGCGCATGGTGCCGCCGGGCCGCACCGCGCTCTGCGTGGAGCTCACGTGCACTCAGGGAGACGAGTTGTGGCGGATGGAGCCGGCCGGAGTGGCCGAGATGGTGCTCGCGCCTCTCGCGCGGCGTGGTCTGCTCTCGCGGGAGCGAGTCGCCGACTTCCACGTGCGGCGGCTCACTCACGCCTATCCCCGCTTCCGCGTCGGGTACCAGGAGCGGGTCCAGAAGATTCTGTCGTTCGTCGACGGCACGCGCAACCTCACCACGTTCGGTCGGCAGGGGCTCTTCACCTACGCGAACGTGGACGACGCGATCTGGATGGGCTTCGAGGTCGCGAAGAGCCTGCCGTACCGCGAGAGGATGCCGCTGCCTCTCCGCGAGCTCCTGCCGTCCTACATCGACTTCTGAGCCGGCCCGCCCTCGTCGCGCGGCCTCACAGGTAGGGCTCGTCCGGGGCGCGCGGCCGGACGACGCGCGCCGGCGAGCCGTACGCGACGACGCCGTCCGGCACGTCGTCGAGGACGAGGGACCCGGCGCCGACCACCGAGTGCCGTCCGACGCGGACGCGGTGCACGAGGCGCGCGCCGAGGCCTATCGCGGAGCCCTCGCCGACCTGCACCCGGCCGCCGGCGACGACGCCCGGCGCGAGGCTCGCGAAGTCGTCGAGGAGCCCCTCGTGGTCCAGCGAAGCGAGCGTGTTGACGATGCACCCGCGGCCGAGACGGGTTCCGCTCACGATGACGGCGCCCGGCAGGACGACGCTGCCCGGGCCCAGCTCGACGTCCGGCGCCACCGTCGCCCGGGCGTGCACCACGGCCGCGAAGGCGATGCCCGGGACGAGCGCTTCCGCGCGGAGAGTCGTCTCGCGCCGGCGCCAGTTGTCGCCGATCGCCACGAACGCGAGACGAGAGCCGGTCGCCGGACTGCGTCGGCGAGGCGCGGCAGGTCGCCGAGCACGGGAGCGCCGAAGCACGTCGAACCTTCCTCGCGCACCGAATCGATCACCGCGGCGACGCGGTGGCGGCCGCCGGCGCGGATCGCCTCCGCGACGGCCGTCGCGTGGCCTCCGGCGCCGATCAGGATGAGGGGGTCGAGGCTCGCCATCGCCGCGCTCCGGGTGCGTCGAGCCTAGCACGCGCGGCCGCCGCCGCGGCGGTCGCTGCAGGGGCGTCGGCCAGACCGCATAGTGGCGCCCGTGCACCCGGCGCGCGACGGACCGATGGCGACGCTGACCGTGCGGCGGGCCGCCGCGGTGGCCTCGCGGCCGCGCTGGCGACCGGCGCCGTGTCGCTCGCTCTCGGCCAGGACCAGAACTTCGACCAGCTCAACTACCACTTCTACGTCGGCTACGCGTTCCTCCACGGCACGCTCGAGCGCGACGTCGTCCCGGCGGGGATCCAGACGTTCCAGCCGCCGTTCCTCCACGCGCTCCATTACCTCGGCGTCGCCCGCCTTCCGCCTCGCGTCTTCGGCTTCGTGCTCGGGACCGTGCACGGCCTCAACGTGCCTCTGCTGCTCGCGCTGGCGCTGGTCGTGCTGCGCCGGCGCCCGGCCTCGCGCCGCACCACGCTCGCGCTCGTCGCGGCCGGGCTCGGCGTCGCCGGCCCGGCGGCCGTCTCGATGATCGGGACGACGTTCGGCGACAACCTCGTCACCCTGCCGGCCCTCGTCGCGCTCGCGCTGGCCCTCGCGTGGGAGTCGGATCGCGAAGCCTCCGGCCTCGCGATGCTCGTCGCCGCGGGCGTCGCCGCTGGCCTCGCCACCGGGCTCAAGCTCACGATGGGCACCTGCGCGGCCGCCCTTCTCCTGGCGATCCTCGCGCTTCCGCGGGCGACGGGCCGACGCCTGGCGGCCGGAGGCGCGTTCGTGCTCGGGTGCGCGATCGGGTTCGTGCCGACCGGGGGCGTCTGGGCCCTCCGCCTCTACGGGCGGTTCGGCAACCCGGTCTTCCCGTTCGCGAACGGCATCTTTCGATCGCCGTGGTTCGGGGCCGGGAACTTCGGCAACGACCTCTACGCGACGCGCTCCGTCGCCGACCTCCTGCGCCCGGTCGTCGACACCGCCCTCGGCCGGCCCGAGCACCTGCAGGAGGTGGCGCTCCGCGACCTGCGCCTCGCATTGCTGCTCGTGGCCGCGATCGCGTGGGCGCTCGTGACGCTCTGGCGGCGCGCGCGGCGGGCTCCGCCGGCGGAGGCGCTCGATCCGCGCGAGCGGGCGTTCCTCGTCTTCTGGGTGGTCTCCTACCTGCTGTGGGCCGTGGCGTTCCCGTACTACCGCTACCTGACCCTGCTCGAGATGACGGCGCCCCTCGCGATTCTCGTGATCGCCGGGCGGGTCCTGCCCGGGCGGGCGCTCCTGCCGGCGATGGTGGCGGTCGCGCTCGTGCTCGTGCCGACGACACGCGCGGGGTCGTGGGGGCGGCGGCCGTGGAGCGACACGTGGCTCACCTTGCCCGTCCCCGCCATGGGGCTCGCGCCCGACAGCCTCGTCCTGCTCGTCGGGCAGCCGATCTCCTACGCCGTCCCGTCCTTCCGCGAGGACGCCCGCTTCGCGCACCTGACCGCGGTCGACCGGTTCGGAGCCGACGCGCGGTGGCGCGTGAGGATCGAGGAGGCGGTCGAGGGCCACCGCGGGCCGGTCCTGCTGCTCTCGAATTTCGAATTCCCACGCGCGTTCGCCGAGGAGCGCGCGGCGTCCTTCGGCTTCCGGGTGGCGGGAGAGTGCGCGCCGGTCTGGCGGCCGCCGCTGCGCCTGCGGCTGTGTCCGCTCGCGCGCCGCGCGCCGGGCGGCTAGCTTCCTCCGGCGCGCTCGCCGCGCGGGGAGGCGTGGCCGCGGGGCGGCCCTACGGCATCACCTTGCGGTGCTTCGCGACCTCTTCCTCGTAGTACTTGCGGTAGAGCACGTCCCACTCGTCGGAGCCCTCGACGATGCCGCGCTTCTGGCTCTCGAGCTTGCGGCGGACGAGCGCGTCGATCAGCTCGTCGTTCTTCATCTCGTCCATGATGATCTTGACGATCGTCTGGCGGATCTCCTGCGGCTCGTCGAAGTACTCGACGCTGTCCTCGGTGTCGAGGTAGCGCAGGATGAGGTGCGACATGTGGAGGACCTTCTCGCGCGAGAGCTTCACAGCACGATCCCCTTCTTCTTCGCGAGCTCGCGCTTCACCTTCTTGAACATCTCCGAGTAGGTGATGTCGTTTCTCTCGATGTGGGCGCTGTGCTCCGAGAGGACCTGGCGCGCCTCCTCGTTGAGGCGGTCCTCGACCATCAGCTCCTCGGTGATCACGTGGGCGATGCCCTCGATCACCTTGGCTTCGTCGTCGGCCGTCATGCGGCCGGCGGCGCCGAGGGTCTTCACGATCTTGCGGGAGATGAACTGGATCTCGTCGGCGGTGAGTCTCACTGTGGCCTTTCCCGAGCCCCGGAGTATAGCACCCGGGCCCGCGTGCTATTCTCCGGCCGCCATGAAGCTCCACGTGGTCTCTCACCCCCTCGTGGAGGACGCGCTCGCGGCCCTCCGCGACCGCCGCACGTCCTCGACCGAGTTCCGGCGGCTCTCCCGCCGGGTGAGCCTGATGGTCGCGGCCGAGGCCACGCGCGACCTGCCGACGGTCGAGCGCCCGGTCGAGACGCCGCTCGAGACCGTGCCCTGCCGCATCGTCGCGACTCGGGTCGTCGCCGTGCCCGTCCTGCGCGCCGGCCTCGGGATGCTCGACGCCTTCCTCGACCTCGTGCCGTCGGCCCAGGTCGGCTACTTCGGCCTCGAGCGCAACGAGCAGACGGCCGTCGCCCGCCGCTACTACGAGAAGGTGCCGAAGGACCTCGGCGACGCGGTCGTCTACCTCCTCGACCCGATGCTCGCGACCGGCGGCTCGGCCGCGATGGCGGTCGAGGGCCTCCGCGGCCTCGGCGCGAGGACCGTCCGCCTCCTGTGCGTCGTGGCCGCCCCCGAGGGCGTCCGCCACCTCGAGGAGCACGCTCCCGACGCCGAGGTCTACGCCGCCGCCCTCGACCGCGAGCTGAACCCCCGCAAGTTCATCCTCCCGGGCCTGGGGGATTTCGGCGATCGGCTCTTCGGCACGGAGTAGCAGGGCCGGAGGGCGCGTTCGCCGGCGGCTCAGCGCCCCGGGCCGCGATCGGCCCGGAGCCGGTCCACGAGGCCCTGCCAGAGGTCCTCGACGCCGAGGGCCGCGGCCCAGCGCGCGATGTAGGAGCGGTCGATCCGGTCGGCCCCGACGCGCAGGACGCCGAGGGCATCCTCGATCTGCCGGTCCGAGCCGCCTCCCTTCCGCGCCCACTCGAGCTTCGACAGGATCGTGTCCTCGGGTGTGGCGACGGATGCCGCTAGGCCGCCGAGATCGCGTCGCTCGCGTCGGCTGAACTCCTCGCGGCTGAACGGGCGCTCCTTGCGGATGATGAGGTCGACCTTGAACGCGCTCTCGGGATCGATCACGTTGAAGAGGCGCCGTGCCCGCAGCGCGTCCCGCGCCACCTTCGCGTCCACGTAGTACCCGTCGGCGGCCAGGGCGGTCACCAGCGCCTCCAGTCCCTCCGGCGTCGGGTCGATGACGATGTCGGCGTCGTTCGTCGCGCGGGGCAGGCCGTGGTGGCTGCTCGCCACCGAGCCCGCGACCATGTAGGGGACTCCGAGCGACTCGAGCCGGCGCACGAGCCGGCCGACCGCCTCCTCCTCGACGATCACGGGTCGAGGAGCTCCTCGTGCGGCCAGACCTCCCGCGTGAGGTCGTCTCCGTGCAGCAGGCGGAAGAACGCGCGCCGCACGGCGGCCTCGTCGTACTCGGGGTGACGAGCGCGAATGCCGGCGCGGCTCGAATCGCGGGCCAGGCGCGTGAGTCGGGCCGCGAGGGCGCTTCTTCGCGAGCCCCCCATGCGCACCAGCAGCTCGACCTGCGCCGCCCAGGCTTCCCTGCTGGTGTCGGCCGGACGGCCGGCGGGGAGGCTCATGCTGCGAGTATATGCGGGCAGCCGCGCCGCCCGGCGCGAGGCGCTACCGCTTCTTTCCGTCCAGCGCGCCGCGGAGCTTGTCGGCGAGCGAGCCGAAGCCGCCGGAGGAAGCCGGCTGCGAGCGGGCCGCGTAGTCGCGCAGCTCCTGGGCCTCGGCCTGCTGCTCGACGGCCTTCTTGCTGACGCGGATGCGGCGGCCGGCGGGATCGACGTCGAGGACCACGACCTCGACCTCGGCACCGACCGGGAACGCCTTCGCCGCGTCGGCGCCGAAGGGGAGGCCGGTTTCGGAAAACGGCATGAGGCCGGTGCGGCCGGGGGCGAGGAAGACGAAGATCCCGAACTTCTCGTGGCGCTCGACCTTGCCCTTGATGCGCGCGCCGGGAGCGATCGCGGCCGACGCGGCGGCCGCGGGCGAGACGCCCTCGGCGCGCGAGGCGCCCTCGGGCACGAGCGCGAGGCCGATCCGCTTCTTCTCCGGCTCGACGCTCAGCACCTCGAACGCGGCGGTCGCCCCGACCGGCACGAGCTTCTTCCACGCGTCGGCCCGGCCCGTCGGCGGGAACGTCGACGCATGGGCGAGGCCCTCGATGCCCGGCTCGAGCTCGACGAACGCGCCGAAGTCGGTGAGGCGCGCGACGCGCCCCTCGCGCACCTGGCCCGCGGCGTACGCGGCGCCGGCGGTCGTCCACGGGTCGGCCGCGAGCTGCTTCATCCCGAGGGCGACCTTCTGGCCGCCGTCCTCGACGCGCAGGACCTGGACGGTGACCTCCTGGCCGGCCGCGAGCGCCTGCGCCGCGCTCGTCACCCGACCCCACGAGATCTCGGACACGTGCAGGAGCCCCTGCACTCCGGCCCCGAGGTCGACGAAGGCGCCGTACTCGCGGACGGACACGACGCGGCCCGTCAGCACGGCGCCCGGCACGATCTTCTCGCGCAGCTCGGCGGCCTGCGCCTTCTGCTCTTCCTCGAGGAGGGCCCGCCGCGAGACGACGAGGTCGCGGCCGCCCTCCTTGAACTCGACGATGCGGAACGCGTAGGTCTGCCCGACGTGCGCCTCGGGCGCCGTGCCGCGCACGGCGTCGATCTGCGAGGCGGGGCAGAAGCCGCGCTGTCCGCCGACGCGCACCTCGAAGCCGCCCTTGACCGCCCGCTCGACGCGCCCCTCGACGCTCAGGCGCGAGCGGAAGGCGTCCTCGAGCTGCCGCAGGGTCGCCGCCCCGCGCGCGAGCTTCCGCGAGAGCGTGATCCCCCGTTCGGTCGAGACGACGACCGCCTCGATGCGGTCGCCGACCTTCGCCTCGAGCGTGCCGTCGTCCTTCTTCAGCTCCTGGACGTCGAGCTCGGCCTCGCCCTTCGCGCCGACGCTGACGAACACGACCTCCGGGCCGATCGCGACGATCGTGCCTTCGACGGTCTGGCCCCGCTCGATGCGCTTCGCCTGCATCGAGGCCTCGAACAGGGCGGCGAAGTCTTCCTCGGGCTCGGTCACGGGTGGGCTCCTTCCGGGTGCTCGGCGAAGCGGGGCGCGAGGTGCGGGCCGCCGAGCGTGTCGTAACGCCCGATTATACGAAGGTCCAGGCCACGAAGCGGCTGCGCTTCTGCCCCTGGGCCATCGGGACGACGCGGACCCGCTTCGCGCCCGCCCGCCGCAGCGCGTGCTCGACCCCGGGCAGCGTCGCCGCGCTCGACACGAGCGACGTGAACCAGCGCACCTGCCCGGCGAAGGCCACGCTCTCCTCGGCCATGCGCCCGAGAAACGCTGCCTCGCCGCCCTCGCACCACAGCTCCGGACCGCGCCCGCCGAAGTTGCGCGCCGCGCCCGCCGCGCCGCGTCCGAGCTTGCGCCACTTCTCGCGGGCCGCGGCTTCCGCGGCGCGGGCGGAGGCGTGGAAGGGCGGGTTGCACATCACGAGGTCGAACCGCTCGCCCGGCTCGACGACGCCCGCGAGCACGGCCGCCGGGTCCGCCTGGCGGCGCAGGGCGATCGCCGCGGCGAGGCCGGGGTTGGCCGCGAGGATGCGCGCCGCCGAGTCGAGAGCCGTCTCGTCGACGTCGGTGCCGACGAACGACCAGCCGTACTCGCGATGGCCGACGAGCGCGTAGACCGCGCTCGCCCCGGTGCCGACGTCGAGCACCCGCACGGACGGCCCGCGCGGGACCCGGCCGCCGTTCTCCGCGGCGAGGAGGTCTGCCGCGTGGTGCACGTAGTCGGCACGTCCCGGCACGGGCGGGCAGAGATAGCCCGCTGGCAGATCGAAGGCGCGGATGCCGTAGGCGTCGAGGAGGAGCGCGCGGCTCAGCGCGCGCACCGCGCGGGGATCGCCGAAGTCGACGGTGAGCCCGCCGTGCGGCGCGCGGCGCAGGTGAGCCCGGAGGTCCGGGCTCGCGGCGGCGAGGCGGTCGAGGTCGAGCCGGGACGCGTGGCGGTTGCGTGGATGGAGCCCCGGCTTCGCTTCTCCGGGCCGCGGCGCGCGGTCGTTCCTCACCGGATCAGTCTGCGTCCGGACGAACGAGCTGTCACGCCGTCGCGGCCGCGAGCCTTTCAACATTTGACGCTCTAGGTCCTCTGTACTAGTCTCTCGGATCTACTCCAACCCTCGCGAGCGATTCGAGCGGTTCGAGTCCCAAAGGACAGAAGAGAAAGACCTTGACGCAACCGACACCAGACGCCCGGGCTGCGGTTTAGGGGCGACATGGCCCAGCTTTTCCCGAAGGTCGCCAACCAGATCTCGAAGGCCAGCCTCGCTCTCGTCGCCGTGGGGGCCGCCGTCGCCGGAGGGCTCGTGTTCGAGGTGATCCCGCGCTCCGCCGCGGTGACGCGCCAGCGCGAGGCGCGCGAGCAGCCGGTGCCCTTCTACCACCTGCACCACGTCGGCGGGATGGGGATCGACTGCCGCTACTGCCACACGTCGGTGGACAAGTCCGCGACCGCCGGCATCCCGCCGACGAAGACCTGCATGAACTGCCACTCGCAGATCTTCAACCAGAGCCCGACGCTCGAGCCCGTGCGCGCCTCGTGGCGCACCGGGACCTCGATCCCCTGGGTCAAGGTCCACGACCTTCCCGACTACGTCTACTTCAACCACAGCGCGCACGTGAACAAGGGCGTCGGCTGCACGACCTGCCACGGGCCGGTCGACAAGATGCCGTACGTCTACCAGGAGAAGTCGCTCCTCATGGAGTGGTGCCTCGACTGCCACAAGCAGCCCGAGAAGTACCTCCGCCCGAAGAGCGAGGTCTACAGCACCGCGTGGCGCTCGCCGTCCAACCAGCTCGAGCTCGGGCGCAAGCTCAAGGCCGAGTACGACGTGAAGACGCAGATCACGTGCTCCACGTGCCACCGATGAGCCAGGACCACATTCCCGCCGTCCCCGTCGAGCTCCACGGCGTGAGGCGCCGTCCCGCCGAGCACACCGGCCGGAGGCGCTACTGGAAGAGCCTCGACGAGCTCGCCGACACGCCGCAGTTCCTCGAGCTCCTGCACCGCGAGTTCCCCGAGCAGGCCTCGATGTTCGAGGACCCGAAGGGCCGCCGCGAGTTCCTGACGCTGATGGGGGCCTCGCTCGCCCTCGCCGGCCTCACCGCGTGCACGAAGCAGCCCGAGGAGAAGATCCTCCCGTACGTGCGCCAGCCCGAGGGGCTCGTGCCCGGCCGGCCGCTCTTCTTCGCGACCGCCTACGGCCACGACGGCTACGCGCGCGGCATCCTCGTCGAGAGCCACGAGGGCCGGCCGACGAAGGTCGAGGGCAACCCCGACCACCCGGTGAGCCTCGGCGCGACCGACGTCTTCGGCCAGGCCCACGTCCTCGGCCTGTACGACCCCGACCGGTCGAAGACCGTCCTCTTCCTCGGCCAGGACCGCACGTGGGGCGACTTCCGCGGGACCCTGCGCGCGGAGCTCGAGAAGCACAAGGCGAAGGGCGGCGCCGGCCTTCGCTTCCTGCTGCCGCGCAACACCTCGCCGACCCTCGCGTCGCAGGCCGCCGCGATCACGGCCTCGTTCCCGCAGGCGAAGTTCGTCAGCTGGGAGCCCGTCTCGCGCGACAACACGCGGCAGGGCGCGGCCCTCGCGTTCGGCGAGCCGGTCGAGGCCCACTACCGCCTCGACCAGGCGGACGTCGTCCTCAGCCTCGACGCCGACTTCCTCACGAGCGGCCCGGCGAGCCTGCGCCTGCAGCGCGAGTTCGCGGCCCGCCGCCGGCCCGAGGCCGGCGCGCCGGCGATGAACCGCCTCTACGCCGTCGAGTCGTCGCCGAGCCCGACCGGCGCGAGCGCCGACCACCGCCTGGCCCTCCGACCCTCGCAGGTCGAGGGCTTCGCGCGCGCGGTGGCCGCCGGCGTCGGCGTCGCGGGCGTCGAGGGCGCGGTGGCCCACCCGTGGGTCGCCCCGCTCGTCGCCGACCTCAAGCGCGCCGGCGCGAAGGCCGTCGTCATCGTCGGCGAGGCGCAGCCGCCTTCGGTCCACGCCCTCGGCCACGCGATCAACGAGGCCCTCGGCGCGGCGGGGACGAGCGTCGTCTACACCGCCCCCGCCGAGGCCCAGCCCGGCCGCGAGGCGGCCGGCCTCGCCGAGCTCGTCGGCGAGATGAACGCGGGCAAGGTCGAGCTGCTCGTGATCCTCGGCCAGAACCCGGTCTACGCCGCGCCGGCCGACCTCGCCTTCGCCGCCGCCCTCGACAAGGTGCCGCTGCGGGTCCACCTCGGCCTCTACCTCGACGAGACGGCCGAGCGGTGCCAGTGGCACCTGCCCGCCTCGCACGCGCTCGAGAGCTGGGGCGACCTGCGTGCGGTCGACGGCACCGTGTCGCTCGTGCAGCCGCTCATCGCGCCGCTCTACAACACGATCTCCGACGCGGAGCTCCTCGCCGGCTTCACCGGCGAGGGCTCGGAGCAGAAGGCCTACGACATCCTGAAGGCCTACTGGCAGTCGCAGCTCGGCGAGGCCGACTTCGAGAAGCGCTGGAACCGCGCCCTCCACGACGGCGTCGTGGCCGCCACCGCCTTCGCGCCGAAGGCGGTGAAGGTCCAGGCCGGCGAGTGGACGAAGGCTCCGAAGGCCGCCGCGGCCGAGGGCCTCGAGATCGCGTTCCGGCCCGACCCGAGCGTCTTCGACGGCCGCTTCGCGAACCTCGGCTGGCTGCAGGAGCTGCCGAAGCCCCTCAGCAAGATCACCTGGGACAACGCGGCCTTCCTGAGCCCGGCCACCGCGGCGAAGCTCGGCGGCATCTCGACCGTGGCGAACGCCAACGGCCACCACACCGACGTCGTCGAGCTCAAGCTCGGCGGCCGCTCGGTCAAGGCCTCGGCCTGGGTGCTGCCCGGCCAGCCGGACGACGTCGTGACCGTCCACCTCGGCTACGGACGCTCCCGCGCCGGCCGCGTCGGGACCGGCACCGGCTTCTCGGCCTACGCGCTCCGCGCGACGGACGGCCTGTGGTCGGCCGCCGGGCTGCAGGTCGCGAAGACGGGCGAGACCGCGATCGTCGCCTGCACCCAGGACCACTGGTCGATCGACAACCCGGCGAGCGAGCAGGCGCGCGAGCGCCACATCCTCCGCGCGGTGACCCTCGCCGAGCTCGCGAAGAACCCGCGGGCCGCCCAGGAGGGCGCGGAGGAGCCGGAGCCCGGCCTCTCGCTCTACCCCGAGCACAAGTACGAGGGCCACGCGTGGGCCATGTCGATCGACATGAGCGCCTGCGTCGGCTGCAACGCCTGCGTCGTGGCGTGCGTGTCCGAGAACAACATCCCGGTGGTGGGGAAGGACCAGGTCGGCCGCGGCCGCGAGATGCACTGGATCCGGGTCGACCGCTACTACGAGGGCCCGGCCGAGAGCCCCGAGACCTTCCACCAGCCGATGCTGTGCCAGCACTGCGAGAACGCCCCGTGCGAGGTCGTCTGCCCGGTGGCGGCGACCGTCCACAACGAGGACGGCCTCAACGACATGGTCTACAACCGCTGCGTCGGCACGCGGTACTGCTCGAACAACTGCCCGTACAAGGTCCGCCGGTTCAACTTCTTCCTGTACCAGGACTGGGACACGCCGACGTTCAAGATGATGCGCAACCCCGAGGTCACGGTGCGCTCGCGCGGCGTCATGGAGAAGTGCACGTACTGCATCCAGCGGATCGCCCGCACCCGCATCGACGCGAAGAACGAGAACCGGCCGATCCGGGACGGCGAGATCACGCCGGCCTGCGGCCAGGCCTGCCCGTCGCAGGCGATCGTCTTCGGCGACCTCAACGACAAGGAGAGCCGCGTGGCGAAGCTCCGCGCCTCGGAGCGCGGCTACGGTGTTCTCGCCGACCTCCAGACGCGGCCGCGGACGACGTACCTCGCCGCGGTCCGCAACCCGAACCCCGAGATGCCGGGCGCGGCCGGGGAGGCCCACCATGGCTAGCCGCGTCGAGACGCCGGCCCGGGCCGAGGCGCCGATCATCGGGCCTGGCCACAGCTTCGCGACGGTCACCGACAAGATCGCGAGCCTCGTCCTCTCGACGAAGACGCCGATCGGCTGGTTCATCGGCTTCGGCGTCGCGTTCGCGATGTTCAACCTGTTCCTGATGACCGTCTCGCTCCTGCTCTTCAAGGGCGTCGGCATCTGGGGCATCAACATCCCGGTCGGCTGGGGCTTCGACATCATCAACTTCGTCTGGTGGATCGGCATCGGCCACGCCGGGACGCTCATCTCGGCGATCCTGCTCCTCCTGCGGCAGCAGTGGCGCACGTCGATCAACCGCTTCGCGGAGGCGATGACGCTCTTCGCCGTCGCCTGCGCGGGCATGTTCCCGATCCTCCACATGGGCCGGCCGTGGGTGGGCGCCTACTGGCTCATGCCGTACCCGAACACGATGGGCCTGTGGCCGAACTTCAAGAGCCCGCTCATCTGGGACGTGTTCGCGGTGTCGACCTACGCGACCGTCTCGGCGCTCTTCTGGTTCGTCGGCCTCATCCCCGACCTCGCGACGCTCCGCGACCGGGCCGAGCACCCCGTGGTGAAGCGGATCTACGGGATGGCGGCGATGGGGTGGCGCGGCTCGGCCCGCCACTGGGCGAACTACGAGACGGCGTACCTCATCCTCGCCGCCCTCTCGACCCCGCTCGTCGTCTCCGTCCACACGGTCGTGAGCTTCGACTTCGCGGTGGGCGTCGTGCCCGGCTGGCACGCCACGATCTTCCCGCCCTACTTCGTGGCCGGCGCCATCTACGCCGGCTTCGCCATGGTGCTGACCCTCGCCATCCCGCTGCGCAAGGCCTACGGCCTCGAGGACTTCATCACGATGAAGCACATCGAGAACATGGCCAAGGTCATGCTCGCCACCTCCCTCGTCGTGGCCTACGGCTACGCGATGGAGGCGTTCATGGCCTGGTACAGCGGCAGCACCTACGAGCGCTTCATGATGTGGAACCGGGCGACCGGGCCCTACTCCTGGAGCTACTGGCTCCTCATCGTCTGCAACGTCGGCGTCATCAACACGCTCTGGCTGAAGCGGCTGCGCACGAACGTGCCGTACCTCTTCTTCGTGTCGCTGGTGGTGAGCGTCGGCATGTGGCTCGAGCGGTTCGTCATCATCGTGACGAGCCTGCACCGCGACTTCCTGCCCTCCTCGTGGGGCAACTACCGCGGGACCCCGTTCGACTGGTCGATGTTCCTCGGGACGATCGGCCTCTTCCTGACCCTCTTCTTCCTCTTCATCCGCTTCCTGCCGGCGATCTCGATCTTCGAGATGCGGACGCTCGTGCCGGGAGCGAAGGCCGACGAGAAGGAGGCCGCGTGAGCCGCGACGGCCTGTACGGCCTGATGGCCGAGTTCGACAGCGCCGCCGGGATCGTGAAGGCGGCCGAGGCGGTCCACCGCGCGGGCTACCGCAAGGTGGACGCCTACACCCCGTACCCGATGGAGGAGGTGCTCGACGCCCTCCACCTCCACGAGACCCACGTGCCCAAGGTCGTGCTGACGGGCGGGATCCTCGGCCTCCTGGCCGGGCTCGGCCTGCAGTACTACACCTCGGTGATCGCCTACCCGATCAACATCGGCGGCCGCCCGATCGCGGCGTGGCCGGCGTGGGTCGTGCCCGCGTTCGAGACGACCGTCCTCTTCGCCGCGCTCGCCGCGGTCTTCGGGACGCTTGCCCTGTGCGGCTTCCCGCAGCCGTACCACCCGGTCTTCAACGTGCCCCGCTTCGCCCTCGCGAGCCGCGACCGCTTCTTCATCGCGATCGAGTCGGGCGACCCGAAGTTCGACCTTCCCTCCACCCGGGAGTTCCTGCGCGGGCTCGGCGCGGTGTCGGTCGAGGAGGTGCAGCCGTGAAGAGGCTCCTCCTCGTGGTGCTCGTCGTCGCGGCCGGCGCGGCCTGCCGCCAGGACATGCACGACCAGCCGAAGTACCGGCCGTTCCGCCGGAGCGAGTTCTTCGCGGACCAGCGCTCGGCCCGGCCGTTCGTTCAGGGCACGGTGGCCCGCGGCTCGCTGCGCGAGGACGCGGTCTACTTCACGGGCAAGAGCGGCTCCGACTTCGTGGCCGAGCTTCCCGTGAAGGTGACACCGGCCCTCCTCGCGCGCGGCCAGGAGCGCTTCCAGATCTTCTGCTCGCCCTGCCACGGCCGCACCGGCCGTGGCGACGGCATGATCGTCCAGCGCGGCTTCAAGGCCCCGAGCTCGTACCACGTCGACCGCCTGCGCGCGATGCCGGTCGGCTACTTCTACGACGTCATCACGAACGGCTTCGGCGCGATGGCCGATTACTCGGCCCAGGTGCCGCCGGCCGACCGCTGGGCGATCGCCGCCTACATCCGCACGCTCCAGTACTCGCAGTACGCGCCCGCGGCCGACGTCCCGGCCGACAAGCGGGAGCTGCTCGAGAAGAGCGTCGCCGCCGCGGAGCACGCGGTGGAGGGACACCACTGATGGCCCCCGAGACGCTTCCTGTCCCCGCCGCCCTCGCGCGGCTCGAGAAGCTGGCGCTCCCCGTCGGGGGCGTCTTCCTCCTCGCCTGCGGCGTCGGCTTCGCGATGGACCGCGGCCAGCTCCTGCGCTCGTGGCTCTTCGCGCTCCTCTTCTGGCTCGGCATCGCGGTCGGCTCGCTCGGGCTCGCGATGCTCAACCAGCTGACGGGCGGTCTGTGGGGCGCCGTGCCCCGCCGGCTCCACGAGGCGGCCGCGCGCACGGTGCCGTACCTCGCGATCCTGTTCGTCCCCGTCCTCCTCGGCGCGGCCACGATCTATCCCTGGGCCGGGCCGGAGGCGGCGGCCGACGAGATCATCCGGAAGAAGGCGGCCTACCTGAACGTGCCCTTCTTCGCCGGGCGGGCGGTCTTCTACTTCGCGCTGTGGACCGGCCTCGCCTACCTGCTGAGCGCCTGGTCCGCCGCGCAGGACGCGAGCCCCGACCCGGCCCGCGGCGCGCGCCTGCGCGGGCTGTCCGGCCTCGGCCTCGTGGCCCTGAGCGGCGCCACGACGTTCGCCGCGATCGACTGGGGCATGAGCCTCGCCCCGCACTGGTTCTCGACGATCTACGGCGTCCTCTTCATCGTGGGCTGGACGCTCAGCGCCCTCGCCTTCACGATCGTGCTTCTCGCCCGGCTCTCCGGCGAGGCGCCGTTCGACCGCGCGCTGCAGCCGGTGACCGTCCACGACCTCGGGAAGCTCCTCCTCGCGTTCACGATGCTGTGGGCCTACGTCAACTTCTCGCAGTTCCTCATCACCTGGTCCGGCAACCTCACCGAGGAGACGCCCTTCTACCTGCGCCGCTTCCAGGGCGGGTGGCAGGTGATCGCGATCCTCCTCCTCGTCTTCCACTTCGCGCTGCCGTTCGCCCTGCTGCTCTCGCGGCCGCTCAAGCGGAACGCCCGCGCCCTCGCCGCGGTCGCGTACCTCATGCTCGCGATGCAGCTCGTCGACCTCTTCTGGCTGATCGGGCCCGACCTCGCCGGCCACGGCCCGGGAGCCCCTCCCCTCCACCTGTCGTGGATGGACCTCGCGGCCGTCGCCGCCGTCGGCGGCCTGTGGCTGTTCCTGTTCGCGCGGCAGGCCCGCACGCGCCCCGTCCTGCCCGTCGGAGAGCCCGCCGTGCGCGCCCTTCTCGCGGCGCCGCAGCGGGCGGAGGCGCACTGAAGCGATGAGCGCCGACAACCAGAAGCATGAGACGCCCGCGGCCGACCCCGCGGCCGGCTACGAGCGGACCGACGCCCACGCGGGCGCGACCTACCGGGCCGGGTTCTACATCCTCGGGACGATGTTCCTCGTCGCCGCCCTTCTCGTGCCGGCGTACCGCCTGCTCGTCGGCCGGGAGAAGGCCGCCCAGGAGGCGCCGGCGTACGTGGTGAAGGACGCGACGAAGGCGCCCGAGGCGGCCTATCCCCGCCTCGTCGCTTCGGAGCCCGCCGTCCTCGCCGCGTATCGCGAGCAGGAGCGGGAGCTGCTGACGAGCTACGGCTGGGTCGAGAAGGACCGCGGCATCGCCCGGATGCCGATCGACGAGGCGGTCCGGATCGTCGGCGAGCGGGGCGCGCTGCCCGCGTTCCCGGCGCCCGCGGCGCCCGACGCCGCGCCCTCGGCCACCCCGGCGGCCGCCGCGCCGCCGGCCGCGGGAGGCCATCGATGACGCGGTTCGCCGCCGCCGTCCTCGGCACGGCGCTCCTCCTGCCGACCGCCGCCCGCGCCCAGATGGGCCCGGTGCCCCCGCCGCCCATGCAGGCGACGCCCGGCGTCCTGCAGGAGATCGGCTGGGACCAGAAGCTCGGCGAGCGGCTGCCCCTCGACCTCGCGTTCCAGGACGAGAGCGGGAAGACGGTGAAGCTCGGCGACTATTTCGGGAGAAAGCCGGTCGTCCTGAGCCTCGTCTACTACCAGTGCCCGATGCTGTGCACGCTGAGCCTCAACGGGCTCGCCGGCGCCCTCGAGGTGCTCTCATTCGTGCCCGGCCAGGAGTTCGAGGTCGTGACGGTGAGCTTCGACCCGAAGGAGGGGCCGGTCCTCGCCGCGGCGAAGAAGAAGGCCTACATGGCGCGCTACAAGCGCTCCGAGGCCGAGCGCGGCTGGCACTTCCTCACCGGCACGAAGGAGTCGGTGGACGCCCTGACGAAGGCGGTCGGCTTCCGTTACGTGTGGGACGCCGACACGAAGCAGTTCGCGCATCCCGCCGGCATGCTCGTGGCGACGCCCGAGGGCCGCGTCTCGCACTACCTCTTCGGCGTCGAGTACTCCCCGAAGGACCTGCGCCTCGCCCTCGTCGACGCCGCGGGCGGGAAGATCGGCAACGCCGTCGACCAGGTCCTCCTCTACTGCTACCAGTACGACCCCAAGACCGGCCGCTACAGCGCGTCCATCCTCACCGTGCTGCGGCTGCTCGCCGTCGCCACCGTCGTGGCGGTCGGCGGCTTCATCCTGACCACGTCCATGAGGCGCCGATGAGCCCCTCGATGCCGCTCCTCCCCGACTCCGCCTCCTCCGTCGCCGGAGAGGTCGACGCGCTCTTCTTCTTCATCGTCGCGGTCACCGTGTTCTTCACGGTCGGCATCTCGATCGCGATCGTCTTCTTCGCGGTCAAGTACCGCCGCCGCTCCGACGCCGACCGACCGAACGACGTGCACGGCTCGGTCGCCCTCGAGCTCACGTGGACCCTCATACCCCTCGCCCTCGTGGCGGTGATGTTCGCCTGGGGGTCGAAGGTCTACTTCCAGATGAACCGGCCCCCGGACGACGCGATGACGGTGAGCGTCGTCGGCAAGCGCTGGATGTGGAAGCTCCAGCATCCGACGGGCCAGCGCGAGATCAACGAGCTCCACGTGCCGAAGGGCCGCGCGGTCAAGCTCGTGATCACGTCCGAGGACACGATCCACAGCTTCTTCGTGCCGGCGTTCCGCATCAAGAAGGACGCGGTGCCGGGCCGCTACAACATCGCGTGGTTCCGCGCCACGAAGACGGGCCGCTTCCACCTCTTCTGCGCCGAGTACTGCGGCACCGAGCACGCCCGCATGACCGGGCGCGTCGTGGTGATGGAGCCCGAGGACTACCAGACCTGGCTCGCCGGCGGCCCGCCGCCCGAGTCGCCGGTGGCGGCGGGGGAGAAGCTCTTCACCGAGCTCAACTGCATCACCTGCCACCGCCCGGACCACGCCGGCCGCGGCCCGGTCCTCCAGGGGATCTTCGGCCGGCAGGTGCGCCTCGCGAGCGGCGACACGGTCGTCGCCGACGAGGCGTACGTGCGCGAGTCGATCGTCAACCCGGCGGCGAAGGTCGTCGCCGGCTACCAGCCGGTGATGCCGACGTTCCAGGGGCAGGTCACCGAGGAGCAGCTCATCGCCCTCGTGGCCTACATCCAGTCGCTTCAGGTGCCGGCCGAGGGCGCGCCCGTCCCCGACGCGGCGGCCCCGAAGAAGTAGGCGGAGAAGAAATGGCGAGCGAGGCGACGTTTCCGAAGGACAGCTACCTGAGCGGCGGCTGGGACCTCAAGTCCTGGCTCCTCACCAAGGACCACAAGCGGATCGGGCTCCTGTACCTGCTCACGATCTCCGCGATGTTCGTCCTCGGCGGGATCTACGCGGGGCTCATCCGCTGGAACCTGCTCGTGCCGAACGGCACGCACATGAGCGCCGACGAGTACAACAAGACCTTCACCGCGCACGGCGTGATCATGGTCTTCTTCTTCCTGATCCCGTCGATCCCCGCGGTCTTCGGCAACTTCCTCCTCCCGATCATGATCGGGGCGAAGGACATGGCGTTCCCGAAGATCAACCTGCTGAGCTGGTACGTCTACGTCCTCGGCGCGGCCCTCACCCTGTACGCCCTCTTCTCGGGCGGGCTCGAGACGGGCTGGACGTTCTACACGCCCTACAGCACGGTCTTCGCCCAGAGCAACGTCGAGATCGCCGCGGTCGGCATCTTCATCGCCGGCTTCTCGTCGATCCTCACCGGCCTCAACTTCATCGTCACCGTCCACAAGATGCGCGCGCCGGGGCTCACCTGGTTCCGGCTGCCCCTCTTCGTGTGGGCCCACTACGCGACCGCGCTCATCCAGATCCTCGGCACGCCGGTCGTCGCGATCACGATCCTGCTCGTGGCCCTCGAGCGCATCTTCCACTTCGGCTTCTTCGACCCGAACCGCGGCGGCGACCCGATCCTCTTCCAGCACCTGTTCTGGTTCTACTCGCACCCCGCCGTCTACATCATGATCCTGCCCTCGATGGGGGTGATCAGCGAGGTCATCAGCTGCTTCTCGCGGAAGCGGGTCTTCGGCTACAGCTTCATCGCGATGTCGAGCCTCGCGATCGCCGCCATCGGGTTCCTCGTCTGGGCCCACCACATGTTCGTCTCGGGCATGGCCGTCTACTCGGCGATGGTCTTCTCCGCCCTCACGTACCTCGTGGCGATCCCTTCCGCGATCAAGGTCTTCAACTGGACGGCGACGCTCTACAAGGGCTCGGTCGCGTGGGACACGCCGATGATCTACGTGTTCTGCTTCCTCGGGCTCTTCCTGATCGGCGGGCTCACCGGTCTCTTCCTCGGGAACCTGGGGACGGACGTCCACCTCACCGACACCTACTTCGTCGTCGCCCACTTCCACTACATCATGGTCGGCGGCGCGATCATGGGCTACCTCGGCGCCCTCCACTTCTGGTGGCCCAAGATCTTCGGCGTGAAGTACTCCGAGGCGTGGGGCCGCCTGTCGGCCGTCCTCATCTTCGTCGGCTTCAACCTCACGTTCTTCCCGCAGTTCCTCCTCGGCTACATGGGCATGCCCCGCCGCTACCACGTGTACCCGGAGGAGTTCCAGGTGCTGAACGTGCTCTCGACGGCGGGAGCCACCGTCCTCGGCTTCGGGTACCTCTTCCCGTCCTTCTACCTCCTCTACTCGCTCTTCAAGGGCGAGCCGGCCGGGGACAACCCGTGGGGCGCCACCGGCCTCGAGTGGAGGACGAGCTCGCCGCCCCCGTCCGAGAACTTCCACGAGATGCCGGTCGTGAACGAGGAGCCGTACGACTACGCCGGCACGAGCAGCAAGGAGGCCGTCGTTGCCTGAGGTCGCCGCCGCGGCGGGCCACGCCGCCCCCCACGCGCACCACGAGGCGCTGCAGCACCACTTCGTCAGCCTCGAGCAGCAGAAGGAGGCGTCGACCCTGGGCATGTGGGTGTTCATCGCCCAGGAGGTCCTCTTCTTCGGCGGGCTCTTCGCGGCCTACGCCATCTACCGCCACATGTACCCGGGGGCGTTCTCCGCGGGCAGCCACCACCTGAGCTGGAAGATCGGCTTCGCCAACACGCTCGTCCTCATCGGCTCGAGCTTCACGATGGCGATGGCGGTCTACTCGGCGGCCAAGGGGCACCGCGACCGCATCTGGCAGTTCCTGATCGCGACCGTGATCCTCGGCGCCGTCTTCCTCGGCGTGAAGTACTTCGAGTACGGCGAGAAGATCCGGCCCTGCCTCGGCGACGGCCCGTACGCGGGCTGCCTCGTGCCGGGCGAGCGGTTCGACGCCTCGGCCATCCACCTCGAGGGCGAGGAGGGCCGGCACGCCCAGATCTACTTCTCCCTCTACTTCGCGATGACCGGACTCCACGCCCTGCACATGATCATCGGGGTGCCGATCATCCTCACGATCGCGGCCATGGCCTGGCGCGGGAAGTTCTCGCCCGAGTACCACACGCCGGTCGAGATCGTCGGCCTCTACTGGCACTTCGTCGACATCATCTGGATCTTCCTCTTCCCCCTCCTCTACCTGATCGGGAAGCACTGATGCAGCCCACGACCGCCGGACACGCGAGCGAGCACCACGTCGTCTCCTGGAAGCTCTACGCCCTGATCTTCGCCGCCCTCTGCGTTCTCACCGCGGTGACCGTGCTGGTCACGGGCTTCGATTTCGGCCCGTTCAACCTGATCGTGGCGATGGGCGTCGCGATCACGAAGGCCTCGCTCGTCGTCCTCTACTTCATGCACGCGCGCTACAGCCCGAAGCTGACGGGCGTCGTGATCGTGGCGTCGCTCGCCTTCTTCGTGATCCTCGTCTTCCTGACCTGGACCGACTACGTCAGCCGGCCCTGGTCGCTTTCATGAGCGAGGGGGGGGGCTGCGCCGCACCCCCCTCGAACCCCCCGCTCGCGTCGGGGGATTGAATCCCCCTCCGCTCGCCGCTCCGGCTGAGGCTCATCGAGGCATGAGGCGACCGCTCCTGCCGGCGGTGGCCGTCGGGGCCGCGCTCGCCGCGGTGTTGTCGGCGGTGTCCGGGCCCGAGGACGCCTCCGCGCCGCTGGCCGCGGCGCTCAAGCGCGCGTACGAGCCGCCGGCCGGCCCGGGCGCCCGCTGGCGGCGTCGGCCCGTCGTCACGCTGCCCGACGGGCGCGAGGTGCCGCGCGAAGACGCCTACCGCGACGCTCCCGCGTTCGTGCCGGCGGCGACGCGCCTCCTCGCGAGCCGCGACCGGGACGACGCGCGCCTCGGCGCGTGGCTCCTCGGCACGGCGCGCGAGCCCTGGCGCGCGGCCGCGGGCGACGCGCTCGCGCCGGCGGTCCTGAGGCGCGACGGGTCTGTCGCCTTCGAGGCGGTGATGGCTCTCGCCGCTCTCGACGGCGGCTCGCCGCGAGGGCGAGCCGCTCTCGCCGAGGCCGCGCGTCGCTCGGCGGTTCCCGAGGTGCGCTCCGCTGCGGCGTGGGCGAGTGGCGGCTCACCCGCCGGCGTCACGCCCCTCGCGCCCGGCTTCCGCCGCGGCGTCTCCTGGTGGAACGAGGATGGACCGGCCGCGGGCGCCGCTTCGTTCCGCCGCCTCGCGTCTCTCGGCGTCACGTGGGTGTCGGTTCACACGTGGGACCCGCTGCAGAAGGGCCTCCACGGGCCCGTCATCGCTCGCCCGCAGGCCGAGCGGCACTTCGGCTACCGCGATCTCCCGGGCCTCGTGCGCGACGCCCACGCGGCGGGCCTGAAGGTGATGGTCAAGCCGCACCTCGAGATGCGGCCGGCGTACGAGCCCACGGAGGAGGAGCGGCGTATCTTCCGCTCGGGCGACGAGAAGGCGCGTCAGGCGCTCTTCCGGAAGCTCGAGGCGCGCTTCGGGGCGAGCGAGCACCTCGAGCACAACAAGGTCGAGATGACGAACGAGGCGGACTGGCGGACCTGGTTCGCGTCGTACGAGGCCTATGTGCTGCCGTACGCGCGCGAGGCCCGGGCGGCGGGGGCCGACGCCTTCTGCGTGGGCCGCGAGCTCGACACGACCGTCCTGCGGCGCGAGGCCGACTGGCGGCGCGTCATCGCGGCGGTGCGGCGGGAGTTCCCGGGGCCTCTCACCTACTCGGCCAACTTCGACACGTGGGAGGGCCTCGGCTTCTGGGACGCCCTCGACTTCATCGGCGTCTCGGCCTACTTTCCCCTCGCGCAGGAGGACGACCCGTCGCCCGCGGCGCTCGACGCGGGATGGGACCGCGCCCTCGCGCCGCTCGAGGCGGCGAGCCGTCGGTGGGGGAGGCCGGTGCTGCTGACCGAGGCCGGCTTCCCCTCGGTGTCGAGCGCGGCCCGCGCGCCGTGGCGCGAGGAGCGGACGCCCGCCGACGTCTGGCTCCAGGCCCGCTGCTACGACGCCACGCTGCGCGCCCTCGCGCGCCGGCCCTGGATCGAGGGGGCGTTCTTCTGGCTGTGGGAGCGCACCTCGCGCCCGGCCTTCCGCGACCCGTCGCACGCCATCGTCGACAAGCCGGCGGCCTTCACGATGGCGCGGTGGTATACGGCCCGGCCCTGAGTCGGATCTCGGTGAGGGCTCAGTCCGTCGACGGTCGTTCCGGCTCGGGCCGCTGGATCGTGTAGCTCGTCCGCAGCTCGATGTCGGGGCGGAGCGAGTTCCACACCGAGCAGTACTTCTCGCGCGAGAGGGCGAGCGCGCGGTCCATCTTCTCCGGCGGCACCTCGCCGGTCACGGTGAAGTGCAGCTCGGCGCGGACGAGCCGCCGCGGGTCCGTCGGCGAGCGCTCGGCGTCGAGGCGGGCCCGGAGCGACGACACCGGAAGGCGGCTCTTGTTGAGGACCACCGCCACGTCCATGGCCATGCAGCCGGCCAGCGCGAAGGCGAGCGCCTGGACCGGCGAGGGCGCGCCGGGGGCGGGGGGCGAGTCCATCGCCATCTCGACCTCGCCCGAGCGGCCGGCGAAGCGCAGGCCGCCCTGCCACTCCAGCTCGACCGTGACCGTCGGGTTCGCCTCCGCCGCCACGCCTAGCCCCTCGCGACGCCGGCCGGCTCGCCGAGCTCGTCGGCCTCGGCCATGAGCCCCAGCTTGCGGCGCATGTCGGCCTGCACCACGTCCGGCGCGGGCGTGCCGTCGACCCGCACGATCAGCTCCTTCTCCCGGAGGAGGTCGAGGATCGGCTGCGTCTTCTCGCGGTAGTCCTCGAGGCGCTTGCGGATCGCTTCGGGCGTGTCGTCGGGGCGGGGCACGAGGCGGCCGCCGCAGTTGTCGCACACGTCGACGACCCGGGGCCGGAGCTGGATGAGGTTGTAGTCGAGGCCGCAGCTCGAGCACAGCCGCCGGCTCTGCATGCGGGCGATCGCCGCCTGCTCCGGCAGCTCGATCGCGATGACCGCGTCGATGTCGTAGTTCTCGAGGAAGAACTCCGTCTGCGCGGCGTTGCGGGGGAAGCCGTCGAGGACGAACCCGCAGCGCCAGTCGTGGATGTCGAGGCGCCACTTCACGACGTCGGAGACCATCTCGTCGGGGACGAGGCGGCCTTCCTTCATGTAGCGCTGGACCTTCGTCCCGAGCTTCGTGCGGCTCTGCACGTGCCAGCGGAAGATGTCGCCGACGCTGATGTGGACGAGGTCGAAGTCCTTCGCGAGCATCTTCGCCTGCGTGCCCTTGCCGCTGCCCTGAGGTCCCATGATGATGTACTTGCGCACGAGCCCCTCCCCACCCGGGAGTATGAACGCTCCTGCCGCCCGCTCCAATCGCGCGGCGGCCCGCCCGCCCGCGTCGCCGCCCCCGGACGTATTAACATCGTCGATCGCGCGCGGATCGAGCGCGCAGGGAGGTCGTGCCGTGCCGAAGCTGCCCATCGCCGTCCTCGTCCTCGCGGCCGCCGCGGCTGCCGCCGAGCTGCCGGAGTCCGTCGACTCCGCCCGCATCCCGAGCTACCGCCGCCTCTCGCCGGCCCTCGCCACCGCCGGCCAGCCGTCGCCGGAGGCGCTGGCCGGGCTGAAGGAGATGGGCGTGCGGACGGTGGTGAACCTCCGGACGGACGCCGAAGGCGCCGCCGCGGAGAAGCCCGTCCTCGAGGCGCAGGGAATCCGCTACGTCTCCGTCCCCGTCACCCCCGACACGTTCAGCGCCGCGGACGTCGACCGGGTCCAGGAGGTGCTGGCCGACGCGGCGGCCGCGCCCGTCCTCCTCCACTGCGCGTCCTCGAACCGCGTGGGCGGGGTGATGGCCGTCCTCGAGTCCCGCCGAGGCCAGTCGCTCGACGCGGCCCTCGCCGCGGGGAAGGCGGCGGGGCTGCACTCCCTGGCCATGGAGAACGCCGCCCGCCGCGTGCTCGGCGCCCCGCTCCTGCCCCTGCCGGCGCCGGCCGCGCCGGCGCCGCCCTCCGCCCCGCACCCCTGATGAAACCGAACCGCCCTCTCCCCGTCCAAGCCACGGGGGTGCGCTGAAATGGATTTCGTCTACGCCCTGCTGGTGATGGCCGGCTGGGTCCTTCTCCAGACGTGGCTCCTGCCGCGCCTGGGCGTCCCGACCTGAACCGTGCCCCAGCCGCGCCGGTCGGCGCGGCCCCACCAGCCGGAGGCGGCGCGCGACACGGCCGGCGCCTGCTCGCTCCCGGGGAAGGACGCCTGATGGCCTTCGGAATCGCCCGGACCCTCGATGCGCCGTTCGAGGAGGCCCTTGCAAGGGTGCCGGTGGCTCTCGCCGCCGAGGGCTTCGGTGTCCTCACCGAGATCGACGTCCAGGCCACGTTCAAGAAGAAGCTCGGCGTCGACTTCCGCAGGTACCGCATCCTCGGCGCCTGCAACCCGGCCTTTGCCCACGAGGCCATGGGCCACACCCTCGACGTCGGGATGCTCCTGCCGTGCAACGTGGTCGTCTACGAGACGGACGAGGGCGCCGTCGTCCCGGCCGTCGACCCGATGCAGACGATGGCGGCCCACGGCGACCCTGCCCTGCGGACGCTCGCCGAGCAGGTCCGGGCCCGCCTGCAGAGGGTCATCGACTCGCTGTAGGGGGTGCTCCGGCTCCGGTTGACACCACCCCAGGCCTCCGCTACATTCACCGCTTCGGGAAGCTGACGAACATGACTCCGCGCGCGAACACGGCTCTTCGGACCGATCGTGGCGGAGCCGTGTGCCGCTGGCGTCCCGTGTTCCATTACTGGCACCCGTAGCGGCGAGCCCCACGGGGCCCGCCGCTTGCAGCGGGTTTCCTGGGGATGCGGGCGCGGGCCGACGAAGCCTCTTCAGGGAACCCTGGAGAGGCTTTTCGCTTTGAGGATCTGCGTCAGCGTCACCGAGGAGACGACGGCCGCGGTCGTGGACCGCATGGCCGAGCTCCTTCCGCACGCCGACCTCTTCGAGGTCCGCGCCGACTTCGTGCGCGACCTCGACCTCGCCGCGCTCGTCCGGGCGCGGGTGAAGCCGATCCTCCTCACGTGCCGCACCGAGAAGGAGGGCGGGCGCTTCCCGGCCACGGACGAGCCGGCGCGCCGGGCGATCCTGGCCGAGGCGGTCCGTCTCGGCTTCGACCTCGTCGACGTCGAGGCGCGCGCGGGCTTCGACGACGTGGCCGCCGCCAAGACCGGCCGCGGGCTCGTCCTCTCGTGGCACGACTTCGAGGGCACGCCCCAGAACCTCGAGGCCCTCTACCGGCGCATGGCCGAGGCCGGCGCCGACATCGTGAAGATCGCGGTGACGGCGCGGTCGATCGAGGACCTCGGCCGGCTGCTGGCCTTCGCCCAGAGGCACGCCCGCGCCCGCGAGCAGGGCCGGCCGCCCCTCGTCGCCCTGGCGATGGGGCCGCTCGGCGTCGCCTCGCGGATCCTCGGCGGCCGCTTCGGCGCGCCGTTCACCTTCGCCGCGCCGTTCGCCGGCCGCGAGGCCGCGCCGGGACAGCTGCCGGCGCGCGTCCTGGCCGAGGGCTATCGCGTGCGGTCGATCGGGCCGCAGACGCGCGTCTACGGGATCCTGGGCGCCGACATCCTCCGCAGCGTCTCGCCGGCGATCCACAACCGCGCGTTCGCGGAGCGCGGGCTCGACGCCGTGTACGTTCCGCTCCAGGCCGAGTCGATGGACGCCTTCGTCCGCGCTCTGCCCGCGCTCGGCCTCTCCGGCTTCAGCGTGACCCGGCCGTACAAGCCCGAGGTCCTGGCCCACCTCGCCGCGTGCGAGCCGGAGGCGGCGCGCGCCGGCTCCGTGAACACGGTCGTCGCGCGCGAGGGCCGTCTCCACGGCTCGAGCACCGACGGCGACGGTGTCCTCGTGCCGCTGCGGCGGCGGGCCGACGTGCCCGGATCCCGCATCGCCGTCGTCGGCGCGGGCGGGGCCGCGCGGGCCGCGGCCTTCGCGTTCGAGCGGGCCGGCGCCCACGTCACGATCCTCGCGCGCCGCCGCGGGCAGGCGGCCGAGGCCGCGGCCGCGACGGGCGCCGATCACGCGGCGCTCGAGGACATCGGCGCGCTGCGGTGGGACGTGCTCGTGAACGCGACACCCCTCGGCTCGGGCGCGTACCCCGGTCGCATGCCGGTGCCGGCGGAGGCGCTGCGGCCGGCCTCGGTAGTGTTCGACATGGTCTACGAGCCGCGCGAGACGCCACTCCTCCGCGCGGCCCGGGCCCGCGGCTGCCGGACGATCGACGGCCTCGAGATGCTGATCGCGCAGGCGGTCGGCCAGTTCCAGGCGTGGACCTCTGTCCCCGCTCCGGAAGAGGCGATGCTCGAGGCGGCGGCCCGGGCCCTGGCGGAGGCGACAGCATGAACGGGACGCACCGCCTGGCCCAGGCGCCCCCTGGGGTCCAGTGCTTCGTGGGGGAGGAGGCGCGCCGACGCCGCCGCATCGAGGAGGCGGTCGTCTCCGTCTTCGAGGGCTGGGACTACGAGGAGATCATCCCGCCCCTCTTCGACTACGCCGACGTCTTCACGGCCGAGGCGCTCGTGCCGAAGACCTACTCCTTCGTCGGCCGCGACGGCAGCGTCCTCGCGCTGCGGCCCGACTTCACGAGCCTCCTCGCGAAGATCGCGGCCGGCCGCCTCCGCGGCCGCCCGGCCCCGCTGCGGCTCTACTACTCGGGCGAGGTCGTGCGCTACGAGCCGCCGAAGGCCGGCCGCCAGAGCGAGCTCTACCAGATGGGCCTCGAGCACATGGGCGGCGACGCGCGCGCGGCCGACGCCGAGGTCGTCGCGATCGCCGCCGAGTCGCTCGAGCGGGTCGGCGCGCGCGACTGGGTACTCGCCCTCGGCCACGTCGGCGTCTTCACCGGCTTGATCGCCGGGGCCGGGCTCGATCCCGAACGGCTGGAGCAGCTGCGCGACCGGGTCGAGGCGAAGGACGGCGTCGGCGTGCGCGAGGCCCTCGCCGGCTCGTCGCTGCCTCCGGCCGTCGTCGAGGCGGTCGAGCGGCTCACCGCGCTCGCCGGCGGCCTCGACGTGCTCGCCGAGGCCGAGAAGGCGCTCGCCGGATCGCCCGCGGCGCTCGCCGCCCTCGCCGAGCTGCGCGCGACGGTGCGCGTTCTCGAGGCGGCCGGCCTCGGCGACCGCCTGGCGATCGACCTCGGCGAGGTCCGCGGCCTCGACTACTACACGGGCTTCGTCTTCCGCGTGTTCGCCCCGGGCCTCGGCTTCGAGGTGGGCGGCGGCGGGCGCTACGACACGCTCCTCGCCCGCTTCGGCCGGCCGCTGCCGGCGGTCGGCTTCATGCTGGGCCTCGACCGCGTCGCCTTCCTCCTCGATCGACAGGGCCGCGCGACGAGCGCGCCCGCGCCGTCGGCCGAGAAGATCGCGGGTGGCGACCTCGGCGCGGCGCTCGCCACCGCGCGCGCGAAGCGCCATGGCGGCGCGCGCGTGCGCTTCGGGAACGGGGAGAGCCGGTGAGCGCCCTGACGATCGCCCTCTCGAAGGGCAAGCTGCTCTCGGGGACCGAGAAGCTCTTCGCCCGCTGCGCCCTTCCGTTTCCGACCGGGGAGACGCGTCGCCTCGTCGTCCCCGCCGGTGACTACCGCTTCCTCTTCGTGAAGGACGCCGACGTGCCGACCTACGTCGAGTACGGCGTCGCCGACTGCGGCATCGCCGGGCGCGACGTGCTCCTCGAGTCGGGAGCGGACGTGCTCGAGCCTCTCGACCTCGGCTTCGGCCGCTGCCGGCTCATGGTCGCGGCCCCGGAAGGGTCCGGCTTCGCCCCCGACCGCGTCTCGACCGCGCGGGTCGCCACGAAGTACCCGAAGGTCGCGGCCCAGCACTTCCTCGGCCGCGGCCTCGCCGTCGAGTGCGTGAAGCTCGCCGGCTCGGTCGAGATCGCGCCCGGCCTCGGCCTCGCCGACTGCATCGTGGACGTCGTCGAGACCGGCCGCACGCTCGTCGAGAACGGGCTCGTCGAGCTCGAGACGGTGGCGGAGAGCACGGCCCGCCTCGTCGTGAACCGCGCGAGCTGGCACGCCCGCCGCGACGCCGTCCGGAAACTGGTCTCGACGCTGCGGGAGGGACTCGCGTGAAGACGATCGTCTACGGGACGAAGGCGCACGCCGCGTGGAAGGCGCGCCTGCCGCGCGCGGCCGCGCCGCGGCGCGAGGTGACGAGGGCCGTCCTGTCGATCGTGCGCGCGGTCGAGCGCGGCGGCGACGCGGCGCTCGTGCGCCTCACCCGGCGATTCGACGGTGTCCGCCTCACCCCCGCGCGCCTGCGCGTGAAGCCGGACGAGGTGCGACGCCTCGCCGCCCGAGCCGATGCCGAGGTCGTCGCGGCCCTGCGCCGCATGGCCGCGCGCATCGAGGCCTTCCACCGCGGCCAGCTCGCCCCGGGCTTCCGCCGCGAGCTTCCCGGCGGCTCCGTCCTCGAGGAGGTGGTGAGCCCGCTCGGCGCGGCCGGCCTCTACGTTCCCGGCGGCGCCGGCGCCTACCCGTCCTCCGTCCTCATGAACGCGATCCCGGCGAAGGTGGCGGGCGTTCCGCGGATCGTCATCGTGACGCCGCCGAGGACGCTCGAGGCCAATCCGGCCGTGGCCGCCGCCATCGTCGTCGCCGGCGTCGAGAACGTCTTCCGCGTCGGCGGCGCGCAGGCGATCGCCGCCCTCGCCCTCGGCACGAGGACGATCGCGCCGGTCGACGCGATCGTCGGCCCCGGCAATGCGTACGTGGCCGCGGCCAAGCGCCTCGTGCGCGGCCGCGTCGCGATCGACAGCGAGGCCGGGCCGAGCGAGGTGGCGATCCTCGCCGACGACTCCGCCGACGCCGGCCTCGTGGCCGCCGACCTCCTCGCCCAGGCCGAGCACGGCAGCGGCGACGAGGCCGTCGTCCTCGTCACGCCCTCCCGGGAGCTCGCGGCCGAGGCCGCGCGGCTCGTGGCCGAGGGCCTGCGCTCGGTCGCGAACGTGGCGCAGGCCCGCCGCGCCGTCGCCCGCAACGCGGCCGTCGTCCTGGTGCGCGACCTCGACGAGGGCGTCGCGGCGGTCAACGAGCTCGCGGCCGAGCACGTCGAGGTGATGGCGCGGGGCGCGTCGCGTCTCGCCCGGCGGATCGTGGGCGGGGCGGTGTTCGTCGGCTCGTGGACGCCGGTGGCGGTCGGTGACTACGGCATCGGTCCGAACCACGTTCTGCCCACGGGCGGCGCCGCGCGCTTCGCGTCGCCCCTCTCGGTGCGCGACTTCCAGCGCCGCCACAGCGTCGTGACGATGACGCGCGAGGGCCTCGCCGCCGTGACCGAGGACGTCGTGCGCGTCGCCATGGCCGAGGGCTTCCGCGGTCACGCGCAGAGCGTCCTCGCGCGGTTCGAGGGCGAGGAGTGATGGACCCGCTGCGCCACGTCAAGCCGGCCGTGCGCGGGATCGCCGCGTACACGCTCGCCCTGCGCGAGGCGCCGGTCAAGATCAACCAGAACGAGAACCCCTGGGACCTCGAGGACGCGGTGAAGCGCCGCGTGATCGAGACGGCCCTCGCCCGGCCGTGGTCGCGCTACCCCGACTTCGACCCGAAGGAGCTCCTCGCGGCGCTCGCTCGCTTCTCCGGCTGGCGCGAGGACGGCGTCCTCGCCGGCAACGGGTCGAACGAGCTCATCGAGGCGCTGCTCCTCGTGACGGTGGGGGCCGGCACGCGGGTCGTGATCCCCGCGCCGACGTTCACGCTCTACGCCCTCATGACGACGATCCTCGGCGGCGAGCCGGTGCGCGTGCCGCTGCGGCCGGCGAGCGCCGATCCGGCCGCGGGCCTGGCCTACGACGTCGAGGCGATCTCGGCGGCCCGCCGCGAGTCGAACGCGTCGGTCACGATCGTCTGCTCGCCCAACAACCCGACCGGCAACGCCCTCGCGCTGGCGGATGTCGAGCGGCTCTGCGACGAGAGCGACTCGCTCGTGGTGATCGACGAGGCCTACCACGAGTTCTCGGGCGAGACGGTCGTGCCGCTCCTCGCGCGGCACCCGAACCTCGTCGTCCTCCGCACCTTCTCGAAGGCGATGGCGCTCGCGGGCTTGCGAGTGGGCTACCTCCTCGCCTCCCCGGAGCTCGTGCGCGAGATCAACAAGGCGCGGCTGCCCTACAACCTCAACTTCTTCTCGCAGGCGGCGGCGATCGCCGCCCTCGAGGAGACGGCCGCGCTCGAGGCGAGCGTCGCGCGCCTCGTCCGCGAGCGGGAGCGCGTGCTCGCGGTGCTCGCCTCCATGCCCGGCGTCCGGGCGTGGCCGTCGCGGGCGAACTTCTTCGTCCTCGAGCTCCTCGAGGGCACGGACCCGAAAGCGGTCTTCTCGTCGATGCTCCGCCGGGGCGTCCTCGTCCGCGACGTGACGTCGTACCCGATGCTCGGCCGCTGCCTGCGCGTCAGCGTCGGCAGCGAGGCGGAGAACGAAGCCTTCCTCGGGGCGCTCGGGACGGCCCTCGGCGAGGCGGGAGCGGTCTTCCAGGCAGGGAGGGCGTGATGGCGAAGGCAGCAGGGCGGAGGAGCGGAGCGCGGGCGAAGGCCGCCGCGCCGCTCGCGGGCCGCCGGGCGCGCATCGAGCGGAAGACGCGCGAGACCGACATCGTCCTCGCGATCGACCTCGACGGAACGGGGCAGTCGAAGGTCGCCACCGGCATCGGCTTCCTCGACCACATGCTGACGGCCCTCTCGACGCACTCGGGCATCGACCTCGACGCGCGCTGCCGGGGCGACCTCCACGTCGACGCCCACCACTCGGTCGAGGACGTCGGCATCGTGCTCGGCCAGGCGCTCCGGCAGGCCCTCGGCGACAAGAAGGGCGTCGTGCGCTTCGGCCACGCCTACGTGCCGCTCGACGAGGCGCTCTCGCGCGCGGTGGTCGACCTCTCCGGGCGGCCGTGGCTGCACTTCGGCGTGCAGTGGAAGGCGCAGAGGATCGGCGACATGCCGACGGAGCTGTTCGAGGACTTCTTCTGGGCTCTCGTCGACCACGGCCGGTTCAACCTGCACCTCGACGTCTTGCGCGGCCGCAACGCGCACCACGTCGCGGAGACGCTCTTCAAGGCCACGGCCCGCGCCCTGCGAATGGCGGTCGCCCTCGACGCCCGCACCGCGGGTGTCCCGTCCACCAAGGGGAGCCTGTGATCGCGATCGCCGACTACGGCATCGGCAACCTCGGGAGCGTCACGAAGGCGTTCCGGCGGTTCGGGGCCGAGGTCCGGCTGACCGGCGACCCGGCCGAGCTGCGCGCGGCCGACGCGCTCGTCCTGCCCGGCGACGGCGCCTTCGCCGCGACGATGGAAGAGGTCGAGCGCCGCGGCCTCGTGCCGGTCCTTCGCGAGACGGCGGCGGCGGGGAAGCCGCTCCTCGGCATCTGCATCGGCATGCAGCTCTTCTTCGAGGAGAGCGAGGAGCACGGCCTCCACCGCGGCCTCGGCCTCCTGCCCGGGCGCGTCCGCCGCTTCGACGGCGCCCTGCCGGTGCCGCACATGGGCTGGAACGAGCTGCGGCCGAAGCGTCCTCACCCCATGCTCGACGGGCTCCCGGAGGGCGCGTACGTCTACTTCGTGCACAGCTATTTCTGCGACGCGCCGGACGACGTCGTCATCGCCTCGTCCGACTACGGCCGCGAGTTCGCCGCCGTCGTCGGCCGCGGGAGCGTCGTCGGCGTGCAGTTCCACCCGGAGAAGAGCCAGGAGGTCGGTCTTCGCATGGTCGAGGGTTTCGTGAAGATGGTGGACGCGGCGCGGAGGGCGGCGTGATCGTCGTCCCGGCGATCGACATCCGGAAGGGCCGCGTCGTGCGCCTGCTGCAGGGCCGAGCGGAGAACGAGACGGTCTACGGCAACTCGCCGGCCGACGTGGCCCGTCGCTTCGAGGCCGAGGGGGCCGAGCGGCTCCACGTCGTCGACCTCGACGCCGCCATCGACGACGTCCAGCAGACGGACGCCGTGGCCGAGGTCGTGCGCGCGGTGAAGATCCCCGTCGAGGTCGGCGGCGGCATCCGCTCGGTCGAGGACGCGGCCCGCTACCTCGGCCTCGGCGTCGAGCGCGTCATCTTCGGCACCGCCGCCGTCTCGCGGCCGGAGGACGTGCAGGCCGCCGTGTCGCGCTGGGGCCAGGCGGTGGCGGTGGCGATCGACGCGCGCGACGGCAAGGTCGCGGTGAAGGGCTGGAACGAGGTCACCGCCACCGACGCCCTCGAACTCGCGGCCACCGTCGAGAGCTGGGGCGTCGTGCGCGTGCAGTTCACCGACACGCGCCGCGACGGCACGCTCATCGGCCCCAACATCGAAGCGATCGAGGCCCTCGGCCGACGCACCGGCCTTCGCCTCACCGCGGCCGGCGGCGTGTCCGAAACGGCCGACCTCGTGCGGCTGAGGCCGCTCGAGGCGTTCGGGGTCGACGAGGTCATCGTCGGCAAGGCGATCTACGAGGGCCGGGTGACGATCGCGGCGGCCCGCGCGGCCCTGGCGGGCGAGGCGGGGCGCTGATGCTCGCGAAGCGCATCGTCCCCTGCCTCGACGTCGACCGCGGGCGCGTCGTGAAGGGCGTGCGCTTCGTGTCGCTGCGGGACGCCGGCGACCCGGTCGAGGCCGCCGCCCGTTACGACGCCGAGGGCGCCGACGAGCTCGTCTTCCTCGACATCACCGCCTCCTCCGACGCGCGGCCGATCGTGCTCGACATGGTGCGGCGCGTCGCCGACGCGGTCTACCTGCCGTTCACGGTCGGTGGCGGCGTGCGCTCGGTCGAGGACGCCGAGGCGCTCCTCCGCGCCGGCGCCGACAAGGTGGCGGTCAACACCGCGGCCGTGCAGCGGGCCGAGCTCGTGACCGAGATCTCGCGCCGCTTCGGCGCGCAGGCCACGGTTCTCGCGATCGACGCCCGCGGCCGGGGCGACGGGACCTTCGAGGTCTTCGTCCACGGCGGACGCACGCCGACCGGCCGCGACGCGGTCGAGTGGGCGCGCGAGGGCACGGAGCGCGGCGCGGGCGAGATCCTCCTGACCAGCATGGACCGCGACGGGACGAAGAACGGCTTCGACCTCGCGCTCACGCGCGCGGTGTCGTCGGCGGTGAACGTGCCCGTCATCGCCTCGGGCGGTTGCGGCACGGTCGCCCACATGAAGGATGCCTTCGTCGACGGCGGGGCGAGCGCCGCCCTCGCCGCGTCGATCTTCCACTTCGGCGAGATCCGCATCCCGGACGCGAGGGCCGAGCTCCTCCGTGCCGGCGTGGCGGTCCGGCCGGTCGCGGGAGCTTCCCACTGATGAGCGTCACGCTGCCCGACGGGATCGCGTTCGACGTGGCGGGCCTCGTGCCCGTCGTGGCCCAGGACCGCGCGAGCGGCGACGTGCTGATGGTCGCGTGGGCGAACGCGGAGGCCCTCGCGAAGACGGCCGAGACCGGCGTCGCGCACTTCTGGAGCCGGAGCCGCAAGGCCCTGTGGCGCAAGGGCGAGACGTCGGGAAACGAGCTGCGCGTGGTCGAGGTCCGGCGGGACTGCGACGGCGACACGCTCCTCCTCGTCGTGGAGCCGACCGGCCCGGCGTGCCACACCGGAGCCCGCACCTGCTTCGGAGACGTCTCGCCGACGGCGGCGGGCATGCTCGAGGAGCTCGCCCGCGTCGTCGCGTCGCGCGCCGCCGCTCCGCCGGAGGAGTCGTACACCGCGCGGCTCCTCGCCAAGGGCCCGGACCAGGTGCTCAAGAAGATCGGCGAGGAGGCGACCGAGGTCGTCCTCGCGGCGCGCGTGCAGACCGAGGAGCGGCTCGTCGAGGAGTCGGCCGACCTCCTGTACCACCTGACGCTGGCGCTGCACATGCGGGGCGTCCCGCTCGCGCGGGTGATGGACGAGCTGCGGAAGCGGAGGGCCAAGTGAACACGCTGTCGTTCGAGGAGTACGAGCGGCTGTCGGAGGGCGGCCGCCCGGTGCCCGTCTTCCGCGAGGTGCCGGGGGACCTGCGGACGCCGGTGTCGGCGTTTCTCTCCCTCGCCACGCGCGCCGAGCGGGCGTTCCTGCTCGAGAGCGTCGTCGGCGGCGAGCGGCTCGCGCGGTACTCCTTCCTCGGCCGCGACCCCGTCGCGCGGCTCGAGGTCAAGGGCGGCCGCGTCGTCGTCCACGACGCGGAGGGCGAGCGCGAGGAGACGGACGGCCTGCTGCCCGCGCTGCGCCGCCGCCTCGGCGCGCACCGGCCGGCCGAGATCCCCGGCCTGCCCCGCTTCACGGGCGGCGCCGTCGGCTACCTGACGTGGGATGCCGCGCGCCTCTTCGAGCGTCTGCCCGACCACCACGGCGCGGCGAAGGGGGTCGTGGCGAGCTTCGCCTTCTACGACTCGCTCGTGGCCTTCGACCACGTGCGCCAGCGCCTCGTGCTGATGGCCCTCGCCGAGCCCGGCTCGCGGGCGGCGTTCGAGCGGGCGCAGGCGAAGATCGAGCAGTTCGAGCAGGACCTCGGCTGGGAACGGCGGCCCTCGTCGACGCGCCGCGCGGAGCCGCCCGCGGCCCTGCCGCTCGCCGACAGCCCCGACTTCCGCGAGGCGGTGCTGAAGGCGAAGGAGCACATCGCGGCCGGCGACATCTTCCAGGTCGTCCTCTCGCGGCAGCACTCGGTCGACTGCGGGATCGATCCCTTCACGGTCTACCGCGCGCTGCGCATGGTGAACCCGTCGCCCTACATGTACTTCCTGAAGGACGGCGAGTCCGCGGTGGCCGGCGCCTCCCCCGAGATGCTCGTGCGCGTCGAGGACGGGAAGGTCGAGACGCGGCCGATCGCCGGCACCCGGCCGCGGCCGGAGGGCGCCAAGGACGACGCGATCGCCCGCGAGCTGCTCGCCGACGAGAAGGAGAGGGCCGAGCACCTGATGCTCGTCGACCTCGGGCGGAACGACCTCGGCCGCGTCTGCCGCTTCGGCAGCGTGCAGGTCGCGGAGCTGATGAAGGTCGAGCACTACAGCCACGTGGCCCACATCGTGAGCTCGGTCGTCGGGGCCCTCGACGAGGGGAAGGACGCCCTCGACGCGCTCGCGGCCACGTTCCCGGCGGGAACGCTCTCGGGCGCGCCGAAGATCCGCGCGATGGAGATCATCGACGCGCTCGAGCCGCAGTCGCGCGGGCTCTACGGCGGCGCCCTCGGCTACATCGACCTCGGCGGGAACCTCGACTTCTGCATCGCGATCCGCACTCTCGTCCTCCGCGGCGGGAAGGCGACTCTCCAGGCGGGGGCGGGCATCGTGGCGGACTCCGACCCGGCCTACGAGGAGCGCGAGACGGTGGCGAAGGCGCAGGCGCTCTTCGAGGCGCTCCGCGTCGCGGGAGACCTCGCATGATCCTGCTCGTCGACAACTACGACTCGTTCACCTTCAACCTGTACCAGTACCTCGGCGAGCTCGGGGCCGAGGTGAAGGTCGTCCGCAACGACGCGATGAGCGTCGAGGACGCCCTCGCCCTCCAGCCCGACCGCATCGTGATCTCGCCGGGTCCGGGCACGCCCGACGAGGCGGGGATCAGCCTCGAGCTCATCCGCCGCTCGCCGGTGCCCCTCCTCGGTGTCTGCCTCGGCCACCAGGCCCTCGGTCAGACGTTCGGGGGGAAGGTCGTGCGGGCGCCGAAGCTCATGCACGGGAAGACCTCCGAGGTTCGCCACGACGGGAAGACCATCTTCGCCGGCCTTCCCGACGTCTTCACGGCCACGCGCTATCACTCGCTCGTCGTGGCGCCCGAGACCGTCCCCGACTGCCTCGAGGTCTCGGCCTGGACGGACGGCGGCGTCGTGATGGGCCTGCGCCACAAGGAGCGGCCCCTCGAGGGCGTGCAGTTCCACCCCGAGAGCATCCTCACGACCTCGGGCAAGGACCTCCTGCGCAACTTCCTCGGCCTCGGCGCGAAGGTCAGCATCAAGCGCCACCTCGCGAAGGTGGCCCGCGGCGAGCGGCTCACCGAGGACGAGGCCGCCCAGGCGATGGGCACGATCATGGACGGCGACGCGACGCCGGCCCAGATCGGCGCCCTCCTCGCCGCGATGGCCGCGCGCGGCGAGACCGAGGACGAGGTCGTGGGCTTCGCCCGCGCGATGCGGGCCCGGGCGGTGCCGCTCCAGTCGAAGGGCGCCGTCGACACCTGCGGGACGGGCGGCGACGGGGCCGGCACGATCAACATCTCGACCGTCGCGTCCTTCGTGGTGGCCGCCTGCGGCGTGCCGGTGGCGAAGCACGGCAACCGCTCGGCGAGCGGCACCTGCGGCAGCGCCGACGTGCTCGAGGCCCTCGGCGTGCGCATCGACGCGCCGCCGGCGACGGTGCAGAAGGCGCTCGACGAGGCCGGCTGGACCTTCCTCTTCGCGCCGAAGTTCCACGCCTCGACCCGCCACGCCGTCGGCCCGAGGAAGGAGATGGGCGTGCGGACGGCGTTCAACCTCCTCGGCCCGCTCACGAACCCGGCCCGGCCGGAGGGGCAGGTCGTCGGCGTGCCGCGGAAGGAGCACGCGCCGTTCGTCGCGCGGTGCCTGGCCCGGCTCGGCACGAAGCGGGCGTGGGTGGTGAACGGCAGCGGGCTCGACGAGCTGACGCTCGCCGGGCCGACGACCGTGGCCGAGCTGGCCGATGGCGAGGTCCGCACCTTCGAGATCCGCCCGGAAGACGCCGGGCTAGCTTCCGCGCCGCTCGACGCCCTGCGCGGAGGCGACCCGCAGGCCAACGCGGCCATCACTCGCGAGATCCTCTCGGGGGCGAAGGGGCCCAGGCGCGACGTGGTCCTGCTGAACGCCGCCGCGGCGCTCGTCGTGGCCGGCCGCGCGGCCGACCTGAAGGACGGCGTCCGGCAGGCGGCCGCCGCGCTCGACGACGGCCGCGCGAAGGCGCTCGTCGACCGGGTGCGGGAGGCCCTCGCATGAGCCAGGCCTCGGTCCTCGACCGCATCGTCGCGAGCACGCGCGAGCGCGTCGCCGCCGGCAAGGCCCGGCGCCCGCTCGCGGCCGTCCGCGAGGCCGCGGCGCAGTCGCCGCCGCGCCGGCCGTTCGGCGAGGCCCTTTCGCGGCCGGGTCGCGTCAACGTGATCGCCGAGCACAAGCGGCGCTCGCCCTCGAGGGGGGCGATCCGCGAGGACCTCGCGCCGGCCGACGTCGCCCGGCGCTACGCCGCGGCCGGCGCCGCGGGCCTCTCGGTGCTCACCGAACCGGAGTGGTTCGGCGGATCGCTCGAGCACCTCGTCGCGGCGCGGGCGGCCGTCGGCGTCCCCGTCCTGCGAAAGGACTTCGTCGTCGACGCGTGGCAGCTGTGGGAGGCGCGGGCGGCGGGGGCCGACGCCGCGCTCCTGATCGTGGCCGCGCTCTCCGACGCCGAGCTCGTGTCGCTCCTGGCCGCCGCCCGCGACGCCTCGCTCGAGGCGCTCGTCGAGGTCCACGACCGCGAGGAGCTCGACCGCGCGCTCGCCGCGGGGGCGACGATCGTCGGCGTGAACAACCGGAACCTGAAGACGCTCGAGGTGCGGGTCCAGACGTCGCTCGAGCTGGCTCCGTCGATCCCGGACGCGGTCGTCGCCGTGGCCGAGAGCGGGCTGCGCACGGGCGAGGACCTGCGCCGGCTCCGCGACGCCGGGGTCGACGCGTTCCTGGTCGGGGAGTGCCTGATGTCCGCGCCGGACCCCGGCGCGGCCCTCGCGGCGCTCCTCGCCGAGGCGGGAGACGTGGCATGAGCCGGCTCTTCGTGAAGATCTGCGGCATCACGAGCGTCGCCGACGCGGAGTGCGCGATCGACGCGGGGGCCGACGCCCTCGGCTTCGTCTTCTGGGCGATGAGCCCGCGGCGCGCCAGCGTCGAGAAGGCGGCCGAGATCTCCCGCGCGCTGCCGACGACGGTGCGGCGCGTGGGCGTCTTCGTGAACGAGACCCGGGACGAGATGGCCCGCGCGGCCGACGCGGTGGGCCTCGACCTGCTGCAGCTCCACGGCGACGAGCCGGTCGACGCGATCGCGGACCTGCCGCGGCCCGCTCTGAAGGCCGTCCGCGTGGGCAAGGGCTTCGCCCAGGAGGAGGCGCTGCGCTACGCGGCGGTGGCCGCGGGCATCCTCGTCGACACGCGGCTTCCGGGCGAGACGCACATGCCCGGCGGCACGGGCGTCCCCTTCGACTGGACGCTCGTGAAGGGGCTCGCGAGCCGGGTGTCCTTCCTGATGCTGGCGGGAGGGCTCGGCCCGGCCAACGTCGGCGAGGCGGTACGCGAGGTGCGGCCGCACGCGGTCGACGTGTCGAGCGGCGTCGAGGCGTTGCCGGGGCGCAAGGACCCGGAGAAGGTGAGGGCATTCGTGAGGGCGGCGCGCGAGGCGGAGAGGACGGCGTCGTGAGCACGCGGCACGAGACAGGAGCCTGGCCGGACGCGGGCGGGCACTTCGGCCCCTACGGCGGCCGCTACGTTCCCGAGACCCTGATGGAGCCGCTGCGCGAGATCGAGGCGGCGTACGAGGCGGCGCGGCGCGACCCGGCCTTCGAGACCGAGTACCGCGCGCTCCTCCGCGACTACGTCGGCCGCCCGACGCCGCTCGGCCACGCCGCGCGGCTGTCGGAGCGGCTCGGCTGCCGCGTGCTCCTCAAGCGCGAGGACCTCTGCCACACCGGCGCCCACAAGATCAACAACGCGCTCGGGCAGGCGCTCCTCGTCCGCCGGATGGGCAAGGAGCGCGTCGTCGCGGAAACGGGCGCGGGCCAGCACGGCGTCGCGACCGCGACCGTCTGCGCCCTCCTCGGCCTCGACTGCGTCGTCTACATGGGCACCGACGACATGGAGCGCCAGGCCCCGAACGTCGCGCGCATGCGTCTCCTCGGCGCCGAGGTGAAGGGCGTCTCTTCCGGCACGCGTACCCTCAAGGACGCGATCAACGAGGCGATGCGCGACTGGGTGACGAACGTGCGCTCGACGCACTACCTTCTCGGCTCCGCCCTCGGCGCGCACCCGTTCCCGGCGATGGTGCGGGACTTCCAGGCGGTGATCGGCCGCGAGGCGCGCGAGCAGGTGACCGCGCTCGCCGGAGGCCTGCCGGACCTCCTCGTCGCCTGCGTCGGCGGAGGCTCGAACGCGATCGGCCTCTTCTACGCCTTCCTCGGCGACGACGTGCGCATGGTCGGCGTCGAGGCCGGCGGCCGGTCGGCAAAGGCGGGAGATCACGCGGCCCGGTTCCTCGCCGAGGGCGGCTCGGGCGCCGGCGTCGGCGTCCTGCAGGGCACGCGCACGTACCTGCTGCAGGACCCCCATGGCAACGTGCTGCCGACGCACTCCGTCTCGGCCGGCCTCGACTACCCGGCCGTGGGCCCCGAGCACGCCCTCCTCCACGACGAGGGGCGAGTCGAGTACCACTCGGTCCGCGACGACGAGGCCCTCGCCGCTTTCCACCTCCTCGCCGAGACCGAGGGCATCATCCCGGCCCTCGAGTCGTCCCACGCGGTCGCCTGGCTCGTGCGAGAGGCCGCGAACCTCCAGGGCCAGACGGTCCTCGTCAACCTCAGCGGAAGAGGCGACAAGGACCTGGCCATCGTTCTTGCCGCAGGCAGGCACTCATGAAGCGCCAGAACGTCAAGGGCACGAGCCCGTACGAGCCCGTCGTCGGCTACTCGCGCGCCGTGCGGGTCGGCACGCAGGTGTTCGTCGCGGGCACGACCGCGGTCGGCGAGGACGGGAAGATCGTCGGCAAGGGCGACCCGTACGCGCAGGCCATCCAGTGCTTCCGCAACATCGAGAGGGCGCTCCACGAGGCGGGAGCCAACTTCCGCGACGTCGTGCGCACGCGCATGTACGTCACCGACATCACGCGCTGGGAGGCCGTGGGCCGTGCCCACGGGCAGATCTTCCGCGACATACGGCCGGCGGCGACGATGGTTGAGGTGTCGCGCCTCATCGACCCCGACATGCTCGTCGAGATCGAGGTCGAGGCCGTCGCCTCGGAGCTCTCCACCCAGAGGATGCCGAAGACGTTCCCGAAGCCGGGACCGGCCGGGAGGACGCGGTGACGCGCATCGGCGAGCGGTTCGCGAAGAGGAAGGCCGAGGGCCGGCCTTCGTCGCGTTCCTCACCGCCGGGGACCCGTCGATCGAGCGGACCGTCGAGTGCGCCCTCGCGCTCGACGCGGCGGGGGCCGACGTGCTCGAGCTGGGCGTGCCGTTCTCCGACCCGCTCGCCGACGGCCCGGTCATCCAGCGGGCGAGCGAGCGGGCGCTGGCGCGCGGGGTCGCGCTGCCGCAGGTGCTCGACGCGGTGCGGGCGATCCGGCGGAGGAGCGAGCTGCCCCTCCTCCTCTTCTCGTACTTCAATCCGCTGCTGCAGCACGGCCTCGGCCGCCTCGCGCGCGAGGCGAAGGAGGCCGGGGTCGACGGCGTCCTCGTCACGGACCTGCCGCCCGAGGAGGGCGGGGAGTGGATCGCGCGCGCGCGGGAGGCCGACGTCGACACCGTCTTCCTCGCGTCGCCGACGAGCCCGGACGAGCGGCTCGCGCGGGTGGCCGAGGCGAGCCGGGGTTTCGTCTACGCGGTGAGCCGCACCGGCGTCACCGGAGAGCGGCAGTCGCTGTCGGCCGACGCGCGGCCGCTCGTCGAGCGGCTGCGCGCCCGCACGAGCGTGCCGGTCGCTCTCGGCTTCGGCCTCTCGACGCCGGAGCAGGTGCGCGAGGCGGCGGCGGTGGCCGACGGCGTCGTGGTCGGGAGCGCCCTCGTGCGCTTCCTGGAGGAGCACCCGGACGGAGATCTCGGGGCTCAGGTGCGATGGCTGACGAGCACGACATAGGCGGGAAGGGGCCGGAGCGGGCGCCCGCTCTCCCCGCGTCGGCGCGGCGATCCGCCGCGCCCGCCGCGGCGGACGGTCCCGCCCGGCGCGGCCGAGCGCGGCGCGGCGCAGGTCGCCGACTACCGGCAGCGGATCGACCAGATCGACGACCAGCTCATGAAGCTGCTGAACGCGCGCTCGGCCTGCGCGGTGGAGATCGGCCGGATCAAGCGGCGGATCGGCATGGCTCTCTACCAGCCGGACCGCGAGAAGTGGATCCTCGACCGCGTCGCCCGCAACAACCCCGGCCCCCTCGACAGCGGGGCGCTGCGGCGGGTGTTCGAGCGCGTGATCGACGAGAGCCGACGGCTCGAGCGGCTCGCCGGCGAGAAGGAAGAGACGGAAGGGAAAGAAGGAGCCTAGGTGTCCATGGTCATCGTGATGGAGCACGCGGCCCGCGAAGAGCACGTCCAGAAGGTCATCGAGCAGCTGGTCGAGGCCGGCTACGACGTGCACCGCTCGAGCGGCATCGACTACACCGTGCTCGGCGCGGTGGGCGTCGCGCACACGCCGGTGGATCCGCGCGTCTTCGAGGTGCTGCCGGGAGTCCGCGAGGTCGTGCGCGTCTCTGAGCCCTACAAGCTCGCCGGGCGCACCTTCAAGCCCGAGGACACGGTGGTCGACGTGGCCGGCGTCCTCGTCGGCGGCCCCGAGGTGATCGCGATGGCCGGCCCGTGCTCGGTCGAGAGCCCGGACCAGGTCGCCGCCGTCGCCCGCGCCGTCGCGGCCTCGGGCGCGCGCGTCCTGCGCGGCGGAGCCTTCAAGCCGCGCACGTCGCCCTACGCCTTCCAGGGCCACGGCGAGGAGGGCCTCCGGTGGATGCGGGCCGCGGCCGACGAGAACGGCATGGCCGTCGTCAGCGAGGTGATGGACCCCCGCCAGATCGAGATGATGATGCGCTACGTCGACTGCCTCCAGGTCGGAGCCCGCAACGCGCAGAACTTCGACCTCCTGAAGGAGCTCGGCAAGGTCCGCAAGCCCATCCTCCTCAAGCGCGGGCTGTCGCAGACGATCGAGGAGTGGCTCCTCTCCGCGGAGTACGTGCTCTGCGGCGGCAACGGCCAGGTGATCCTGTGCGAGCGGGGCATCCGCACGTTCGAGACCTACACGCGCAACACGCTCGACATCTCGGCGATCCCCGTGGTGAAGAAGCGGTCGCACCTGCCGATCGTCGTCGACCCGAGCCACGGCACCGGCCGCCGGGAGAAGGTGATCCCGATGGCGCGGGCCGCGGTCGCCGCCGGCTGCGACGGCCTCGTCATCGAGGTCCACAACAACCCCGAGAAGGCCCTCTCCGACGGTCCGCAGAGCCTCTACCCCGAGCAGTTCGACCGTCTCATGAGCGAGCTGCGGATCATCGCGCCGGTGCTCGGGCGCACCGTGCCCCTCGCGCGCCCGGCGAAGAGCTGACGTGGCGAGAGCGGACCGTCTTCTCGCCCAGCGGTTCTGGGACGGGATCTCGCTCCGCCAGATGGCGCCCCTCCTCGGGGCGGCGTTCTGCACGTTCGCCTCCCTCGGCTTCCTGACGGACGTCATGCGGCGGGGCACGGTCTCGCCCGCGTCGCTCGCTTCCGTCGTCCTGCTGAGCGGGGTCGTCGCGGTGGCCTACCTCTACCTCGGCGTGCGGCGGCGGTGGTGGGGCTTCCCCGTCGTGATCGCGCTCCAGGTCGGCTTCTCCGCCTGGCTCGCCTCGGCCTACGGCCCGGGGACCCCGGCGCCGGCCGACGCGCAGACGACGCGCCTCGCCGTCGACGGCTCGGGTGCCATCGTCTGCCTCGCCCTCGGCTACTCCCTCTTCATGGCCTTCATCACGCGCCAGGGCATCGTCCGCGTGCGGGCCCAGGCCGAGATCGCGCTGGCCCAGGACATCCACCTCTCGCTCGTCCCGCCGGTCGTGCTCGAGGCGCCGTGGTGCGAGATGCTCGGCCGCTCGCTGCCGGCGAGCGAGGTCGGGGGCGACCTCGTCGACGCGGTGGCGGGCGCCGACGACGTCTTCGGCGTCGTGGCCGACGTCTCGGGGCACGGGGTCCCGGCGGGCGCGGTCATGGGTCTCGTGAAGGCCAGCGTGCGGACCCGCCTGCGGAGCGGCGGCGAGCTCGCGTCGGTCGCGGCCGACGTCAACGAGGTCCTGGCCGAGCTGACGCGGCCGAACACCTTCGTCACCGCCGCCTTCCTCTCCGTCTCTCCCGCGGGCCGCCTCTCCTACGTCCTGGCCGGCCACCCGCCGATCCTCCACCGGCGGGCCGCCACGGGCGATGTCACGCGCCTGTCGCGCGGAGGACTCGCCCTCGGGATACGCCCGGGCGAAGCCTACGTCGCGGCCGACGTGACCCTTGCGCCCGGCGACGTGCTGGCCGTCCTGACCGACGGCTTCACCGAGACCATGGACCGGGCGCAGCGGGAGCTGGGCCTCGAGCCGCTCGAGCGCACCCTGGCCGAGCACGGGGGCGAGCCCCTCGCGACTCTGTTCGACCGACTGCTCGGCGTGGCTCAGGCGTTCGGCCCGCAGCAGGACGACCGGACCCTCCTCCTCGTGCGGGCTCGCGCGGCCTGAAGGCACGACGGTCTGGCCTGCTGACACCACGCTGTCAGCAGCGTCTCCGTAGTCTCCGGCGCGGGTCGGGAAAAGGCCCGCTCACGCCAAGGAGACCGAAGAGATGCTGCAGCCGAACGTCCCCGCCTGGTTCGAGATCCCCGCCCTCGACCTCGACCGCGCCGTGCGGTTCTACGAGACGGTGCTCGCCGCGCGCTTCGCGCGAGAGCAGATGGGCCCGATGGCGATGGCCGTCTTCCCCTACGAGAAGCCCGGCAGCTCCGGTGCCCTCGTGAAGGCGGACGGCTTCGTGCCGGCCGTCACCGGGAGCGTCGTCTACCTTCACCTCGACGACATCCGCCCCGCGCTCGATCGAGTGACGCCGGCCGGCGGCGCCGTCCTCCTGCCGCGGACCGCGCTGCCCGACGAGATGGGCTTCTTCGCCCAGGTCCGGGACTCCGAGGGCAACCGCGTCGGCCTCTTCTCGCGAGCCTAGGGTTGGCCCGCGCGCCGCGATCGGCGACGATCCTCCGGTGCGGCGCGCGGACCGGCTGTTCCTGATCATCCACACCCTGCGCGGGCGGAAGTCCACGACGACCGCCCGCCGTCTCGCCGACGTCCTCGGCGTCTCCCCGCGAACGGTCTATCGCGACGTGGCCGACCTGCAGCTCGCCGGGGTGCCGATCGAGGGCGCGGCCGGCGTCGGCTACGCGCTGCGCCGCGGCGCCGACGTGCCCCCGCTCATGTTCACGCGCGAGGAGCTCGAGGCGCTCGTCGTCGGGGCGCGGCTGACGGAGGCGTTCGCCGGGCGGCGCCTGGCCGAGGCCGCCCGCCACGCCCTCACGAAGATCGAGGCCGTGCTGCCGGACGAGCTGAAGCGGCGCCGCGAGCGCTCGCGGATCATCGCCCCGCCGGTGCGCTCGCGGGCGGTGGTGCGCGCGCGGCTCGACCTGCTGCACGAGGCGATCGACGAGCGGCGGGTCGTGCGCCTCGTCTACGCGCCGCCGGACCAGGAGGCCCGCGCGCGCGAGGTCGAGCCGCTCTCGCTCGCGTTCTGGGGCGGCGTCTGGACGCTCGGGGCCTGGTGCCGGCTGCGGCAGGCGTTCCGCAACTTCCGCGTCGACCGCATCGTCGAGCAGGAGGCGACCGGCGAGAGCTTCCCCGACGATCCCGCCCGCGGCCTCGCCGCCTACTTCGCCGAGATGGGGGTCGACGCCGACTCGGTCGTCTGAGGCCGCGCCGGCATGAAGACCTCGACGAGGAACGCGTCGGCCGAGGGCAGGACCCGCACCCCGGCCGCCTCGCCGTGGAGGGCGGCGAGCCGGCGTCGCACGTTCGCGAGGCCGATGCCCGCGCCGCGGCGGCCGGGCGAGTCCCGGTCGCGCGGGTTCTCGACGCGCAGGACGAGCTCGTCGCCCTTCCGCGCGGCCGCGACCTTCACGCAGCCGCCGTCGAGGAGCTGGGCGATGCCGTGGGTCACCGCGTTCTCGACGAGCGGCTGGAGGACGAGGGGCGGCACGAGGCAGGCGCGGGCGTCCTCCGCGGCCCGCAGCTCGAGGCTCAGCCGGTCCCCGAAGCGGACGCGCTCGATCGAGAGGAGCTGCTCCGCGAGGTCGAGCTCCTCGGCGAGCGGGATCGTCTCCCGGGAGCCGACGAGCAGGATGCGGCGGAGGAGGTCGCCGAGCCGCACGCAGAGCCGCCGCGCCTCCTCCGGCCGCGCGGCGATGAGGGCGTTGATCGAGTTCAGGCTGTTGAAGAGGAAGTGGGGGTGGAGCTGCGCGCGCAGGGCCCGCAGCTCCGCCTCGCGCGACGCGATCTCCAGCTCGAGCGCGCGCCGCTCCGCCTCCTGCGACGCGGCGAAGGCGCCGAGGAGGTAGTGGAGGGCGGCCGTCAGGAGGAAGAGCGCGGCGCCGAGCCCGAGGAGGGCGGGGGCGACCATCGGGAGCCGCTCCGGGAGGCCGGGGAAGACGTCGAGCCGGTCGAGCGTCACGGCCCAGGCGCGTCCGGCGGCGAGCCAGAGGGCTGAGGACACGAGCGCGGCGAGCAGAAGCGTCCCGAGCGAGCGGCCGAGGCGGGGGAGGGTGAGGGGCGCCGCGCGGCAGACCCAGAACGCCGCGAGGCCCATGAAGCCGAGGACGAGGGCGAGGGGAAGGGCGAACGCGAAGGCCTCGATCCAGCCGAAGGGCGAGGCGAGGACGAGCTGCACCGCGATGAGGATGCCGACGAGCACCCAGCCCGCGAGGTAGGCGCCGAGCCTGCGCCAGTCGGCGAGGATCGGGTGCATGGCCTAGTTCTTGACCTCGACGCCTCCCATGATCGCGGTTCCCGTGACCACGAGCCGACGGCTCGCGCCGGGCAGCGGCCGCGACTTGTTCTCGAAGCCCCCGAGGATGGCGCTGCCGCGGTTGACGACGAGCCAGTCGTCCGGGACGCGGATCTCGATCCCGCCGAACATCGCGAAGACGTCCACGACCGCGGCCCCGCCCTCGGGGAGGACCGCGTGGCGCAGGTCGACCTCGCAGCCGCCGAACACGGCCATCGCGCTGCCGCCCTTGAACTCCGTCGGCGCTCCTCCGGGGGGGCAGACGCTGCCGGTCTTGCAGCCGCCGAAGACCGCCACGGTGTCGAATCCCTCGCCCGGGGCGAATCCCTCGTCGCGGCGGGCCGGCGGGCGCAGCGCGCGCCACGCGATGTTGGCTCCCGCGAAGAAGAGGAGCATCGCCCAGACGCCGGCGAACGACATGCGGCCGAGCGTCACGAGCAGGAAGCCGAAGCCGGCCGCGATCCAGAGGGCGCCGGCGCCGAAGCGCTGGGGCGGAGAGAGCCACTTGACCACGCCGATCGCGACGAGCGCGAGCGGCCAGTAGCGGAAGACGATCCCGCCGTCCACGAGGCCGAGGCTGTCGAGCGCGAGGACGAAGCCGGCCGTCATGATGCACACGCCCACGACCAGGCGGGGCGTCGGGCGGAAGCCGGGATCGTCCCCGGACTTCCAGGCGGCCGCCTGCTCGTGAGCCTCCCGGACGAAGCGGTCCTTCAGGGAACGGCCGTACGGGTCGCCCGGCGTCTGCCGATCCGGCTCGGGGTCCATCGCGTTCCTCCGCCCATAACTTACGGGAGAAGAGCGGTTTCCGGAAGGCGGCAATCGGCGAACCGCCGGCCCCCGCCGGCGGACGGCCGGTGCTTTCGGCCTAGAATGCCCGGGGGGCCGCGGGCATGATCGGCAGGACGCTCTCGCACTACAAGGTGCTCGAGGAGATCGGGCGGGGGGGCATGGGGATCGTCTACCGCGCTCTCGACACCGTCCTCGGCCGCGAGGTCGCGCTGAAGGTCCTCGGCGCCGACGCCGCCCGCGACGCCGAGCAGGAGAGGCGCCTCCGGGTCGAGGCCCGGGCCGCGGCCGCCCTCGCCCACCCGGCCGTGTCGACGGTCTACGAGATCGACGAGGCCGACGGCGCCACGTTCATCGCCATGGAGCTCGTGCGGGGCCGACCCCTCGCGACGCTCCTCGCCGGGGCGCCGATCGAGCCGTGCCGCGCGCTGGACCTCGCCGTCGAGGTCGCCGACGGGCTCACCGAGGCCCACGCCCGCGGCGTCGTCCACCGCGACCTGAAGCCGAAGAACGTCATGCTCACGGACTCCGGCCACGCCAAGATCATCGACTTCGGCCTCGCCAAGCTCGTGCGCCCGCGCCCGCCGTTCGAGAGCGGGGCCGACACCCCGGCGTGGGGCGACACGGACCCCGGCCGCATCGTCGGCACGGCGGCCTACATGTCGCCCGAGCAGGTGCGCGGGGCCGAGGTCGACGCCCGCAGCGACCTCTTCGCCTTCGGCGCCCTTCTCTACGAGATGCTCTCGGGCGAGCCCGCCTTCCGGCGCGAGTCGGGCGTCGAGACGCTGCACGCGGTGCTCAAGGAGCCAGCGCCCCGGCTCCACGACGGTGACCTCGGCGCCGCCGCGCCCGTGCTGCAGCGCGTCCTCGACCGCTGCCTGGCCAAGAACCCGTCCGACCGCTACTCCTCCGCCTCCGACCTCACGGCCGACCTGCGCGAGGCCCGCCGCCGGCTCGACGCGCCGGCCGAGAGGCCGGCTCCCGCGCCCGCCGCGCGCCCGGCGGAGCGGCCGTCCGGCCCTCTCCGCGTGCTGATCGTCGACGACGAGGAGCCCGCGCGCGTCCTCCTCCGCGAGTACCTCGGCCGCGCCGCGGGAGTCGAGATCGTGGGCGAGTGCCGCAACGGCTTCGAGGCGGTGAAGGCGGTCAACGAGCAGCGCCCCGACCTCGTCTTCCTCGACATCCAGATGCCGAAGCTCAACGGCTTCGAGGTGCTGGAGCTGCTCGGCGACGACGTGTGCGTGGTCTTCGCGACCGCGTTCGACGACCACGCCATCCGCGCCTTCGAGGTGAACGCCGTCGACTACCTGCTGAAGCCGGTGTCGCCCGAGCGGGTGGCGGCCGCCCTCGACCGCGCGCGGGCGCGGCTCGCCGCGCGGTCGCCCCTGCCCGTCGCCGAGATCGCGAAGGCCGCGCGGGCCGGCGGGCCGGCGAGCCGCCTCGTCGTGCGACAGGGGCCGAAGGTCCAGGTCATCCCCGTCGAGCGGCTCGACTACGCCGAGGCGCAGGACGACTACGTGGCCCTCCACTCCGAGGGCAAGTCGTACCTCAAGCAGCAGACGCTGTCCGACCTCGAGGCCTCGCTCGACCCGGCCCGGTTCGTCCGCATCCACCGCTCGTACGTGCTGAACCTCGACCGCCTCTCGCGCATCGACACCGAGGGCGGCGAGCCGAAGGCCGTCCTCCTGGCGGACGGCACGCGCCTGCCCCTGAGCCGCTCGGGCTACGGGAGGCTCAAGGGGCTGCTCTGAGGGCTACGCCTCCTCCATGCCGATCGGCGGCAGGAGGCGCTCGGGCACCGGGCCGTCGAGGAACTCGAGGTTGAGGCGGCGGAACCCGTCGCCGCCGAGGTGGGCGCCCCGGACCTCGGCCCGCGTGCGGAAGTGGCCGTCCGGCTCCTCGACGCGCAGCCGCGCGCCCGCGTCGAGTGGCAGGTGGGCGCAGCGGACGAGCGCTCCCCAGGGCCCGATCTCCTCGGCGATCGCGCGCTCTCGCGCGAAGCCGCCCTCGGTCGACAGCTCGAGAGCGAGACGCACCAGGTAGCGCGCGTGAACGCGCCGCTCGACGGGCGCCGGGTCGCTCGCCGGTCGGTCGATGCCGAACCGCGCCGCCGCCTCGTCGACCGGCTGGCGGCCGAGGAAGAGGGCGCCGACTCTGCACCCGCCGCGCGCCTCGCGCTCGACGTGGCGCACGAGGCCGTAGACGCGGTAGGAGGAGTCGGCGAGGTCGTACCGGCGCAGCTTCGGGGGCAGCGGCAGCGAGAGGTGGAGCACCTGGCCGATCCGGGCGGGCCGGCCGAGGCGGAAGCTCACGCCGCCGCTCGAGACGTCGGCGCTGCGGGCCACCGCGTCCCAGGGCTGCCCGTCCGGCTCGCACGCCTGCACCCGCACGGGCACCGCGAGGGGCACCCGCTCCTGACGCCGACGTTCGAGGCTCGCCTCGCCCATGGGAGTGAGGCGCAAAGCTACCACGGAACCGGTAACCTTGGGGCTTCATGGCGGCGAGCGACGACGCGATCGTGGTCGAGGGGCTGACCAAGACCTTCCGGCGGCAGACCGCCGTCGACGGGGTCTCGTTCCGCGTCCGTCGGGGCCGCTTCTTCGGCTTCCTCGGGCCGAACGGCGCGGGCAAGAGCACGACCATCCGCATGCTGACCGGGCTCCTGCGGCCGACCGCCGGCGACGCGGTCATCGAGGGGGTCCGCCTCGGCGAGGACCCGCTCGGGGTGAAGCGCCGGATCGGCGTGGTGCCCGAGGAGCTGCCGCTCTACGAGAGGCTGACCGGCGAGGAGCACCTCCTCTTCGCCGCGCGGATGCACGGGATCGACCGCGCCGAGGCTCGGCGCCGCACGGCCGAGGCGCTCGAGTTCTTCTCCCTCGCCGACGAGCGGGGGAAGCTCGTCGTCGACTACTCGCAGGGCATGAGGAAGAAGCTCGCCCTCGCCTGCGCTCTCGTCCACGGGCCCTCCGTTCTCTTCCTCGACGAGCCGCTGAACGGCATCGACCCCGTCTCCGGCCGCGTCGTGAGCGACCTCCTGCGGCGGCTCACCGCCCGGGGCGTGACGCTCTTCTTCACGTCGCACGTGCTCGACGTCGTCGAGCGGCTCTGCGACGAGGTGGCGGTGATCGACCGCGGGCGCATCGTCGCGCAGGGCAGCCTCCAGGAGATCCGCGAGCGGCGCGCCGAGGGCGGCGACAGCCTCGAGGACGTCTTCCTGAAGCTCGTGGGCGCCGACGTGAGGCGCGAGGACCTGTCGTGGATCGGCTGATCTCCCTCGTGCTCCTCCGCTTCCGGCTCGACGCGCGGGCCGTCCTCGGCGCGCGGTCCCGCCTCCTCGGCCTCCTCGTCGCGGTGCCCGCGCTCGCCCTCTTCTCGCTGACCGGCGCCTTCCTCGCGGCGACGGTGGCGCCCGTCCTCGAGCGCGCGCATCCGGACCTGGTCCTCCCCGTCCTCTCGGCCCTCGCCGCGACGTTCGGCCTCTCGTGGGCCTTCTCTCCCCTCCTCGCCGGCGTCCAGGCCACGGAGACGCACGACCTCGGCCGGCTCGTCCACTACCCGGTGCCGCTGCCGACCCTCGTCGCCTCCTCCCTCGCCGCCAACGTCGCGCAGCCGATGGTGCTCGCCCAGGCCCCGCCGCTCGTCGCGCTCGCCCTCGGCCTCGCCGGTCCGGGGCCGGCCTTCGTGCTCGCGCTCGCCGGCCTCCTCCTCTCGCTCGCCCTCGCCCTCGCGGCGGGCCAGACGGTGGCCCTCGGCCTCCACGCCCTGTCGCGGCACCGGCGCTGGAGCGACCGGGCGCTCTCGCTCGGCATCCTCCTCGGGCTCGGCCTGAGCCTCGTGCCGCTCCTCTACCTCGGCGGCGGCGCCGCGGCCCGCCGCTTCGTCCTCGGGCTGCTGCGCCACGACGTCTTCGCGGTCGTGCCCTTCGCCTGGGGCGCGCGCGCCGCCGTTCACGCGGCCCGCGGTGAGCTCCTCGGATTCGTGGTCTGGGCCGTGCCCGCGGCGGCGGCCGTGGCGGCGGCCGTGGCCGCCTCGGTGGCGATCGCCTCTCGCCTGTACCGCGGCGAGATCGACCTCGGAGAGGCCGCCACCGGCGCGGCCCGGCCCGCGCGCGTCCTCCTGCCGGGCCGCGTGGGCGCGCTCGTCGAGAAGGACCTGCGTGTCGTGTGGCGCGACCCGCGACTGAAGGCCGTCGTCCTCGGCGGCATCCTCGGGCCGCTGCTCGTGACGGTGGCCCTCTGGCAGGGGGCGGGGGCGCGGCTCACGCCGGGGATGATGCTCGTCCTCGGCTCCTTCGCCGGCCTCGGCGTCCTCGGCTCGAACGCCCTCGCCCTCGAGCGCGAGGGCCTCGGCCTGCTCTTCGGGTTCCCGGTCGACCGCTTCCGGCTCCTCCTCGGCAAGAATCTGGGCGCGATGGCGCTTCGCGTGCCCGGGACCGCCGTTCTCGCCCTCGCCACCGCGCTGGCCGTCGGCCCCCATCTCCTGCCGGCGGTCCTGGCGGTGATCGTGCTGACGCAGGTCGTGGCGTCGGCCGTCGACAACTACGTCTCCATCCTCGCCCCCGTGCCGGCGCCGCGGGCCGGCCGCGACCCCGGT
>JAXLRD010000037.1:0-72467 GCA_046331285.1 Vicinamibacteria bacterium
TCTCCATGTAGACGGCGCCGTCGCGGTGGAGGATCTTCGCGTCGACCTTCGCGAGGCACTCCGGGCAGAGGCCGACGGTCAGCTCGTAAGTGTCGTCGGCGGCGCTCGACACGGGCGGCCCGACAGGAGCTTCGGCCTTCGCTTCGCCGGGAGGATGCCCGCCCGCCGCGGTCGACGCGAGGTCCGCGGCGCGGCCGCAGCACGTGTCGGTCCGGTGCCTCGCCGTGTAGACGACGCCCACGAGAGCCGCGGCCTGGATCGCGCTCAGCGGGAAGCCACCGTAGAGCGCGCGCGGCTTCAGAAACTCGACTCCGAACCGGAAGGCGAGGTACGTGAGCAGGAACTGGCTGAACATGCAGCCCGCCTGCCGGCCCGTGCGGATGCGCCACGCAAACACGGCCGCGGCGGTCAGGAGGAAGACGACCTCGTAGAGCTGCGTCGGATGGCGAGCGAGGCCGTCGCCGAAATCGACGCCCCACGGCAGCGTCGTCGGCAGCCCGAACGTGTGGTCGGTGAGGCCGGCGAGGAAGCAGCCGACGCGGCCGAGGACCATGCCGAGGATGAGCGGGAAGACGTACACGTCGCCGCTCGGGTGGGCGAGGCGCAGCGCCTTCTTCGCGACCTGCACGCCGGCCCAGCCGCCGAGGAGCGCGCCGACGATGGTCTTGCCCTGGAAGACGATCCGCCAGTCCGTCCACTCGGCGCCGCGCGCGGGCAGGGCGTCGAGCCACGCGAGACCGCGGGCGCCGACGAGCGCCCCGGCCACCGCGCCCGCGAGGACCCACATCGTCTGCTCGAGCGACAGGATAGGGCCGGACGGCCACCTCCTCCGCAGCCTCAGGTACAGGCGGAAGCCCGCGGCGTAGCCGAGCGTCTCGAACACGAGGTGCGCCGGCACCGTGAGCGAGCCGATCGACACCATCACGGGGAAGCTCACGCCGGTGCGCTCGCGTGAGGCGCCCCGAGCTCGGGGAGAAGGCCGCGCTCGAACGCCGCGAGGACCGCTCCGACGAGGCAGACGTAGACGAGCTCCGTCGTCTCCTCCCAGGCGCCGAACCACGCCTGGTCGTCCACGAAAGCGGCCACGAGCAGGAGGCGGAAGAGCGAGAACGCCATGGCGCCAACCGCCGCCGACATCAGCCACTTGGCGACCGGCACCGGCCGTCGCTCGGCGAATGCGAGGACGGCGCCGCAAGCGACGAGAAGGACGACCGCGGCCGCGGGCAGGAAGCGCAGCTCGTAGACCTGGTGGACGATCGGGTGCCCGTAGGTGAAGGGCAGGCCGAACAGCCGCGTGTTCCAGGCCTGGGGCCACAGCACCGAGAAGGCCGGCACGACCGCCACGACGGCGAGCGCCGGCACCGCCGCGAGGAAGAGCCACCGCAGGCCGCACGAGACGGGCGCGTGCTTGAAGCAGGTCCGGCAGAGCGGCAGCGCCGCGCAGCGGCCCTCGTCGCTGAAGCGGACGAGGCGCGCGTCGAAGCCGTCGAGGAACGCGTGCGTGACGAGCGCCACCGAGACGACCATCGACACGCTGTGGAGGTGCTCGAGCCAGACGCTGCGGTCGCCCATGACGAGCACGTTCCACGCGCAGGCGCACTCGCCGGCGGCGAACACGAGCATGCCGCGGCGGGTCGACGCGAGGGCCGAGTCCCGCGATCGCCACAGCACCGCGGCCAGGGCCAGCGCGATCACCGTGTAGGCGAGCTTCACGCCGAAGAACGTGGTCACCGCCGCCGCCTGGGCGACGCGCGTCGTCGGGCGATAGAAGGCGCGCTCGGCGCCGGAGGGCTCGACGCCTCGAGCCGGCGCGCCGCGACCCACGCCCGCCATCCGCCCGCGACCGCTGCCGCGTCGACGCCGGCCCGCGCGAGCGAGGCCGCGCTCCGCGCGCTGCGCAGGCCGCCAGCACAGAGCAGGAGCAGCCGCCTCCTCGCAGCGGCTCGGGCAGGTCGGCCGGCTATCGAGCCGCACGCGCGGCGTCGAGCGACCACCGCGCGGTCGAGGCCGGCAGCCCGGGCAGCGGCCCGTCCGGCTCGACGTCGACGAGGACGGCGTCGCGCGCGAGCTGTCGGCGCGCCGCCTCGGCCGACACCAGGGGCGCCGTCGCGACGAGCCCGTAGTAGAGGACGGGCGGCAGGGCGAGCCCGAGGCCGCACAGCGCCCAGGCCAGCGCTCGCGGCCACCGGCGGGCGTCGCGCGACACCGTCACGAAGCGGCCGCCTTCTCCGCCATCCCCCCTCCGGAGGTGAAGGGTCTCCGGCCGCCCGCGCGCCGTCCATAGTGCGAATGATCGGTTCGTCACGGTCGATGCTGCCGGCTGGCTCGGCCGCGGCGGCTCCGGCCTCGACTACACTCCCGCGCCATGGCCCCTCGCTACGCCGCGGACGCGCTCACTCGTTTCGCCGGCGACGCGCTCCGGCGCATGGGGATGGAGCCGGGGAAGGCCGACGCCGTCGCCGACGTGCTCGTCGAGGGCGACCTGCTCGGGCACACGACACACGGGCTGCTGCTCCTCCCGATGTATCTCGCCGAGATCGAGAAGAAGCAGATGGCCGTGGCCGGCGAGCCGACCGTGCTGGCCGATCGGCCGGCGGCCGTGACCTGGGACGGGCAGCGGCTGCCCGGGCCGTGGCTCACGCTCGAGGCGATCCGGCTCGCGTGCGAGCGCGCGCGGACGCTCGGCACCTGCACCGTCGTCGTCCGCCGCAGCCACCACATCGGCTGCCTCGTCGTACTCCGCCGTCACGGACCAGGGCCTGATGATCCTGCTCACGTGCTCCGATCCCACCGGCACCGCGGTCGCGCCGCACGGCGGCACGCGGGGTGCCTACACGCCGAACCCGTTGGCCGCCGCGTGGCCCACGGGCGGCGACCCGGTCATGCTCGACGTGAGCCAGTCGATCACGACCAACCGTATGACGCGCCGGCTGCGCGCCGAGGGCCGCCGCTTCCCCGGCCCGTGGGCGATCGACAACGAGGGCCGGCCCACCGACGACCCGGAGGCGATGTTCACCGAGCCGCCGGGCGCGCTCCTGCCGATCGGCGGCCTCGACCACGGCCACAAGGGCTACGCCTACGGCCTCCTCGTCGAGGCGCTCACCGGCGGCCTCGCCGGCCACGGCCGAGCCGACGCGAAGGAAGGCTGGACCTCGACGACCTTTGTCGAGGTGTTCGACCCCGCGCTCTTCGCCGGCGCCGAGGACTTCGCGCGCCAGACCGCGCACCTCGCGCGCGCGTGCCGGGAGAGCCCGCCGCGGCCCGGCTTCGACCGCGTCCGCCTGCCCGGGGAGAACGGCCTGCGGCGGCGCGAGGCGCAGCTTCGCGAAGGCCTGGAGCTCCACCCGGACATCGTGCCGGCGCTGCGCCCGTGGGCGGAGAAGCTCGGGGTCGCGCTCCCCGAGCCTCTCGCCTGAGCTCGAGCCGGGACTCTAGACCTTCGCGAGCGCCTTCTCGAGGAACTCGCGGTTCGCGCGGGCGTTCGCGGCCGTGGCCTCGGCCGTGTCGCCGATCGCGCAGCACTCGACCATGATCGGCCCGGCGAAGCCGGCCGACTTCAGCACCTTGAAGACGCCGACGAAGTCGACCTTGCCCGTGCCGAACTGGATCATGACGTCGCCCTTCTGCTCGGCGCAGTCCTTGGCGCAGAAGCCCGTCACGTACTGCACGATCGGCTTCAGCTCCTCGACCGGGTCCTTGCCCGTGTAGTGGATGATGTTGCCGGCGTCGTACCAGATCTTGAAGTTCGGCTGGCCGACCTTCTTCATGGCCGCGATGATCTCGTCGGACGCGCCGCTCGACCCGCCGTGCGGCTTCATCACCACCTGCACGCCCTTGCCCGCGCCGTAGGCCGCGGCCGCCGACATCGACTGGAAGTACTGCTCGTACTGCTCGGGCTTGTCGACCCCGAAGGACATCACGTACTTCAGGCCGAGGAACGCCGCGTTGTCGATCTGCTTCTGGAGGCTCTTCACCGTCTCCTCGAGCGGAAGGTCGAAGCGGCCGCCGAGGGCGCCCATGTTCGCGGAAACGCCGCTCGCGGCCAGCGCCTTCTTCAGGGCCTCGAGGTACTCGGGCGTGGCGTCGGCGGAGATGAAGGGGTCGGCCTTCGTCCGCGTCAGGAGGCCCGTCGTGCGGTAGCCGGCGGACTTGACGGCCGAAAGGGTCTCCTCGAAGCTCCACTTCGTCCACGGCCGGTTGAAGCAGCCGACCGGCCACTTCGTGGGCTTCGTCCCGGCCAGCAGCGACGGCGCGTCGCCCAGGAGCGCGGCTCCCGCCAGGAGCGCGGTCGTCTCGCCGATGAACTGCCTTCTCGTCCGCTCCATCTCGACCTCCTTCACGAGCCCCGTCGACGGATCGGCGGGCGCCCGGGAGGAGTCTACCGCGAGCGGCTGAGCGTCATCTCGAAGAAGGGAGAGGCGCCGCCTTCGCCCAGGCGCTCGCCGACCTCGTGCCAGCGGCCCTGCGCGTCGAGGCGGATCGTGTAGCGGACGCGCCCCGCGGGCGTGTCCATGCGCCAGACGAAGGCTCCGTCCTGCCACTCTCCGGCGTGCGCGCCGCTCAGGCCGTTCGCGAGCCAGGACGAGAACGTGTACGTGCCGTCGTCGTTCGCCGCGAGCACACCCAGCGCGTCGTGCACGACCCGCTCACCGGCGAGATGGCGGCCCTTCACGAGCAGCGCCAGCCCTCCGGCTTCGCGGGTCACGATCTCGCGGCTCGTGAACGTGGTGCGCCGCGGCCCGGCCTGCATCCAGCCTTCGCCGCTCCACTCGCCTTCGAGAAAGTCCAGACGCCGCTGGGCGGCGACTCGGGCCGGTGAGGGGGACGGGGGCGCGGCCTGAGCGAACGACGGGCTGGGGCTCACGAGCAGCAGGGCGGCGAGGGCGAGCTTCACGCGTCTCCTCCTGGAATTGCGTTGGCGAGAAGATCGGCCCCGGCGCGGCGGCCGTCTTGAACGAATCGGACGCTCAGGAGGTCACCCGGCCGTGGCGGATGCGGCCGAGGTGCTCCCGAAAGGCCTGAGGCCGGAGACCGCAGAGGCGGCGGTACTCGCGGACCAGATGAGCCTGGTCCGCGTAGCCGCCGGCCGCGGCCACGTCTCCCCAGCGGGCCTCGCGACGGGCCAGCGCGTCGAGGAGCGACAGACGCAGCCGGCGCACGCGGGCGAACTCCTTCGGCGTCAGGCCCACCGCGGCGACGAACCGGCGCCGGAACTGCCGCTCCGACAGGCCGCTCGCCGCGGCGAGAGCCGACACTCCGGTGCGCGCCGGCGCCTCGACGATCGCGAGGACCGCCGCGATCACCGGCTGGTCGAGCGGCCCGGAGCGTTCCACGAGCGGCGCGCAGAGCGCGTCGAGCTGGAGAACCGCCGCCTCGTCGTCCGGCCGATCGGAAAGCGCCTCGGACCAGCGGCGCGCCTCGGCCTCCCGGAGGACGTCGACGAGCGGCAGGACGCGGTTCACGAGGCGCGAGACGTCGCCGAGAACGGCGCCGGCCGCCCCGGGCCAGAACCGGGCTCCGTAGAGCAACTGGCCTTCCCAGACCTGGGGCCGGAAAGGCTCCGTGCGCGGGCCGAGGACGAGGGTCGGCCCACCGGGCCCGCTCGCGACGGAGACCGCGCCGTCGGGCGGCACGCTGTGCTGGAAGGCGTCCGGCAGCGGCGCTTCCGCGCGGAAGATCCAGTAGCTCGAGAAGTGGCCCCTCAGCTCGGGAGCGGGGTCGTGCTCGCCATAGGAGACGGGCATGCGCGAGTCGGACGGCGCCCGCCTGAGGCCTCCGACCTGCGGCGGGCGAACCCGAGCCTTCAGTCCGCGCTGGCCGGCGCGGGCTTCATGCCGGGCGCCTGCCAGGCGAGGACGTGGTAGGTCGCGGCCGTCGTGCCGACGTTGCGGATGCCGTGGGGGTCGGTGCCGGTCAGGAAGATGACCGATCCCGGCCCGGCCGGGTGCCACTCGCCCCTGTAGAAGAGCTCGACGCTGCCCTCGCGCACGATCAGCACCTCCTCGTTCGCGTGCGTGTGCGGGGCGTGCGACGCGGCGCCGGCGTTCAGGGTCGTGATGTGGCACTCGAGCTCGTCGAGCGTGGCCGTCCGCGACCGGAAGACCCGGCGCACCTCGCCCGCCGACGTCGGCTCGGCCTTCATGGCCTTCCATTCGAAGACCGCCGAGGTCAGGATGCCGGGGGCGGAGAGCGCGGCGGAGCCGGCGGCCAGCACGACGGCGGCGGCGGAGAGGGCGACGGCGAGGTCGCGGCGGGTCAGGGACATGGAGCCTCCCGGTTCAGGGCCCTCATCCTCGGCGGGACGAAGCGCCCCGTCAACCGGAGCCCGGCGGCGCTACACTTCGGGGCGCCAACCGCCCCGGCGCGAGACACCGGCGCCGCCGCGTCGTACAGTGTTCGTGAGCTCCGAGGAGAGAACCCATGGGCGTGCCGATCGGCCTCGACCGACTTCTCGCCGTGCTGACGCCGGAAGAGGCGCGGTCGCTCCTGCTCCGCCTGGCCGAGGACTTCGAGACCGACCTCACGGCCGAGGGCGTCGACGACTTCTACGACGAGATCATCGCGCTCGAGGTCGACGACGACGCGCTCCTCGAGGTCACCATCCGGGACGAGCGCCGCGAGGTCCCGGTGCTCGTCGAGTTCTTCCGTCACGACGGCGACGCGGACGAGCTCCTGCTCGTGGCGCCGCCCCGGATCGTGTCCCAGGTGCAGGGAACGATCGCGTCCGTCGCGCCCGACGCCGAGGTGAAGGTCATCCCGGGCAGCTAGCGCCGGCCGGTCGCGCCCCTCGACGCCGTTCGCCGCTCCTCCGCGTTTGACCGCGGTCCTCACCGCGCGCTACGGTCGTCCGCGGTGAAGCCCATCGAGCGCGACGACGTCCGCGGTCACGGCGGAGCCGTCTCCGCGTCGCGGCGGTCGCGCGCCGGCCGCCCCGGACGATCGGCGGCCGTGACGCACTCGTTCGCGACGCTCGTTCACTGCTGCGCCGGCCGGGCGAGCGTGGAGCTCCCCGCGCGGTGGAAGCTGGCGGCGGGCGACACGCTCCTCGTGCCGGCGGGAGTTCCGCACCGCGTCTCCGACGCGGACGGGTTCGAGTGGTACGAGCTCGCGGTGTCCGTCGCCGGCCTCCCGCCGGGAGACGAGCGGGCGCTCCTCGTGCCGTTCGACAGGGTCCGCGCGGGCGCCGCGCCGGTCGTCGCCATCGAGCCTGCGCGACGGCCGTTCTTCGAGACCCTGCTCCGGGAGCTCGTCGACACGAACGACGCCCGAAGCGAGGGCTCGGCTGTCGTCCGGCGCAGCCTCCTCACTCTCGTCCTGCACGAGGTGCAGCGCGCGTGGCGCGAGAGCGACGCCCCCCCGCCGTCGGCCGGCATCGCCGCGGACGCGCTCCGCTTCATCGAGAGCCACTGCCTGGAGCGTCTCTCGCTCGCGGACGTCGCGCGCGCGGTGCGCCGCAGCCGGGCGTACGTCACGACCGCGCTCACCCGCGCGACGGGCCGCAGCGCCGTCCAGTGGATCACCGCCGGCCGGATGGCCGAGGCGCGGCGTCGCCTGCTCCACTCGGACGAGATGGTCGACGTCATCGCGGAGCGCGTCGGCTACGCGGACCCCACCCACTTCATCCGCACGTTCCGGCGGGCGCACGGCGCGACGCCCGCCGCGTGGCGCGCGGCGCGACGCCGCCCGCGGCGCTCCTAGCCGGCGAGGGCCGACCAGAGCCGGGCCGAGACGTACAGGCCCAGCCCGTACACCGTGTGCGTGAGCAGGCTCCGGAGGCGGGCCGCGCCCGGGTCCGGCGCCCTGGACGACGCGATTCCGTAGCCGAGCGCGGGCTGGAGCACGAGGAACGGAGCGAGCACCGTGACGAGCCCGATCGCGAGGGCCGGCGCCAGCGACGGCGTGCGGACCCACTCGAGGCCCGCCACCGCCAGCAGCAGGGCGGCGAACGTCACACCGATGGCGTAGTGGAAGCACCACCCGAGGACGCGCTCGCCGGGCACGGGAGCCGCCTTCGCGATGCTCGCGTGAGCCCACGTCCCGCGGGGAATGTGGCCGAGCCAGCGGCCGAGCATGGCGTAGTCCAGCGTCCGGACGCCGAAGCCACGCCGGAGCAGGACGAGCCAGGCGTCCATCAGGAGCGTGGCGCCGCTCCCCACGAGGCACGACCAGACGACGACCTCGATCACGCGTTCCATCGTCGCTTCCCTCCGACTCGAACGATCGGATGGCGGGACCCGTCGCGGCAGGGCGCGGCTTTCGTCCGGATCGGCGCTTCTTTCGCCCGCCCGTGGCGGGGGGGCTCCGCGGAGCCGGGCGAAGCTAGCGGCAGCTCGCCTCGAAGCAGAGGCTGCGGCTGAAGAACGGCAGCACGTGGTTCTGGAAGCGGTCGGCAACGGCGCTCGTGTGGGTGCCCGGGTAGACCTCGAAGCCGTGCGCGATGCCGTAGGCGTCGAGCGCCTCGTGCAGCTTCACCGTGTCCGCCTTCAGCCCGTCCTGGTCGCCGACGTCGATCGCGATTCCGCGGTACGACCGGAGGCGGCCGACGTACTGGTCGAGGAAGGCGAGCGGCGAGTTCGCGGCCCACTTCGCGAGGACCTCCGGCCGCGGCGCGCCGTCCTTCGTCGGCAGGTCGAGGTAGAGGGGCGGGTTCTTCGGGTTCGGCGACCACGCGGCGGCGGTCGCGAGCTGGGCCCGCGCGAAGAAGTTGAGGCCCGCACCGTCGGCCGGGGACTTCATGGCCGCGACCGTCTTCTCGAGCTCCGCGGCGCCCGGTCCGGCCGCGCGCGCCCCGAGGCAGCACGGGCTCATGACGTACAGGCTGCCGAAGACGTCGGCGTGCTTCATGCCGATGCGGGTCGCCCCGTAGCCGCCCATCGAGTGTCCGACGAGGCCGCGGCTCGACCGGCTCGGGATCGTGCGGTAGTGGGCGTCGACGTAGGCGACCACGTCGCGCGAGACGTAGGCCTCGAAGTCGCCGGTCGTGGCCGAGCCCGAGTACATCGAGCCGTTGTGGGCGGTCTTCGAGTCGGGCAGGACGACGATCACCTCGCGCGCGCCCTGGGCGAAGGCGCCCTCGATCGTCTGCGGCACGTGGATCTCGCCCGTCCACTGCTCGGCGCCGATCGAGTAGCCGTGAAGCGCGTAGACGACGGGATACCGCCGCGACTTCTCCTTCGCGTAGCTCGGCGGGAGGAAGACGATCGCGTCGCGGTCGACCGCGTTGCCCTCGAGGTTGCCCTCGAGCGCGGCCCCGTGGATCCTGATGCGCTCGACCGTCACCGGCTTCGCGCCGGCGACGACCGGAGGCACCTGGGTCTGGACCTGCGCGGCGGCCACGGCAGCAATCGCCAGCGTCAGGGCCGTCGCGAGGAGCCGCTTCGTCGGTGCCATCCCTGTCCTCCCGGTGAGAAGCCCATTCTCGTACGGCAGCTCCCCGGGCTGCACGCGCCCTCGCTCCGGCCGCGGGATGGGAGCCCGGTCCCATGCCCTGCCCCGCCCCAGGGTTCAGCGCTCCGGCGAGCCGGAGAGGCTTGCCGGGACGGCCCGGTTCTTCGATGATCCGGCTGGACGTCCCGCTCGAGGAGGCCATGCTCCGAACGACCCGCGCCCTCATCGCACTCTCCGCCGCTCTCGCCGCCGCCCCCGCGTCGGCCCAGGTTCGACCGGCGGCGGAGAAGCCGCTCGCCCTGAACGAGAAGCAGTACTTCTCCAGGCGGGGCCTCGACGTGCTCGTCTTCACGAACGAGTACAACGGCATGTTCTTCGACGAGAAGACGGCCGGCGTCGAGATGATCCACCACGGCGTCCGCACCGCCACCGGCGGCGCCGTGCGCCTCAGCCCCACCCCCGAGCAGTGGGACCAGATCCCGAAGGTCGTGGAGCGCAGCGCCGACGCGAAGACGGGCACGATCGAAGTGACGCTGCGCTACGAGGCGTTCGCCTTCGACTCGAAGCTCGTCGTCACGCCCGACGGCCAGGGCTTCCGCCGCCGTCTTCGTCGACAAGCCGGTGCCGGCCGAGCTCGAGGGCCGCGCCGGCTTCAACCTCGAGTTCCGCCCGTCCCAGTACTGGGAGCACACGTTCCTCGTCACGGCCGGCCCGGCGTCTTCCCGCGCTACCCGAACGGCCCGGACCGCCGCTGCCGCCCGAGAAGAAGATCCGACAGTTCGAGGGCCACTCGACGTTCGACCTGCACGGCCACCGGGGCTACGTGGAGGCGGAGCTGATCGCGAGCGGGAAGACCTGCCCATGGCGCTCGAGGATCCCGAGCGCTTCGTCACGATCCGCTCGCTCGCGGGAGAGCTTGGGCCGCCGACGGGCGGAACCTCGCGCAGAACGGCTGGTACGTCGTGCGCTCGCTGCTCGCGGCGAAGACGACGGGCAAGGTCGCCGAGTGGTCGGTCGAGCCGCACACCATCCCCGCCTGGACGCGCCCGCCCGTCATCGGCTTCTCGCAGGTCGGCTATCACCCCTCGCAGCCGAAGCGCGCGGTCATCGAGCTCGACGCGAACGACAAGGCGCTCGCCACGGCGTCGCTCGTCGAGATCCGCCCCCGACGGACGCAGGTGGAGAAGCTGGGGTGCCGGTGCGGCCGTGGGGACGCTACCTCCGCTACGACTACGCGGTGGCCGACTTCTCGGCGGTCACGGACTCCGGCCTCTACTTCCTCCGCTACGGCCCGCAGTCGACGCCGGCGTTCCCGATCGCGAAGGACGTCTACGAGCGCGTGGCACCCGACGCTCGACGTCTTCTTCCCGGTCCGAGCTGGACCACATGTTCGTGAACGAGGGCTACCGCGTGCGGCACGGCGCGGCCCACCTCGACGACGCGTTGCAGGCCCCGCTCAACGAGCAGCACTTCGACGGCTACCGGACGGGCGACGTGACGAACACGCCCTTCAAGCCGGGCGAGAGGATCCCCGGCCTCGCGGTCGGGGGCTGGTTCGACGCCGGCGACTTCGACATCCAGGGCGGCTCGCACGCGTCGACCGTCTCGACGCTCGCGGCCACCTGGGAGACGTTCCGGCCCGCGCACGACCAGACGCTCGTCGACCAGAAGCTGCGCTTCGCCGACATCCACTCGTCCCGACGGCCGGCCCAGGATGCCAGGTACCAGCACGGCGCGTTGCAGGTCGCGGCGCAGTACCGCTCGATCGGCCGCGCCCGTGCGCGGCATCGTGGACGGCGAGCTCCACCGCTACCACCACCTCGGCGACGGCTCGACGCAGACCGACAACAAGATCTACGACCCGTCGCTCGCGCCGTGGCAGGTCGAAGGCGACCGCAGCGGCACGCCCGACGACCGCTGGGTCTACACCGACGCGACGCCGTTCTCGAACTACATGGGCATCGGCGCGCTCGCCGCGGCGAGCCGGTCGCTCCGCGGCTACAACGACGCGCTCGCCGAGGAGTGCCTCGCGCTCGCGCGCAAGGCGTACGCCGAGGAGAAGGCGCGCCCGGCCGCACCCGCGCCCCAGGGCCCCTTCGGCGGGTTCGGCCAGGCCGCCGAGCTCACGGCCGTGATGCAGCTGATGGCCGCGACGAAGGAGAAGGCCTTCGCCGACCGCTTCGACGAGCTCGTGTGGCCGGCCCTCGACCGCAACGCGGCCATGACGATCGGCCTCGCGGCACGGGCGATCCCCGAGAAGGACGCGGCCTACGCGGCGAAGCTGGCCGTACGCCGAGAAGTACCGGGCGGAGGTCGACGGCCTGCTGAAGCAGAACCCGTACGGCGTGCCGATCGGCACTGCGGCTGGGCCGGGAACTCGCAGGCCGCCCCAGTGGGCCACGACGAACTACCTCCTGAACAAGGCCTACCCCGACCTCTTCGGCCGGGACCTCGTGACCCGCGGCCTCGACTACCTCTTCGGCACGCACCCGGCGCACAACTACTCGTTCGTGTCCGCGGTCGGGAACCGCCCCAAGCGCCTGGCCTACGGAAACAACCGGGCGGACTTCTCGTTCATCGCGGGCGGCATCGTCCCCGGCGTCCTCGTGCTCAAGCCGGACTACCCGAGAACATGGACGACTGGCCGTTCCTCTGGGGCGAGAACGAGTACGTCATCGACCTCGGCGCGAGCTACATCTTCCTGGCGAACGCCGCGCAGGAGATGCTGGCCCGATAGAGGCCGTCCTTCGACTGACGCACGATCGGAACGGAGCGCGCTCATGTCTCATCGTCGGCAGTGGTCCGCGTGGTCCCTCTTCTCGTCCTGGCGGCGGGCGCGGCGGCGGCCGAGCCCGTCGCGGTGCGCGTGGACGGCACGCCCAGGACGGCCGCCATCTCACCGCTCGTGCCCGGCGGCTTCATGGAGCCGGCGACACGGAGGTCTGGTGAGGATGCTCGCGGACCGGAAATTCTTCAACCGCGTGACGTCACAGCCCGGACCCGACAAGGCGGACGGCGGCTTCGGCCGCCGCGGCCGCAGCGGCGCTGGCTGCCGATCGGCCCCGACGCGTTCGTCGAGATGGACGCGGCGCGCGCGTTCGTCGGTGAGGCGAGCCCGCTCGTGAGGCTCGAGGGCGACGTTGCACGGCCTCGGCCAGTCGGGCCTCGCGTGCCCAGAAGGGCCGCGCCTACGTCGGGCGGGTCGCGCTGGCGGGCTTCCGCGGGCGCGAAGGTGAGCGTGAGCCTCGTGTGGGGCCCGGGCCTCGCCGACCGGCAGACGATCGCGGCGCCGCCGTTGGCGGACTGCTACGCGAAGGTGCCGCTGCGCTTCACGGCGGCGCCGACACGCCGACGGCCGGCTGGAGATCGAGGGCAATGGCTCCGGGGCCTTCCGCGTCGGCGTCGCCTCGCTGATGCCCGCCGACAACGTCTCCGGCTTCCGCGCCTCGACGATCCGCTGGCTGGCCGAGCTCGGCGTCGAGATCGCCCATGGCCCGGCGGCAACTTCGTCTCGGCCTACGACTGGCGCGACGGCGTCGGCGACCGCGATCTCGGCCGCCGCGGCGCGAGCTCGCCTGGAGCGGCCTCGAGTCGAACGACATGGGGCATCGACGACCGCGACCTTCGCCGAGTCGGCCGGCGCCGTGCCCTCACCGCGGTGAACTCGGGCTCGGCGACGCGCACTCCGCGGCCGAGGAGGTCGAGCATGGAACGGCGCGGCCACGACGCGCCTCGGCGCGGTGGCGAGGGCGAACAAGTCATCCGGAAGCCGTACGCGGCGTCCGACCGGGGCGCGCCGGTACCAGGAAGAGCGCGCCTCGCGGCAGCAACACCGCGGATCACGGTGCGCGCGAGAAGCGCAACTTCATGGTCCGCGCGATGCGGAAGTGCCGACCCAGAAGATCGAGGCCGGCCTGCCTGGGCGCGACCCCGAGGAAGCCTCGTGGTGCTACATCGAGAACCGCCAGCTCGGCACGTTCCCCGAGCAGACCGGGGCGACCTGCTGCGCCCTTCTTCGGGGGAAGCAGGACTGGACGGGCGCCCTCCTCGAGCGTGCCGCCCCGAACATCGACTACCTCGGCGAGCACTTCTACGGCTACTCCGAACCTGTACGTCGACAGGCGAGCCTGAAGTTCGTGCCCTCCGACGAGCCGATGGAGCTGAAGGCGCGCCGGCTCTCGAACCGCGCAGTTCAAGCCCGAGGCGTGGGACGAGTACGCAAAGCGGATGCCGGGGCTCGCGGAGAGGAACATCCGCTTCGCGTTCGACGAGTGGTCGCCGCGCAACCGCGCGACGGACGGCGGCGCGCCGCCCGTCAACCACCCGATGCTCAACCCCCCTCACGAACGCGCTCGTCTACCACGAGTTCTTCCGCCACCCGGAGAAGGTCGGCCTCGCCGTCGCGACGGGCGGCATGGGAGCAACTCGACCGATCCCTGGGGCGACGCGGTCGGGCTGCGGCTCGAGGGGCTCGTCATGAAGGTGCTCCACGACCACTTCGCCGGCGCGCATCCGCGGCGGTCGAGGGCGACTCGCCCCAGCAGCCGACGAAGGGCACGGTCGGGATCGACAACTGGCACGGCCCTCGGGCGCCTCGACGTTCCCGCTCGACGTCTTCGCGGCCCGAAGCGCGGACGGGAAGACGCTGGCGGTCTCGGTGGTCAACCCGACGGAGGCGCCGCAGGAATGCGAGCTGGCGCTGACCGGCGCGACGGTCGGCGCGGACCGGCGCGGGTCTGGCAGGTCACGGCGGCCTCCGCGTCGGCGCCCGGGCGCCTGGCGGCAGTCCGTTCAACGGGCCGCCCGCGACGATGGCCGAGGTAGTACCTTACCTGAGCCGCCGAAGCGGCTCACGCTCCCGCCGGCAAGCCTCACGGTCTACGAGCTCGAGCTCCGGTGAGGCTCGGGGCCATGTGGCACGGCGGCCCCCTCGTCGCGGCCTCTCGCTCGGCGCCGGGCTCTCGGCCGGCGTCGCCCTTTGCGCGCCCGCCGATCCGCCGCATCGCGCGGCGAATCCCGTCATCCACGCCGACGTCCCCGACATGGCGATGGTGCGGGTCGGCGACACCTACTACATGAGCAGCACCACGATGCACCTGAGCCCGGGCTCAAGCGATCAGCGATGGCCAGCGACCCGTGAACTGGCGCCTCGCGAGCTACGCCTACGACGTGCTCGACCACGTCGACGCGCCGACCTCGCGAACGGGAAGAACGCCTACGGGCGCGGGTCGTGGGCCAGCTCTTCCGGTATCGCGACGGCACGTTCTTCGTGTCGACGTTCTCCGGCACCACGAACCGCACCTACGTCTACACGACGAAGGACCCGGAGAAGGGGCCGTGGAAGGCGTCGTCGTTCGCGCCGTCGCTCCACGACCACTCGCCCTCGACGACGGCGCAAGCCGACGGCGGCGGCGACCTGCGTCGAGCCCGAGATCGCCCTCGGCGCCTGGAAATGGGCGGCTTCAAGGACGTCCTGCTGTCCTGGTCATGATGCCAGCCCGCGACATCGATCGGGCTTCCCGCCGAAGGCTCGCAGCTCCTGAAGCACGACGGCCGGTACTACGTCTTCAACATCATGCCGAAGGGCGGGATGCGCACCGTGATCGTGCACCGCGCCGAGAAGATCGATGCGGGGCCTCGCCGAAGGGCGCCTCGTTCCTCTGTGACCGGCATCGCGCAGGGCTTCTGATCGACACCCCCGACGGCCGCCGTTCATGCGTACCTGTTCCGCGACTCCGGCGCGGTCGGCCGCATCCCGTACCTCGTGCCCGTCCAGGAAGGACGGCCGGCCGGTGCTCGACGGACGGCAAGGTGCCCGACACTCTGGATCTGCCGGCGAGCCGCGGCCCGTGCCGGGCCTCGTCGCCTCCGACGAGTTCACTGTGCGAAGGGCGCGCCCGCGCTGCCCCTCGTCTGGCAGTGGAACCACAACCCCGACGGCGCGCACTGGTCGGTGACGGAGCGGCCTGGCTTTCCGGCTCACGACCGGCCGCGTCGACCCCGACTTCGTGTCGGCGCGGAACACGCCTGCGCCGCAGCGGACGTTCGGCCCTGTGTCCGCCGGCACGACGGCGCTCGACGTCGGCCGCCTGAAGGACGGCGACGTCGCGGGCCTCGGCCTCGTTGCAGAAGGGCTACGGCTTCGTCGGCGTCCGCAGGCGAGGGCGCGGCGGTACGTGGTGATGGTCACGGCCGAGCCGGGCGGGCCTGTGGAGGCGCAGCGCGTGCCGCTCGCCGCGAAGTCCGTGCACCTGCGGGTCGAGTGCGACTTCCAGGACCTGGCCGACACGGCCTGCTTCTCCTACAGCCTCGACGGCCGGACGTGGACCGCGATCGGCGCCCCGCTGAAGATGAAGTACACGCTTCCCCACTTCATGGGCTACCGCTTCGCGCTCTTCGCCTTCGCGACGAAGACGCTCGGCGGCTCGGCCGACTTCGACTACTTCCGCGTGAGCAGCCACGATCGGCGCGGAGCGCTGACTACTTCAGGAACAGCTCGACGACCGGGATCTCCACGTCGGGCTTCAGGATCGGCAGCTTCAGCACCAGGTCGTTGGCGTGCGACTCGTCGCTGATCCACGTCGTGCTCCGCCGCGTGCTCGCGCGGAGCTCCGACGCGTCGTGGAGGAGCTGCGCGTACTGCACCTTGTCGGCGTAGCCGGGCAGCACGAGCTCGCCCATCGGCCACGCGAGGAGGTGAACGTAGAGCCGGTTCGTCTTCGGGTTGTACGTGAGCAGGCTGTTGGCCGGCGCCTTGAACGTGTCGGGCGCCTGGGTATTGCCGTAGATCGCCCGGCCGTTGAGGTCCATCCAGCGGCCCATCGCCGCGAGCCGGTCCTGGGCGCGCTGGTCGAACAGCCCGCGCGCGGTCGGCCCGACGTTCAGCAGCAGGTTGCCGCCCTTGCTCACGCTGTCGATCAGCAGCTCGATGAGCTGCTTCGAGTCCTTCCAGCTCGTCTCGTCGCGGTAGTACCCCCACGAGCCCGAGAACGTCTGGCAGGTCTCCCACGGGACCCGCACGCCGTTCATCTTCACCCACTCGGCCGGCTTGAACTGCTCGGGGGTGCGGAAGTCCCAGCCGCCGGGCACGTCCATGAGATCGAGGCGGTCGTTCACGATGATCCCGGGCTGCAGCTCGCGGACCATCTTCAGGAGGCCCACCGAATCCCAGTCGTCGCGCCCCTTGCCGTGGCCGCCGCCGGCGAACGAGAAGTCGAGCCAGATGACGTCGATCTTCCCGTAGTTCGTGAGCAGCTCGCGCACCTGGTCCTTCAGGTACTTCCGGTAGACCGCCATGTCGCGGCCGGCGTTGAGCTTGTCGTAGTCGCCGGCGTCCGCCGGGCTCTGGGGGTGGTTGCTGTCGATCGTGTAGGACGGGTGGTGCCAGTCGAGCAGCGAGTAATAGAAGCCGACCTTCAGCCCCTCGGCGCGGAACGCCTCGACCCAGGCCTTCAGCAGGTCGCGCTTCGCCGGGGTCTTCGTCGCCTTGTAGTCGGTGAACGCCGAGTCGAACAGGCAGAAGCCCTCGTGGTGCTTCGACGTGATGACGGCGTACTTCATCCCGGCGCGCTTCGCCTGGCGCGCCCACTCGCGCGGGTCGTAGAGGTCGGGGTCGAACCTGTCGAAGTACTTCTGGTACTCGGCGTCCGGGATGCGCTCGTACTTCTTGACCCACTCGTGGCGGGCGGCCTGCGCGTAGAGGCCCCAGTGGATGAACATCCCGAAGCGCGCCTCGGTCCACCAGGCGAGCCGGGCCTCCTTCTGGGCGGCCGTTTCGGCCGGCAGCTGCGGCGCCGCCGTCGTCTGGGCGTTCGCGTGAGAGACCGTCAGGAGCGCGGCGACGAGGATCGCGGAGAAGGGCGTTCGCATCGGGGCACCTCGGACTTTCCTTGCCGTGTTGGCCGTCTCGTCCGCGGGAAAGTACCACGTGGACGATGCACATCCTTCAGGCCGTCTTCAGGAGCCGGCCCCATCTTGACGTCGATGGAGGACGGCCCCATGAGGACACTCGGTCTCTTGGTCGCGCTCATCGCCCTCGCGACGCCGCCGGGGGCGGCCGCCGAAGAGGTGCCGGCCGCCGCACCCGTCGCCTCGTTCGCGCCGCCGCGGTTCGCCGAGGACGCCCTGAGCTATGTCTACGGCCCGGACTACCGCAACCCGTTCGTCGTCACGCCCTCGCAGCCGGACGGGGCGAGCATCGCCCGCCAGCACCTCGAGCTGAAGCACGTCGACGCGTGGAAGTACGGCCACGACTTCGTCGAGATCGTCCTCAAGAAGTCGAACGAGGTGGAGCCCGCGGCGGGAGGAGGCGCGGGCGCCATGGGCTTCTACTCCGTCTTCCGCTTCGGCGCCGGGATCAATCGGATCGCGGGCCGGCCGCTCGTCGCCCTCGGGCCGCTGCGGGACATAGACGTCCAGGTCGGGATGAACCTCGAGGCGAAGAACGTCGACTTCGCACCCAACGAGCGCACCCTTTACGCGGGGGCGAACCTGCAGTTCGCCGCAGGCCGGGGGTTCGTGAACGTGGGGCTGCACCTGCGCAAGGAGTGGAACCACAACGGCCACCTCGGCGTGGGTGAGACCTACGATCTCGGCTTCAACGTGGAGCCCGTGTGGCACGTCCCCTTCCGGATCGGGAGCGTCCAGCTCGCCTTCGACGGCGTCGCCGACTACAACACCGCCAAGGGGAAGGACGCGGCAGGCCGGGAGACCCGGCCGGAGTTCATCGCGCGTCCCCTGCTGAAGGTCGACGTCAGCCGGCTCGTCGGACGCGACTCACGGGCGCTGGAGCTCGCGGTCGGGTTCCAGTACTGGCACAACATCTTCGGCAAGGACGCGAGCCGGGTCCCGGGAGCGAGCGAGCTCACTCCCGTCTTCGGCCTGGCCGTTCACCTGCCCCTCGGCGCCAGCGGGCACTGACGCGCCGCGGGCCGCGGCGCGAGCCGGCCGCGACTACTCCCAGGGCTGCCGCTCGACTGAGATCGTGATCGACGACGGCCGCGCCGCCGAGCGGTAGACCCGCTCCGTGGCCGGCCGGAAGTCCTCCGGCTTCGCGCGCGGGATGTCGGTGAACGTCTGCGGGTTCCGGTCGGTGAGCGGGAACCACGAGCTCTGCACCTGCACCATCAGCCGGTGCCCGCGGCGGAAGGTGTGGGCCACGTCGGGCAGCTCGAAGCGCACGACGTCGGGCTCGCCGGGCGTGAACGGCACCGGCGTCTCGAAGCCGCGGCGGAACTTTCCGCGGAACGGCTCGCCGCGCACGAGCTGCTGGTAGCCGCCCATCCTCACGTAGTTCGCCGGCCGCGGCGCGTCTCCCTTCGGCTCGGGCGTCGGCAGGCTGCCGGGGTAGACGTCGATCACCTTCACCACGAAGTCCGAGTCGGTGCCGGACGTCGAGACGTGGAGCGTCACGCCGATCGGCCCGAGGACGGTCACGTCCTCCTCGAGGACGTTGGTCTGGTAGACGAGCACGTCGGGCCGTGTCGCCGCGAAGCGCTGGTCCTCGGTCATGTAGTCGCCCTGCATCCCCATCTGGACGTGGCCGACGTAGGGCACCGGCCGGTTCGGGTTGCTGACGTACTCGTCGAACGCCTCGCCGGCCGCGGACGGAGCCTCGGCGACCAGCCGCCCGCCGTCCCGGAGGTAGAGCGTGCGCGACGCGAGCCCCGCCGGCGGCCACGCGTCGAGCTTCCGCCAGCGGTTCGTGCCCGTCTCGAACACGGTGACCTTCGACACGGGCTCGGGCGGCGTCTTCGAGTCCACGAGGTGCGCGAGGAAGAAGGGCAGCTCCACGTGCTCGCGGAACCACGCGCCGGTCGCCTGCCCGAAGTCGAGGTTGCCGACCGTCGTGCCCTCGCTCCGCGCCCAGCTCCCGTGCGTCCACGGCCCCATCACGAGGTGGTTGGCGACGGCGGGGCTGCCGGCGGCCCGGATGGTCCGGTACGTCCGCAGCGGGCCCATCAGGTCCTCGGCGTCGAACCAGCCGCCGACCGTGAGCACGGCGGGCGGCAGGTTGCGGAAGTTCCGCCAGATCGAGCGCGCCCGCCAGAAGTCGTCGTAGCTCGTGTGCTCGAGGTTGACGCGGTAGTGGACGTTGTCGAGGAGGCCGTACCGCTCGGCGCCCCTCCACAACGGCCCCATGCCCAGGAAGAACTCGTAGCCGTTCGGCGTCCCGTAGTCGAAGCGCTGGCCCGGCTCGGGCGGCCGCGGCTCGCCGGGCCGGGGCTTGAAGAACGTGTAGAAGCCGAAGTTCGCGGCGAGCATGAACGCCCCGTTGTGGAACGCATCGTCGCCCAGGTAGTAGTCGGTGACGGGCGCCTGTGGCGACACCGCCTTCAGCGCCGGGTGCGCGTCGATCATCCCGGCGGACACGTAGAACCCGGGGTACGAGATCCCCCACATCCCGACCCGGCCGTTGTTGCACGGCACGTGCTTCACGAGCCAGTCGATCGTGTCCCAGGTGTCGGTGCTCTCGTCGGTGTCCTGCGGCGAAGCCTTCGTCGCCTTGTGCAGCCTCACCTCGACCCACGTCCCGTCCGACATGTACCGGCCGCGCACGTCCTGGTAGACGACGATGAAGCCGGCCTTCGTGAAGTGCTCGGAGGGGCCGATCGCCTCGCGGTACTGGTCGACGCCGTAGGGAGAGACGGAGTAGGGCGTGCGGTTGAGCAGGATCGGGTGGGTGACGTCGCACGTCTTCGGGACGTAGATGGACGTGAAGAGCCGCGCCCCGTCGCGCATCGCCACGCGCTGCTCGTACTTGGTGTAGCCCTGCCGGACCTCGTTCGGCTTCGTCGACGGGGGCGCGGTCTGCGCGCGGGCTCCGGCGACACCGAGCGCCGCCACCCCTGCCGCTGCCGCGAGACGGATTCGGATGCTCATCGCCGGTCTCCTCGAGTCCGCGACCGCCGCCCCGGACGGGCGCCGCTCTGACACGGATGAAGCGGCATTGTACGATCGCACCCAAGACTCCATGCCTGTCCCCGCCGGCACCCGGATCGGTCCCTACGAAGTCGTCGGCGCGATCGGCGCGGGCGGCATGGGGGAGGTCTACCGTGCTCGCGACACGCGCCTGGGCCGCGAGGTGGCGCTCAAGACGCTGCCCTCGGCCGTCGCTGCCGACGCCGACCGGCTGCGCCGGTTCGAGCAGGAGGCCCGCAGCACCGGCCAGCTGAACCATCCGAACATCCTCGCGGTCTACGACGTGGGCGCCCACGACGGCTCGCCCTACGTCGTCTCCGAGCTGCTCGAGGGCGAGACGCTCCGCGAGCGCATCGGCGGCGCGGCCCTGCCCGCCCGCAAGGCGATCGAGTATGCGGTCCAGATCGCGCGCGGACTGGCCGCGGCTCACGACAAGGGCATCGTGCACCGCGACCTCAAGCCCGAGAACATCTTCGTGACCCGCGACGGGCGGGTGAAGATCCTCGACTTCGGACTCGCGAAGCTCCTGACGGGAGACGGAGCGGGCGGCTCGGAGGTGCAGACCTTCGAGCACGCAGCGGGCACCGACGCGGGAACGGTGATGGGCACCGTCGGGTACATGTCCCCGGAGCAGGTGCGCGCGCGCCCGGTCGACCACCGCTCCGACATCTTCTCCTTCGGGGCTGTTCTCTACGAAATGCTCTCCGGCCAGCGGGCGTTCCGTGGCGCCTCCTCGGTGGAGACGATGAACGCGATCCTCAAGGAGGACCCTCCCGCGCTCACCGCCGCCAACCGCCAGCTCCCCCCAGCGCTGGAGCGCATCGTCGGCCACTGCCTCGAGAAGAACCCCGACGAGCGGTTCCAGTCCGCCCGGGACGTCGCGTTCGATCTCGAGCACCTGTCGACGACCTCAGCCGCCGCGCCGGTGGGCGCCGACGGGCGGCGACGACGACTCTGGCCCGCGCTGGCCGCCGTGGCGGCGGTGGCGGGCGTCGCGGCCGGCTACCTCGCGGGGCGGCAGCAGGCCTCGCCGGAGGTCGTCTTCCACGCCGTCACGTTCCAGAACGGCTGGGCCCAGGACGCGCGCTTCGCGCCCGACGGCAAGCAGATCCTCTACCAGGCGCGCTGGTCGGGCATGGAGCCCGACGTGTACGTCGCCCAGCGCGGCAGCCCGGAGTCCCGCCCGCTGGGAGTGAAGGCGCAGCGGCTGTTCGGCGTCTCCGCCGCCGGCGACCTGCTGATCCGGCGCAGCGAGCGCCACGCGCTCGCGCAGGCGCCGATGGGCGGCGGTGCGCCGCGCGACCTGCTGGCGGACGTCGAGGAGGCGAGCTGGTCCCCCGACGCCGCGGCGCTCGCCGTGCTCCACGACACGGGCGCGCGCATGCAGCTCGAGTACCCGCTCGGAAAGGTGGTCCACGAGTCCTCGTCGATGAAGTTCCCCCGCGTCTCCCCCACGGGCGACGCGGTGGCGTTCAGCGAGCACCCCCTGGTCGGCGACTTCCGCGGGGACATCGCCATCGTCGACGCCGCCGGCCACGTGTCGACGCTGTCCGCGGGGTGGTCCGACATCCGCGGGCTGACCTGGTCCCCCGACGGCCGCGAGGTGTGGTTCACGGCCACCAAGACCGGCGCCGACAACAGCCTGTGGGCGGTGTCCCGGAGCGGGCGGCTGCGCTCTCTCTTCCGCGCGCCGGGCAGCCTCTCGATCCACGACGTCGGCCCCGACGGCCGCGTGCTGCTCACCGTGCAGCGCCGCAAGCCGCGCATCCTCGGGCGGGGCCCCGGCGACAGCGCCGAGCGCGACCTGTCCTGGCTCGACTACGGCAACACGGCGGACATCTCGCGCGACGGCCGCACGCTCCTGTTCGGCGAGCAGGGCGAGGGCGGCGGCTCGGAGTACGCGGCCTACATCCGGGGCATGGACGGCTCGCTGCCGGTGCGGCTCGGCAAGGGACTCGCGGCCGCGCTCTCGCCCGACGGAAGCCTGGCCCTGGTCATCAGCCTGACGCTGCCGATGCAGGCGGTCCTGCTGCCGACCGGGGCCGGCACGCAGCGCCCGTTGCCGCGAGGACCGATCGAGCAGATCCAGGCGGCCTCGTTCCTCCCCGACGGGCGCCGCATCGTCCTCTGCGCGAGCGAGCCGGGAAAGGGGTCGCGCCTGTACCTGCAGGACGTCCAGGGCGGCGACCCGCGCCCGATCGGCGAGGTGGGCAGCGTGTACGCCCTCAACTCGACGATTCCGGTGACACCCGACGGCGCGTTCATCGTGATCTCCGACAAGGACGGCCGCCTGGGTCTGCACCCCGTGGCGGGCGGCCCGGTGCGGGAGGTCGCGTCCAGCCGTCCCGGCGACCGGCCGTTGCAGGTCAGCGGCGACGGCCGCTGGCTGTTCGTGGACGCCTCAGGCGCGGCGGGCCAGGAGGCCGCGCGCGGCGCCAGCGAGGCGGGACGCATCGACCGCATCGACCTCGCGAGCGGCGTCCGCGAGCCGTGGCTCGCGCTGACGGGCAACTCGACGAACCCCGCCGCCTTCGTCGGCAACGTCGTCCTCAGCGCGGACGGCAGGAGCTACGCGTACACGTACCGCGACGACAGCTCGATCCTGTACGTCGCCGAGGGCATTCGCTAGGACCGGGACGGACCAACAGGCGCCCGCTCGCGGGCGCGGAGGTGGCGCGTGGACGATCGCGAAGAGCTGGTCCTCGGGCAGCTCAACGACGGGGCGTGTCGCACGTACTTCGTGGGCTCGGCGCTCACGCGGGACGCGGCCCTCGTCGACCCGGTCCTCGGCTCGACCGACCGCTACCTCCGTCACCTCGCGGACGGCGGCTGGACCCTGCGCGCGGTCCTCGACACCCACACCCACGCCGACCACCTGTCGGGAGGCCGCCTGCTCGCCGAGCGCACCGGCGCGCAGTACGCGATGCACCCGCGGGCCGGGAGCCGCCACGTCTCGCTCCGCCTGTCGGACGGCGCGACGCTGAAGGTCGGGGGCGTGACGATCCAGGCGATCGAGACGCCGGGCCACACGAAGGACAGCCTCTCGCTCCTCCTCCCCGGCCGCATCCTGACCGGCGACTGGCTGTTCATCGGCGGGGCGGGCCGCTCCGACCTGCCGGGCGGCGACCCCGGCGAGCACTGGGACAGCCTGACGCGCGTCGTGCCCTCGCTCGACGCGTCGACCCTCGTGCTCCCGGGCCACGACTACGCGAGCCGGACGGAGTCGACGGTCTCGGCCGAGCGGGCCGGCAACCCGAACCTCGCGCCGCGCTCGCGGGCGGACTACGTGAGCTGGGCGGGCGCCTCCGCCCGGCCGACGCCGGTCTGGATGATCGAGACGCTGCGGCTCAACAACGAGGGCACGCGCGACACCGGCCCCGTCCTCGCGCCGTCGGACGCCCCGGCCGCGTGCGCCTGCGCGACGGCGCCCGTCGGAGCGGCCGCGCCGGCCGCCGTCCCGGAGTGGTCGGTCGCCGAGCTGAAGCGACGTCTGGACGCGGGCGAGACGCCCTTCCTGCTCGACGTGCGGCAGCCCGAGGAGTTCACGGGCGAGCTCGGCCACGTGCCGGGCGCGCACCTCATCCCGCTGGGCGAGCTGCCGGCCCGCCTCGGCGAGATCGCCTCGCGGAAGCACGAGACGGTCGTGACCATCTGCCGCTCCGGGGCGCGCTCGGCCCGCGCGGCCGCGCTGCTGCGCGAGGCGGGCTTCACCGACGTCGTCAACATGGCCGGCGGGACCCTGGCCTGGCGGCGCGAGGGCTATCCGCGGGAAGGCTGACGGGACGCTCGCTCAGCTCGCGCGGCGCAGCCGCGCCTCGACCTCGGCCAGCCAGCCGAGGACGACCTGGATCGTGACGCGGCCGCTCTCCCGCGGCCGCATCATCAGGAGGCGGCCGTCGGGGGCGACGTCATAGCTCTGGTCGCCGGTGTCGTCGTACACGTAGCTCCCGCTGAAGAGCACCGAGGGAGGCGGCCAGCTCACCGTCTCGCCGTGGCCGGGGACCACCACCCGCACCACGTCCGCGCCGCGGCGGTAGTAGAGCTCCTTCCCGTCGGCGGACCACACGGGCTCCTGGCCCCCGTCGACCGAGACCGTGTAGTCCCGGTCGAGCGCCGGGAACGAGACCACGTGGACGTGGTTACGGTCGCCCTCGGTCGTCTCGTAGGCGAGCCACGTGGAATCGGGCGACAGGCGCCCGGCGCGCTGGCTGCCCGCGAGCGCGTGGCGCCGCCGCTCGCCCGTGCGGCGGTCCAGCACGAAGACGTCGCTCAGGTCCCGCTCCGTGGAGGCGCCGTCGCCCTCTCGCCCGTAGTACACGAGCCATCTCCCGTCGCGGCTGGTCGAGGTCGGATACGCCTCGCCGGACGCGACGGTGAAGAGCGGCTCGAGCCGCCGGCCGCCGTCGGCCACCTGCTCGGCGATCCCGCTCGGGCTGCAGCAGAGGGACATCACCACGCGCCGACCGTCGGCGGACCAGACCGGCTCGCTGAAGCCGTCGAGCCACGTCAGCCGGCGCGTCTGCAGGTCGACCACCCCGATCCGCACGCCGCCGAAGGCGCCGCCGGGTTCGCCCGGCTTGAGGCTGCCGAGGGCCAGGCGACGGCCGTCGGGCGCGAGGCGCGGCCAGCGCAGGTATCCCGGGGCCAGGTCGAGGTCGAGCCTCGTGGCCGCCCCGTCGCGCGCGACCCACACGAGCTCGCGCGGCGGCAGGGCCGCGCCGGGGATCCAGGCCAGCGAGGGAGCGATCAGCGTCCCCGCCGGCACATCGGGCAGCGAGACCGATGCGCCCTTCGGCTCGAGGCGCTCGAGATCGAGCCGCGACGCCCGCCACTGGCCGCCTCGCATCGTGAGCAGGACGTCGCCGACGACGGCGCCCTGCTCGACGTCGCGCGCCACGACGCGGGGCGCCGTGGCGTCCGCCGCCCGGATCTCCACGCGCGCGACCCCGCGGCTGGCGATCGTCAGCGCCAGGCGCCCGTCCCGCAGCACGGACACCGCCGCGACCTTCTCCTGGGCCGCGGCGTCGGACGCGACCAGCAGCGCGGCATCGCCGCCCGTGACGGGCAGGGACCACAGGCCGGCGATCCCGGGGATCAGCAGCCGCCCGTCGGGATGCCAGGCTGCGAAGCCGACGTTCCAGACGTTCTCGTTGAGCCGGCCCACCAGGCTGGGCCGCCGCTCGGCGAGGTCCATCTTCCAGACGGTTCCGAAGCGGAGGAAGGCGAGCGACCGGCCGTCGGGCGAGAAGAACGGCAGGTGCCCTCCGCCCTCGACGGGCTGGAGCTCGAAGGCGTCGAGGGGACGGACGAAGAGCGCGTTGCCCTGCGGGCCCCGGAGCGCCACCGCCAGCGTGCGCCCGTCCGCGGACACGACCGGCCGCTCGGTCGCGTCCATCGCGTACTCGGGCCCCGGCCCGGGGACCGTGACGCGAACGGTCTCTGGCCCGCGAGATCCGTCCGCCGGAGGCTGGCGCCGTGTCGCGAGCGCGCCGGCGACGACGAGCGCCACGAGCGCCCACGGCAGGACGACGGGCCAGAGCGCGCGACGACGCGACGCGGCGGACGGCGGAAGCTCGGCGGCAGCCGGCTCGAGCCGGCGCGACAGGAGCACCCGCGCCTCGCCGATGTCGCGCAGGCGCTCGAGCGGCTCGCGCTCCAGGCACCGCCGCAGCAGCCCGCGAACCGGCTCGGGCGTGTCCCGGGGCAGCGCGCCCCAGTCGGGGTCGGTCTTCAGCACTCCGGCGAGCACGTCGCTCACCGTCTCGCCCGCGAAGAGCCGCCGGCCGGTGAGCATCTCGAAGAGCACCACGCCGAAGGACCAGACGTCGGCGCGCCGGTCGACGCGCTTGCCGCGCGCCTGCTCGGGCGACATGTAGGCCGCGGTGCCGAGGATGATCCCGGCCGCCGTGCCGGTGTGCGCGAGCGTGGGCGACTGCGAGAGGTCCGCGCTCGACGTCGCGCCCGGCCCCTCGCCCGACCACGCCTTCGCGAGCCCGAAGTCGAGGACCTTCACCTTGCCGTCCGGCGTGACCTTCACGTTGGCGGGCTTGAGGTCGCGGTGGACGATGCCCTTCTCGTGCGCTTCTTCGAGCGCCTCCGCGATCTGCCTGGCGATCTCGACCGCCTCGTCGACGGGGATCGCGCCGCGCTTCAGCCGCTCGGCGAGGTCCTCGCCCTCGACGAGCTCCATGGCCAGGAAGTGGGCCGGGGCGCCCCCGTCGAGCGTCACCCGCTCGAAGCCGTAGACGTGCGCGATGCCGGGATGGTTGAGCGATGCCAGCAGCTTCGCCTCGCGCTCGAAGCGGGCGAGGCGCTCGCCGTCCTGCGCGAGCGCCTCGGGCAGCACCTTGATCGCCACCTCACGGCCGAGCTTCGTGTCGGTCGCGCGGTACACCTCGCCCATGCCGCCCGCGCCGATCGCGGATGTCACGCGGTAGTTCGCGAGGGTCGTGCCGATCACCGCCGGCGGCCTCGCTTCGAACGGCAGCTCGAGTCGCGCGACGAGCGCCGCGAACGCGTCGGCGCGGAAGGGATCGACGCGGGGAGGCCGGTGAAGTACAGGAACGACCCAGTACTCGGCCTCGGCCTGCGCGAGCCGCGCGAGCGGCGTCCGCCTCGCCGAAGGCAGCGAGCGCCCAGCGGGCCTCCCCGGCACGCACGCTCGGGGCGCCGCGGGGTGCGCGCGCAGCTCTCCGAGCGCGCGGCGGCGCTGCCTCGTCGCTCCACCCGCCGAGGCCGGCGCCCAGCCGAGGCAGGCCGAGGAAGAACGGGGCCCGCCCGCCGAGGGCCGCCGCCCCGCCCGCTCGACGCCTTCGTCGGCGGCCGACGCCGACGAGGGCCATGCACGAGGCCCAGAGCGCCAGCGAGTTCTCCGGCTCGATGGCGAGGGCCTGCGCGCAGAAGCCCTCGGCCTCGTCGCGACGGCCGGCGAGGAGCAGGCCGACGCCGGTGGCCGCGCACGGCAGGGCGGCGAGGGGGTCGGCGGCCCGCGCGCGCGCGCCAGCGACAGGCCCTCGTCGGGGGCGCCCCACAAGCAGAGCATCTGCCCGAACGGCACCAGCGCGAGGACGTGCCCCGGCTCGAGCTCCAGCGCGCGACGGAACGCCGTCTCCGCGTCGCGCCAGCGCCGCTCGGCGAAGCCCGTGTGGCCCTCGACGGCGAGCGCGTCGGCCGACTCGCCCTGCAGCTGCCGGGCCGCCGCGAGCGCGCTCCTCGCCTTCGCCAGCGCCGCCGCGACCGGCAGCGCGCCGTAGAGCGCGGCCAGCACCGCTCCCTCGGCGAGGCCCACCCACGACGGCGCGTGCGACGGGTCGAGGCGGACGGCCTCCTCGAAGGCCCGCATCGCGCCGTGATGGTCGTTCTTCGAGTGCCGGAGGTAGCGGCCGGTGAGGTAGGCGCGGTACGCCTCGAGGCTGGCGGGCTGCGGCCGCGCCGGGACGGCCCGCGGGCCCGGTCCGAGCCGGGCCCGCACGGCCTCGACGACGCCGCCGCGATCTCGTCCTGCACGGCGAAGACGTCCGCCGAGTCCCGGTCGAACCGCTCCGACCAGAGGTGGAAGCCCGTCGCCACGTCGGTGAGCTGCGCCGTGACGCGCAGCCGGTTGCCCGCGGTCCGCACGCTGCCGTCGAGGACGTGGCCGACCGCGAGCGCGCGGGCGATCGAGGCCACGTCGTGGCCCTCGCGCTGCGCGCGGAAGGCCGAGGCGCGGGAGGCCACGCGGATCCCCTCGACGCGCACGAGCGCGTTCATGATCTCCTCGGCCATCCCCTCGCAGAGGTACGCCTGGTCGCGGAGGGGGCTCATGTCGGAGAACGGCAGCACGGCGATCGCCACGGCGTCGGGGTCCCGCGCGAGCGCCGCTCGATGCCGCGGGAGCCGATGGCCCGGCGGTGGCGGCCTCGGGCGCGCGTGCTCCGGCCGGCGGCGGGACGTCCAGCCCCGCCTTGCGCAGCCCGTCGACCAGTCGCTCGACGAGATCGGGGAGATACCACTTCGCGAACTGCTCGGGCGCGACACGAGCGAGGTCGGGCCGGAGCGCCAGCCCGTCCCGCACCTGTCCGGCGGCCGCCGCGCGCTCGCCGAGCTGACGCCGTAGAGCGCCCGCCATCAGCGCGTGCAATGACCACTACCCCATCAGGGCGCGAGCTTTTCCTCCACCTCCATCACCAGCGGCCGAGCACCTCCAGACTGCAGGACAGGAGCGTACCACCCAGTCAGGCCGGGTTGATGCACCTCTTCGTCCACGAGCGCAGGCCGCTCCCGGCCGGCGAGAGCAGGCGGTTGCCGGGCGCCGATCGAAGACCCCATCTGCTGGAACGGCGCAGGCGCGCTCCGCGGCGCCTGCAGGGCGTCGAGCTTCCATCCAGGCTCGTGGGCCTTGCGCCAGCGCCCTTGACCTTGGCGCGGCCAGCACCGCCGAGGACGCCTTCCACCGCGCGCGCGCGCTGCCGCTCGGCGCCGAGGCCGGGTCGAACAGGTTGAGCAGGCCGGTGCTCGCTCCCAGGCAGGGCGGCGGCGTCGCCGGCCGCGTGGCCCGGCGCCTTCTCGACGGCCCGCTCGAGGATCGGACGCACGGTGGCGTGCTCCTCCGGGGTCACCCGCGAGTAGTAGCCGAACGCGCGCAGCAGCGCCTCGTACGGGCTCAGGTCCTCGACGGGTCGGCTCCGCACCGCTTCGCTCATGCTGCGCGGCAGGATCCCGTACCAGTCGGCGACCGTCGAGACGATGCAGGGGACGACGTCGTCCTGGATCTCGAAGATCCCTCCGCCGCGAAGGGGCGGTTGTAGGTCTCCGCCCACAGGTGCGCGCCGGTCGTGGCGTCGACGAGGCGCACGGCGATCCGCAGCACCGGCCCCGCCTGGCGGAGCGAGCCCTCGATCACGTAGCGGGCTCCCACCTCCTGCCCGAAGGCGCGCACGTCGACCGCCGCGCCCGCGTGCTTGAGGGTCGAAGGTGGGAGATGACCTGCAGGTAGGAGAAGCGCGCGAGCCCGGTGACGACGTCGTCGGAGATCCCCTCGGCCAGGGCCTCGACCGCCGGGTCGGACCCGCGGTGCGTGAAGGGCAGGACGGCGACCCAGAAGCCCTCGGCCTTCCGTCGCGCGCCCGTCGACGGAACGGGGGCCGCGGCCGCGGAAGGAGCCGGCGCCATCGGCGCGATCGACGACGGCTCGCCCCGCAGGGCCCGGAGCGCCTCCGTCATCTCGCGCGCCGTCGCGAAACGGTCCTCCGGCTTCTTCTGGAGGCATCGCGAGATGACGTTCCGCAGACCCTCCGGGAGGTCCGAGCGCACCTCCTCGAGCGCCTTCGGCGCGTCGCGGAGAATCGCCGAGGCGAGCTCCGCCGAGGAGCGACCCTGGAACGGCCGGCGGCCCGTGGCGAGCTCGTAGAGGAGGACACCCAGCGAGAAGACGTCGGTCCGGTGGTCGACCGGGAGGCCCGAGACCTGCTCGGGGGACATGTACGGGACGGTCCCCATCACGACGCCGTCGCGGGTCCGCAGGTCGGTGGGCATCTGGGAATCGGACGCGTCCGGGGGCTCCGGGACGGCCATCTTAGCCAGGCCGAAGTCGAGCACCTTCACCCGCCCGTCGGCCGTGACCACGACGTTCGCGGGCTTCAAGTCGCGGTGGACGATGCCCTTCTCGTGGGCGGCGCCGAGAGCGGCGGCGAGCGCCGTCGCGATCTCGAGGATCTGGGGAGGGGCGAGCCCGCCGTCGGGGACCACGCGGTCGAGGGGCTGGCCCTCGACGAGCTGCATCGTGAGGAAGTGGACGCCGTCGGCTTCCTCGACCGAGTAGACGGTGACGATCCCGGGGTGGTCGAGAGCGATGCCCTCGCCTCGCGCCGGAAGCGCTCGAGGCGCCCCGGGATCGAGGCCATTCCGGCGGGCAGCACCTTGAGGCCACGTCGCGGCCGAGCTGTGTCCGTCGCCCGGTAGACCTCGCCCATCCCGCCGGCGCCGATCGCGGCGGTGATCCGGTAGTGCGCGAGGGCTCGGCCGATCAGGGCTCGGTCTCCTGCCGAGCTCGGGCGGAGGGCCCGGCGCGGCGCGAATGTGATGTGGCTGGAGCGCGGATTTTACCCTTCGGCTGTCGGACCGGCTCCACGCATCGACGAGATCCGACCGCGGGCACGAGGGAGCGGACCTCCCCGCGCGGCCGGCCGCTAGACTCGACGAGCCGTGGCGAAAGACGAGCCGAAGGCGCGCTTGTGCTGTCTCGACCTCGACACGTTCTTCGTGTCGGTCGAGCGCCTGCTCGACCCGAGCCTCGTGGGCCGGCCCGTGATCGTGGGCGGCTCGCGCTCGCGGGGCGTGGTCACGTCGGCCAGCTACGAGGTGCGGCCGCTCGGCGTCCGCTCCGGGATGCCGACGGCCCAGGCCGCGCGCCTCGCCCTGCCGCCGTCTTCCTCCTACGCGGCACGGCGTCTACTCGCTGCATTCGGCCAGGGTCCGCGCGATCCTCGACCGCTTCTCACCGGAGGTCCGGGCCATGGTGCCATCGACGAGTTCTTCGTCGACTTCGCGGGCTGCGAGACGTCGGCGCCGAGCTGGGCGACAGCGGGCCGGATGCCACGATCGAGCGCGTCGTCTGGCGGATGTGGACGCCGTCCAGTCGGAGCTCGGCCTGCCCTCGAGCGCCGGCGTCGCGGCACGCGCATGGTCGCCAAGATCGCGAGCGGGCTCAAGCCGGCCGGCGTCCTCATGGTCCGGATCGGCGAGGAGGAATCGCGGCCTGCCGCTGCCGGTCCGCAAGGTCCCCGGGATCGGACCCGTCACCGAGAGCCAGCTCGTCGCGGCCGGAGTGCACACGATCGGCCAGTCTCCTCCACCTGCCTCCGGGGCCTCTGCGGACGCGGTTCGGCGCGATCGCGGACGGCGTCCGTCGGGGCCTCGACGCTTCGTCGCCGACCGGCGCCCGCCGCGACCGCCGGCCTTCCTCGAGCAGGACGCGAAGCACGAGACCGTGGGTCCATCTCCAACGAGCGCATCTTCTCGGCCGACGTCGCAGACTGCGCGGAGGTGGAGCGCCAGCCGCTGGCCCTGTGCGAGCGCGTCTGCTGGCGGGCGCGGCGGCGCGAGACCTGGCCTGGACGGGTCGCCGCTGAAGATGCGCTACTCGGACTTCGAGACCTTCGCCCGTTCGCGGACCCTCGACCGGCCCACGAACGAGGAGAAGACGGTGCGCACGCGGCGGCTCGACAGCCGCTGGCCGAGGCCTGGACCCGGCGGCGGGCTCGCCTCGTGGGCGTCGCCCTCGGCGAACCTTTCGGGACCGTCGCGCCAGCTCGGCCTTCTTCGAGGACGATCGCGGGCATCGGCCGGTCGCGTCGGCCATCGACGCCGTCCGCGCGCGCTTCGGCCTACGACGCGATCTCGGTTCGGCACGACCGGGAGCCTCTGCGCTCGAGCAGCGGCCTGCTGGTCGAGCGCTGCTCGACTGACGACGCTGAAGAGGAGGATCCGTCTTCGCGGAGCCGGAAGGCTGAGCCTTCGCCCGGCGACCGCGGCGAGCCCTCGGCAGACGCGAGTGATCGCGTCGGCGAAGGCTTCGGCCTCGTTCGGCCCTGGGGTCGCGCACGGCGGACGCGGATGCCGGTCGTCGACGGCCTGACGGTCGTCTCGGCGGCCATGCCCTCCCAGGCGCCCTCGCTCGCCGCCGCCGCGTGCGCGTCCTCGAAAGCGCCGCCCTGGCCCGCGCCGTCGGCGAAGTCCAGGGTACACGCTGTCCCTCGGCGAGCGCCGAAGGAGCCGGCCGCTCAGCCGATAGCGCTGGCCGGGGGTCACCGGAATCCACGCCGAGGTGGCGCGAAGGCGACCGCACGGCCGACACGCCCGCCCCGGCCCGCAGGACGATCTTCGAGGGGCTCGCCCTCGTCGCCGGCGGCGGTCGTGATCGCCACGTCCGGTGTGCCCGACCAGCCCCGGAGGTGGCTGGAGACAGCGCCTCCTCTGCAGGCGGGACGGTGAAGTCCTCCGGTAGCCGTTCGGGACGTAGGTCGCGTTGTGGAAGGGATCGACCCACGGGAGGTCGGCGCCGGCGGTGGCGTGAAGCGCTCGAAGTACTCCGCGAACTGGTAGCGGACGCCGCTCGGCTCCTTCCGGTTGAACGTCTCGAAGCGGATCGTGCCGAGCCGCGGCCGAGGTGATACACCTCGCGCGACGCCGGCTCCGGGTAGCGGCCCCAGTGCACCTCGAGGACGTCGTCGTACGCCGGTACCGGTGTCCGGGTCGCGCCAGCCGTCGTGGTGCGCCACGACCCGAGCCAGGGTTCCGCGCCCGAGCTCACCACGCGCCGCAGCCGCGGGTCGAACACGGAGTCGCTGACGTGCTGCTGCTTCGCGTCGCCGACCCTCCACCAGTCCATCCACGCGAAGGGCGACGAAGCTGTGGGTCTCCTCGGCGTCGTAGTAGCCGTTGCCCCAGAACACGATGCCCCAGTAGAGGAGCTGCGAGTCCGAGACCTCGAGGGTCGAACTTCGCGAAGCCGCTGTCGCCCTGCAGGGCGACCGTGCGGCCCCAGCGACCCGCGCCAGAACGCGTGCTCGCCGCCGGCGCTTCGCCTTCGGCGGCCAGGCCCGCGGCCTTGCCGGGGGCGAGGGCCGAGCGGGCGCGGCACCCGGATAGCGCCGCCGCGCAGCGGGCCTCGTCGGCGCGCGCCGTACCGCTCCGCGCGGCCCGACCGGCTCCCCCGCGCGCGGCGGCCTCGAACCAGAACACAGTGAGTCGTCAGGAAGCCGCGCAGCCCGTGCGGCGTCAGCCAGTACCTCGAACGTGTCGAGCGGCTCGCCGACCGGTGTTCCCAAGGGTCTCCCTCTCGGCGCGCACCACCCCGGGGATCGGAGGGCCGGCGTCTGCTATCCTGCCGCAACCTCGCGGTCGGCGCGAACTGGCGTCGGGGAGGTCACGAAGGCATGCAGAGCCGCGTCAGCACACCCGAGGGCCGTCCCGGCGCGTGGTCGCGGCGGGGGTCGCGTTCCGCTGCGCCACACCCCACTCGACGTGATGGTCCCGCCGCACGGCTGGCTCCCGATGGGAGACCCGCGGGTGATGGTCCTCCTCGACCAGGCCGTCGGGTACGAGCTCCCGGTGGACCAGATGTGGGACGTCTGCCGCGCGGCTCACCTGATCGACGGCGTGGTGAGCATCGAGGCGATCTTCGACGAGGAGTGAGCGCGCGGTCGTAGATCCGGCCCTTCACGTGCGGCGGCGTGCCCGCCGGGGGCTGCCCGCCGCCGACGCGCTGATCTCGACCGGGCCCATCGGCAGCTCGCGCCCCGATCCGCGAGGGCGAAGATCACGCTGCGGCTCGCCCGGCTTCGGGGCGGATCCGGCGGAAGCGCAGGCTGCGGACGAACGCCCCTTCGCCGGAGCCGCCGGCGACGGCGTAGAGCTCGACCACCTCGTCGCCCTCGCGGCCAGGTGTTGCGCACCGTCGCCCGCACCTCGCCTCCCTTCGCCGTCCGCTTCGCGACGAGTTCGAGTACGCGAAGGTGGAGTAGCTCAGGCCGAAGCCGAACGGATAGAGCGGGTCGCCCGTGAAGTAGCGGTACGTCCGACCCTTCATCGCGTAGTCGGTGAACGGCGGGAGCTGGTCGACGCCGCGGTAGAACGTCACGGGCAGCCGGCCGGCGGGGTTGCTCGCCGGACAGCGTCTCGGCGATCGCCGTGCCCGCCTCCACGCCGCCGTACCAGGCCGCGAGCACGGCGCGGGCCCCCTGCGCGGCCGAGGTCACGGCCGCGCTCCGCTCGTGAGCACGACGACCACCGGCTTGCCCGTCGCGACGAGCGCCCGCACGGCCTTCTCCTGCGGCTCGGGAAGGTCGAGGCTCGTGCGGTCGCCGCCGAGGAAGCCGGGGATGTTCACGCCGCGCATCTCCTCGCCCTCCAGCTCGGAGCTGAGGCCGACGAACGCACGAGCGCGACGTCCGCGTCCTTCACGGCGACTCGGCCTCGGCGAGGCCGCCTCGGCCGGCAGGATCACCCGACCTGCAGCGTGCCGCCCGAGCCGGGCTGACGTACTCGACGACGAGGGCGTACTTCCGGCCGGCCTCGAGCGTCAGCCGGGCGTGGGGCGGACGCCGCGGCTTGGCAGCGGAGCCGCCTGGCCCGAGGTCATCCCCGCGTCGTAGGCCCCGTGCCGAGGTCGACCTCGTTCCCGTCCAGGGAGGAGGCGCGCGCGGGCCGTGCGGTTCCCGCATGCCGGTGCGGACGGTGAGGTCGTACTCGCCCGACGCGGGCGGCACGAGCGTCGCCGTCCAGCGAACCGAGAAGGCGCCCTGGCCGACGGCGGCGGCGATCGCGGGGTCCTCTTCCATGTCGAGGTACGCCCGCGGCTCGGTCCGCCAGCGGCTCGCCCTGCGGTCGGCGTTGTCGAAGTACTCGGCCCACGCCGCGGACGCCGCCCTCGGCCGAGAGTGCCGTCGAGGCGACGAGCGCGTGCGTGCTGGCCGTGGTTCGCGCCGAGCGCGTACCGGACGCGCGCGTGCCCGCGAACTGCTTCTCGATCCCCTCGAGCGGCGTCACCTGCCGCAGATCGTTGTAGTTGCCGAGGAGCGCCACGGGGTCGTCCGCGGACGGGCCGACGACCACCCGATCGTCTTCACCGCGGGCCCGAGAGGCGGAGGCCTCCTCGTTCTTCAGCAGGACGATCGCCTTCCGCGCCGCCTCGACCGCCAGCTGCCGGTGCGCCGCGGAGTCGTTCTCGGAGAGCGGGATCTTCGAGGAAGGGGGCACGCGGCTCCGGGCGGGTCGAACATGCCGAGGCGAACGCGGGCCGTGAAAGGCGCACGAGCGCGCGGTCGACCCGCCTCCGCGATGCGGCCGGCCTTCACCGTCGACGAGCGTCTTGCTCGGTGCCGCAGGTGAGGTCCGTCCCCGCCTTGACCGCGGCCACCGCCGCCCCGCCGAGCGTCGGCGCGAACTTGTGCCCGTTCAGGATGTCGCCCACCGCGCCGCAGTCGCTCACGACGTACCCGCGAAGCCCGCCATCGCCAGGGCGCTTCCTGGGAGGTCGTCGCTCGCGCAGCCGGGCGTCCGTTGACGGCGTTGTAGACGCACATGATCGACTCGGCGCGCCCTTCCACCATCGCCGCGTGGAACGCCGGCGATGATCTCCACGAGATCCTGGCTCGCCGGCCTTCCGCGTCGAAGCCGTGGCAGGCGGGCTCCGGGCCGCTGTGCACCGCGTAGTGCTTCGGCGTCGCGACCTTCAGGTAGCGCGGATCGTCGCCCTGCATTCCCTTCACGAACGGCGGCCATACGGCCGTCCAGGTGCGAGGTCCTCGCCGACGTCTCCTGCCCGCGCCCCCAGCGCGACCAGTAGGTGAGGCCGGCGGTGCGGCGAACGGCGTCGCGCTTGCATCTCCAGGCCGGTCGGCGTAGCCGCCGATCTGCGCTCGTCGTTGTACTTGGCCCGCGCCTCGGTCAGGGTCGTCGACCACCCGGTACATCAGCTCGAAATTGTCCACCTTGCGTTGTTGCCGAATACGATCAGCGCTGGCACCCAGGGCACCGGTAGCCCGCGGCACCCCTGCGCGACGCCGTGCTGGCGCCTCGGTTCGCGGTTGGCCTTGCAGGACGCCCAGCCGGGGGACAGCCGGGGCGGTGCTCTGCATCTGCAACACCTGCTCTCGAGGCGTCAGGCGCGACACCAGGTCGGCCGCGCGGCGCTCCGGCGCCAGGGCCGGGTCGAGGGTAGAGGCCTGGGCCTGGGTCGGCGCCGGCGGCGCGCGACGGCCGGCGCGCCTGGGCGAAGGCCAGCGCCGCCACCAGGAAAGCAGCGCGAGAGCCGCGAGTCGATCGAGCTTCATGGTGTTCCTCCGTCTTCAGCGCGCCCGCGGCGCGCCGTCGCGCGATCGTCCTGTCCCGCCTTCGTGTCGAGAGAGGCGGTCTTCCCCACACCGCACCGGCACCCGCCCGCCGCGTGTCGAGGCACCACCGCGCGCTCGAGCACGCCGCCGCTTCCGCGCCGAGGTCGACCTCGAAGCCGCCCCGCGCGCGCCTGGGCCCGTCCACCGGGCGTCCGGCCACGCGCGCGGCAGCGCGAACGGCAAGTCGAGCTCGCCGCGTGGCTCTGGAGCAGCGTCTCGACGTGCCCGCCCGTGCCGCCGAAGTTGCCGTCGATCTGGAACGGCGGGTGGTTGTCGAACAGGTTCGGCAGCGTCTTGCGCGACTTCGCGAGGAGCGTCACGTCAGGTGGCGCAGCGCCTCGTCGCCGTCGCCGAGGCGCGCGAAGTGGTTCACGATCCACGCGCGGCTCCAGCCCGTCCCCTCCGCCGTTCGCGAGGCGCCGGTCGAGCGACGCGAGCGGCCTTCGCGAGATCGGGCGTGCCGCGCAGCCTGATCGAAGTACCCCGGGTGCAGCGCGAACAGGTGCGACATGTGCCGGTGGCCGGGCTCGGCCTCGTCGAAGTCGACGAGCCACTCCTGGGCTGGCCGTGGCGCGATCTGGTGCGGCGCGGCAGCCGGTCGAGGCCGTGCGCAGGCGCCCGGCGAACTCCGCGTCCTCGCCGAGGAAGGCGGCCTCGAGCGTGTCGCCGAAGAGCTCACGGATGATGCCGAAGTCCATGGTCGCGCCCACGCAAGGACGCCTTCCTGGCCCTTGCCCTTCTCGTCGACGAACGCGTTCTCCGGCGAGTGCGACGAGTTCGTGACGAGCCGCCCCTTCTCGTCCTCGACCAGGAAGTCCAGGAGGAACTGCGACGCCTCCTTCAGGGTCGGGTACGCCTTCCGCAGGAAGCCCTCGTCGCCGGAGAAGGCGTAGTGCTCGAAGGTGCGTCGAAGGCCACGCCGCCCATCACGGCCACAGGCCCAGCGGGCGCGCCGTCGGCGGGCGTCGCCACAGCGCCACAGGTCGATGTTGTGGTGGGCCACGAAGCCGCCGGCGCCGTGGTGCTCCTTCGCGACCCGCCGGCCCGCTCGCGCAGCTCTCGATCAGGTCGAAGAGGGGCTCTGGCACTCGGCGAGGTTCGCCACCTCCGCCGGCCAGTAGTTCATCTCGGTGTTGATGTTGATCGTGTGCTTCGAGCCCCACGCGGACGACGTCGTCGTTCCAGATCCTGGAGGTTCGCGGGCTACCCAGGTGCGGCCGCGAGCTGGACGCGAGGAGATAGCGCCCGTACTGGAGAGTAGAGAGCGGCGAAGGCCGAGGGTCCATCCGCCCGCGCGAACGGCAAGGCGCACGTCGGTGGGCACGGCGTCGCTCGCGCGAGCCGAGGGTCGAGACGGACGCGCCGGAAGAGGGCGCGGTGGTCGGCGAGGTGGCGGACGAGGAGGGCGCCGTACGGCCTCGGCGTGCGCAGCGCGCCTCCGCGCACGCCGGCCGCGGATCGCGGCCGCGGAAGGCTCAGCCGGCCGCCGCGGGCGCAGGGTCACGGCGCGCGTCGGTCACGCGGGCCCGTGTCGTCGGCGTCGACGCGGCCGCCTTCCGCCTCGACCGCAGGTTGCACCGCGAACGCGAGTCCTTCGCCGTACCAGCGCGCCTGCAGGCCGGGACTGCTTCGAGGCGGTCCTCAGGCGTCGCCGAGTCGCCGCCAGCACCGTCATCAGCAGCCCGCGTCGCCCGGCCGGGCGCGCCGCAGGCCCAACTGGCGGCTGTCGAGCGCCACGCGGAACCGGGCGCCTCCGGGCCATCCGCCCGTCAGGCGGACGACGATCCTTGCCGAGGTCAGGCGCGCTCGAGAAGACCTCGCGGGTGAAGGTCGTCCTCCCGACGCGGTAGCGCACGCGGACGACGGCGCGGTCGAGATCCAGCTCGCGCCGATAGTCGGCGAACGTTTCGTGCCCGTCGAGCACGATCACGGGTCGCCGAGCGGCTGATAGGCCCTGGAGGTGGCGCGGCCGGCCCATCAGCTTCTCGTCCGCGAGGGTCCTGGGCGTCCTTGTAGCGGCCCTCGCGGATGAACTGCAACACCTTCGGCAGGTACTGCAAGGCCTCCGGGTTGACGGGGTCGTACGGCCCGCGCCGAGCAGAACGTGTCCTCGTTGAGCTGGACGCGCTCGGCCGGCACGCCCCGAAGACCATCCCGCCGAGCCGGCCGTTCCCGATCGGCAGCGCCTCGACCCACTCGGTCGCCGGCTGCCGGTAGAAGAGGACGGGCCCGGTGGAGGCGGCGGGCTCGGGGCCGGCGGACGCGAGGCCGGCCACGAGCAGGAACGAGGCCGCGAGAGCGTGCGGCCTCGGCGCGAGAACGAGGCGGTGCGTCTTCATCGTTCGACTCCCGGTTCAGCCCTCTCGCTCAGGGCTCGAGCGCCACCACGGTGACCGACTTCGGCTCGAGCGTCAGGACCAGGCCGCCGCCCGCCGCCTTCGCCGCGAACGGCTTCGGCGCGACGGCGGTCGGCGCCTCGAACGTGTTCACGCTGTCGACCTTCGGGGCCGAGAGCGTCTCCCCGGCCGCCGACTTCGGCGCGACCCCGCCGATCGTCGGCTGGATCGTCACGGCCCGGTTCGGGTCGAGGTTGGTGAGGGCGAGCCACAGGCGGCCTGGACGCGTCCTTCGCGGCGATGGCGTCGACGCGCGGCAGCGTGACCGCGCCTCGGACGTACGTGCCGGCCTCGAAGGACAGGCACGAACGTCGCGTCCTGGAAGGGCACGTACATCCGGAAGACGTGGTACGTCGGCGTGAGGAGCATCTTCTCGCCGTCGGTGAGGATCATCGCCTGCAGCACGTTCACCATCTGCGCGATGTTCGCCATCCGCACGCGCTCCGCGTGGCGGGCGAAGACGTTGAGGTTGAGCGCGGCGAGGATGGCGTCCCTCTGGCTGTTCTGCTGGGCGAGGAAGCCCGGGTGGCTGCCGGGCAGAGGCGCGTACCACCCGCCCCACTCGTCGACCACGAGGGCGAGCTTCTTCTGCGGGTCGTACCTGTCCATGATCGCGGAGTGGATCGTGACGATGCGGTCCATCTCGAGCGTCGCCTTCAGGATCTCGGCGTACTCCTTCTCGCCGAAGCCCACGGACAGGTGCGACGGAGGCCACTTCGGGACGGTATAGCTGTGGAGCGAGAGGCCGTCGATGTCCCAGCTCCAGGAGCGGCCCTGCCAGGCCTTCATGATCGTCTCGGTCCACTCCGTCCAGCGCGGCCCGTCGCCGCCGGGGCCGACCGCGATCCTGAGCATCCGCGTGCCGTCCTGCTGCTGGTCGGGGTTGAAGTTGCGGACGAAGCGGCTGTAGGTCATCTGGCGAGGTAGTACCATGCTCGGGTGTCGCCGCCGCAGTCCCCAGCTCTCGTTCCCGAGGCCGAGGAAGGCCACCTTGTACGGCGCGGGATGGCCGTTCGCCGCGCGCTCCTCCGCGAGCGTCGCCGGCGGGACGGCGGTCATGTACTCGAGCCACTCGGCGCCTTCCTCCACGGTGCCGGAGCCGACGTTGACCGAGACGTACGCCTCGGCGCCGATCTGCGCGGCGAAGTCCATGAACTCGTGCGTGCCGAAGGCGTTCGTCTCCGTGACCCCGCCCCAGTTGGGGTTGAGGGTGACCCCGCGCCGCGGAGAGATGCCCTTCCGCCAGTGGTACTCGTCGGCGAAGCAGCCGCCGGGCCAGCGGACGTTCGGCACCTTGAGGGCCTTGAGCGCGGCCACGACGTCGTTCCGGATCCCGCGGGTGTTCGGGATCTTCGAGTCGGTCCCCACCCACACCCCGCCGTAGATGCCGGTGCCGAGGTGCTCGGCGAACTGGCCGAAGATCTGGCGGTCGATCTTCGGGCCGGGACGGGACGGGTCGACGGACAGGGTGACCGCGTCGCCGGCGGCGAGCGGCCGAGCGGCCGCCACGAGAAGGACGGCGGCGAGGACGAGACGAAGGCGATCGAGCTTCATTCTTCGGGTGCTCCTTCCCGGGTTGAGGCGCCCGACAGGCGGACGCGGATCGACGTGCCGGCGCCCAGCGCGCTCTCGACCTCGAGCCGCGTCCCGAGGGCCCGCGCCCGCTCGCGCATGCCGGACAGGCCGAAGTGGAAGCCGCCGGACGGGTCGGCGGGCAGGCCGCGCCCGTCGTCGCTCACCGAGAGCGCCACGGCGTCGGCCGCGAAGTCGATGGCGACCGACACCCGCGAGGCGCGGGCGTGGGTCAGGGCGTTCGTGAGCGCCTCCTGGGCGATCCGGAAGAGGTGGTGCTCCGCGGCGACGGACAGCCGGCGGGGAACGCCGCTCACCTCGACGCTCACCCGCGGCCCGCCGCCGGCGGTCAGCTCGCGCGCAACTTCGCGCACGGCCTGGGCGATGTCGCCCTTCTCCAGGGCCTGGGAGCGGAGCTGGTTGACCGTGCGCCGCGTCTCCTCGCGGGAGTACCCGACCATCCGGAGGGCGGTCTCGAGGCTGCGCTCGACGGCCTCCGGCCGGCGGGCGAGGTGCTGGCGGGCCGCGTCGACCTGGAGCGCGATCCCGGCGAGGCCCTGCTCGAGGGTGTCGTGCAGCTCGCGCGAGAGGCGACGCCTCTCGTCGAGCACGGCCTGGAAGCGCTGGCGGAGGCGCCGCAGGCGCGACGCGTGGAGGAGGAGGCCGGCGGCGGCCAGCGAGGCGGCCACGAGGAGAGCGAACCACCCGGTCCGCCAGAAGGGCGGGGTGACCCGCAGGCGCAGGCGGACGCCCTCGGTGTTCCACACGCCGTCGTTGTTGGCGGCGCGCACGCGGAAGACGTAGTCGCCCGGCGGGATGCGGGCGTAGGAGGCGGAGGTCTCCGGGCCGACCGGGCTCCAGTCGGGATCGAGGCCCTCGAGGCGGTGCGTGTAGCGGTTCTTCTGCGGAAGGATGTAGCTGAGCGCGGCGAAGGTGAAGGTCACCTCCGCGTGGTCGTGCGGGAGGACGAGCTCCGCCGCGCGCGCGATCGGCCGGATGAGGGGCGAGCCGGCGGCCCCCGCCGTCACGGAGCGGCCGCCGATCCGCAGCCCGGTCAGCACGACGGGCGGCACGCGCGTGTTGGTCTCGAATCCCTCCGGCCGGAAGCGGGTGAGGCCGCGGGCGGTGCCGAAGTAGAGCTCGCCGCCGCGGGAGCGGAACGCGGCGCCCCGCACGGCGATCCGGCTGGTGACGCCGTCCCTCTCGTCGAAGGCGAGGACGGCGGCGGCGGCGGGGCTCTCCACGGCGCCGCGCAGCCGCGCGAGGCCGCCGTAGGTGCCGGCCCAGACGTTCCCCGACGCGTCCTCGGTGATGCTCACGACGTTCGGGTTCGGCAGGCCGTCGCCGACGCCGTAGGCGGCCAGCCGGCGCCCGGACGCGTCGAGGCAGGTGATCCCCCGCTCGGTCCCGACCCACAGGTGGCCGCGGGTGTCGACGTGCAGGGCGTCGACGAACGAGCCGACGATGGCCCCGCCCCGGCGGCGTCGCCCGAGCGGCGCGCGACCCCGGCGCGGCGGTCGACGTGCTCGACGCTCGTGGGCGACGCAGGCCAGGCCGCCCGCGGCGTCGACCACGGCGTCCGAGACCTGGCCGAGGCCGGCGCCGGCGCGGTCGGAGAGGGGCACGAACGTCTCGCGCCGGGCGTCGAACAGGAAGGCCCCGTCGTTCGTCGCGACGAGGATCTCGCCGTCACCGGCGTCGAGGACGCGCCAGATGTTGTCGCTCATCGCCGAGCGGCGCGCGGCCGGCGGATGGAAGAAGCGCACGGCGCCGTGCGCGTGTCGATGCAGCGAAAGCGGTGCTCCAGAAGCCCGCGAAGACGCGCCCCTCGGCGTCGGCCAGGACGCTCTGCACGGCGTTCGGCGACGGCTCGGATGCTGCGGCGAGGGGGAACAACGCGCACGGCGCCCACCCGGCTCCACGACGTGGAGCCCGCCGCCGTCAATGCCCAGCCAGATGCGGCCGTCGGGTCCCTCCGCGATCGACGTGACGCGAGGGTCGCCGAGGCCGCCGAGGGCCGGGCCGGATCGCCTCGAAACTGCGCGAGGGAGACAGCCAGCTCGCCGAAGCCGTTCGCGCCGCCACGACACCCTGCTCGTCGCGGAAGAGGGCCCAGATCGAGGGGCTCCCGGTACGCGAGGGTCGTCCTGCGCGGGCGGTGGTGGGCGAAGCGCCCCGTGCGGGTGTCGAGGACGTCGAGGCCGCCGTTCCGTGCCCACGTAGACGAGCCGCTCGCCGTCGCCGGCGAGGGCCGCGACCTGCGCGACGCTGAGGGCGTCGGCGCGCCGGGGTCGGGACGGTGGCGCGTCGCGGCCGCTCGCGAGGTCGACGCGGGGAGGCGGCTCCATGGCCGGCGACCCACAGCGTGCCGGCCGAGCGCTCTCGAGGAAAGGCGGCGAAGAACGAGCTCCTCCCTCGCCGCGGCCCGCACCCTCGACGACGGGAACGGACGGTAGGTCCGGGTCGCGTCGAACTGGAAGAGGCCCCGCCGCTCGGTGGCGACCCAGAGCGTCCGCGCGAATCCTCCGTCACAGCCGCTGACCCGTGGCTCGCCGCCCGCGGGATCGATGGGGAAGGCCGCGAAGCCGCGCGTGGCCCAGTCGTAGAGATCGAGGCCGCGGGCGTGACCGACCCACAGACGCCCCGCGCGGTCTAGTGGATCGCCTGCACGTAGGCCGCGCTCCAGCGGCCCGGCCGGCCGTCAACGAGGTGGCGCTCAGGCCGGCCGGTGTCGCGGTCGAGGACGCCGACGCCGGCGGTCGCTCGACATCGTGCCGACCCAGGTCGGCCGTCGCGGTCCTCGAGCAGGCTGCTGGGCTCGCCCGCGGGCAGGCTGGCCGGATCGTCGGGATCGTGGCGGTAGACGACGAGGCGGGCGCCGTCGTAGCGGACGACGCCGCGGGCCGTCGCGAACCACATGAAGCCGTCGCGGTCGCGGAGGATGGAGCGCACGTACGAGTGCGGGAGGCCGTCCTCGACGGTCAGGTGGCTGAAGGCTCCGGGCGCGGCGGCCGGCGGCGCCGGAACGGCCAGCAGCAGGGCGGCGGCGAGAGTCCAGCCGAAGGGAGCCACGGCGAAGCGATTCTCGTCCCGCCGAGGGCCTTCGTCCACGCGCCCGCGCGGCGGCTTCCGCGTAGGATCCCGCTCCTACGACCGGCCGGCCCCTCGCTCCTTCGGCTCGGCCCCGCCGCGGCGGGTTGCGACGGAGCGCGCCGCCTCCGCATGATGCGCCCCGCATGCGGCCCGGCTCACTCGATGCGCGCGATGCCCCTCTTGATCGCGACCGCGACGGCCTCGGTCCGCTGCGTCACCCCGAGCTTCTCGAAGATGCTCGAGATGTGGTTCTTCACCGTGCTGCCGGCGATCCCGAGCTCGCGCGCGATCCGGGCGTTGCTCGCGCCCTGGACGACGAGGGTCAGCACCTCCTGCTCGCGCGCGGTGAGCTCGTCGCACGGGAGCCGCTCGGCGAGGCGGACCGCGATCTCGGGCGGCACGTAGGAGCGGCCCTCGGCCACGAGGCGGATCGCCTTCAGCAGCTCCGGCTGCCCCACGGTCTTCGGCAGGTACGAGGCCGCACCGGCCTGCAGCGCGGCGTGGATCTCGTCGGCCCCCGTGTAGTTCGACAGGATGATCACCCGCGCGCCCGGGCTCTCCCTCCGCAGCGCCGCGAGCGCCGCGAGGCCGTCGGTGCCCGCCATCCGCAGGTCCATGACCGTCACGTCGGGCCGGTGCTCGCGGAACAGGACGAGCGCGTCGTCGCCGCTCTCCGCCTGCGCGCAGACCTCCATGTCGGCCTCGAAGCCGAGCACGTTGGCGAGGCCCACCCGCACGAGGTAGTGGTCGTCGACGAGCATGACGCGAATGCGAGCCAAGGCAGGCCGAGTCTAGCAGGGCGGAGGCAGCGAGCGTGACGACGAGGATCCGGCCGTACGAGGACGGGGACTGGGACGCCGTCGTCGACCTGTGCCTGCTGGCGTTCGCCGCCGGCTGCGGCGCGCTCGAGGGCGCGATCGGCCACGGCCTCGACTGGGGCGCGTGCCTCGAGGAGTACCTGCGCTCGCTCGTCGGCTCGCGCGAGAAGAAGCGCCTCCTGGTGGCGGAGTCGGCCGGGCTCGTGGTCGGCCTCGTCCACTACGAGGTCGACCGCGTCGCCAGGTGCGGGAGGATCGGCGTGAGCGCCGTCCACCCCGCGCGGCAGGGCCGCGGCATCGGACCGCTGATGTACGCCCACGTGCTGCGGGAGATGCGGGCGAAGGGCTTGAAGTACGCGACCGCGGACACGGCCGGCGACGAGGCCCACACGCGCGCGCGGCGGGCCTACGAAAAGGTCGGGTTCGTGGCCCTGCCGATGGTGCAGTATTTCGTGGAGCTCGACGGCCCGGGCCGCCCGCGCGCCGCGGGCTGGCCGCGGTCGCGCCCGGCGTCCGCCGGGTCGGAGCGCGGAAGGGGAGGCGGGAGATGAAGCAGCTCGGAGCGGCGTTCCTTCTGGCGGCGGGCCTCGGCGCGGGAGCGACGATCGCCGCCGCCCAGCCGGCGGGGGACTTCCATCCCGCGACGACGAACGTCTGGGACGCGGAGTACCCGCGCGTCGACGCGACCGGCCGGGTGCTGGTCCGGATCAAGGCCCCCGAGGCCTCGAAGGTCCGGGTGAACTTCTGGAGCGGCCCCAAGGCGGACATGGAGAAGCAGGCGGACGGGTTCTGGACGATCACGACGCCGCCCCTCGCCCCCGGCCTGCACTACTACACGATCGTCGTCGACGGCGTCGAGATGAACGACCCGGGCAGCCACGCCTTCTTCGGCGGGAGCAAGCACGCGAGCGCCGTCGAGGTGCCCGAGCCGGGCGCGGACTACTACGCGATCCGACCCGTGCCGCACGGCCAGGTGCGCGAGGTCTGGTACGACTCGAAGGTCACGGGCACGTGGCGCCACGCGATGGTCTACCTCCCGCCGCAGTACGAGAAGGACCAGAAGACGCGCTTCCCCGTCCTCTACCTGCAGCACGGCGGCGGCGAGGACGAGACGGGCTGGATCCGCCAGGGTCGGGCGAACTTCATCCTCGACAACCTGATCTCGGTCGGCCAGTGCAAGCCGATGATCGTCGTGATGGCCTACGGCTACGCCCGCCGCGCCGGCCAGGCCGCGCCCGACATGACCGGGAAGCCCTTCGGTTCACCGGAATGGCGGAAGGTCCTCCAGGACATGTCGCAGGCCTTCGAGGAGGACGTGACGCAGGCGCTCATCCCGTTCGTCGACGCGACGTACCGGACGCTCCCCGACCGCGACCACCGCGCGATGGCCGGCCTCTCGATGGGCGGGATGCAGACGTTCCAGATCACGCTCAACCACCTCGACCTCTTCTCGCACATCGGCGGCTTCAGCGGCGCGGGCGGGATGCAGATGATGGGCCAGAAGCCGGACTGGAAGGCGGCCTACAACGGGGTGTTCGCCGACCCGGCGGCCTTCGCGAAGAGGGTGAAGCTGCTGTGGCTCGGGGTGGGGACCGACGAGCCCGAGCGGATGCGCGACGGGATCCGCGCCCTGCACGCCTCGCTGACCGAGCTCGGGGTGAAGCACGTCTACTGGGAGTCGCCAGGGACCGACCACGAGTGGCAGACTTGGCGGCGCGACCTGAAGGACTTCGCACCGCGTCTCTTCCAGTAGCCGATCGAGGAGGCCCACCGACATGAAGATCACCGCACTCCGCGCGCTGGCCGTCCTCGCCGTCTCGCTCGCCACGGCCGCGCCAGGCCGCGCCCAGGCGCCTGCCCCGGCGGCCGGCCTCCCGGCGAGCGCCGTCCTGCGGGCCGACCAGCCCGGCCCCGTCGTCAACAAGAACGTCTACGGCCACTTCGCCGAGCACCTCGGCCGCGGTATCTACGAGGGCATCTGGGTGAAGCCCGAGTCGCCGATCCCGAACACGCGCGGGATCCGCAACGACGTCGTCGCCGCCCTCAAGGACCTGAACATCCCCGTCCTGCGCTGGCCGGGCGGCTGCTTCGCCGACGAGTACCACTGGAAGGACGGCATCGGCCCGCGCGAGAAGCGGCCGTCGATGATCAACACCCACTGGGGCGGGGTCGTCGAGGACAACAGCTTCGGCACCCACGAGTTCATGGACCTCGTGGAGCAGCTCGGCACCGACGCGTACGTCACCGGCAACGTGGGCAGCGGCACGCCGCAGGAGATGATGGAGTGGGTCGAGTACATGACCTCCGACGCCATCTCCCCGATGGCGAACCTGCGCCGGCAGAACGGCCGCGAGAAGGCCTGGCCTCTTCCCTACTTCGGGATCGCCAACGAGCCGTGGGGCTGCGGCGGCAACATGCGCGCCGAGTACTACGCCGACGAGTTCCGCCGGTACAACACCTTCGTCAAGAACTACGACCGCGCGAAGCCCGTCTACCGCATCGCCGCCGGCGCCAACGCCGAGGACGTGCGCTGGACCGAGGTGCTGATGGAGCAGGTCGGGCGGCGCATGAACGGCCTCTCTCTCCACTACTACACGCTGCCGACCGGCAACTGGGGCTCGAAGGGCTCGGCCACCGCCTTCGGCGAGGACATGTGGTTCTCGACCCTGCGGCAGACGCTGCGGATGGACGAGCTCATCGCGAAGCACTCGGCGGCGATGGACAAGGCCGAGGCCGCGCAGAAGCCCGGCCCGTTCCCGGGCGCGAACCGCAAGGTCGGCCTCGTCGTCGACGAGTGGGGCACGTGGTACGACGTCGAGAAAGGCACCGAGCCCGGCTTCCTCTACCAGCAGAACTCGCTGCGCGACGCGCTGGTCGCGGCCCTCAACTTCCACATCTTCCAGCGCCACGCCGACCGCGTGGCGATGGCCAACATCGCGCAGACGGTGAACGTGCTGCAGGCGATGATCCTCACCGACAAGGAGAAGATGCTGCGGACCCCGACGTACTGGGTCTTCGAGATGTTCAAGGTGCACCAGGGCGGGACCTCCCTGCCGGTGGAGCTCCAGTCGCCCGACTACGCGTTCGGCCAGGAGAAGATCCCGATGGTGAGCGCGTCCGCCACGAAGGCGAAGGACGGCTCGGCCATCCACCTCTCGCTCGCCAACGCGAGCCCGTCGCAGGCGGTCGCCCTCAGCGTGAAGCTCGCCGGAGTGACGTCGAAGGCCGTCGCGGGACGCATCCTGACCGCGGCCGACATGACGGCCCACAACACCTTCGAGGCCCCGAACGCGGTCCAGCCGGCGGCGTTCGCCGGCGCGACCCTGAAGGGCGACGTCCTCGAGGTGAAGCTGCCCGCGAAGTCGGTGGTGGTGCTCGAGCTGAAGTAGGCGGGCGACCGCCGGGAGGACGACAGTGACGATCCATCGGATCGCGGCGCTCGCCGCGGCGGCGGTCTTCTGCTCCGGCGCGGCGGTGGCGGCCGCGCCGGTCAAGGTCGAGAGCGGCCTCGTCCAGGGCGTCTCCGCGGACGGGCTCACCGTCTACAAGGGGATCCCGTTCGCGGCGCCGCCCGTGGGCGACCTGCGGTGGCGGCCGCCCCAGCCGCCCGCGGCCTGGACCGGCGTCCGCGCGGCGGACGCCTACGCGCCCGGCTGCCTGCCCTCGATGGGCGGCGCGCCGCCGGGCGGCGCGAGCGAGGACTGCCTCTACCTCAACGTGTGGACGCCGGCGAAGAAGGCCTCCGAACGCCTGCCCGTCCTCGTGTGGATCTACGGCGGCGGCTTCAACGGCGGCGCGACGTCGTACCCCGTGCACGACGGCGCGAATCTCGCCCGTCGCGGCGTCGTGCTCGTCAGCATCGCCTACCGCGTCGGCCTCCTCGGCTTCTACGCGCACCCCGAGCTGAGCGCCGAGTCGCCGCACCACGCTTCCGGCAACTACGGCCTCCTCGACATGGTGGCCGCCCTCGGGTGGCTGAAGCGCAACGTCGCGGCATTCGGCGGCGACCCGGGGCGCGTGACGATCTTCGGCGAGTCCGCGGGCGGCATCGCGGTGAGCATGCTGTGCGCTTCGCCGGTCGCGAAGGGGCTCTTCCACGGCGCCATCTCCCAGAGCGGCGGCTCGTTCGGTCCGAGCAGCAAGTCGCCGACGCCGGGCGAGAACATGCGGCTCCTCGCCGACGCCGGGGCTTCGGCGCCGAGCTCGCGAAGGCCGCGGGCACCGCGTCGATCGAGACCTGCGCGCGCTTCCCGCCGACAAGGTGATCGAGGCGGGACGCAAGCAGCGCGGCATGGCCTGGCCCATCGTCGACGGGTGGGTGATCCCCGGCGACCAGTACGCGCTCTACGAGGCCGGCCGCTTCAACGACACGCCCATCCTCGTGGGCTACAACTCGGACGAGGGCCTGAGCTTCACGCCCAGGTCAAGACCGCGGACGAGTACGCCGCGGGCGTGCGCGCCGCTACGGCCCCTTCGCGGACCGCCTGCTCGCGGCCTACCCCGCCGCCGGCGGCCGCGTGTCGAAGACGGCCCGCGACCTGGCGCGCGACTCCGCGTTCGGCTGGCAGACGTGGTCCTGGGCGCGGCCTGGTCGGCGAAGGGCAAGGAAGGCCTTCCTCTACTACTTCGACCAGCACCCGCCGCGCGCGGCGGCTCGCCGGAGGAGGACCACGGCTCTCGCCGCACGGCGTCGACGTCCCCCTACGTGTTCGGGAACCTCGAGGAGATGAAGCCGCCCGCGACCGACTCCGATCGGCGGATCTCCGACGCGATGGCCGCCTGCTGGACGAACTTCGCGAAGCGGCGATCCGAACGGACCCGGCCTGCCGGCGGCCGGCCGGCCTTCGGCGAGCAGCAGCCGACCGTGATGGTCTTTCGCGACAGGCCGAAGACGGGCCCGGTGCCGAGCGAGGCGTCGCTGCGCGTGCTCGACCAGTACTTCGCCTGGCGCCGGACGCCCGAGGGCCGCGGCGGCGCGCCCTTCGGCGTGAAGCCGTGAAGCGGCGCGCGGCCGTCGCGCTCTTCCGCTGCGCTCGCGGGCGCGGCTCTCGCCACCGCCGAAGAGCCGGCCCCGCGGCCGTTCGTCAGCCCGATCTTCGGCGACCACGCTGGTCGCAGCGTGGGAAGCCCAATCCCGTCTGGGGCTGGTCGGAACCGGGCGACACGGTGCGGGTCGAGATCGGCGGCCGGACCGCCACCGCCACCGCCGGCGCGGACGGCCGCTGGCTCGCGCGCGTGTCGCCGCCTCACGCGGGGGGGCCGTACGTCGTCAAGGTCGAGGGCCGGCAGAAGGTCGAGCTGCAGGACGTGCTCTCGGCGACGTGTGGCTCTGCGCCCGGGGCAGTCGAACATGCAGTTCGGCCTGTCGCAGGCGAACGGCAGGAAGAAGCCATCGCCGGCGCGGACGCGGCGATCCGCTACTTCGTGGTCGGCCAGCGCGTCTCCTACACGCGCGCCGAGGTGCCGCGCGGCTCGTGGAAGCTCGTCAACCCGGAGACGAACGGCCGCCCCTTCGGCGGCGTGTCGGCCGTCGCCTTCTTCTTCGCGCGCAAGGTGCACGACGTCGTCCGCGTGCCGATCGGCCTCGTCCAGGTCGCGGTCGGCGGCGTGCCCGGCGAGACGCTGGCGCCCCCCGAGTCCCTGCGTCCCCTGAAGGACTTCGACGCCGGCCTCGCCGAGGTCGACGCCCACGCGAAGGCCGGCGATCCCGAGCACGGCAACTACGTCACCCACTGGTACGACACCTACGACGTCGGCACCCGGAGCGGCGCGTCGTGGGCCGACCCGGAGCTCGACGACTCGGCGTGGAAGGCCGTGAAGGTGCCGGGCGCGTTCGAGGAGCTCGGTGTCGCCGGAGTCCCGAGCCTCGTCTGGCTGCGCAAGGTCGTCACGCTGCCGGATCCCGTGCCGACGGGCGCGGCGCGCGTCCTCCTCGGCTCCGTCGAGAAGATGGACACGACCTACGTGAACGGGAAGCAGGTCGGGGCGAGCTCGTGGGTCGAGAACCCGCGCGCGTACTTCGCCGGCGGCGCGCTTCGGCCCGGGCGCAACGTGATCGCGATCCGCCTCCTGCGCATCCGGCCGGACGGCGGCTTCCTGAACCCCGCCGCCGACCTGAAGCTGAAGCTCGGCGACGGGACCGAGATCCCGCTCGGCGGCGAGTGGAAGGGCCGCGTGGCGGTGGACAGCCGCCCGCCGCAGCCGCTGCCGATCGCGTACGAGAACCTGCCGAGCATGCCCGGCGTCCTCTACCGCGGGATGCTGGAGCCGCTGGCGCCGCTCGCCCTCACCGGCGCGCTCTGGTACCAGGGCGAGTCGAACACGGTGCGCGCGCACCAGTACCGTCGGCTGCTGCCGGCGCTCGTCACGGGATGGCGCGCGGCCTTCGGCCAGGGCGACTTCCCGTTCTACGTGGCCGGCCTGCCGAGGTACAAGCACCACTCCGACACGCCGGTCACCGACGACTGGGCGGAGATGCGGGAGGCGCAGGCGATCGCCGTGAAGGCGCTGCGCCGCGCCTGCCTCGCGGTCACGGTCGACACCGGCGACCCGGACGACGTCCACCCGAAGGAGAAGCTCGTCCCCGGCGAGCGCCTCGCGGCCTGCGCGCTCGCCGACCAGTACGACCGCAAGGTCGAGTGGACCGGCCCGACGCTGGCGTCGGTGAAGCCGCGGGCGGGCGGCGCGCTCGAGCTCGCGTTCTCGCACGCAAAGGGCGGCCTCGTGGTGAAGGGCGACAAGCCCGGCGAGTTCGCGGTGGCCGGCGCGGACCGCGTCTTCCACTGGGCCGAGGCCCGCGTCGAGGGCACCCGCGTCGTCGTCCGCTCCCCCGCGGTCCCCGACCCGAAGGCGGTGCGCTACGCCTGGCAAGCGAACCCTGTCGCGACCCTCTTCAACCGCGACGGCTTCCCCGCCACTCCCTTCCGCACCGACGACTGGCCGGGCGCAACCGACGACGCCCGCTGACTGCCGCCGCGGGCCGTTGCGCGCCTCGCTCGCGCCGGCCGTGGTCTTTTCGCCTACATGCTATAGAAGTCATAGCTTGACTTAGACAGCATAACCGTGCGATCTTCGAGCCCGCGCGCCCTGAAAGAGGGCGAGGAGGGCGCCTTGACGGCACGAAGGTCGCAGTCGGGTCCGCCGACGATCGAGCTGGACGGTCGCCGCTACGTCGTGTTGCGCGAGACGGAGTACGAGCGCCTTCTGGCCTCCGCGCGGGAGCCCGCCGACTCCGGCGGTGGCTGGGCCGCGTGGGAGCAGGACGCCGCGCGCCTCGCGGAGCGTCTGGCCGAACGGCGCAGGGACGCGGGCCTGACACAGACCGCGCTCGCCCGCGCGGCCGGCCTGCGCGTGGAGACGCTCAACCGCATCGAGCGGGGCCACCAGAGCCCCGACTTCGCGACCGTCCGGAAGCTCGTGGCCGCGCTCGGCGCGGCCCGCGCGCCGGGCTCGGGAACGAGCCAGCGCAAGGGAGGGGGGAGCCGATGAGCGATCTCGGCAAGAGAGGTGACGGCGACGTCGAGGCGCGCGTCTTCGCTGTGCTCGCGCGCACCGAGGACCTGGACGAGAAGAGCCTGCGCCGCGACTCGCACCTGGAGCGTGACCTGGGAATGGACAGCTTGAGCCAGGTCGAACTGCAGATGGCACTGGAAGAGGAATTCGGCGTGGAGTTGCCGGACGGCGGGGGACCGGGGCTGCAATCGATCGGCGACGTGATCACCGCGGTGGAGGCAGCGCTGGGGCCCGCCTCTCCGCCGACCTCTGCCGGGGGCGCCGCGTAGCGAGAAAGGGACATCGCGGGATGCCCGCCGCTCCGCAAGTGCCGACAGGTCTGCGGGTAGAGCCCGGCACGCCTCTTGCGTTCGACCTTCGCAGACGGGTTGCGGAGGAGAGGACGATGAGAACCTGGTGGACGGCGACGGCGGCGGTGGTCGGGCTTTGCGTCGTCCCGGCTCTGACCGAGGCGAGGGACAGGGATCACGCCGAGAGGCGGCACCCGTCTCCGAGCCGGCACGAGGACCGCGGGGCGCGTGGCGACGAGGGCCGGAGGCAGAGATCGGAGGCGCGGAGCGAGGACCGCGGCCGCCGGGACGACCGCCCGGCGAGCGGCTGGAGCCGCCCCGAGAGCCGCCGGAGCGATGAGCGCTCGAGCGGCTGGAACCGCGGCAACGGTCGCGGACGGCAGGACGACCGGCGCTCCCAGAGCTGGGGCCGCTCGGACGACCGCGGACGGCGCGACGAACGGTCGAGCGGCTGGGGCCGTCGCGACGATCGTCGCTACGACTCGCGCGACCGGCGCTACGAGTCCCGCGACCGCCGACCGGAGGTCCGGTGGCGCAGCCCGTATCGAGAGACGTTCCGCTACCGGCCGTACGTCCGCGTGCGCCCGCTGCGGTACCCCTCGAGCTACCGCTACGGCTACTACCACCGCCGCGGCTGGTACTACCCGCGCTACTACTTCGACTACGGCGTCTACAGCGACCACGCGTCGCTCCGCATCCTGGCCGAGCCGGTCGAGACCGAGGTCTACGTGGACGGCTACTACGCCGGCGTCGTCGACGAGTTCGACGGCATCTTCCAGCGGCTCCACGTGGCTCCGGGCCCGCACGAGATCACGCTTCGCCTCGACGGCTTCGAGACGTGGAGCGGCGAGATCTTCGCGGCCCCGGGCTCGACGGTGAACCTGCGCCACTACATGCGGCCGGGCCCGAGCGGAGACGACGAGGCTCCGTACGACGAGGCGCCGCCGTACGGTTACGACGACCCTCGGCAGTAGAGCCGGAGACGTGCCGCGGCCTCCACCGGCCGCGGACGGCGCGGGGGGCCGGGAGCGTGCGACACTACACGCCCCGTGCCCCCTTCGCCTTTCTCCGCCACCGGCGTCGCGCGCCTGTGTCCCCGAGCGGGGGTGCGGGTGCAGATCGTCTCGGCCGCGGCGATGTGGGCCATCGGCGCGTCGATCCTGATCGGCCGCGGCCTCGTCTACGCCTCCGGGCACGGCCGGCTCGCGTGGGCGATGACCGCCGCGCTGGCCGCGGCCATCGCGATCCCGAAGTCGCGCTACCTCCTCGACCGCACGGCGGCGAGGGCCGTGGCGCGGATCCACCGGCGCGGGCCCGGCTGCTGGCTCGGCTTCTTCTCCTGGCGCTCCTGGCTGCTCGTGGCCCTGATGATGGGCGCCGGTATGACCTTGCGCCGCTTCGTCGTCTCCCCCGGCGCGCTCGCGGCCGGGATCATGGGCGCCCTCTATCTCGGCATCGGCGGCGCGCTCGCGATCGCCGACCGCATCTTCTGGCTCGCCGCGCTCCGGCGGCACCTGCCGTACGACCTCGACGCCGTCTCGTCGCCGAAGGACGCGTGAGCGAACGGCGGCGCGGCCCGCCGGTTTGACCGCAGTCGCGGACCGGCCGTAAGGTTCCGGCGCCAGGAGGGCACGCCATGGCGAGATCCTCGTCCCGGAGAACCTTCTTCAAGTCCACGGCGGCGGCGGCAGGGGCTCTCGGCCTGCCCGGCCTGGCCAGCCTCGCTCGAGCGACCGAGACGGTCGCGACATCGTCGCGCCCGTCCGACCTGAAGATCACCCAGGTGAAGTGCGGCTTCATCCGCGGGAGCAGCCGCCTCTTCGTGAAGGTCCACACGAACCAGGGGATCTGGGGCTGCGGCGAAGGCGTCGACGCGGTGGGGGGCACCTACCAGCTCGTGCAGAGGCTCGGCCGGATGCTCGAAGGGAAGAGCCCGCTGAACGTCCACCGCCTCTACGAGGACCTGCGCCGCAGCGGCGTCTTCGGCGGAGCGCAGGGGGGCGCCTACGTCGCGGTCCTCTCCGCGATCGAGACGGCCCTGTGGGACCTCGTCGGCAAGGCGCTCGGCGTGCCGGTGTACCAGCTTCTCGGCGGGAAGTTCCGGGACCGGATCCGCGTCTACTGCGACACGGCGCTCTACCAGCGCGACCTGCCGAAGCCCGAGGACTTCGCGCGCGCCGCCCGCGAGGCGGTCGACATGAAGTTCACCGCGGTGAAGTTCGACCTCGACCAGGCGAACGACCCGAAGAAGTACGACCGCTACAACTGGACGGCGAGCCCGGGCGAGCTGCAGCGCATGGTCGACCAGGTCACCGGCGCTCGCGAGGCGGTGGGGCCGGACGTCGACATCTGCGTCGACATGCACGGCCGCTACGACGCGATCACGGGGGAAGAGGTCGCGAAGCGCCTCGAGCCCCTCCACCTCATGTGGCTCGAGGAGCCCATCCCGGCGGAGAACGTCGAGGCCTACCGCCGCATCGCCGAGTCGACCACGACTCCGATCTGCGCCGGCGAGAACCACTACCTCGCGTACGGCTTCCGCCCGCTGCTCGAGCAGAGGGCGGTCGACATCGTGATGCCCGACCTCCAGAAGTGCGGCGGCCTCGGCGAGGGCCAGCGCATCGCGAACCTCGCGAACCTCTACTACGTCCCCTTCGCGCCTCACATGGTGGCCTCGTACCTGGGCGCGATGGCCTCGGCTCACGTCTGCGCGTCGGTCCCGAACTTCCTCATCCTCGAGTGGCAGATCTACTTCCACCGCGAGCCGATCTGGAAGGAGATCGTCTCCTTCGACGGCCCGATGGTCGTGGACGGCCACATCCCGCTCTCGGAGAAACCCGGAATCGGCGTCGAGATCGACGAGGAAGGGATGCGCAAGCACGCCCAGCCGGGCGTGCCGTTCTTCGAGTAGCCGCCGCCGCCAGTCCGGGCCCCCGGCAACCCCCACGGAGCGCGGGCGGGCCCGCTCGCTTGACATACCTAGATCTACAATGTATCGTGCCTCTATGTACTGGCGCCGCCCGTTCCCGATCGACCGGCGAGCCGCCCGATGAACGTCGGCAAGGACCTCGTCGCGGCGTCGGCCACCCCGCTCGTCCTCGGCATCCTCAGCGAGGGCGAGAGCTACGGCTACGCGATCCTCAAGCGCGTCGCCGAGCTGTCGGGCGGCGAGCTCCAGTGGACGGACGGCATGCTCTACCCGGTGCTCCACCGTCTCGAGCGCAACGGGTTCGTCAAGGCCGTGTGGCGCCGCTCCGAGTCGGAGCGCGAGCGCAAGTACTACCGGCTGACGGACCGGGGCAAGGAAGAGCTGGCGAGCCAGCGGCGCCAGTGGCAGGTGGTGGACGCGACGCTGCGGCGGACCCTCTTCCGCTCGCTCCACCTGGTGCTGCAGGGAGGCTGACCCGTGTCGCAGGAAACCGAACGGTCGGAAGCGCGCGCTTCGCTGGAGGAGGGCATCGCCGAGTGGCGGTCCTACGTCCGCCGGCGCCAGGCGATCCACCCCGCGGACGCGAACGAGCTGGAGGACCACCTGCGCAGCCAGGCGCGGGCGCTCGTCGAGGCGGGCCTCAGCGAGGACGAGGCGTTCCTCATCGCCGTGAAGCGCCTCGGCGACCTCGACACGCTCTCGCGCGAGTTCGCGCGCGAGCACTCGGAGCGGCTGTGGAAGCGTCTCGTCGTCGCGCCCGGCCCCGGCGAGGCCGGCCGGGGCGGCGGCCGCGACGCTCTCCTCGCGGTGGCGCTGGCCGTGGGCGCGGCCGCGGCGATCAAGGCGCCGGAGCTCTTCGGCGTCGGCCTGCACCCGGACCAGGAGCTGCCCGGCTTCTACTTCAGGAGCCTGAGCCTCTTCGCTCTCCCGTTCCTCGCGGCGTTCTTCGCCTTCAAGCGGTCTCTCGCTCCTTCCGGCTGGGCCTGGCTCGCCGCGCCCTTCCTCGTCGGCGCCGCGGCGGTTCACCTCGCGCCGTTCTCGTCGGCCGGGCCGGCGAAGGCCTTCGGGACGACGGTGGCCCACACCGAGGTCCTGGCCGCGCTCCACCTGCCGATCGCGCTGTGGCTCGCGGTGGGCTTCGCCTACGCCGCCGGGCGCTGGCGCGACCACGACCACCGGATGAACTTCGTGCGCTTCTCCGGCGAGTGGTTCATCTACTACGCGCTCATCGCCCTCGGCGGCGGCGTCCTCATGGGCCTGACCGCCTTCGTGTTCAGCTCGATCGGCGTGAAGCCGGACTGGCTCGTCTTCACCTGGATGCTGCCCTGCGGCGCGGTCGGCGCCGTGGTGATCGCGGGCTGGCTCGTCGAGGCGAAGCAGAGCGTCATCGAGAACATGGCCCCCGTCCTGACGCTCCTCTTCACGCCGCTCTTCACCCTGCTGATGCTGGGGTTCCTCGGGACGATGGCGTGGACCGGCAGCGGCCTCGACGTGCGGCGCGAGCTGCTCATCGGCTTCGACTTGCTCCTCGTGCTGGTGGTGGGCCTCGTCGTGTACGCCGTCTCGGCCCGCGACCCGCTGAAGGGGCCGGGGCTCTTCGACGCGCTGCAGCTCGGCCTGGTGGCGAGCGCCCTCCTCGTCGACGCCCTCGCCCTGTGGGCGATCGCCGCCCGCATCTCCGAGTTCGGCATGAGCCCGAACAAGGTCGCGGCCCTCGGCGAGAACCTCATCCTGCTCGCGAACCTCGGCGGCTCGGCGGTGCTCTACGGCCGCTTCCTGTCCGGGCGGTCGGGCTTCGCCGCGCTCGAGCGCTGGCAGACGGCGTTCCTGCCCGTCTACGCGGCGTGGGCGTGGATCGTGGTCGTCGTCTTCCCGCCGGCGTTCGGCTTCCGGTAGGCCGCCTACCCCGCCCGGAAGAGGCTCTCGAGGACACTCGACGTCCGCGCGAAGACGTCGTCGAAGCTCCCCATGCCGTCGACCTTCACGACGCCGTGGAGCTGCATGTACTTCTCGATGACGGGCACCGTCTTCGTCTCGTGCTCGTGCAGCCGCTGGACGATCTTGGCCGTGGCGTTGTCGTACGGCATGCACCGCTCGGTGCGGCTCCGCTCGTCGAGGCGCTTGATGAGCTCGAGCATCGGCACCTGGATCTCGATGCTGCGCGAGATCGAGGAGCCGACCTTCCGCAGGAGGCCGTCGAGGATGTACGACTGCACGAGGGTCCGGGGGAATCCCTTGAAGATGAAGCCCTTCACCTCGCGCGAGCGCTCGAGCTTCTTCTCGATGAGCTGCACGACGATCTCGTCGGGGACGAGCTGGCCGCTCTCGTAGAGCGAGACGATCTTGCGGCCGAGGGAGGTTCCGGCCTTGATCTCCTGGTCGAGCATCGGGCCCGTGGCCACGTACTCGAGGCCGTACTTCTGCGCGAGGGCCTTGCTCTGCGAGCCGCGCCCGGAGCCCGGGTAGCCGAAGACGACGACGTTCACGAGATGCTTGGCGAGCTCGTCGCGGATGATCGCGCGGATGTCGGTCGCCACGTCGGCGATCGGCTGGCTGCCGTCGACGCGCTGGTAGTTGCCCTTCTGGCGGTAGAAGTCGAGGACGGGCAGGGTCTTCTCGCTGTACTCGCGCAGCCGGTTGCGGATGACCGTCTCGTTGTCGTCGGAGCGGCCCGACGTGCGGCCGCGCTCGAGGAGGCGCTTCACCGACGTCTCCTCGTCCACCTCCAGGCTGATGAGGCAGCTCAGCGACGTGTTCAGCTTGAGCATCAGCCCTTCGAGGATGTAGCACTGGATGTAGGTTCGCGGGAAGCCGTCGAAGAGGAAGCCGTTCGCCTCGGGGTGCTCGGTGATCGTCTTCTCGATGATCTGGACGATGATCTCGTCCGACACGAGTCCGCCCGAGGCGATGATGCTCTTCGCCTCCAGCCCGAGCCTCGTCTCGGCCGCGAGCTCCTTGCGCAGCAGGTCGCCGGTCGAGATGTAGAAGAGGTTGAACTCCCGGACCAGGGACTCCGACTGCGTGCCCTTGCCGGCCCCGGGCGGCCCGAACAGCGCGACGTTCAGCATGGTGGCGTCTCCTCGGATGTCGAGCGCGTCGCGACGTCGTCGTCCCGCGCGGCCCAACGATAGCGCGCGGGCGCGGACGGGCGCCTTAGTCCCTCGGTACTAGAGCCGGCCCGCCCCGGGGCGGGGCCTCTCAGGGCACGACCGTCACGATCACCCGCTCGTACCGCGAGAGCGGCGGGCTGCCCTTGTCGGTCACGCGCAGGACGAAGTGGACCGTCTCCGGCTTCGTGACGGCGGGCGCGACGACGCTCTTCTGGCAGAGGTTCTCCGGGCCATCGAGCGCGAACGGGACGGACAGCGCGCCGGCCTCGGGGTACGCGATCCAGAGGTAGCCGAGGCTGTCGCCGTCGGGGTCGGAGCTGCCGCTCGCGTCGAGCAGGAACCGCTCGCCGGCCCTCACCGTGAACGCCCGCGGGTGCCCGAGCGACGGCACCGGCGGGTGGTTCGCCCCGGCGGGCGCGGCGAGGCACCAGTCCATGCGCGCGGCGAAGTCGTTCTGGAAGTCGTCCCGCCAGCGCCAGAGGGTGACCTTCGCGTCCGAGAACACGCGGCCCTCTCGCCGCACCGCCAGGCCGTACTCCGCCGGCCGGCGGGGAGAGAAGGAGTCGACGGCGTTCGTCCAGATCTCGCGCGGCTCGGGCTCGATCGGCACTCCTCCGGTGAAGCCCTTCAGGTCGAGGTCCTTGTGTCGCGGCCGGTGGAGCGCGTAGCGGCCTCCCCATCCGCCCCAGTCCGGGTGTTCCGGATCGCCGAGACCGTTGGGGACGAGGCCGAGCCACGAGGGCGTGTCGCCCTCCATTCCGTACGCCACGTCCGGGTAGGCGGCGCCGAGCGGGCCGTGCCCCTGCTGGACGTTGCGGGCCAGCCAGGCGTTGCCGATCGTGCTGTTGTCGATCCCGTCGACGACGCTGTTGATGGCGGTCCACGTGCCGTTGCCGTAGCCGCCGGGGCTCACGACGTAGAAGAGCGTCGGGAACTGCGTCCGGATCCAGATCCCCGTGTCGTCCTGGTCGGAGATCGTGTAGACGCGCAGCTTGCCGACGAGACGCTCCGCCTCTGCCGCGCTTCGCGTCCGGCGGATTCTGTAGAGCGCCTGCGCCAGCGTGTTGGGCCCGCCCCACACCGATACCCACAGCGGGCGCTCGTCCTTGCGCTCGAGAAGCTCGACGATGCGGTTCGATCCCGGCGAGTCCTTGCCTTCGCCCACGCCCTTCATCCCGTACTCCGCCAGGCCCTGGGTGACGAGGCCGAGGAGGGCCTGCGCTTCCGGGAAGCCCGGCTCGTGACGCAGCAGGTTGTCGCGGACCTTCCCGTAGGCCTCGATCACCTTCCGGATGGACTCGGGCGCCACGCGCGACTTCTGGTGCACCGATGTCGTGGCCACGAGAGCCTCGAGGTCGATCTGGTTCGAGTAGAGGAGGAGCCGGACGAACGACTGCGTGTCGTCCGGGTCGGCCTCGATGTCGGACAGGACGACGAGGCGGTGACGCGCGGCCGGCGGGCCGGCGGCCGGAGCGGGTAGAGCGATCGCGGCACAGGCCAGGACGAACGCGCCGACAGCAGCGCGGCTTCCGGTACGCATGGCTTTCCTCCTCGCCGGGCGGCGCCCGGCCGGCGCTACCTCGAAAGCAGCTCGAAGACCCCGAAGCGGTCGGCGTTCTCCGGCGTCACGAGCAGGCAGTCGACCGACTGCTTCTCGGGACGGGCCGTCGAGCCGGTGCGCAGATGGAGATCGGCCTGCTCGACGGCGGTACGCGCGATCTTCGCCGCGGGTTGCAGGACGGTCGCCCGGATCTCCCCCCGGCGGATGGCCGCGATCGCGTCCGGGCTCCCGTCGAAGCCGACGACGACCACCTTCGGCAGTCCGGCCGCGAGGAGCGCCGCCGAGGCGCCGAGGGCCATCGTGTCGTTGCCGGCGAGGACGCCGTCGATCTTTCGGTTGCCCTGCAGGATGGTCTCCATCTTCTGGAACGCCTCGGTCTGGCTCCAGTTCGCGCTCGCCCGGGCGACGTTCACCACGTCGGGGTACTTGCGCAGCACGTCCGCGTAGCCCTTCGAGCGGATGGCCGCGTTGGTGTCGGACTCGCGGCCCACGAGCTCGACGTAGCTCCCGCGCTCGCCGAGGAGGCGCACGAACTCCTGCGCGCCGAGCGTCGCGCCCTGGTAGTTGTTGGAGACGATCTGCGCCGCCGCCACCCCCGTGGCGTTCAGCTCGCGGTCGATGAGGAAGGTCGGGACGCCCGCCTCCTTCGCCTTGCGCACCGCCGCGACGCTCGCGTCGGCCCCGGCGTTGTCGAGGACGATTGCGGCCGCGCCCTTCGCCAGGGCGCTGTCCACGAGCTGGTCCTGGCGCGACGCGTCGTCGCCGTGGCTGAGGACGAGCGTCTCGTACCCGAGACCGCGCGCGGCCGCGTCGGCCGCCTCGGCCTCGGCCTTGAAGAACGGGTTGTCGTGGGGCGGCGTCACGATCGCGATGAGGCGCTTCGTCGGCGCGGCCGGGCGACATCCGGCGATCGCGGCCACCGCGAGGAGCGCCGCGGCCGTCCGGTAACAGGGTCTCATCGCTGCCTCCGGGGCGCGCCTCCCGCCGCCGGCCGCGAGGCGATCTGGTCCACCACGACGGCCGCGACGATGACGACGCCCTTGATCACGATCTGCCAGAACTGCGAGACGCCGAGGAGCACGAGGCCGTCGTTCAGCACGCCGATCACGAACGCCCCGACGAGCGTGCCCCCGATGCCGCCCCGCCCGCCGGCGAGGGACGTCCCGCCGAGGACGACGGCGGCGATCGCCGAGAGCTCGAAGGTCTCGCCCGTCGCCGGGTGCGCGGCCTGGAGCTGCGACGCGATGACGAGGCCGGTGAGGGCCGCGCAGAAGCCGGAGATCACGTAGACGGCCAGCCGGACGCGCGCGACCCGGATGCCGACGAGCTCGGCCGCGCGCTCGTTGTCCCCGACCGCGTACACGCGCCGGCCGAACGGCGTGCGCGCGGCGACGAAGGCGGCCGCGGCCCCGAGGACGGCCATCATCCAGATCGGCGCGGGAAGCTTCAGCAGCGTGCCCGTGCCGAGGAGGGTGAAGCCGGTGTTCCCGAGGTCCTCCCGGCCGACGAGGTTCGGGAACGTGGCCCCGCCCGAGAGGAGGAGCGCGGCGCCCCTCGCCACGTAGAGCGTGCCGAGGGTCGCCACGAAGGGAGCGACGCGGGCCCGCACCACCAGGAGGCCGTTCAGCGCCCCCACGGCGACGCCGACGAGGAGGCCGATCACGATCACCGAGGGCGCCGAGAAGTAGACGACGACACCGAGGGGCCGCAGCACGAGCCCGTCGTGGAGCAGGAGGCCCGCGGTCATGCCGGCGAGGCCGGCGACCGCGCCGACCGAGAGGTCGATGCCCCCGGAGAGCACGACGAAGGTCATGCCCAGGGCGAGGATCGCGTTGAGGGCCACGTGCTTGGCGAGGATGACGAGGTTGCCCTGGGTGAGGAACGCGGGGGTCAGGAGCGAGAAGACGACGACGAGGAGAGCGAGGGCCACGAGGGCGCGGAGACGGACGAGGAGCCTCGTCACGCGGCGTCCCTCCCCGCCGGCCGGCCGTGGCCGAGCGCCGCGGCGGCGACGAGGGCCGCGTGACTCGCCTCGGCCGCCGTGAAGCGGCCCGTCACCTTCCCGTTCGAGAGCACGACGATCCGGTCGGCGACCCCCGAGACCTCCTCGAGGTCGGACGACACGAACACGATCCCGACTCCGTCGCGGGCCAGCCGGCGCACGAGGGCGCGCAGCTCCTCCTTCGCACCCACGTCGACGCCGCGCGTGGGCTCGTCGAGGAGCAGCACCCGCGGGCGCGTGAGGAGAGCCCGCGCGATCACGACCTTCTGCTGGTTCCCGCCGGAGAGGGCGCCGATCGGCCGGTCGGGCCGGGCCGAGGCGATGCCGAGGTCTCTGGTCATCCGCGCCACCGTCTCGCTCTCGGCCGCCGGCGAGAGCGCGAGGCCGCGCACGTGCGCCCGCAGGCTCGCGAGGGTCATGTTGTGGGCGACCGACAGCGACTTGAAGAGCGCCGCGCCCTGCCGGTCCTCCGGCACGAGGACGACGCCCCGGCGCAGGCGCGACGGCAGGTCGAGCCGCTCGACGGCCTCCCCGCGGAGGCGGATCCGTCCCCCGGTCGCGGCCCGCGCGCCGGCGAGACACTCGACGAGCTCCGTGCGCCCGGCGCCCATCAGGCCGTAGAGGCCGACGATTTCGCCGGCGGCCACCGCGAGCGACACGCCGTCGAGGAGGAGCCGCCCGTCGGCGCGCCGCAGCGACAGAGCCTCGACGTCGAGCAGGTTCTCGCCTGCGGGAGCGGCCTCGCGAGACGACGCGCCGGCGACGGCGCGGCCGATCATCTGCTCGACGATCCAGCCGACGCTCGCGTCCGACGCCTCGGCCGCGGCGACCCGCCGGCCGTCGCGCAGGACCGTCAGGTGGTCGCCGATCTCCATCAGCTCCTCGAGGCGGTGCGAGACGTACACGATGCCGGTCCCGCGCGCCCGCAGCTCGCGGATGAGGCGGAAGAGCGCGGCGACCTCGGCCGACGAGAGAGCGGAGGTCGGCTCGTCCATGATCAGGACGCGCGCGTCGCGGGTGAGCGCCCGCGCGATCTCGACGATCTGCTGCTGGCCGAGGGGAAGCGCGCCGCAGCGGGCCCGCGGGTCGATCGGCTGCTCCAGGCGCTCGAGGACGGCGCGCGTCTCGCGCTCCGCGCGGGCGCGGTCGACGAGGCCGAGCCGGCGGGGCTCGCGCCCGGCGAACACGTTCTCGGCCACGGTCAGGTCCGGGAAGAGCGACAGCTCCTGGTGGATGATCGCGATGCCGGCCGCCGCCGCCGCGCGCGGCGAGTCGAAGCGGACGGGGCACCCGTCGAGGAGCAGCCGCCCGCTCGTCGGCGCCTCGACGCCGGCGAGGATGCGCATGAGCGTCGACTTGCCCGCGCCGTTCTCCCCGATGAGGACGGCCACCCGGCCGCGCTCGACCTCGAAGTCCACGTCGTCGAGGGCCACGGTGCCGCCGTAGACCTTGCCGACCGCCTCGGCCCGGAGCACCACCTCGCCACTCACGGCCGGACCTCGACCTCGAGGCGAACCGGAGTGATCAACGGCGGGCGGCCCTCCTCGAAGGACGCCATCCCGGCGAAGCGGATGCGCCGGCCGCGCAGGCCCGCCCGGTCGAGGGACGCGAGCACCTCGCGCTCGACGCGCGCGTTGATCTCGTTGCCCACGTCGGCGTGCTCGATCTGGTTGACGAAGCGGTCGAAGCCGAGAGCGGGCAGCGCGTCGCGGATCGCCGTCCCGCTGATCACCGGACCGACCTGGACGACCACCACCTCTCGCGTCGGGCCGTCCAGCTCGACCTTCGCCGTGCCGCTGCGCGAGCGGCCGTCGACGGACACGACCCGGCCGCTCCCGCGGACGACGGCCGGGCCCGGCGCCGTCCCGCCGGCCGCGCGGCCGGCCGCGTCGCGGAGGACCGCGTCGGCGTCCCGCGCGTCGTCGATCGCGCGCAGCACCTCCGGGCGCCAGGCGGCGTCGACGAAGGCGACCGCGTCGAACGGCGCCTCCGCGGCCGTCGCGGCCTTCTCCGGCGCGGCCTCGTCGAGACGGCGCACCGTCGCGACGCGGCACGCGCTCGCCGCGAGGAGGACGAGCGCCAGCGTCGCGCGGCGGGCGGCCGCCGTCCTCATCGCTCTCCCCGGTGGAGCGTCTGGCCCACGGCCCGCCGCCAGCCGTCGAGAAGCTCGTCGACCCGCGCCGGCGGCAGGGCCGCCGTGTAGCGGCGCACGCCGAGGTCGAGCCGCTCCACGTCCGCCAGCGAGCCGAGGAGGCCGGTCCCGAGCATCCCGGCGAGGGCGCCCCCGAGCGCGGACAGCTCGGGCACGGTGGACGCGCGGACGTCGACGCGCGCCACGTCGGCGATGAGCTGCATCAGGAAGCCGTTCGCGACCATGCCGCCGTCCGCGCTCAGCTCGACGAGGGGCCGGCCCGCCTCGACGGCCATGGCGTCGAGAACGTCTCGGATCTGGTACGCGATCGCCTCGAGAGCGGCCCGGGCCACGTGCGCGCGCGTGCTGTGGGGGCTCAGGCCGACGATCGCCGCGCGCGCGTCCTCTCTCCAGTACGGCGCCCCGAGGCCGACGAACGCCGGCACGAGGTAGACGCCGCCGTTGCCCTCGACGCTCGTCGCGAGCCGCTCGGTCTCCTCCGGCGACTGCAGGATCCCGAGCTGGTCCTTGAGCCAGGCCACGGTCGCCCCCGTGCAGTTGATGATCCCCTCGAAGGCGTAGGCGGGCCGCCCCTCGTGGACCCAGGCAACGGTGGTCACGATGCCGCGGCTCGACCGCCGGGCGGTGTCGCCCACGTTGAGGAGGACCGACGAGCCGGTCCCGAGGGTCACCTTCGCGCTCCCCGGCGCGAACGCGCGCTGGGCGAAGAGGGCCGCCTGCGAGTCGCCCATCACTCCGCGGATCGGCAGGGCCGAGGGGAGCGCGCCCTCCGCGTCCGTCGTGCCGAAGCTCTCCGCGCTCGCGCGGACCTCCGGCAGGGCCGCGGACGGGCAGTCGAAGAGGGCGCACAGCTCCTCGTCCCAGCGCAGCCGCTCGATGTCGAAGAGGAGCGTGCGGCTGGCGTTCGTGTGGTCGGTGGCGAAGACACGTCCCGCCGTGAGCCGGTGGACGAGGTAGGCGTCGATCGTGCCGATCGCGGCCCGCCCCGAGCGAACCGCGTCCCGCAGGAGCTCCTCGTCCTCGAGCAGGCGGCGGATCTTCGGGGCCGGGAAGTAGCTGTCGAGGGCGAGGCCCGTTCTCTCCTTCACCGCCTCCGCGTGGCCGGCGGCGGCGATCCGGTGGCAGACGGGATCGCCGCGCCGGCACTGCCAGACGACCGCGTCGTGGAGCGGCCGCCCCGTCGCGCGGTCGAAGACGACGAAGGTCTCGCGCTGGTTCGTGAGGCTGAGGCACGCCGCGCCGCGGACCGCCGCGGGCGCGGCCGCCGAGAGCTCGCCGAGGACCGCCAGGACGTTGCGGTAGATCTCCTCGGCGTCGTGCTCGACCCAGCCGGGGCGCGGGTAGATCTGCCGGTGGGGCCGGGCCGCGTGGGCGAGCGCGCGGCCGGTCTCGTCGAAGAGGACCGCCTTCGTGCCCGACGTGCTCTGGTCGACCGCGACGACGTGCCTCACGGCCGCGCCTCCGCCGCGATCTTCTCGTCCCGCAGGAGCGCCCGCGCGGTCTCGGCCAGGGCCTCGGGGGTCATGCCGTAGTGGGCGAGGATCTCGGCCTGACCGCCGGCGACCGTCTCCTCGTCCGGCAGGGCGACGATCCGCAGCGGCACCGTGAGACCCGCCTGGGCGAGGACGGAGGCGCACGCTTCGCCGAGGCCGCCGCAGGCGCTGTGCTCCTCGACCGTGACGATGCCCCGCGTTCGCGCGGCCGCGCGCACCGCCTCGGCGTCGAACGGCCGCAGGGTGTGCAGGCTCAGCACGCGGCACTGCCGGCCCTCGCGGGCGAGCCGCTCGGCCGCGGCCCACGCGATCCAGACGGTCTCCCCCGTCGCGACGAAGGCGAGGTCGTCTCCGTCGCGCACCACGCGCGCGCGGCCGAGCTCGAAGGCCGGGCCGGGCAGGTCGGGCACTGGCCGCTTGCCGATGCGGACGTACACCGGCCCGGCCGAAGCGTGGGCCGCGCGGGCCGCCGCGCGCGCCTCGTGGTTGTCCGCGGGAACGATCAGCGTGACGCCCGGGATCGCGCGCAGGACCGCGAGGTCGTGGGTCGAGTGGTGCGTCGAGCCGAGGGCGCCGTAGCTCACGCCGGCGCTGATGCCGACGAGGCGCACCGGCTGCGCGGAGTAGGCGACGTCGTTCTTGATCTGCTCGAGCGACCGCGCGGTGAGGAAGCACGCGGGCGAGACCGCGAAGGGCTTCCGGCCGGCGGAAGCGAGCCCCGCGGCGGCGCCCACGAGCATCTGCTCCGCGATCCCGACCTCGACGAGCTGCTGCGGCAGCGCCTGGGCGAAGGCCGACATCTTCCCCGACCCGCGCGAGTCGCTCGTGACGACGACGACGGAGGGATCGACTCGCGCGAGCTCGAGGACGGTCTCCGAGAAGACGTCCTGGTTCGCCCGACCCATCGCGAGGCCCTGGGCGGCCGGGCCCTGAGCCCGCGGCGGCAGGGGCACGACGACCGCCGGCTCCGGCTCCCCGCCGAGCCGGCGCTCCTCGCCCTCGAGCTCGGCGATCGCGCGGGCGAGCTCGTCGGACTTCGGCACGCGGTGGTGCCACGACGCGGTGCCCTCGATGAAGCTCACGCCCCGGCCCTTGACGGTGCGGGCCACGACGGCGCTCGGCCGGCCCGGCTCGAACGGAACGGAGCCCAGCACCTCGAGGAGCGCCGCGGGATCGTGGCCGTCGACCTCGCGCACGGCCCAGCCGAAGGCCCGCAGCTTCCCGGCGAGCGGCTCGAGGCCGCAGACGTCCTCCGTCGGCCCGGTGATCTGAAGCCCGTTGCGGTCGACGATCATCACGAGCCCGTCGAGGCGGTGGTGTGCCGCGGCGAGCGCCGCCTCCCAGTTCGAGCCCTCGGCCAGCTCGCCGTCGCCCACGAGGACGAACGTGCGGAACGAGCGCCCGGCGAGGCGGGCGCCGAGCGCGGTGCCGACGCCGAAAGCCAGGCCGTGGCCGAGGGCGCCGGTGTTCTGCTCGACGCCCGGCACGTGCCTCGTTGGGTGCCCGACGAACGGAGAGCGGTAGCGGCCGACGGTCGCGAGCTCGGCAACCGGGAAGAATCCGCGATCGGCGAGGACGACGTACAGGGCCTCGACCGAGTGGCCCTTGCTCATCACGAAGCGGTCGCGGTCGGGGTCGTCCGCGGTCTCGGGCGACACCCGGAGGATGCCGTCGTAGAGCACGGTGAGGAGGTCGAGGCACGACAGGTCGCCGCCGGTGTGCCCCGCGCCGACCGCCGTGATCGTCTGAAGGACGCGCTTGCGGCGGCGGGCGGCCCGTCGGCGCAGGGTCTGCGGGTCCGGCGGCGCCGCGCCCGTCTCAGTCACGCGCGCCGCCGTGCCGGTAGCAGTCCCATCCCAGGTAGCGGCCGAGCGCCTCGTCGACCGCCGAGGCGACGCCCGCGCCGTTGACCGCGGCGTGGTGCTCGAAGCCCTCGCGGCAGATGTGCCGCAGGAGCGACTGGAGCGCGGGCACCTCCACCACGGCGCGGCAGCCGAACGTGCCGAGCGGGTCGTCCGTGAAGCGGCCCTCGCCGACGTAGGCCCGGATCTTCCCCGCCGTGTCGTCGGTACCGATGCGCGCGAAGGTGCACGGCCCGGCCGGCGTGCGCCCGTTGATCGTGCCCCAGGTGCGCTCCTCGCCGAGCGTCGTGCCGAGGATCGGGGCAGTGCCGATCGTCGCCTTCGGCGCGTAGGTGACCGGCCAGTTGCCGCAGTGGAAGAGGACGCAGCGGTCGGCCTCGCCGCCGTAGTTGTTGTTCCAGTCGACGAGGGCGCTCGGGCGCCCGGAGGCGAGCTGGAGGGCGTACATCGACAGAGCGCCCGTGACGTCCGTTTCGCAGGCGCTCGGCCGGAGCGACTCGCTGAGCATGCTCATCACGGTGCAGGAGTTGATGCCGTAGTTCGCCTGGATCGAGTCCCAGCACTGGACCGCGGTCGCGTCGACGGCGTTCTCCTCGCACCAGCTCTCGACGGCGACGGCGAGCCGGGCCGTGAGCTGCAGCTTCTGGTCCGGCAGCCGCGAGGCGTCGGCGTAGCCCGTGATCGCGGCGGCCTTCGCCGCGATCCGCGGGTCGTCGGCCGCCAGCCGCTGCGCCTCGCCGAAGACCGACGAGAGGTCGGCCGTCACCACCGAGATCCCCGCGCGCTCGAGGATCTTCTCGCTGAAGCGGACGGTATTGAACGCCGCCGGGCGCGCGCCGAGAGCGCCCAGCCGCGCGCGGCGCAGGCCGCGCACGACGCGGCAGACCGCGGCGAACCACTCGAGGTCGGCGCGGAACTCGGGGTCCGCGAGACCCACCGTGTGCCGGCGGGTCAGGGAGAAGGCGTAGCCGTACTGCCGGAGGTTGTTGCAGACCGAGATCTTGCCGCAGAAGGCGTCGCGGCGGCGCGCCACGTCGAGGCGGTCGAGGTCGTCGGGCTCCGCCTGGACCAGGATCGGCACCTGGAGACCGCTCGCGCGCAGGGTGTCGACGACGGCCTTCTCGTCGCCGAAGTTCGGCAGCGCCACGAGGAGGCCGTCGATGCGGGCGGCGTTCTCGCGGAAGAGCGCCGCGCACTTCGCGGCGTCGGCGTAGGTCTCGACGGCGCCGAGCTTCGTCGCCCGCTCGTCCACCATGACGAGCGAGAGGCCGAGCTCGCCGAAGAGCCTCGTGATCGCGGCGCGGGCCCCGGCGATGAGGCTGTCCGGGAAGAAGTCGCGGTTCCCGACGATCACGCCGAGGGTGACCGGTCGAGTGGTGGCCTGGGTCCCCGTCGCCACCGGCTCCGTGATCGCCTGCATGTCGCCTCCGCGTGGGCGCGGATCGCCGCGCCTTCATGGACCACCGTGGTCAGGGCGCACCGTACCCTCGCGAACCGACCGGGTCCACGCGGATTCGGGCAAGAACCACCCGGAATCCGAGGATGTGGGCTATCCTCGCCGCGTGCCGGGGACGCACTTCGAGGAGACGCGGGCCGACCTCGAGCCCTACGGGCTCACGTGCGAGATCTGGGAGCCGCAGCCCATGCACCGGGCCGACCGGCACAACGAGCTCGAGCTGAACCTCGTCGACTCGGGCCTGCTGACCTACCTTCTCGGGGGACGGCGGGTGACGCTGCGCCCGCGCCGGCTGTCGGCGTTCTGGGCCGCGACGCCGCACCAGGTGCTCGAGGCGAGCGACGTCTCCTTCTATTACGTGGCGACCGTCCCCCTCGCGTGGGTCCTCGGCTGGGGCCTGCCCGAGCCCCTCGTGGAGCGCCTGCTGGGCGGCGCCGTCGTCGAGGAGCCCGAGGGGTCGGCCGCCCCCCTCGACATGGCGCGCTTCGCGCAGTGGCACGAGGACCTCTCCTCGCGCGGGGACGGCCGCGAGGAGGCGGTCCTCCTGGAGCTGAAGGCGCGCCTGCTCCGCCTCGCCGCGGCCACGCGCGGCCGCGGCGGCCCGGAGCGCCCGCGACGCGCGCTCGCCTCGGCCGGCGCCAGCGCGCCGACGAGCGTCGAGCGGATGGCGAGCTTCATCGCGCGGCACTACCGCGAGGCGATCGGCGCCGAGGAGGTGGCGGCCGAGGTGGGGCTCCACCCCGACTACGCGTCGGCCCTCTTCCGGAAGGCGTTCGGCGTGACGCCGGCCCGCTTCATCCTCCAGCATCGCGTCTCGCACGCGCAGCGGATGCTCGTGACGAGCGACGCGAAGGTCCTCGAGGTGGCGATGGACTCCGGCTTCGGCTCGCTGAGCCGCTTCAACGCCGCGTTCCGCCAGCTCTGCGGCGGCCCGCCGCGCCAGTACCGCTCGCTCCACCGGCTGTGAGACACGCCCGAGAGACCGGGACGCCGGCGAGGGCCACGCGCGCCCTCGCCGCCATCGCGTGCCTCGCGGCCGCCCTCGTGGCCGGCGCCGCCGCGCCGCTGCGCTGGGGCGCGGACGTCCTCGCGCAGGAGCCGGCGTGGTACGGGTCGGCCGAGGCCCGCGCGGCCGCCGCGACGGTGAGGAGCTACCAGTCGCCCGCGGGCGCGTGGCCCAAGAACCCCGACCTTCTCTCGCCGTTGACGGCGGCGGTCCGCGCGGAGATCGAGAGGGACGGCCGGGCGGACACGATCGACAACGGCGCGACCACGCTCCCCGTGCGCTTCGTCGCGAGGGTCGCCGAAGCCACGGCCTCGCCGGAGGACCGCGCCGCGGTCCTGCGCGGCATCGACTACCTCCTCGCCAGCCAGTACCCGAACGGCGGGTTCCCCCAGTTCTACCCGCTGCGCGCCGGCTACTACTCGCACATCACCTACAACGACGACGCGATGGTCAACGCCCTCTCGCTCCTGCGGGACGCCTCGCAGGCGCGGGCTCCCTTCGGCTTCGTGGACGCGGGCCGCCGCGCCCGAGCGGCCGAGGCCGTCGCGCGCGGGATCGACTGCATCCTGAAGACCCAGGTGCTCCAGGACGGTCGGCTCACCGTATGGTGCGCGCAGCACGACGAGACGACGCTTGCGCCGGCCTGGGCCCGCGCCTACGAGCCCCCGTCGCTCTCCGGGTTCGAGAGCGTCGGCATCGTCCGGTTCCTCATGGGGATCGAGAGGCCGACGCCCCCGGTCGTCCGGGCCGTCGAGGGAGCCGTGGCCTGGTTCCGCGCGGTGCCCCTCACGGGCCAGCGGATCGCGGGGACGAGGCGGCCGGACGGCCGCGTCGAGCGGCGGCTCGTGCCCGATCCCGCCGCGCCGCCGCTGTGGGCCCGTTTCTACGAGCTCGGCACGAACCGCCCGCTCTACATGGACCGGCGCTCGCTTCCCCTCTACGACTTCGCGCAGGTCGACGTCGAGCGCCGCAGCGGTTACGCCTACCAGGGCGACTGGCCCGCCCGCCTCCTCGAGCGCGACTACCCGGAGTGGAAGGCGCGGATCACGGGCACCGCGGCGCCACCGCGTCACTGAACCGGCGCCGGGGTGCCCGCCGCGGGGCCGGCGCCGTCAGCGGAAGAGCTGCGGCGCGAACTCGTTCAGGTACTCGCGCCAGTTCGTCCAGGTGTGGGCGCCCTCGGACTCCTTGTAGACGACCTCGAACCCGTGCTTCTTCAGCATCGCGACCGTGGCGCGCGAGGTTTCGAGGAGGAAGTCGTCCTTGCCCGTGGCGAACCACACGAGCTTCAGGTCCTTCTTGAGCGCGGGGTCGTCGAGGACCTTCGCGTTCTGCTCCTCGAAGCTCGGCCCGGGGGGCATCGGCATCGGGCCGCGGCCGGTGATGCCGAAGATGCCCGAGCTGAAGACGCCGAGGTAGGCGTACCGGTCCAGGTCGGGGATGCCGATCGCGAGCGTCTGCGCGCCGCCCATGGAGAGGCCCGCGATGGCGCGGCTCGCGCGGTCGGCGCGGACGCGGTAGGTCTTCTCGACGTAGGGCACGACGTCGGCCTTGAAGTCGGCCTGGAACTCGTCGACCGGCGGGCGCGGCGCGCCGGGCGTGAAGTTGAGCGGCCCGGTGTGGCCGGCCGGCATGACGACGACCATCGGCTTCGCCTTGCCCGCCGCGATCAGGTTGTCGAGGATGAAGCCGGCGCGGCCGACGGTCCACCAGGAGTCGTCGCAGTCCATCGCACCGTGCAGCAGGTAGAAGACCGGGTAGCGCTCGGCGCTCGTCTCGTAGCCGGGCGGCGTGTACACGTGCATCCGGCGGAAGCGCTTCAGCGCGGTCGAGTAGTAGGCCACCGCGGCGACGGCGCCGTGCGGCACCGGCTTCGTGTCCATGAAGTCGGCGCCCGGCACGTGCACGAGGCTCCAGGCGTTCTCGTTCGACTCGCTCGTCGACGGGTTGCGCGGGTCGATCACCGACACGCCGTCGACGTTGAAGTTGTACCTCCACGCGCCCGGGGCGAGCGGGACCGTCACCTCCCACACGCCCTCGGCGCCCTGGGTCAGCGCGCGGCCGGCGGGAGGCTGCATCGGGACGGCCGGGCCGTCCGACGGGACGTCGCCCATGAGGCGAACGGACTGCGCCTTGGGAGCGTGGATCCGGAACGTCACGCGGCCGTCGGCGGCGACCTCGGGCGACGTGACGCGCGGGCCCTGGGCCATCGGGAACCGCGGGGCGGGGGCCGGCGCGTCCTTCTTCTCTCCCGCGGCGGGAGCCTGGGCCCGGGCGGGCGCCGCCCACGCGAGGCTGACGGCGGCGAAGCCGCAGAGTGCCCACTGTCTGACGCTCATGGCGAGATCCTCCGTGATGGGCCTTCGGCGAGCGCGCATCGGCCGGAGGCTACCACGGCGAGCGGAGCGGCCGCCCCCGGACGGACGTACCATGGGCCGCCGCGACGGCGGCCAGCGGGAGGCTCAGCATGACGACGACTCGATCGACCCTGACGGCGGCGGTGTTCCTCCTGGCGTTCCCCGCGGCGCGGGCGGCCGCGCAGCCGCCGACGCCCGAGCAGATGAAGGCGATGGAGGCGGAGCGGGCCCGGCAGGCGGCGCTGCCGGATACCCCGGGCTCGGGCGCTTTTGCGGCGACGAAGGAGGAGGTGGCCTCGCTGCCCGACCACGTCGTCTACCGGCCCGCCGACCTCGGCGCGCTCGGCGCGAGGAAGCTCGGCCTCTATCTCTTCGGCAACGGCGGCTGCTCGAACGACGGCGCGAGCTCGCGGCTGCACATGCTCGAGATCGCGTCGCAGGGCTATCTCGCGATGGCCCTCGGCCGCATCCGCACGGGGCCCGGGGCCACCGCGCCGCCGGACCCGCCGCGGCCGCCGGCCGCGCCGGGGGCACCTCGCACCCTGCCCCCGCCCGCGACCGACGCGAAGGGCCTCGTCGCCGCGCTCGACTGGGCGCTCGCGCAGAACGCGGATCCCGCGAGCCCGTACCACGGCCGCATCGACCCGTCGGCGGTCGCGGTGTCCGGCTACAGCTGCGG
>JAXLRD010000038.1:0-71458 GCA_046331285.1 Vicinamibacteria bacterium
GTTCGCCGCGCGGCGCACGACGAAGACGATCGACGGCGTCGCGGTGAGCGGCTGGTTCACCGAGGACCTCACCCTCGCCGAGCTCAAGACGCTGCGCGCCCGGGAGCGCCTGCCGCGCCTGCGGTCGACGCGGTTCGACGGGCAGCTCGAAGTGCCCACCTTCGACGAGGTGCTCGACCTCGTCGCCGCCGCCAACGCGCGGCTCGGCCGGGTCGGGCCCGATCGTATCGGCGTCTATCCCGAGACGAAGCACCCCACGTACTTCGCCTCGGTCGGCCTCGCCCTCGAGCCGCCGCTCCTCGCCGCGCTGCGGCGCCACGGCCTCGACGCGGCGGACGCGCCCGTCTTCATCCAGTCCTTCGAGACGGCGAACCTCCAGGCCCTCGCCCGCGAGACGCGCGTTCCCCTCGTCCAGCTCGCGGAGGCCCACGGCCGTCCCTACGACCTCTCGGTGAAGCGGGACCCGCGCGCCTACGCCGACCTCCTCACCCCGGCCGGCCTCGCGTCGATCGCGCGCTACGCCCGCGCGATCGGCGTCGAGAAGTCGCTCGTCCTGCCGCGCGACGCGGCGAACCGCCTCGGACCGGCCACGCCGCTCGTGGCCGACGCGCATCGCGCGGGCCTTCTCGTCCACGTGTGGACGCTGCGGGCCGAGAACGAGTTCCTGCCGGCCGGGCTGCGGCGCGGCGACGACCCCGCGGCGCACGGCGACCTGGCGGGCGAGGCCACCCTGTTCCTCCGCGCCGGCGTCGACGGCACCTTCACCGACAACCCGGCCGAGGGCGTCGCCGCGCGGGACGCCTTCCTCGCCCTGCCCGCCTCGGAGCGCCGGGAGCGTCCGGCTCAGTAGGCCGGCTTGCCGGCCGCGCGCAGCGCGTGGACGATGCGCTCGCGGGCGCCGGGAAGAGGCGTCTCCACCGTCCAGCCCAGGCCCTCCTTCGCCCGCAGGCTCACGTCGAGGTCGCCCGTCGGCTCGCCGACCTCGAGGCGGATGATTCGCTCCCACTCGTAGCGCTTGCGCTCCTCGGGGCGAACGACGGGGCTCCAGACGATCTTCACGGCCATGGGAAACCTCCCGACGGGCCGGCGGGGAAGCCGGCCCCACGACGATCCTCCCGTCGTGTGACGTTTCCGTGACGAGGCCGCCGGGCGGCGCCCGGCCGGCCCTCAACGCACCGGAACGACCAGCGGCCGGCCGTCGACCTCGAGAGGCGACGGCCCCGGCCAGCGCGGCGCCTTCGCCGTCGCCGGGTCGGCGAGGCCGAACACGCGGTTGACCGCGTCGATCCGCACGAGCCCCGGTCGAGCCTCGCTGCGGTCCTTCTGCGGCGGCGCCCGGTGCGCGCGCAGGCGCACGGCGCGCACCGCATCGAGGCCGGCTCCCGCCGGCAGCGCGACCGCGGCCCGGAAGCAGCCCGATCGCGCGATCCGCAGCTCGGGGCGCCCCGCGTCGGACGCCACGATCACGCCGTCCTGCAGCTCGAGGTCGAACGCCACCCGCGCGGCCTCGACCGTGCCGCAGGCCTCGATCCCGACGAACCGCGACGGATCCGGGATCCGCTTCCGCCCCGGCCGCGCCGCCGCGTCGACCCGACCCTCGCGCCTCACCTCGCGGGCGGAGACGTCGTACGTCCACGGGTGCTGGTCCATGACGGCCTCGCGCGAAGCGCCGCGCAGGTCCGCCTCCGCCGGCGCCGGAGCGAGCCGCGCGGTGCGCTTCCCCGCGTCGTCGAACATGTTGTTGCGCGTGGCCACGTAGAGAACGGGATGCCGGCCGAGCCGCTCGCCCGCGAAGGGCCGCACGACGTGGTCCTTCGCCTGGATCGTCTCCCGCTCTCGACCGCCCTCGACGGTCCTCGTGAAGGCCTCTTCGATGTCGCTGACTCGGCCCCACGTCGCCATCAGCCGGTCGGGCGGGGTTCCCCCGTCCTCGTTGCTGAACACGTACGTGTAGCGCCGCGCCCCGGCCCCGTCGAGGGTCTCCGTGTAGAGGAGGAGCGGCACGTCGGTGAATCGTTCCAGCGAGCCCTTCCGCGCGTGGAGAACGGGCGCGCCGGTCACCGCCGCGTACGCGGGGTCGCCGGGGGCGACCGCCTCCACGTCCACGCGGCCGACCGTCACGGCGCCGGAGTGTGGCGCGCTCCGCCTCTCGTCGCGCGAGACGCGGACCCGGTGCTCGCCGGCCGCGAGCGGGCCGAGGAGAAGCCGGTAGGCGCCGCTCGCCCCGCGGAAGAGCACGACGTGCTGCGAGTAGGCGCCGTCGAGGTCCACGACGAGCACCGCGGCCTCTCTTCCCCGGGCGCCCCAGTCGCAGGCCGCGCACCCGGCCTCGAGAGTGAGGACGCCCTCGGCCGGGCGCTCGAAGCGGAAGGACTGCTCGACGAGCGGGGCGGGCGCCGGACCGGCCGCCGCGAGGAAGCCCACGACGAGCGCGAGAGAAGCCACGGCCGATTGTCCCACCGCGGCCGGCGTCGGCGCGATCAGCCGGCGTGCGGCAGGAGCGGGCGGAGCAGGGTGACCGCGACCCACAGCACGGCGAGGCACGCGAGGTCGAGGAGGACGCCGGCCCGGATCATCCGCGTGAGCGGCACGCGCCCGGTGCCGAAGACGATCGCGTTCGGGGGCGTCGAGACCGGGAAGACGAACGCGCAGCTGCACGCCATCCCGCAGCCGAGGGCGGGGGCGACGGGGTCGAACCCGGCCTGCTTCGCGGCCGCGATGACGACCGGGACGAGGAGCGTCGCGGCCGCGGTGTTCGACGCGACCTCGGTGAGGGCCAGGCCGGCCGCGATCGCGAGGAACAGCAGGCCGCCGGGGCTCGCCGCGAGGCCCGAGCGCACGACGCCTTCTCCGGCCCATCTCGCGAGGCCCGTCGTCTCGGCGAGGCTGCCGAGCGACAGGCCGCCGCCGAAGAGCATCAGGACGCCCCAGTTGATCCCCTGCGCGTGGTCCCAGGTGAGCGCGAAGCGGCGCGGCCGCAGGCGGATCGGCGCGACGAAGAGCAGCGAGCCGCAGAGCAGGGCGACGCCGGCCTCGGGGAGGTGCGCGTCGAGCGCGCGCGCGGCCGCGCTGCCACGGCCCCAGATCCCGGCCGCCACCGCCGGCGCCGTCCACAGGACGAGGGCGAGGAGGAGCGCGAGCGCCGTCCAGCGCGCCCCCCGGCGGCGCTCGACGTCGGCCGCGGGCTCGCCCAGGGCCGAGGCCGGCCCGCCAGCCGCCGCGTCCGCCGAGCGGGCGAGCGTGACGCGCATGATCAGCAGCGCGACCACGAGCAGCGTGATCGACACCGGGATCCCGAACACGAGCCAGTCGGCGAAGGTGACACGGACGCCGCCGAGGCGCTCGATCATGCCGGCGGTCAGGAGGTTCGGCGGCGTGCCGATGAGGGTCGCGAGGCCGCCGATCGACGCGCCGTAGGCGACCATCAGCAGGACCGCGGACTCGAAGCGCGTCGGCGGTCCCGCTGTCGTCCCCGCGCGGGGCGCGACCGCGCCCGAAGCGACCGGCGTCAGCAGGGCCGCGGTCGCCGTGTTCGAGAGCATGGACGAGATCGCGGCCGAGGCCGTGCCGAAGCCGGCGAGGACGCCTCGCGGCGAGCGGGAGAAGGCGCGCAGCCCGAGGAGGCCGCGCGCGACCCGCTCGTCGAGCCCGTAAACGTGGAAGGCCTCGCCGAGCAGGAAGCTCCCCATGAACAGGAAGATGACCGGGTCGGCGTAGGGGGCCAGGACCTGGCGGGCCGGCGCCACCGCGGTCGCGATCGACAGCGCGGTCGTGAGGAGCGCGGTCGCCGCGAGCGGCAGGGCCTCGGTCATCCACCACACGACGGTGAGAGCGAGGATGGCGAGCAGCCGCCGCGCCTGCGGCGGGTGGCCGCCGGGGTTCACGGCGTAGACGGCCAGGGCCAGCAGCGGGCCGGCCACGAGCCCGGCCGTCCGGAGCGTCTGCTCGACCCGCGCCTCGATCTCCGACAGCCGCTCGGGCATGCCGCGGACTATACCGCCGCCGGCCCCGGCCTTCCCCCGGCGAAGGTTTACCCGCCGTTCACCCGGCCGTCACACCCCCGTCACGCCCCCCGCCTACCTTCGATCGCGTGAAGGGAAGGCCCGCCGGCACCGGCGACGGCGCCAGCGGCAGCTCGGTGTGACGGCGGCGCGAGGCGCGCAGGCCAGCGAGGCGCCGCCACGGCCCGTCCGGTTCTCTTTCATGGAACGCACGTCAGCGGTCGCCGTGATGACGGCGTGGCTTTCTCGCGCTCCCCGTGACGACGTTCGCCGACGCCCGGCCTCGAGGGTTTACGCGGGCGTTCACTCGTTCGTCACAGGGCCGTCACGACCCCGCCTAGCTTGAAGCGCCCCATCGCACGAAGCGCTCTTCCGGTCCCGGCTCCGCGATGCCGGGCCCTGCAGTTCTCGGTTCCAAGGAGGAACATCGATGAGTCTCAAAGGCACTCCTGCCGCGGCCTGCTGGTCAGCGCCGCGCTGCTGGCCCTGGCCGGAGGCGCGCGTGCGCAGACGGCGCCCGTGAACCCGTACTACTACAACGAGGTCGCCAAGGACGGCCGGATCTACGTCTTCGCCAACGGGAACCGCTTCGACACGTTCGAGAAGAGCGGCGGAGCCGAGATCGGCGTCGCGATCACGCGGCCCGGGTACGGCCCGAACGGTGAAACGGTCGTCTTCGACTCCGAGTGAGGCGACACGTTCTGGCAACTTCAAGCACGGCCTTCCCGGAGAGTTCTTCCCGGAAGCCGAAGGAGACGCCGAAGTCGCCGTTCCCGGCGGGCAAGTTCTCCGGCCTGATGTTCGGGGACTACTACATCTACGACAAGTGGCACCAGGACGCGATCAGCGGCAGCAACACGAACACCGTGCAGAAGCAGCAGGCTTCGGTTCCGGCGGATCTACTTCACCTACGACCTGCAGCTGTCCGACAAGCTCACGACCCGTTTCCCGCCTCGAGGCGAACAGCAACGGCCAGTTCGCCGGCGGCAACCTGAATCCCTACGTCAAGGACGCCTACCCGAAGTACACCTTCACCGGCAAGCAGGTGCTCACCGTCGGTATCCAGCCGAGCCTCACGCCTGATCGGCTCGAGGGCTTCTGGGGCCTGCGCCACATCGAGAAGACCCCCGAGGATCTCTATCGCCTCGACTCGTCGCGTGATTTCGCGGTGACCGTCAAGGTCCCGAGATCAGCGCGGTCAAGAACCTCTCCTACGCCGTCCAGTACGGCAACGACTCGGGCAACGGCTCGAAACGGACAAGTACAAGATCTTCCGCGCCGAGGCGCGCTACGACATCAACCCCGGGATCGCGATCGAGGGGACGTACTTCAAGTCGGACCGCGCCAACGGCCAGGACTGACGCTATGGCACGGCTTCGTGGGCTATCGGAACAAGACCCTCCGGGTCGGCGGTCTGTATACCTTGCAGGAGCGCAAGTCCGCAAGACGACCACCCCTGACCAGAAGATCGAGGTCTGGTCGGGCTTCGGCTACTACGAGTTCATTCCCAAGAAGGCCGACCTGTTCGCGCGTTTCGACTCGGTGAAGGGGGACCTCGGCGCAAGGACACGGGTCTTCCGGGCGCGGACGGCATCGACTACCGGATCGGTGAGCACGAAGCAGCCCTTCAAGACCTGGATCTTCGGCGGCGAGTGGTACCTGCACCCGTCGGTGCGCTTCAGCCCGAACGTGGAGTGGGTCAAGTACGACAACGATCCCGACCCGACGAAGTACTCCCCGGCCGGGACGCCGACCGCATCTACCGCGCCACCTTCTTCTGGACGTTCTAGAAGGCCTTCCAACGGAGTTAACACGGAATTAACGCGCAGGAAATTGACCGTTTACCGGAGCCAGCGACTGGATCCGGTGACGGATCCGGCCACGCGTCACGGAGGAATGCTCATGCGTCGTCTCGTTCTCGCTTGCTGCGGCCCTGGCCTCGGCGCCACGCCTGCCAGCGCGCAGGCCGTCCAGGTGGACCTGCGCCCGGATCGCCGCGCATCGTGAAGACCTCGGGCGTGTCGGGCAACATCAACAGCGTCGGCTCCGACACGATGAACAACATGATGGCCTTGGGCCGAGACGTTCCGGAAGATGTACCCGAACGTCAAGATCCAGATCGAGGGCAAGGGCTCGGGCACGGCCCCGCCCGCCCTCATCGCCAAGGACGTCGCAGTTCGGGCCGATGTCGCGCCCGATGAAGGCCTCCCGAGATCGGACCAGTTCGAGGCCAAGCACGGCTACAAGCCGACGCAGATCCGCACGTCCTACGACGCGCTCGCGGTGTACGTCAGCAAGGACAACCCGCTCGAGAAGCTGACGCTGCAGCAGGTCGACGCCGTCTTCTCGGTGACGCGCCGGCGCGGCGGCAAGGACGTGAAGACCTGGGCGACCTCGGTCTCACCGACTGGGCCGCGCGGCCCTGTTCCTCGATCTACGGCCGCAACTCCGCCTCCGGCACGTACGGCTTCTTCAAGGAGCACGTGCTGCAGACGGGCGACTACCGTGACACCGTGAAGGAGCAGCCCGGCTCCGCGTCGGTCGTGCAGTGGGTGCTCACCGAGACCGCTTCGGCATCGGCTACAGCGGCATCGGCTACAGGACTTCCGGCGTCAAGGCGCTGAAGTTGGCCGACAAGGCCGATTTCCTTCGATTTGCCTTACGGGAACGTGACGAGCGGAGTACCCGCTGTCCCGCTACCTCTACATCTACGTGAACAAGGCGGCCTGGGCAAGCCTCTCGATCCGCTGGTGAGGGAGTACCTGAAGCTCATCCTCAGCCGCGAAGGCCAGGAGGTCGTCGGCGATTGCCATCGCCTTCGCGCCAGCTCGATCGTCGCGGAGGAGCTGGAAGAAGCTCGAATAGTCCGTCAGAAAGCACCCGGGGTGGAGCGGAGGGAGCCCGCCCCGGGTGCAGGCCGTCCACCCCCAGGAGCACCACGGAACATGGCCACGGCCAGCATGGGCGTCCGCGAGCGGATGGCGGCCGCCTCGAAGCGCATCGCCCGGAAGCCGCCGACCGCGCGGCCACCGGCGTCATCACCGGCGGGATCTTCATCATCCTCAGCGTTCTCTTCATCTTCGTGTTCATCTTCGCGGAGGCGGCGCTCTCCTCTTCCGCGGGGCGACCGGCGAGCGGCCGTCCACGGGTTCCCTCGCGGCACCCGGCTCGACGCGGCGAGCCAGTCGCCCCTCGCGGTCGGCATCGACGAACACCAGCGCTACCTCTACGACGTCACGCCCGACGCCCGCGTCGTCTTCTTCCGTGCCCAGGACGGCGCGAAGCACCACGTGAGGCTCCGATCTCGGTCACTCGAGGGCGCGACGGCCGTCGCCGCCTGCGCAGCCTCAAGGCGACCTCGTCGCGGCGGCACCGCGGACGGCCGGGTGGGTCTCGTCCAGGTTCGCTTCCGACCGGTCTTCGAGAACCAGGTGCCGAAGGACCTCGACATCGAGGCGCGCCCCGCGGGTGATCGACGCCGACCCGGCGCGGCGACCGGTGCGCGACGTCAGCTACGAGGAGGGTCCGGACGGGACAAGACGGTGGCCGTTCTCGTCGGCGAGAAGGGAGATCGTCCTCGCCCGCGTCGGGCCGCCGGGCCGACGACGGCACGGCCCCACCGCCCGCACTCCAGGCGCGATTCAGACGAGACAGCGATCCCCTGACTCGACGTGCGGCTCGGCCGCCGGGGCAGCCTCGTCGCCACGAGCGCGAGCGGGACGCGTACCACTGGGACGTCGGCGGCGATGCGCCCAGCTCGTCGACGCGGTGAAGGTAGCCGCGGCGCCGGTGACGGCCGTCGAGTGGGCCATCGGCGGGACCACCGTGATCGTGGGCGACGAGGCGGGAGCCGTGTCGGCCTGGTTCCGCGCCCGCCCGCGGCCCGAGTCGGACCTGCAGATGGTCCAGGCGCACGTTTTCGAGTTGCAGGGCCGCGGTTCTCGCGATCGGCTCCTCGACGCGCGACCGCAGCTTCGTCTCCACTGGCCGCGACGGCTCGGTGCTCCTGCGCCACCTCACCTCGGAGCGGACGCTGCTGAGGTTCGTGGGCCGGGGCAAATCCCTGCCGAGGTCGGCCTCACCCTGCGCGCCGACGGGATCCTCGTCAGCGCTGCGACGGTACTGTCGAGGCCACGCGATCCGGAATCCCCACCCCGAGTTCTCCTGGCGCGCCCTGCTCGGCCGGGTCTGGTACGAGGGCTACCCGGGCCCGAGTACGTGTAGTCGACGGGCGGGACCGAGGAGTTCGAGCCGAAGATAGCCTGCGCCGCTTCGTCTGCGCCGTGATCAAGGCGATCTTCTACGCCCCTGTTCGCGATCCTCGCGATGGGCGCCTCCTCTACACGTCACAGTTCGTACACCCGACGACCAAGTCGAAGGTGCAGAAGCCGACGGTCGAGATCATGGCGGCGCTGCCGAGCGTCGTCATCGGCTTCATCGCCGCCCGTGCTCGCCTCCGCGTCGAGGCGCAGCTTCGTGCCGGCGCTGCTGCTCATCGTCTTCCTCCCGCTCGCGGGCACCGCCGGTGCAGCACCGGGATCGCCCGCCCTACGCCCTGCGGCGCTGGCCAGCCGGGACGAGGTGGTCGCCATCCTCCTGCTCCTCCTGGCCTGGCGGCTGGCTCGCCTTCGATGCTCGGGCCGCCTTCGTCGAGCGCGGCTTCGGCAACGACGTCAAGCACCTGGCTCTCCGCGACCCTGGACCTGCGGGCATGACCAGGAGGAACAGCGTCGTCGTCGGCCTCGGCGATGGCCTTCGCGGTCATCCCGGACTCACCTTCACCATCTCCGAGGACGCCTTCTACGTGCCGCAGCACCTCACCGCCGCGTCGCTCGCGGTCGCGCGCGAGCCGCTGGCAGACGGCTGTCCGCGTCGTGCTGTTCGATGGCGAGCCCTGGGCATCTTCCTTCCGCCGTGATGGTCGGCTTCGGCCGCGCGGTGGGCGAGACGATGATCGTCCTGATGGCGACCGGCAACACGCCGGTGCTCGACTGGTCGCCGTTCAACGGCATGCGTACCCTTCCGGCAACATCGCCGTCGAGGTCCCCGAGGCGCCCCACGGCGGCACGCCCATCGCGTGCTCTTCCTCTCCGCCTGCGTCCTCTTCGTGATGACCTTCCTCGTCAACACCGTCGATGCTCGTCCGCCAGCGCCTCCGCGACAAGTACAAGGCGATCTGACGATGTCCCTCCTGAAGAATCCCTCCCGCGGAGAGCACCTCATCTGGCTCACGGGAAAGCGCTCTCGGCATCTGCCTGTTGATGATCCTCGGCCTCCTCGCGGTCATCCTCTCGAACGGCCTCGGCATCTTCTGGCCCCACAGGCTCGAGCAGTTGACGCTCAGGACGGCACGCTCGCTGTCGTGGCGAGCTGGTCCAGCGCCAGGCGATCCCGAACCCTGGCCAGCCCGACTTCACCTGAAGAACTACCGGCTCCAGCTCAAGGTGGGGAATCGGGACCTGCACGGTCTCGACTTCCGGTGGGTGAACGAGGCGGACGTCGCGAAGCGCGAGACCCCGGCCGGCCTCTTCCTCGTCGAGAGGAGCGAGTACGGGCCGCTCATCGGCACTCCGGTCAGGATGGCCGGGACGGAGGGAGGGATGCAGCACCTGGCGCCGACGCGGTGCGCGCGCGGCTTCCGCAGCTCGTGGAGAGGGCCGCCTCGACCGCGCCGCGGTGAAGGCGACCGAGAAGGACGAGATCGGTGCCGGTGAACTACCGGCTGGAGCGCATCCGTCTCGAGCGCCGGAAGCTCGACTACCGCCAGAAGCAGGACCCGTCGCGGGGACGCCACCGCGGAGCGCCAGGTCTCGACCAGCGCGAGGAGCGCGAGAAGGCGGGCCTACGCGCAGCTCGAGGCGAAGCTCGCGCAGCGGATGGAGGCCGTCGGGGGCACGACCGTCACGTTCCGCAGCGTGGACGGGCAGGAGAAGGAGATCCGAGCGCTCGACGTCTACCGCGCGTACCCGGCGAACGAGCTTTCCTGGGCCGGGCGGGCGCGATCTACGCGAGCCGCCTTGTGGTCCTTCCCTCGCCGACGAGCCGCGCGAGGCGAACACGGAGGGCGGGATCTTCCCGGCCCTCTTCGGCACCGTGATGATGGTCTTCATCATGAGTCTCGCGGTGGTGCCGCTCGGGGTGGTGGCCGCGCTCTACCTCCGCGAGTACGCGAAGCAGGGGCCGCTCGTGCGCATCGTCCGCATCGCGGTCAACAACCTCGCCGGCGTGCCCCTCGATCGTCTTCGGCCTCGGCCTCGGCTTCTTCGTGTACTTCGTGGGCGGCGGAATCGACCGCATCTTCTTCCCGGAGGCCCTGCCGACCCCGGACCTACGGCACCGGCGGGATCCTGTGGGCCTCGCTGACCCTCGCCCTCCTGACCGTGCCCGTCGTCATCGTCGCCCCGAGGAGGCCCTTCGCCGCGGTGCCGCGCTCCATGCGCGAGGCGTCGCTCGCGATGGGCGCGACCAAGCTCCAGACGATCCTGCGGGTCGTCTCCGGCGGCGGCGCCCGGGATCCTCACCGGCCTCATCCTGGCGATGGCCCGCGCCGCCGGAGAGGTCGCGCCGCTCATGATGATTGGGGTCAGGAAGCTCGCGCCGGAGCTGCCCCTCGACGGGTTTTTCCCCTACTTCCACCTCGACCGGAAGCCTGGCGCACCTCGGTTTACATCTACGACGTGGGCTTCCAGAGCCCGAACGTCGAGGCGGCGAAGCCGGATGGTCTACACGACGACGGTGTTCTCCTGATCGTCGTCCTCATGAACATCACCGCGATCAAGGTCCGGAACTACCTGCGCGAGAAGTACAAGACGGGCGCCTTCGAGGACGAACGAGGCATGCGCATGGCCAGCGACGAGATGAAGACGAGCGCGCCCGACACCGGGCTGCGGATCCTGGACGGAGGTGACGGCCAAGGCCGCCGCGCCCGGCCTGTCGCCGGCGGAGATCGTGCGCCGGAACGTGAACCTCGCGTACGGCGAGAACCACGTTCTTCACGACATCTCGATGGAGATGGAGGACCGGCGCGTGACCGCCCTCATCGGGCCCTCGGGCTGCGGGAAGTCGACGCTCCTGCGCTGCCTCAACCGGATGAACGACCTCATCGACAACGTGCGGGTCTGGGGCGAGATCACGGTGAAGCCGGCCCGACATCAACGCGCCGTCGACCGACGTCATCGAGGTCCGCCGCCGCGTCGGGATGGTCTTCCAGAAGTCGAACCCCTTCCCGAAGTCGATCTACGAGAACGTCGTCTACGGGGCTGCGGATCGCCGGGATCAACGACAAGGCGACGCTCGACGAGGCGTGCGAGAGGAGCCTCCGCGGGGCGGCGCTGTGGGACGAGGTGAAGGACTGCCTCGGCGAGAGCGGCCTCGGCCTCTCCGGCGGGCAGATGCAGCGCCTCTGCATCGCGCGGGCCATCGCCGTCGAGCCCGGGATCATCCTGATGGACGAGCCCCGCCTGGCCCTCGACTCCGATCGCGATCTCGAAGATCGAGGACTTCATCTACCAGCTCAAGGAGAAGTACACGATCGTCATCGTGACCCACAACCTCCAGCAGGCGGCGCGGGTGTCGGACAAGACGGCGTTCTTCGAGCGCCAGCCGGCTCGTCGAGTCTTCGCCGGGCCCACCGCCGAGATGTTCACCGCGCCGAAGGACAAGCTGACCGAGGACTACATCACGGGCCGAATGGGTGAGGTCGTCCCCCCGGTCCGCCGGGGGCGCCAGGTGTGCTTCGCGGGACGCGGGCGGAAGGGTAGCGAGAGGGAGCGATGGAACGGTATCACTTCGAAACCGAGCTGCAGGCGCTGCGCAACCAGCTGCTGACGAAGTGGGCGGGCTCAAGAGGAGCGCGTCCACCGCGCGGTGCAGGCGCTCATCCACCGCAAGGAGGACGACGCGTCGCGGGTCATCGCCCAGGACGACGAGATCAACGACCTGCAGATGGACATCGACGACCGCCGCCTGAAGCTGCTGGCCACCCAGGACGCCGCTCGCCGTCGACCCACGGCTCATCACGTCCGCGATGAAGATCAACGCCGACCTCGAGCGGATCGGGGACCAGGCGGTGAACATCGCCGAGAGCGTCCTCGTCCTGATCCCCCAGCCGCCCCTCAAGCCGCTCATCGACATCCCGCGCATGGCGACCATTCGCGGAGAAGATGATCCGCGACGCGCCTTCGACGCGTTCGTGAAGCGCGACGCCGGGCTGGCCCGGGACGTCCCCGGCGCGACGACGAGGTCGACGAGCTGAAGACCAGGTCTTCCGCGAGCTGCTCACCTACATGATGGCCGACCCCGGCACGATCCAGCGGGCCCTGTCGCTCATCCTGATCAGCCGGAACCTGGAGCGGATCGCCGACCACGCCACGAACATCGCGGAGGACGTCATCTTCATCATGGAGGCGCGCGACGTCCGGCACCACGCCGGCACGGAGAAGTCGTGATGACCCGCGGACAGACCGCTCGCGACGACCGTCCGGCCTCTGCCCCGTCGCCGGACACCCGGCGGAGGGTCGTCCTCATCGAGGACAGCCGGACATCGCCGAGGCGATGGCCTACCAGCTCGAGAGAGCCGGCCTGCAGTGCCGCATCGCCCGCACCGGCGAGGGCCTGGAGGCCGTCCGAAAGGCCGACTGTCCTCCCCGACCTCAACCTGCCCGGGATGGACGGCCCTGAGGTCTGCCGGATGATCCGCCGCCAGCAGACGACCGCCCACGTCCCGATCATCATCGTCTCGGCCCGCGGCGACGAGGTCGACCGCGTCCTGGGGCTCGAGATGGGCGCCGACGACTACGTGGTGAAGCCCTTCAGCCTCGATGGTTTCGCCGCGCGGGCGCGAAGCCGCGCTCGCGGCGCTCGGCGGGTCAGGACGAGGGTCCCCAGGGCTATCGCGACGAGAACTGGGAGATCGAGTTCGACGCGCTCGTCGTGCGCTATCGCGGCGAGGGAGATCCGGCTCACTCACAAGGAGTTCGGTTTCCCTTCCGCCGCGCGTCGACGCGCGTGGCCGCGTCCTCACCCGCGAGCGCCTCCTCGAGCGCTGCGGGGCTGGGAAGCGGAGGTCGACGCGCGGAGCATCGACGCGCACATCCGCCGTTCGCGGGTGAAGCTTCGGCCCCCGCCCGCGACCACGTCGGGCCGAGACGGTCGTCGGCCTCGGCTATCGCCTTCGTGAAATAGCCGCGGGGGGCGACTCCCGCTTCTGACGCTGCCGCCCGGGCCGCGACGCAGCATGGGCGGCCATGGACAAGAGCCGTCCGCCCGCCGCCCACCAGGCGTTCGTCCGCCGCTTCCGCATCGGCCGCGCGTGCGGGACCTCGTGAACGAGGAGGGGGCCTCGGGGCCGCTCGACGCGAAGGCGCAGCGGCCTCAAGCTCGCGATCGCGATCGGCGCGCGCGCCGCGAGGGAGCCGTCCACCCGTCCGTGCGCGACGCGGGAGCGACGGCGGGGGAGATCGAGCAGGTCGTGGCCCTCCGCGAGCACGATCGGCTTCCCGTCCGCCGTGGCTGCCTGGAGCTGGGTGCGAGACGTGCTCGACGCGCCGGTCCGCGTAGGCCGGGGCCGGGAAGAAGGCCGCGAAGCCAAGGAAGGTGAAGAGATGAGCGACCGCCGCCAGTTCCTCCGTCAGTCGTCCCTCGCCGGCGCCTCGCCTCCTCGCCGGGAGCCGCCTCGCCGCCGCGCTCGAAGCGGGGCCGCGGAAGCTCCGGAGCGCGGCCGACGCCGTCGCCTTCTTCGGGAAGACCGGAGGCCCCGACGTCCTTCCCCGCCTTCGGCACCGGCTTCAACGGCGGTCGCCGCTCGTCGGACATCACGCGGCTCGGCCAGCCGACCTTCACGCGCATCCTGCGCACGGGCCTCGACGAGGGCGTCCGTTTCCTCGACTCCGCCGACCTCTACGGCTCGCACGCCTTCATCCGCGAGGCGGTGAAGGGCGTGCCCCGCGACCGCTACTCGGTCCTCAATGAAGCTGTGGCCCTACAAGGAGGACTGAACGAGCCCTCGGCGGTGCCCGCGCGGAGGTCGACCGCTTCCGCAAGGAGCCTCGGCACCGAGATGCTCGACGTCCGTTTCATCCACTGCATGCAGAACGACAAGTGGCCCGAGCAGTTCGCGCGGGTGCGCGACGAGCTGTCGAAGCTCAAGGACGAGGGCGCCGTGCGGGCGGTGGGCGTCTCGTGCCACGACCACGGGGCGCTCAAGCGCGCGGCCGACCTGCCGTGGGTCGACGTGATCCTCGCGCGGATCAACCACCGCGGCGGCGAGAAGTTCATGTGCGACGACACCGTCGAGGCGATCTCGGCCACCCTCCGCCGCGCCCGTGCGAACGGGAAGACGGTCGTCGGCATGAAGATCTTCGGCGCCGGCACGCTGACGAAGCCGGAGGAGCGCCAGGCGTCGCTGAAGTACGTGCTCGGCGAGGGGCTCGTCGACGCGATGACGATCGGCATGAGCGACCCGGCGCAGGTGACCGACAACGTCCGATGGATCGGAAAGACCCTGTCCGCCTGAAGCCGCCGTCCGGTTCGCGGTAGGATCGGGCGTCCTCGGAGGCTTCATGAGACGACTCGCTCCCCTCGCCCTCCTCCTCGGCCTCGCCGCCGCCGCGCCTGCGGGCGCCGTCGACCGGGGCGACGCCCGCCCGCTGGCCTTCGTCGCCGACGACTACCCGAAGGCGCTCGGCGACGCCCGGGCCCGCGCCCTGCCCCTCTTCATCGAGGCGTGGGCCCCGTGGTGACACACCTGCCGCTCGATGAGGGCCTTCGTCCTCGCTGACCCGGCCCTCGCGAGCCAAGCCGGACGGTTCGTCTGGCTCGAGCTGAACACCGACCTCACCACGAACGCCGCCGTGCTCGAGAAGCACGAGGCGGACGCGCTGCCGACGTACCTCGTCGTCGACCCGAGGGACGAGTCGGTCGTCCTGCGCTGGGTCGGCAGCTTCACCGTCGCCCAGGCCGAGACGTTCCTCCAGGAGGCCCGCGACAAGATGGCCGGCGCCGCCGCGACTCCGTCCGAGGCGGCCCTCGCGAAGGCGGACCACCTCTACGGGGCACGTGACTACAAGGCGGCGGCCGCGGCCTACCGCGAGGCGCTCGCCACGCTGCCCGCTCCGGGGCCGCGCTACAACCGGGCGGTCGAGGCGCTCCTCTTCTCCCACCAGCAGTCGGACGCGTCCGCGGACGCGATCGCCCTCGTCCGCGAGGCGCTGCCGCGCGTGGGAAAGACGCCGTCGGCCATCGTCGTCTCCCTCGGCGGCCTCGACAGCGCGCTGTCGCTGGCGAAGGAGGACCCGACGCGCGGCGCGACGATCGCGGAGATGGAGGCCGTGGTCCGCCGCGCCCTCGCCGACCCCGCCATCCGCGCGGCGGCCGACGACCGGTCCGGCGCCTACCTCTCGCTCCTCCAGGCCCGCAAGGACGCGAAGGACGACGTCGGCGCGAAGGCGGTCGCGGCCGAGCTCGCCGCGTTCCTCGAGGGCGAGGCGGCCGCCGCGAAGACGCCGGACGCCCGGGCCGTGTTCGACTCGCACCGCATGACCGCCTACCTCGAGCTCGGCCAGCCCGAGAAGGCCGTCGCGATGCTCGAGGCCTCGGCGAAGGACCTGCCCGGCGACTACAACCCGCAGAACCGCCTCGTCCGCGCGTACTCCGCGCTGAAGCGCTGGGACGACGCGATCGCCGCGTCGGGGAAGGCCGCGTCGCTCGCCACCGGCCGCGCGAAGATCCGCGTCCTCACGACGCGGGCCTCGGTGCTGCAGGACAAGGGCGACAAGGCCGGGGCGGTCGCGGCGTACGACGAGGCGATCGCCTACGCGGAATCCCTGCCCGAGGCCGAGCGGCCGGCGAAGCAGGTGGAAGGCCTGAAGAAGCAGCGGGAGCGGCTGGCCGCGAAGTCCTAGCGCCAGCCTTCCGGCAGGGCGTCCGTCCAGCCCAGGGCGGCGACCACGCGCGCCATCTCCGGCGCGAGGGGCGCCGCGACGACGAGCGGAGCACCGTCCCGCGGGTGGGCGAGCCGCGCCTCGACGCACGCGAGGAGCAGCCGCGAGACGCCGAAGAGCTCGGCGAACAGCCGGTTGTGCCGGCCCTTGCCGTAGGTCGAGTCGCCGACGATCGGGTGCGAGACGTGGTCGAGGTGCCGCCGGATCTGATGGCGCCGCCCCGTCTCCGGCTCGAGCCGGAGCAGGCTGTAGCGGCTCGTCGGGTAGCGGTCGACGCGGTGGGGCAGCTCCGCCGTCGCGAGCCTGCGGAAGCGGGTGAGGGCCGCCTGGCGCGCCTCGCCGGTCGGCTCGCCCCCGTCGCGGTTCCCGCGTGCCGGCTCGGCCGGGTCGTGTAGGCGCCGCAGCGGGTAGTCGATGACGCCCTCCTCCGGAGGGTGGCCGCGCACGATCGCGACGTACGTCCGCTTCACCCGCCGCTCGCGCACGCCCTCGGCGAGAGCGGCGGCCGCCTCGCGGTGGAGGCCGAGCACGAGGGCCCCGGAGGCGCCCTTGTCGAGGCGGTGCACCGGGAACACGCGGCGCCGCAGCTGCGCCCGGAGCAGCTGGACGACGAAGCGCGTCTCGTGCGGATCGAGCCCGCTGCGGTGGACGAGCATCCCCGACGGCTTGTGCACCACGACCACGTCGTCGTCCTGGTGGAGGATGGGAACGGGTTCTCCGGGCGCGGCCACGACGCGAGCATGCGCCGAGCCGGGCGGGCGCGCCAGCCGCCGTCCGCCGGGTGGTAGCATCGCCGCCAGGTTCCACGGACATGAACGGCGGGGAGCGGATGGCCGACGTGCTCGTCCGGCGCGGGGTGCGCTTCGTCTTCACCCTGTGCGGCGGCCACATCTCGCCGCTCCTCGTCGCGGCGAAGGCCCGCGGCCTGCGCGTCGTCGACACGCGCCACGAGGCGACCGCGGTGTTCGCGGCCGACGCGGTCGCGCGTCTCACCGGCGTTCCCGGCTTCGCCGCGGTCACCGCCGGCCCCGGCGTCACGAACACGATCACCGCCCTCAAGAACGCGCAGATGGCGCAGTCGCCGCTCGTTCTCGTCGGGGGCGCGACGGCGACGCTCCTGCGGGGCCGGGGCGCCCTCCAGGACGTCGACCAGATGGCCCTCGTGCGCCCGCACGTGAAGCGGGCGACCGCGGTGACGCGCGTGGTCGATCTCGCGCCGGCGCTCGACGAGGCCTTCCGGATCGCCGCCGACGGAGTGCCCGGGCCGGTGTTCGTGGAGGCGCCGGTCGACCTGCTGTACCCGGAGACCGTCGTCCGCGAGTGGTACGGCGCGAAGGCGGGCGGGAGGGCGACGTCGCTGCGCGGGCGGGCCGAGCAGTGGTACGTCGCGCGCCACCTCGGGAAGCTCTTCGGCGGCGACTCGCCCGAGCCGTCCGGGTCGATCCCCGCCGCGCCCGAGCCCGACGCGGCGCGCGTGCGGCGGGCCCTGCGGCTGCTGTCCGAGTCGGAGCGGCCCGTCCTCCTCGTCGGCAGCCAGGCCGTCGTCGACGCGTCGCGCGTCGACGAGATCGCCTCGGCGGTGCGGGCGCTCGGCGTCCCGGTCTACCTCTCCGGGATGGCCCGCGGCCTCCTCGGCCCGAGCGACCCGCTCCAGCTCCGCCACCGCAGGAAAGAAGCGCTGCGTGAGGCGGACCTCGTGATCCTGGCCGGGCTGCCCGCCGACTTCCGGCTCGACTACGGCCGCCACATCGGCCGCCGCGCGCGGCTCGTCTCGGCCAGTCGCAGCCGGGCGGATCTCGCGAGGAACCGCCGGCCGACCCTCGCCGTCCTCGGGGCGCCCGAGCGTTTCCTGGCCGGCCTCGCGCGGCAGGCCGGCTCCCCGCGCGCGCCGTGGCGCGGGTGGCTCGAGACGCTCCGCGCGCGCGACGCGTCGCGCGACGCCGAGATCGCGGCCCAGGCCGGCGATCGGGCGGCGGGCGGGCTCAACCCGCTCGCCGTCTGCCGGGCCGTCGACGCCGCCCTCGCGGACGACAGCGTCGTCGTGGCGGACGGCGGCGATTTCGTCTCGACGGCGTCCTACGTGCTGCGGCCGCGGCGGGCGCTGTCGTGGCTCGATCCCGGCGTCTTCGGGACCCTCGGGGTCGGCGCGGGCTTCGCCCTCGGCGCGAAGCTCGTCCGCCCGCGGGCCGACGTCTGGATCCTGTACGGCGACGGCTCGTTCGGCTACAGCCTGGCCGAGGCCGACACGTTCGTCCGCCACGGCCTCGGCGTCGTGGCGGTGATCGGCAACGACGCCGGCTGGAGCCAGATCGCCCGCGACCAGGTCGAGATCCTGAAGGACGACGTCGGCACCGTGCTCGCGCCGACGGACTACGAGCGCGCGGCCGAGGGCCTCGGCGCCCGCGGCCTGCGCCTGGGCGAGGGCGACGACCTCGCCGCGACGCTCGAGCAGGCGGTCCGCCTCGGGCGGGAGGGCCGGCCGGCCTACGTGAACGCGCGGATCGGCCGCACCGACTTCCGCAAGGGATCGATCTCGATCTGACGAAGCCCATGCTCACCGGCCCCTGGCTCCTCTACGGCGCGAACGGCTACACGGGACGGCTCGTGGCCCGCCTCGCGAAGGAGCGCGGTCACCGGCCGGTCCTCGCCGGCCGCAGCGCGGCCGAGGTCTGCGCCGTCGCGGACGAGCTGGGCCTGGAGCGGCGCCTCTTCGCCCTCGACGATCCCGCGCGGATCGACGCGGCCCTCGCCGGGATGCACCTCGTGCTCCACTGCGCGGGGCCCTTCTCGCGCACCTCGCGGCCGATGGCCGACGCGTGCCTCCGCACCCGCACGCACTACCTCGACATCACGGGCGAGGTGCCGGTGTTCGAGGCCCTCGCCGCCCGCGACGCGGAGGCGCGCGAGCGCGGGGTGATGCTCCTGCCCGGCGCGGGCTTCGACGTGGTGCCCTCGGACGGCCTCGCGGTGCACCTCGCGCGGCGGCTCCCCGGCGCAAGGCGGCTGACCCTCGCGTACGGGGGCGTCGGGCGGTTGTCGCGCGGCACCGCCACGACGGCCGTCGAGGGCCTCGGCGAGGGAGCGCTGGTCCGTCGCGCCGGAGTCCTCGCCCGCGTGCCCCTCGGATGGCACGCGCGCCGGGTCGACTTCGGCGAGGGAGCGCGCCCGGCGATCACGGTGCCGCTCGGCGACGTCACGACGGCCTGGCACTCGACGGGGATCCCGGACATCGAGCTGCTCTTCGCGGCGCCCTTCGGCCTGCGGCTCCTCGCTTGGGCGAGTCGCGTGGCCGGCCCCGTCTTCCGCGCGGGGTCCGTGCGGCGGGCCCTCCTCGCCCGCGTCCGCTCCGGGCCGGCGGGGCCCTCCGACGAGGAGCGCCGGCGGGGCCGCGCCTTCGTCTGGGGCGAGGTCGAGGACGAGCGCGGGACGACGATGCGGAGCCTCCTCGCCACCGTCGACGGCTATACCTACACGGCGCACGCGGCGCTGTCGATCGTGGAGCGCGCCCTCGCCGGCCAGGCCCCCCCCGGCTTCCAGACCCCGGCGAAGGCCCACGGGCCGGACCTCGCCCTCGAGGTCCCCGGCACGACCCGGGTCGATCTCCCCTCCGCTTGACCGGCGGCCGGTCGAGGCACTAACGTCCGCGCGCCGCTGCGCCCTCGCGCGACGGAATCACGAGAGGACGAGCACCGAAACCCCATGGGCCTTTATCTCGGCATCTTCCTGGTCACCCTGTCCGGCCTCATGTTCGAGGTCGGGCTGACGCGCATCTTCTCCGCGACCATCTGGTACCACTTCGCCTTCGTCGCGATCTCGGTGGCCCTGCTCGGCTGGGGGCTCGGCGGCTTCGCGCTGCATCTTCTCCGCGGTCGCGTCGCCTTCACGCGAGACCGCGCGGCGCTCCTGACCCTCCTCTACGGGCTGTCGATCCCGCTCGCCCTGTGGCTGATCGTCCGCGTGCCCTTCCACCCCGACCGCCTCGTCTTCTACTTCGCCGTGTCGCTCCTGCCCTTCCTGCTCGCGGGGATGGCGCTCTCGATGATCTTCGCCCTCGAGCGCCAGGACATGGGCCGCCTCTACTTCGCCGACCTCGCCGGCGCCTCGCTCGGGGCCCTCGGCGTCACGTTCCTGCTGTCGTGGCTCGGCGGGGAGAGCGCCGTCCTCGCCGTGGCCCTCGCCCCCGTCGCGGCGGCCTTCGTCTTCTCGCGGCGCTGGCGCGTCCCGGCGGCGATCGCCTTCGTGGCGGTGGCGGCGGCCGTCGTGGTCAACCAGAGGACCGGCCTCTTCCTCATCCGCAGCGCCCCGACGAAGGGCCTGTACCGCCACATGGCCGAGACCCCGGGCTCGAAGATCGTCCTCACCGGGTGGAACGCCTACTCGCGCATCGACGCGGTCACCGGCTTCCCGCCCCCGACCCTCGCCCGCCTCTACATCGACTCCGACGCGTGGACGAACGTGAACGAGTGGGACGGCCGGATGGAGAGCGCGGCCCCGCTGAAGGCGTGGGACCGCGCGTACTCGTTCCGGGTCGCGCCGCCCTCGCCGAAGACGCTCGTCATCGGGCCGGGCGGAGGCTCCGACGTGCTCGTCGCGCTCGGGGCGGGCTCCTCGAAGGTCACCGCCGTCGAGATGAACCCGCTGATGCTCAACTTCGCCCGCAGCTTCGGCGCCCGCGGGGGGAACCTCTACGACAACCCCCGCGTCGAGGTCGTCCTCTCGGAGGGGCGCACGTTCGTCCGGCGCACGGACCGCTCCTTCGACGTCGTCCTCATGGGATTCGTCGACTCGTGGGCGGCCGTCGCCTCCGGCGGCCTCTCGCTCTCCGAGAACCACCTCTACACCGTCGAGGCCTTCGAGTCGTACTACGACCACCTCACGCCGGACGGCCAGATCGTGATCCTGCGCTGGACGGTCGACATCCCGCGCCTCGTGTCGAACGCGGTCGCGATGCTCGGCCCCGAGGAGGCGGGACGGCGCGTCGCGGTCCTCCTCCAGGGCCGGGACCAGGCGAACGGCGACCCGCCGCAGATGACCTTCATCCTGAAGAAGCGCCCGTTCACGGAGGCGGAGAAGGACACCCTCGCCGGGCTTCCCAACACGACGCTCGTCGTCGTGCCCGGCCGGCACGTGGACGAGCCGTACGCGTCCCTCTTCGCGGGGCGGAAGAGCTTCGCGCAGTACGTCGCCGAGGCGGACACGCGCGTCGACCCCGTCTTCGACGACCGGCCGTTCTTCTTCGCCCGCCAGAAGCCGTGGGGCCTCCCCGACACGATGCGCCGCGCGTTCGCGTACCTGCTGGCGCCCGTCCTCGCCCTGTGCGCCCTCCTCCTCGTCCTCGGGAAGCCGCGCGGCGAGCGCGTCCTGCCGTACGCGGGGTCGATCGTCTACTTCGCGAGCCTCGGCACCGGCTTCATCGCGGTGGAGCTGGCGCTCCTCCAGCACCTGACTCTCCTCCTCGGCCACCCGATCTTCACGCTGTCGATCCTGCTCTTCACCCTCCTCGCCTCGGGCGGCCTCGGCAGCGCCTACGGCGGGACGCGCAAGCTGACGGCCATCTGCCTGGGGGTGGCCGGGCTCGCGGCCGCCTACGCGCTCGCGCTCCCGCGCGTCGTGCCGGCGCTGCTGCCGCTGCCCCTCGCCGGGCGGATCGCGGTGGCCGTGGTCCTCATCGCCCCGCTCGGCTTCCTGATGGGCATGCCCTTCCCGCGCGGGCTCGCCCGCACCGGCCAGGGGCCGTTCCCGGCGCCGCCCTTCTACTGGGGCCTGAACGGCCTCTTCTCGGTGGTGGGCTCGATCGCCACCATGCTCGTGGCCGTCATGCTCGGCTTCACGTGGGCCCTCCTGGCCGGCGCCGCGCTGTACGTCGTCGCCGCGCTGTCGTCGCGGCCGCTGGAGGCGCCCCCGGCCTAGAGGCGGCGCCGGCTAGAGCTTCCGCGCGACCTTCGGCGGCAGGTAGGCGACGAGCGAGCCGCCTCCGGCGAGGCGGCCGGGAAGGTCGACGACCGCGACACCGCCCTTCTTCATCTCGAGCCTCTCCGGCTGCCGCGCGCCGAGGAGGCGGGCGAGGAGGTCCGACACGTACGGCTCGTGCCCCACGACCGCGACCGTCGCGTCCTCGGGGTACGCGTCGAGGAGGGCGGCGTGCTCCTCGAACGTGCCGCCCGCGAGGGCCGCCGCGTCCCTCGGCTCGATCTTCCAGGCGGCGCCGGCGATCGCGGCCGTCTGCCTCGCCCGCAGCCACGGGCTCGTCAGCAGCGCGTCCGGCCGGTCGACGACGCGGGCGAGGCCGCGGGCCGTCTCGCGGAACTTCGCCTCGCCCTCGGGGGTCAGGGGCCGGTCTTCGTCCGAGAGGCCCGGCGTCCCGCGTGGCACCGCGATCGCGTGACGGATGATGATGAGCCGCATCGTCTCTCCTCCGGTGATCCGGGACCCGTCGCTAGACGGCCCTCGGGCGCCGCGCGCGGGCCATGGCCTCGAGGGCGCGCAGGGCGAGGTCGGCGGGCCGCGTGTCGAGCAGCGCCCGGTGCAGCCGCCGGGCCTCGCGCAGGAACACGAGCCGCTCGCGCCGCGCGGCGCGGGCCACCTGCGCCTGGCCGCGGGCCTCGGCCGCCCGCCCCTGCTCGTCGAGCCACTGCGCGAGCAGGTGGTGGTCGTGCAGCACGCCGATGCCGTCCTGCAGCCTCTTCCACAGGGCGGCCGCCCGCGAGTCCTCGCCGCGGACGACGTCCTCGACCTCGGCCGCGTAGCGGAGGCGGCGCGCGCGCCGGCGCAGCGCGTGGAGCTCCTCCGGGCGGAAGCGCTCGCCGATGCGGCTGAAGCCGCGCAGGAGCTCCGCGCCCTCGGCCTCGCGCAGGGCGAGAACGCGGGTGAGAACGGCCGTCGAGTCGGCGAGGCCCTTCTGCTCGAGGCGCCGAAGGTCGCGGCGGAGGCCGTCGATGTCCAGGTCGAGGACGGCGTCGGCGACGCTCGCCCGGCTGCGCGCGCGGGCCGCCCGCAGCCGGGAGGCGAGGGCGCGCTGCTCGGCCGTCGACTGGCCCGCGGTCGCCAGGCGGTCCGCGTAGAGCGCGAAGAGCACGTCGAGATCACGGCCCGCCCCGACCGCGCGCGTGAGCTGGCGGACGACGCGTCGGGCGTGTCGCTGCCGCCGACCGTCGGACCTGCGGGCCAGGAGGGGGAGCGCCACGGCCAGGCGGCGGCCCGCCACCCGCACCTGGTGAACCGCCTCCGGGTCGCCGGCCAGAGCTCCAGGCAATTCGCTGAAAACACGCCGGATGCGCTCGCGGAAGAGAACCGGGAGACGGCCTCCGGCCGAGGCGTCGGGCGTGCGTCCGGACAGGCGTGTCACGGCGTTGTCACCAGGGCCAACTACCCTACCACGGTCGGTCGGTGACCGGACGCCCGGGCTAGAATGGCGTGCCACTCGAGCAGAGGACCTTGGCCCAGCACTCCCTGGAACCTACTGGCACCGGCCGCGGTGAAGCCTCCTTCACGCGACCGGTGGCCGTCCTCGACATGGGGGCGAGCGCCGTCCGCCTCGTCGTGGCGGAGCTGCCCCCGGGCGAGCCCCCCCGCATCCTCGAGGAGGCGAGCCGCGCGGTCCAGCTCGGCCGCGACGCCTTCACGAGCGGGCGCCTCGGCGCGGCGACGATCGAAGCGGCCCTCCGCGCTCTCGAGGGCTTCCGCCAGATCATGGACGCGTACGGCGTCGTGCGGTACCGCGCCGTCGCCACGAGCGCCGTGCGCGAGGCGATCAACCGCGACACGTTCCTCGACCGCGTGCGCCTGCGCACCGGCATCGACGTCGAGGTGATCGACGGGTCCGAGGAGAACCGCCTCTCCTACATGGCGGTGCGCGAGGCGCTGCGCGAGCACCCCGCCCTCGCCGCGGGGGACGCGCTCATGGCGGAAGTCGGCGGCGGCAGCGCCGACCTGTCCTTCCTGCGCAAGGGCGAGCCGATCTACTCCGGGACCTACTCGCTCGGCGCGATCCGCATGCGGCAGAACCTCGCCTCGTGGTACGGCAGCCACGAGCAGCGCGTGCGCCTCTACCAGCGCACCGTGCAGAACATCGTCGAGGACATGCGGCGGGAGATGCCCCTGCGCGAGGCCCGCTACTTCCTCGCCCTGGGGGGCGACGCGCGCTTCGCGGCCGACCACGCCGCGCCCGACGAGGCGCACCCCGCCTCCGCTCGGTCGCTCTCCCGCGAGCGCTTCCTCGCCTTCTGCGACGAGACGGCGGCCCTCGACGACGAGCAGCTCGTCGAGCGCTACCGCCTGCCCCTCGCCGAGGTCGAGACCCTCGTCCCCGCCCTCCTCGTCTTCCGCGAGCTCGTCGCCGAGACCCAGGCCGACACCGTCGTCGTGCCGGAGGCGTCGCTGCGGGCGGGGCTCCTCCTCGACATGGTCCGCACCGAGGAGGGCCACGGCATCGAGGACTTCTCGCGACAGGTGCTGGCCTCGGCCGCCGCCCTCGGCGAGAAGTACCGCTACGACGCGCCCCACGCGCGCCAGGTCGCGCTCCTCGCCTCCCGCCTCTTCGACGACCTGCGCTCCGAGCACGGGCTCTCCGTGCGCGACCGCCTCCTCCTCGAGGTCGCGGCCCTCCTCCACGACATCGGCATCTTCGTGAGCCTCCGCGGCCACCACAAGCACGCGCAGTACATCCTCTCCGTTTCCGAGATCTTCGGCCTCAGCCGGGACGACATGGCGATCGTCTCGAACGTGGCCCGCTACCACCGCCGCGGCACCCCGAACAAGTCGCACCTGCCGTTCATGGCCCTCGACTCCGCCGACCGCGTCCTCGTGAACAAGCTCGGGGCGATCCTCCGCGTCGCGAACGCCCTCGACGCGGACCACCTGCAGAAGGTGCGCGACGTGCGGGTCGTCCGCGAGGACGAGCAGTGGGTGCTCGAGGTCGACGGCGGGGGAGACCTGACCCTCGAGCGGCTCGCCGCCCTCGCCCGCTCCGACATGCTCGTCGAGGTGTTCGGCCGCAAGGTCGCCTTCCGGGAGGGGGCGCGCCCGTGAAGAAGACGAGGAAGCGCGAGCCCGAGCTCTTCCTGAACCGCGAGCTGTCGTGGCTCGAGTTCAACGGCCGCGTGCTCGAGGAGGCGTGCGACGCGACGAACCCTCTCCTCGAGCGGCTGAAGTTCGCCTGCATCGTGGCGGGCAACCTCGACGAGTTCTTCATGGTGCGGGTGGCGGCCCTCCAGAACGCGCTCGCCGAGGGCGACACCGCCCCCGACATCTCCGGCCTCACCCCGGCCCAGCAGCTCCAGCGGATCGCGGAGCGGGCCCACGCGATGGTCGACCAGCTCTACGCCGTCCTCGGGAGCGAGATCCTGCCGCCGCTCGCCGAGCGCGGGGTGCGCCTCGCCCGTCCCGACGAGCTCGAGCCGATCGCCCGCGGCGCCCTCGGCCGCTACTTCCGCGACGAGGTCCTGCCCGCCCTCACGCCCCTCGCGATCGACGCCTCACGGCCCTTCCCGATGCTGGCGAGCCTCAGCCTGAACCTGGCCGTGCTCCTCGCCCCGGCCGAGGAGGGCGACGAGCCGCGGCTCGCGGTCGTGCAGGTGCCGGGCCGGCTCCCGCGCCTGGTGCGCCCGCCGGGCCTCGAGGGCACGATCCAGCTGCTGCTGGAGGACGTGATCCGGGCCGAGCTCGGCGGGCTCTTCCCCGGGCAGTCGATCCAGGACGTGGCGGTCTTCCGCGTCTCGCGCGACGCCGAGCTCGACCTCGACGACGAAGGTGGCCGCGACTTCCTGCAGCTCATCGAGGAGGAGCTGCGGAACCGCCGGATGAGCCGCGTCGTCCGCCTCGAGGTCGAGGCCGGCGTCAGCGACGCGCTGCTGCGCCTGCTGACCGGCCGGCTCGACGTCGGCGAGGACGTCGTCTATCGCGTGAGCGGGCCCGTCGACGTCCGGCCGCTGATGTCGCTGCTCGACCTGCCGGCCCTCGACGACCTGCGCGATCCGCCGCTGCGCCCCGTCGCCACCCTGGAGTCGGCCGGGCCGGAGCTCTTCGCCCTCCTCGACGAGCGGGACGTCGTCCTCCACCACCCGTACGAGTCGTTCGACCCCGTCGTCTCCCTCATCTCCTGCGCGGCGGACGACCCGGACGTGCTGGCCATCAAGCAGACCCTCTACCGGACGAGCGGCGACTCGCCGATCGTCCGCGCCCTCGCCCGCGCGGCCGAGAACGGCAAGCAGGTCACCGTCCTCGTCGAGCTCCTCGCCCGCTTCGACGAGTCGTCGAACATCCGGTGGGCCCGGCGGCTCGAGGAGTCGGGCTGCCACGTGATCTACGGCATCCGCGGCTACAAGACCCACTCGAAGATCGCCCTCGTGGTGCGGCGCGGCCGGCAGGGGATCCGGCGCTACGTCCACCTCGGCACCGGCAACTACAACGACCGCACGGCACGGCTCTACACCGACTTCGGCCTCATGACCTCCGACCGGGAGATCGGCGAGGACGCCTCGGCGTTCTTCAACGCCCTCACCGGCTACTCGGACCCGCCGCGCACGAAGAAGCTCGTGATGGCGCCGACCCAGCTCCGCGAGCGCGTGCTGCGGCTCATCCAGCGCGAGCGCGAGCGGGCCGAGGCGGGCCAGGCCGCGTTCATCCGGGCCAAGATGAACTCGCTCGTCGACGAGGACATCATCCGCGCGCTCTACGAGGCGGCGAAGGCCGGCGTCCGCATCCGGCTGAACGTCCGCGGCATCTGCTGCCTGCGGCCGGGGCTCAAGGGAACGAGCGACGGCATCGAGGTCGTCTCGGTCGTCGACCGCTTCCTCGAGCACTCGCGCATCTTCCACTTCGCGAACGGCGGCGACGAGGAGGTCTACCTCGCGAGCGCCGACTGGATGCCGCGCAACCTCGACCGCCGCATCGAGCTTCTCTTCCCGGTCCGCTCGACCGACGGCCGGGCCAAGGTGCTGGCCGCCCTCGACGCAGCCTTCGCCGACAACGTCAAGGGCCGCTGGCTGCAGAGCGACGGGTCCTACCGCCGCCGCAAGCCCGCTCGCGGCGAAGACCCGTACCGCTCGCAGCTCGAGCTGCACCGCGAGGCGAAGCGCGCCGCCGAGCGGGCGCGAGCGGGCGTCGGCGTGACCTTCGAGCCGATCCGCTCGCCCGACGCGTGACCCACCTCCAGCCGCCGCCGGAGCCCGAGCTCGACGCCGGCGAGCGGGCGCTCCTCGCGCGGGGGGCCGACCTCTTCTCGAGGCGGCACTTCTACGAGGCCCACGACGCGCTCGAGGAGCTGTGGTCGGGTGTCCGCGGGCCGTCGCGCGACTTCTTCCAGGGCCTCATCCAGGCGGCGGTCGCCTTCTACCATCTCGGCAACGGCAACCTCGAGGGCGCGCGGCGCCTGTGCGAGCGCGCACTGGGGCGGCTCGAGCGCTATCCCCCCCGCTACGCCGGGGTCGACGCCGGGCCGCTCCGCGCGTCACTCGGCCGTCTCCGCGACTCTCTCGACGCGGGAGAGAACCCGCCGGAAGGCGAGCCGCCGGCTCTGACGCTCTCCCTCTCGCCGCGCGGCGACGCGTGAGCGGCCGAAGGCCGGATCGGGCGCGCCGCCGCCGCGTCTAGGCGACGCGGCGGACGAGGAGGTAGGCGACGGCCGAGACGAGCGCGGAGAGAGGGATCGTGAGGACCCAGGCCCACACGATCCGGCCGGCGACTCCCCACTTGACGGCGGAGACGCGCTTCGTCGCCCCGACGCCCATGATCGCCCCGGTGATCGTGTGCGTCGTCGAGACCGGGATGCCGGCCGCGGTCGTCGCGAACAACGTCACGGCCCCGGCCGACTCCGCGCAGAAGCCGCCGAACGGCTGCAGCTTCGTGATCTTGCTGCCCATCGTCTTCACGATGCGCCACCCGCCGAACATCGTGCCGAGGGCGATCGCCGCGTAGCACAGGATCTCGACCCAGAACGGCACCTCGAACGTCTTCAAGTAGCCGGTCGTGACGAGGAGCCCGGTGATGATGCCCATCGTCTTCTGCGCGTCGTTGCCGCCGTGGCCGAGGCTGTAGAGCCCGGCCGAGAGGAGCTGCAGCCGGCGGAAGAGCTTGTCGAGGCGGAACGGGCTCCACCGCCGGAAGATCCACGACACCAGAACCTGGAGCGCGAAGCCCAGCACCATGCCGATGAGCGGCGCGAGCACGATGTAGGCGAGTGGCCGGGTCCAGCCGGAGACGATGATCGCCTGGGGGCCGGCCTTCGCGATCGCCGCGCCGGCGTAGCCGCCCCAGAGCGCGTGCGAGGAGGACACGGGGATTCCGTAGTACCAGGTGACGAGGTTCCAGAAGATGGCGCCCACGAGCCCGGCGAGGATCACCTCCGGGGTCACGACCGAGAGGTCGACCATCCCCTTGCCGACGGTCTTCGCCACGTGGGTGCCGAGGAAGAAGGCGGCCGCGAAGTTGAAGAAGGCGGCCCAGACGACGGCCTTCTGCGGCGAGAGGACCCGGGTCGAGACGACGGTCGCGATCGAGTTCGCCGCGTCGTGGAACCCGTTCAGGAAGTCGAAGACGAGCGCGACGAGGATGATCAGGATGAGCAGCGTGTCGCTCGGGATCGGCATCGCGCGCCGCCTAGGCGCTCTTGATCGCGACGTTCCCGACGACGTGCGTGAAGTCCTTGCAGCGGTCGCAGGCCTCCTCGAGCCCCTCGTAGACCTCCTTCCACTTCAGGATGTCGATCGACTCCGAGCAGCCGCGCTTGAAGAGGTCGGAGATCACGGTGAAGTAGAGCGAGTCGCCCTGGTTCTCGAGCTCGGAGACGCGGACCATCGCCTCCTGGATCTTGTTGATGTTGCCCATGTCCCAGATGAGCCCGCGGATGGTGTCGATCTCCTCCGTCATCGCCAGGAGGATCTCGGCGAACCGCCGCAGCGCCTCCGGCGCCTCGGCCAGCTCGAACAGGACCAGGTACTTCGCGACGCTCTCGAGGTGGTCGAGGATGTCGTCGAGGTCGCTCGCCAGCGAGCGGATGTCCTCGCGGTCGAACGGCGTGATGAAGGTCGTGTTGAGCGCTTCGAAGATCTGGCGGGTGATCTGGTCCCCCTCGCGCTCGATGGCCTTGATCTGCACGCCCTTCACCCGGCGGTCCTCGAGCGTCGTGGCGTGGGCGATCTCGGCGAAGAGCTTGCCCCCCTGGAGCAGGTTCTGCGTCGCCCGTTCGAGGAGGTCGTGGAAGCGCTCCTCTTTCGGCATGAACCACTTGATGACTTTGTCGATGTTCATGGCAGTCCTCGGCAGGGATGGCGGCCCGGTCCTGCACCGTGACGTTCCGGCTACGGTCGCGCGACGAGAATGAGGCATCGCCGCGACGGCGGTGCGACGAGCGGCCGAATGCTATTACGCCCGACCGGGGCTGTCCACGGCCGGGCGGGCCGGCAGCGCGACGCGGAAGCGCGCCCCCCGGCCCGGCTCGCTCTCGACCGAGACGGTCGCCCCCAGGCTCTCGGCGAGGTGCTTCACGATCGACAGGCCGAGGCCCGTGCCCCCGAGGTCCCGGCTGCGGGCCTTGTCGACGCGGTAGAAGCGCTCGAAGATCCGCGGAAGGTGCTCGGCGGCGATGCCGGGGCCGTCGTCCGCCACCTCGAGTCGCGCGGCTCCTCCGGGCTCCGCGGCGGCCACGATCTCGACGTGACCTCCGGCGGGCGTGTACTTGAGGGCATTGTCGACGAGGTTGTCCAGGATCCGGCGGAGCCGCTCCGCGTCGGTCACGACCACCGGCGCGCCCTCCACGGACCGGCGCAGCTCGATGTCCTTGCGGGTGGCCGCCTCGCCGAACGAGGCCGCCGCCTCGTCGAGGACGGCGGCCAGGGACGTCTCACTCCAGGCCTCCTCCGCGTCGCGACCCTCGAGCCGGCTCAGCTCGAGCAGGTCCTCGATGAGCGTCGCCATCCGGTCGGCGTGAGTCCGGATCTTGCCGAGGAACCGCCGCGCGGTCTCCGGCTGTTCGAGGGCGCCGTCCTCCAGTGCCTCGACGAAGCCGCGGATCGACGTGAGCGGCGTCCGCAGCTCGTGCGAGGCGTTCGCCACGAAATCGCGCCGCATGTTCTCGATGCGGCGCCGCTCGGTCGCGTCGACGAAGGTCAGGACCGCCCCGTGCGGCGTGCCCTCGGCGCCGGGGAAGGGGACGGCGGTGATCGAGTAGTGGCGGCGCTGGTGGATGAGCTCCACTTCGGCCTCGCCCCGCTCCGCGGTCCTCAGCACCCCCTCGATGAGCGAGCCGACCTGCTGCTGGCGCACGACCTCCACGTAGTGGCGCCCGATCGGCGCCGCGAGGTCGAGGGCCCGGCTCAGGTGCGGGTTCGCGAGGACCACGAAACCCCGGTGGTCCACGGCGAGAACGCCGTCGTCCAGGGCCGAGAGGATCGCCTCGGTCCGCCCGCGGTCCCGCGCGATCTCCGCGGCCCGCGCCTGCAGCTGGTCGGCCGACTGGTTGATGATGTGGGCGAGCTCGCCGAGCTCGTCGTCCCGGTGGACCCGGATTCGCGCCGAGAGGTTGCCGCTCGCGAACTGCCGGGCGGTCTCCATGATCTGGCCGAGGGAGCGGGCGAGCGACGAGGAGAGGAGGAGGGCGAGGAGGCCGGTCGCGAGCACCGCGAAGGCGAGCGCGAAGGCGGCCGTCCGCCACAGGGCCGTGCCCGTCGCGTCGATCTCCGCCCGGTTGCGCGAGAGGCGGGCCACGCCGACCACGGTGTTCCCGGAGCGGATGGGCGCCGCGACGTAGAGCAGGTCCGCGCCCACGGTCGCGCTGTGCCGCTCCGAGCGGGCGACGCGCCCCTCGAGGGCCTGCTGCACCTCGGGGCGGCTCGCGTGGTTCTCGAGCCGCGCGAGCTCGCCGCCGGAGACGGCCGAGTCGGCGAGCACCCGCCCGTCGCGCGCGACCACCGTGACGCGCGCCTCGACGTCCCGCGACGCCGCGTCGATCACGGGGTCGAGCGCGTCGCGGGAGACACCCCTCGCCAGCTCGTCCTCCACGACGCGCGCCATCAGCCGAGCCTCCGCGGCGAGCGTGGCGAAGCTCTGCTCGCGCGCGCGGGCGGTCAGCCTCGGCTCGGCCAGCGCGAGGAGCACGAGAAGCGCGAGGAAGGCGGCCACCACCGCCGTCGTCACCATCCGTCCGCGAAGCGAGAGTCTCTTCATGAGCCTTCCGCCGGAACCATACGGTAGCCCAGTGACTTTACCGTGACGATCCGCTCGGCCAGCCCGGGCAGCTTCTCCCGCAGGCGCCGGACGTGGACGTCGACGGTCCGGGTGCCCTCGACGTAGCTGTAGCCCCAGATCTGCTCGAGCAGCCTCTGGCGCGACAGCACGCGCCCGCGGGCCTCGGCGAGGGCGAGGAGCAGGGCGAACTCCTTCGCGGTGAGGTGGACGGGCTCGCCGCTCCAGCTCACCACGTGCCGCGCCCGGTCGATCTCGAGCGCCCCGTCCCGCACGGGCGCCTCCTCGTCCCCGGGCCGCTCGAGGCGGCGCAGCAGCGCGCGGACCCGGGCCACGACCTCCTTGGGGCTGAACGGCTTCACCACGTAGTCGTCGGCCCCGACCTCGAGGCCGACGATGCGGTCGGCCTCGTCGCCGCGGGCGGTCAGCATGATGACGGGCACGGTGCGGGTCCTCGGGTCGCGCCGCAGCTCGGCGCACACGCTGAGGCCGTCCTTCCCCGGCAGCTGCAGGTCGAGGAGCACCAGCTGGTAGCTCCCCGTCCGCAGCCGCTCGAGGGCCGCCCGCCCGTCGCCCGTCGCCTCCACCTCGAAGCCCTCGGCCCGCAGGTAGTGGTCGATCAGCTCGACGATGTCGGGGTCGTCCTCGACGACGAGGGCCTTCTTCATGGGTCGCGGCCGGGCCGGCCGCTCGGCGCGGGCCCGGGCCCCGCAAGGATAGCGTGCGCCGCTTCGGTTATCCTGTTCCATCCCGATGAGCGAGCCGGTCTATTTCCAGAAGGGCTTCAACCTCAAGAGCGTCGTGCGGCCGGTGCTCGAGGCGAGCTACCACTCCCGGGTGGTCGACCGCCTCCGCGAGCTCGGCTACGCGGCGCACGCGGGGGAGGTGCGGGTCAAGCTCGCCCGCGAGTTCGGCTTCTGCTACGGCGTCGACCGCGCGGTCGAGTACGCCTACGAGGCGCGCGAGAAGTTCCCCGACCGGCGGATCTTCCTGTCGGGCGAGATCATCCACAACCCCGAGGTGAACGGCCGGATCCAGGCCCTCGGGATCGAGATCCTGCCCGACCACCGCAGCCCCGAGGCCCGCTACGGGGGCGTCGCCGCCGCGGACGTCGTCATCCTCCCGGCCTTCGGCGTTCCCGTCACGGAGATGCAGCACCTGCGGGCGAAGGGGTGCGTCCTCGTCGACACGACCTGCGGCAGCGTGCTGAACGTGTGGAAGAACGTCCACCGCTACGCGCGCGACGGCTTCACGTCGGTCATCCACGGGAAGCACTACCACGAGGAGACGAAGGCGACGGCGTCGCAGGCCCTCACCCACCCCGGCGGCCACTACCTCTGCGTGAAGGACCGGCCCGAGGCGGAAGAGGTCTGCGCCTTCATCCGCGGCGAGCGGGACGCCGGGGCGATCCTCGCGCGCTTCCGCGACGCGACGAGCCCCGGCTTCGAGCCCGCCCGCGACCTGCAGAGAATCGGCCTCGCCAACCAGACGACGATGCTGATGACCGAGAGCCTCGAGATCCAGGAGATGCTCCGCCGCGCGATGGCCGAGCGCTGGGGCGAGGACCTCCTCGCCGAGCGCTTCCGGGCCTTCGACACGATCTGCTCGGCGACGCAGGACCGCCAGGACGCGGTGCTGAAGATGCTGGCCGAGGGCGGCCTCGACGTGATGGTGGTGATCGGCGGCTACAACAGCTCGAACACCCAGGCCCTCGCCCGCATCTGCTCACAGCGGCTGCCGACGTTCCACATCAGCGGGGCCGACCGGATCGAGGGCGCGACGATCCGCCACCGCCCCGTCGGCGCGACCACCGAGACGGCCACGGAGGGCTGGCTGCCCGCGGGTCCCGTCATGGTCGGCCTCACCGCCGGCGCCTCGACCCCGAACAACGTCGTCGGCGAGGTCCTCGAGCGGATCCTCGCCCTGCGCGGGCGGAAGACGGACGAGCTCGCCGCCGACGCCTAGCTACTTCGCCGAGACGGCTTTCCTCGCCACGACCCGGAAGCGGTAGCTTCCCGAGCCGATCGTGTAGACCGCCCGTCCCTGGCGCATGCCCACGAGGTGCACCGCCGGCGCCGTCTCCGCGCGGCGCTCGCGGCCGCTGCCGCTCTCGAGGACGACCCACGGCGAGGAGGCGGGGACGTGCACGCGGCCCGTCGCGTTCGGCGGCACCGTGACGGCCATCTCGAGGCCGTCCGGCGTCCGCCGCCAGCTCGACGCGACGGTGCCGCGGACGCTCTCGTAGCTCGCCTCGACGTGGTCGAGACCCTGCGGCATCTCGGGCCGGAACTCGATCTCCGCGTATCCCGGCGCGGCCGGGCGTATCCCGGCGAGCGTCTCGTAGAACCACTGCACGATCGCCCCGAAGAAGTGGTGGTTGCGCGAGCGGGTGGTGGCCGGCCAGTGCTCGCCGAGGGCGGTGAACCCGGCGACGTCCGTCCAGTACCCCCAGCTCGGCTCGCTCGTCTGCGTCGCGAGGCCGTAGGCGAGGTCGAGCCTCCCGTTGGCGCTCAGCGCCGTCAGCACGTCGCGCGCGCCGAGGACGCCGACGTACGCGTGGCCCCGGCGCGCGTCGCCGATGTCGCCCGCGAGGCGCTCCACGACGCGCGCCTTCGCCGCCGCGGGCACGAGGCCGAAGGCGAGCGGCAGGATCTGCGCCGTCTGGACGAACGGCTCGCCGTCCTTCTCGCGGTAGATTCCCTCCTTCGAGAGGAAGCGCGCGTTGAAGTCGGCCTTCACCTTCTCGAAGAGCCGGCCGTAGCGCGCGGCGTCGGCCGTCCGGCCGAGGGCCCGCGCCGCGTCGCGCGCGATCGCCACGAGCCGCGCGTAGTAGGCGCTCGAGGCGAGGGCGTTCACCGTCGGGACGCCCTGCGGCGGGACCCAGTCGCCGAGGCCGGAGGTGAGGGTGCCCGCGTAGGGGTCGCCGTCCTTGTCGGTCCATCGCGGGATCCACGAGTCGAGGTACTTCTGCATCGCCGGGTAGACGGCGGCGAGGGTCGCGCGGTCGCCGTTACGGCGGTATGTCTCCCACGGCACGACGAACCAGAACGCGTCCCACGCCGGCGTCGCGCCGCAGCACTCCGCGGGCTTGAACGCGGGCTTGCCGACGTAGCCGTAGTTCACGTTCGACGGCGAGAGGAGCGGCACCTCGCCCTCGGCCGTCTGCGCGTCGAGCATGTCTCGCGAGAGCTTGCGGTAGAGCCGCTCGGTGTCGAAGAGGAGCGTGGCGGTGGCCGCGGTGAGCTGCGCGTCGCCCGTCCAGCCGTTCTTCTCGTAGACCGGCGTGTCGGTCACGATGCCGTGCACGTTGCTCTGGACCGCCCACGCCGTGTTGCGGTGGATGCGGTCGAGCGTCGCGTTGCCGGAGGAGAACGTGCCCCGGGCGGCGAAGGCGGTGCGGACGTGGTCGATCCGCTCGACCGCCACCGAGACGTCAGGGGGCAGGGGCCTTCCGCCCGGCGCCGAGAGCTGCACGTACTGGAAGCCCTTGTAGCTGAAGCGGGGCGTCCACCGCTCGTCGCCGTCGCCGCGCGCGACGTACTCGTCGGTCTGGAGCTGGCCGAAGACGAGGTCGTTGCCGGCCGTCGACGCCCGGCCGTCCTCGCCGAGCTTCTCCGAGTAGAACACCTCGATCGCCGTGCCGGCCGCCGCCCGCACGCGGATCGCGGCCCAGCCGGTCAGGTTCTGCCCGACGTCGTAGACCACGATGCCCGGCGCGGGCTCGCGGCGCCGGCCGGGCTCCCGCGTGTCGACCACGCGGACGGGCTCCTGCTCCTGCGCGCGCAGGACGCCGGCCGGCCCCTCCACGACGCGGGCCCCCGCCCAGGACGAGTCGTCGAATCCCGGCTCGTCCCAGCCGCGGAGCTCGCGTCGCGCGTCGTAGGTCTCGCCGAGGTAGTAGCTGTCGTAACGCGTCGGCCCCTCGTCGCTCGCCTTCCAGCCCGCGTCGGACAGGATCGTCTCCCGCGTGCCGTCGCCGTAGACGACGTGGAGCTCCAGCCGCAGTCGGGGCGTCGCGCGCCACTGGGCCTTCTCCCAGCCCCAGTCCCACGAGCGCACGGAATCGTCGAAGTGGCCGGAGCCGAGCTCCGTCGCGATCACGTTCTCGCCCTCGCGCAGGAGCGCGGTGACGTCGTGCGTCGTGTAGAGGACGGTCTTCGAGTAGTCGGTGAAGGCGGGGTCGAGGACGGCGTCCGACACGGGCTTCCCGTTCAGCCGCAGGGCGGCGTAGGCGAGGCCGCTCGCGTAGACCCGGGCCTCGCGCACGGGCTTCGTCACCCGGAACGACCGGCGCAGCATCGGGGCCGGGCGCACCTCGCGGCACTCGCCCTCATCGTTCTTCACGAGCTTCGCGGCGAAGCCGCTCGTGAGCCACCCCACCGGCCGGCACAGCTCGCCTCGCGCCCGGATCGCCGCGTCGTCGCGCGCGCCGTCCTCCGCCGACGCGAGGGGCGGCCGCTCCGGCCCCGCGATCCACGAGGCCTTCCACTCCGAGGGGTCGAGGAACGCCGTCTCGAACCACGTCGGCTCCGCCCACTCGGTGGCGCCTCCGTTCGCGAGCCACACGCGGACCGACCAGTAGTAGCGTGTGCGCGAGCGCAGCGGCCGGCCACCGTAGTCGACGCCCGGATCGGACGAGACGACCCGTCCGGAGTCCCAGATGTCCGGGCTCGTGGCGCGGGCGAGCTCCGGGCTCGACGCCACCCGCACCTGGAACGCGGCCTGCCGCAGGCCGCGGCCCTCGCCGGCCAGCCTCCAGCGCAGGCGCGGCTTCCCGTCGTCGATGCCGAGGGGACGGTCGGTGGCCTGCGCCTGCAGGCCCGTCACGGCGGCGGCCGTCGCGGCCGGCGAGGCCGAGGCGACCCCGAGCGTGGCGAGGAGGGCGAGCGCGGCGCGGGCGTGCGTGCGCATGCGGTGGGCCAATGAGCCTCCTCGTCCTCAGATCTCGCGGCGGAGGACGCGCTCGAGCGTCGCGAGGTCGACGTTCGCGCCGGAGAGCACGATCCCCACGGTGCGGCCGGCGAGCGTCTCGCGCAGGGCGAGGAGCCCCGCGAGGCCGGCCGCGCCCGCGCCCTCCACGAGGGTGTGGGTCGTCTGCAGGACGAGCCGCATCGCGGCGGCGATCTGCGCGTCGGTCACGGTGACGAAGCCGGAGAGCCCCTCGCGCAGCGCGCCGAAGGTGAACGGGTAGGTGTTCCGCGTGGCGAGGCCGTCGGCGAACGTGTCGGCCGAGGGGTGCGAGACCGGCTCGCCGCGATGCCACGCGTCGTGGATCGCCGAGGCGCCCGCGGCCTGCACGGCGTAGACGGGGAGCCCGGGTCGCAGCGCGCGGGCGACGGTGAGCCCGCCGACCGCCTGCGAGCCGCCCCCCACGGAGTAGACGAGGGCGTCGAGCGCGGGCTCCTGCTCGAGCATCTCGAGCGTGAGGGTGCCGGCCCCGGCCACGACCGCCGCGTCGTTCGTCGAGTGGACCATCGCGAGGCCTTCCTCGCGCACGAGTCGCTCGGCCGCCTTCACCGACTCGTCGTAGTCGCGCCCTTCCTCGACGAGCCGGGCGCCGAGGGCGCGCACCGCCGCGTTCTTGTCGGGGTTGTTCCCGACCGGGACGCAGACGGTCGCCGTCGTCCCGAGCGCGCGGGCGGCCCACGCGAGGCCGAGGCCGTGGTTCCCGCGGGTCGCGGCCACCGTGCCCCGCGCCCGAGCCGCGGGAGCGAGGGCGGTGAGCGCGCAGACGGCGTTGCGGACCTTGAAGGCGCCGGTGGGCTGGAAGTTCTCGTGCTTCACGAGCACGCGGATCCCCCCGCCGACCGCCGCGTCGAGCGTGCCGTAGGCCCTCAGGGGCGTCGGCGCGAGGTGGTCGCGCAGCCGCTCCCGCGCGGCGCGCACGTCGTCGATCGTGATGGGCCAGACGCTCACCGGTCGCCTCCCGTGGCCGCTACCGGACGGAACGGACCCTGATGGTATAGTGCCCTCGTTCCGGAGGAAGAATGCTGCTGGAAGGCCGCCACGGGCTCGTTCTCGGCATCGCGAACAAGCGCTCGCTCGCCTGGGGGATCGCCCAGGCCGCGCACCGCGCGGGCGCCCGGCTCGCCGTCACGTACCAGGGCGAGCGGCTGCAGGAGAACGTGACCGAGCTCGCGGCCCAGCTGCGCGACCCCCTCGTCCTGCCCTGCGACGTGACGAAGGACGAGGACGTCGCGGCTCTCGCGGAGAAGGTGAAGGCGGGCTTCGGCTCGCTCGACTTCGTCGTCCACGCGGTCGCCTTCGCCCTGCGCGAGGAGCTCGACGGCGAGTTCGTGAACACCTCGCGCGAGGGCTACCGCCTCGCCCAGGACGTCTCCTCCTACTCGCTCACCGCGCTCGCCCGCGCCACGGCCCCCCTCATGGAGGGCCGCGGCGGCAGCATCGTCACCCTGAGCTACCTCGGCGGCGAGCGGGTGGTGCCGCACTACAACGTGATGGGGGTGGCGAAGGCCGCGCTCGAGATGTCCGTGCGCTACCTCGCCGCCGACCTCGGGCCGAAGGGCATCCGGGTGAACGCGATCTCCGCCGGGCCGGTCAAGACGCTCGCCGCCTCCGGCGTGCACGGCCTGTCGAAGATGCTCGAGTACCACCGGACCCACGCGCCGCTGCGCAAGACGACGGACCAGGACGAGGTCGGCGACGCCGCGCTCTTCCTCGTCTCGTCGCTCTCGCGCGGGATCACCGGCGAGGTCATCCACGTGGACGGCGGCTTCCACGTCATGGGCATGGCCGCTCTCTAGAGCCGCCGCCCCGGAGCGCGCGTGTCGCGGTCCCTCCTCATCCCCGCTGTTCTCGCCGCCCTGCTCGCCCCGGCCCGGCCGGCCGCGGCGCAGCAGCCGGCCTCGCGTCCGCCGGCCTCGCGCCCGCCGGCTCCTCCCGGCACCAGGCCCCCCGCGCCCGACGCCGTCGAGACGCTGCCGCCCGGCGAGATCCGGGTGAAGGCCGAGTCCCAGGAGCAGCTCGACAAGGGCCACTGGGCCTGGCGCGGCGGCGTCGACCTGCGCGTCGGCGACGCCCGCCTCCTCGCCGACAAGGCCGACGTCTACCAGGACGCGCTCCCGAACGGCAAGGTGAAGCAGCGGCTCGTCGCCGAGGGCAACGTCGTCTTCATCCGCGGCGAGGAGCGCCTCGCGGGCGACCGCGTGGAGATGGACGACACCGGCCACGGCTTCTTCGACCACGCGATCGGGTACGTGGCGCCCGGCGTCTTCGTCGAGGGCCGCCGGGTCGAGCGCGTCGACGAGGACACCTACCGCGTCCAGGGGGGGAAGTTCACCGCCTGCGCCCAGCCGAACCCGCGCTGGACCATCCAGGCCTCGAGCGCGCGGATCGAGGTCGACGACAAGATCATCGCGAAGAACGCCCTCTTCAAGGTGAAGGGCGTCCCCGCCTTCTACCTGCCCATCCTCTACTACCCCATCCGGCACGACGGGCGCGCGAGCGGGTTCCTCTTCCCGCACTTCGGGCACTCGCGGGTGAAGGGCTACGAGATCGGCACCGGCTTCTTCTGGGCGATGGGGCGCAGCGTCGACCAGACGATCTACGGCGACTGGTACTCGAGCCTGGGCTTCGGCGTCGGCCACGAGTTCCGCTACGCCTCGGCCTCCCCGTCGCGGGGGACCTTCCGCACGTACCTCTTCAACCTGCGGGCGGAGAGCCCCGTCTACGACGCCGACACCGGCGAGCTCGTGAGCGGCCGCGAGTCGAGCCGGGACTACGACATCGACTGGAACGCGCTTCAGATGTTCCCGGGCAAGGTCCGGGCGAGCGTCGCCGTGCGGAAGTACTCGGACCTCCTCTTCGCGCAGCGCTTCAACGACAGCTTCAACATGGCGTCGACCCGCACCGAGCGCTTCTCGGGCTCGGTCGAGAAGGACCTCAAGCTCGCCGTCCTCACCGCGTACGGCGACCGGACCGCGACCTACTTCGGCACCGACTACAAGCGCATCCTCGGCCGCCTGCCCGGCCTCAGCCTGCGCCGCTTCCCGCGGCCGATCGGCTGGGGGAAGGTCGTGTTCGGCCTCGAGGCCGGGGTCGACCACCTGCAGCTCGGCACGACGGACTCGCTCGACGACTGGAAGCGCTGGGACTTCGCGCCGACCGTCTCCCGCCCGCTCTCGCTCAGCTACCTGACGGTCAACCCGTCCGTCGGCTACCGCTACACGAAGTGGGGGTCGAGGATCGGCACCGACGAGGAGGGCAACAGCACGTACGTGCCCGACCCGATCGACCGCTCGTACTTCGAGTCCTCGATCGACCTGCGGGGGCCCACCTTCGCGCGCGTCTTCGAGACGGCGGGCCTCGGCTACACCGACCGCATCAAGCACACGATCGGCCCGGAGGTCACCTGGACGTACCGGACGAGGGTCGAGGACGCGAACTCGATCCCGAAGTTCGACGGAGCCGACTACCTGTACGGCACGAACGAGATCCGCTACGCCCTCGTGCAGCGGTTCTACGCGAAGCGTCGCGGGCCGAACGGCAAGGCGCAGCCCTGGGAGTTCTTCCAGTGGCGCCTCATGCAGACCTACTACGTGCAGATCAACGAGGGTCAGAACAACTTCGACCCGAACTACTCGTCCTCGGCCTACGGCCCCGGCTTCACCCCCGAGCACCTCTCGCCGATCCAGTCGCGCATGCGGATCAAGCCGACCCGCGACGTGTCGATCGACTTCCAGTCGGAGTACGACGTCAACTTCAAGCAGTTCCGGCGCCAGAGCGCGTTCCTCACCCTCGGCTTCCCGCGGCTCCAGCTCCAGAGCAGCTGGAGCCGCTCGGTCCGCACCTCGGTCGACCCGGCGGAACGCACGGTCGGCGCCCACACCATCCGGGGGAGCCTCTTCTCCGAGGTGATCGCGAAGCGGCTGTTCCTCGAGGGCTCGGCCGACTACGACCTCGTGCGCGACACGCTCTACCAGATGCGCGCGAAGGTGAAGTACTCCGTCCAGTGCTGCGGCGTCGCGGTCGAGCACATCCGCTACAGCTGGAACGGCCGCGACGACGTGGCGTGGCGCTTCAACCTCGAGCTCGCGAACGTCGGCGCGATGGGCAACTTCCTGGGCGCCGACGCGCCGGGCGCCCGCCAGGGGCTGGGCGGCTACCGTTGAGGATCCTGGTCACCGGGGCGGCCGGCTTCGTGGGCGGGCACCTGCTCGAGCACCTGCGCGCGGCGCGGCCCGAGGCCGAGGTCCACGGCGTCGTCCTGCCCGGCGGGGCCGCGTCGTGGCGCCCGTCCGGGGTCCGCGTCGTCGAGGCCGACCTCGAGGACCCGGCTGCGGCCGGGCGCGCGGTCGCGGCGAGCCGCCCGGACCGCATCGTCCACCTCGCCGGGCAGGCGAGCGTCCACCGCTCGTGGGAAGACCCGGCCGGCACCCTGCGGACGAACGTGCTCGGCGTCGTGAACCTCCTCGACGCCGTGAGGCAGGAGGGGCTGCGGCCGGCCGTGCTCGTCGTCGGCAGCGCCGACGAGTACGGTCCGGTCCCGTCCGGCGAGCCCCCGCTGCGGGAGACGGCGCCGCGGCGCCCGGCCTCGCCTTACGCGGTGAGCAAGGTGGCGCAGGCCGCGCTCGCCGCCCTCTACGGCCCCGCCGGCGGCCTGCGGGTCGTCACGACCCGCACGTTCCCGCACACGGGCCCCGGCCGCGGCGAGGCGTTCGCGGAGAGCTCCTTCGCCCGGCAGATCGCCGAGATCGAGGCGGGGCTCCGGGCGCCCGTCGTCGAGGTCGGCAATCTCGACGCCGTCCGGGACTTCTCCGACGTCCGCGACGTGGTGCGCGCGTACGACCTGCTGCTCGAGTCGGGGCGCGGGGGCGAGGCGTACAACGTCTGCAGCGGCCGGGGCCGCCGCGTCGGCGACCTGCTCGACGCCCTGCTCTCGGCGTCGACGGCCCGCGTCGAGGTGCGGGTCGATCCCGCGCGGCTGCGGCCGGCCGACGTGCCGGCCCTCGTCGGCGACCCCGCGAAGCTCGTGGCCGACACCGGCTGGCAGCCGCGGATCCCCTTCGAGCGGACGCTTCGCGACCTGCTCGACGACTGGCGCGGGCGGGTGCGCGCCGGCGCCGAAACGCGATGAAGGTCCTTCTCACCGGCGCGACCGGATTCCTCGGCCGCACCGTCGCCCGCCGGCTCGCCGCGCGCGGCCACGCGCTGCGCGTCCTCGCCCGCGCGACGAGCCGGACGGAGGGGCTGCCGGAGGGCGTCGAGATCGCGGCGGGCGACGTCACCGACGCCGGCTCGCTGCGCGAGGCGGCCCGCGGCTGCGGCGCGGTGCTGCACATGGCCGCCCTCGTGAAGATCTGGGTGAGCGACCCGGGGCGCTTCGCCGACGTGAACGTCGGCGGCCTCGAGAACGCGCTCGCCGCGGCGGCCGATGCGGGCGCGCGGCTCGTCTACACCTCCTCCTTCATCGCGCTCGGCCCCTCGGGCGCGGAGCCCCTCGACGCGACGCGGCCGCACCCGGGGCCGCCCTTTCGCAACGCCTACGAGCGAACGAAGGCCGCGGCGGACGACGTCGCCCGCCGCGCGGCCGCGGCCGGGCGCGACGTGGTCATCGTGTACCCCGGCGTCATCTACGGCCCGGGCGACATGACGGAGGGCAACCTCGTCGCCCGCATGGTCGCCGACCACCTGAACGGGCGCCTGCCCGCGCTCGTGGGCCCGGGCGACCGGTCGTGGTCCTACGCCTTCGTGGAGGACGTGGCCGAGGGGCACGCGCTCGCGCTCGAGAAGGGCGAGGCCGGCGAGCGCTTCGTGCTCGGCGGCGAGAACGCGACGCTCGCGGAGCTCTTCGCCCTCGTCGAGGAGATGACGGGCCACGCGCCGCCGCGGGTGCGGCTGCCGTACGCGGTGGCCTCGGCGGTCGGCCGCGCGCAGTGGCTGTGGGCGGAGGCCACGGGCCACCCGCCGCAGCTGACCCACGGCGAGGTCGGCGTCTTCCGCGAGCACTGGGCCTGCGACAGCACCCGGGCGCAGGAGCGCCTCGGCTACGTGCCGCGGCCGCTGCGGCAGGGGCTCGAGGAGACGGTCGCCTGGCTGCGGGCCGAGGGCCTCGTCCCCCGCGGGGGGCGGGCGTGAGCCTCGACCGCGGCGAGGCGGCGCGCCGCGCCGTCCACGTGGGCTGCGTCGGCTTCGCGCTCCTCCTGCGCTGGCTCACCTGGCCCCAGGCGGCTCTCCTCGCGGGGACGGCCTTCGCCTTCAACTGGCAGGTGCTGCCGCGGGTGGGCGGGCGCGGGATGTGGCGCTCGGCCGACCACGCGCGCGGCTACCCGGTCGGCATTCTCGCGTACCCGCTCGCCGTCCTCGGGCTCATCCTCCTCTTCCGCGAGCGGCTGTGGATGGCCGCCGCCGGCTGGGGGATCCTGGCGGTCGGCGACGGCATGGCCTCTCTCCTCGGCCAGGCCGCGGGCGGCCCGCGGCTGCCCTGGAACGCGCGCAAGGGCTGGATCGGCTTCGTCTCCTTCGTCGCGTTCGGAACGGCCGCCGCCGCGTTCCTGTGGGCCTTCACCGCCCGGCTGCCACTGGGCGCGGACGCCGCGCACTGGCCGCGGACGCTCGCCGCGTCGTTCTTCCTCGCCCTCGCCGGGGCCCTCGTCGAGTCGATGCCGTCCACCCTCGACGACAACGTGACCGTCCCGCTCGCGGTCGCCCTCACGCTGCCGCTCTTCGCGGCGGCCGAGCCTTCGCTCCTCCTGGACGACCCCCTGCTTCCGAGGCGCCTCCTCCTCGGCGTCGCCGTGAACGGGCTCATCGCGGTGGCCGCCTTCCTCGTCCGCTCGGTCGACGTCTCCGGCGCGCTCGCCGCGGTCGCGGTGGGGACCGCGATCACGGCCGGGCTCGGCCTGCCCGGGCTCGCCCTCATGGTGGCCTTCTTCGCGATCGGCACGACGGTGACGAAGCTCGGCTACCGGGTGAAGGCGGCGCGGGGCATCGCGCAGGAGAAGGGCGGCGCGCGGGGCTGGCGGCACGCGCTCGCGAACGGCGGCGTGCCCGCCTTCCTCGCGCTCGTGGCCGCGATGGCGCCGGAGCCTCTGCGCGACCTCGTCGCCCTCGCCTACGCCGCCGCGGTGGCGACCGCGGCGGCCGACACCGGCTCGTCCGAGGTGGGCAAGGCCTACGGCCGCCGCACCTTCCTCATCACCACCCTGCGCCCGGTGCCGCCGGGGACGGAGGGGGCCATCAGCCTGGAGGGCACGCTCGGCGGCTTCCTCGCCGCGCTGCTCGTGGGCGCGACCGGCGTCGCGGCCGGCCTGCTCGGCTGGGACGCGGCGCTCCTCGTCGCGACGGCCGGCCTCCTCGGCAGCCTCGCCGAGAGCGTCATCGGCACCGTCGCCACGCGGCGGGGCTGGATGGACGACCACCTCCTCAACGCGACCAACACCGCGATCGGAGCGCTCGCCGCCGTGCTGATCGCCCGCATCCTGGGCGCGGCCCGCCCGCTGCTGTCCTGAAGGAACGCCCGTGAGGACCCTCAAGACCTACGTCGACTTCGCCCGGCCCTTCACGCTGCTTCCGCCCGCCCTCGGCGTCGTGAGCGGGGCCCTCACCGCGTGGGGCGCCCACGGCGCGCGCCCGGCCGTCTCGCTCGCGACCGTGCTGCCGATCGCGTGGGGGGCGCTCATGGCCGCCGTCCTCAACTCGGCGAGCAACGCCATCAACCAGATCTACGACCTCGACATCGACCGGGTGAACAAGCCGAAGCGCCCGCTGCCCGCGGGCCAGATCACCATGACCGGGGCCTGGCGCTTCACCGCCCTGTGCTTCGTCCTCGCGTGGGCGCTCGCCTTCCTCGCCTCCCCTCCCGGGCTCGAGGCCCGCCGCGAGTGCTTCTGGATCGTGCTCTTCACGAGCGTCCTCGTGTGGGCCTACTCCGCGCCGCCCTTCCGCACCAAGCGGCACGGCGTGTGGGCGAACGTCACGATCGCGGTGCCGCGGGGCCTCCTCCTCAAGGTGGCCGGCTGGTCGACGGTCAAGACCGTCCTCGACCCCGAGCCCTGGTTCATCGGGACGATCTTCGGCCTCTTCGTCCTCGGCGCCTCGACGACGAAGGACTTCGCCGACATCGAGGGCGACCGGGCCGGCGGGTGCCAGACCCTGCCGATCCTCTACGGGGTGAAGAAGGCCGCGTGGATGATCGCGCCCTTCTTCGTGCTGCCGTTCCTGCTCGTCCCGATCGGCGTGCGGGCCGGGCTGCTCACCGGCAACCCGCTCCTGCTCGACCTCCTCGCGGCCGCGCTCGTCCTGTACGGCGCCTACACCGTGTACCTGCTCGTCCGCCGGCCCGAGGAGCTCGCCTTCACGGAGAACCACCCGTCGTGGACGCACATGTACCTGATGATGATGGTCGCCCAGGTGGGCTTCGCGCTCGCCTACGTGCTGTAGGCCGGCCCTACTTCTTCGGCTTGTCGGGAGCCGCGCCGAAGAGGATCCGCAGCATGTTCTCGTCGAGCGGGATCGTCTCCGCGGCGGGGTCGAAGTCGGAGTCGCCCGCCTGCACCTCGTCGGCGCCGATGAGCGCCTCGCGCGGAGCCTCGGGCAGGGCCTCGCCCGCGTAGGTCCCGACGAGGACGCGCGAGGCGCGGGCGACCCGCCCGTGCAGGCGGTAGCCGCGCAGGAGCTCCTTCACCACCACGTGCTCGTCCTCCGGGTCGCTCACCGGGCAGGTGCCGACCGCCTCGGAGACGGCGGGATCGAAGGGGAGCCCGAGGACCGGGATGCGCTCGAGCCCCTCCTGCTGCAGCGTCTGCAGGAGCTGGGTGCGGACGAGGATGAGACCCTCGACGAGAGGGTTGCCGGCGTGGGTCGTCTCGGCCGCCTCGAGCGCGCGGTCGAGGTTGTCCAGGATGTCGATGAAGCGGAGGAGGAGGCGCTCGCGGCGACGGTCGAACTGCCGCTCGACGTCACGGGTCACCCGCTCGCGGAAGCCCTCGTTCTCGGTGCGGGCCTGCCGGTAGGCGGTCAGGACCTCGGTGAGGCGGTCCTCGGCGAGGCGCGCGCGCCGCTCGTAGTGCTCCGCCATCCCGGAGTGGTCGGGGCGCGAGAGCGCGTCGTCGAGGCTTCCGAGCGCGCCCTCGTTCTCCCGCTCCTCGGGATCGTCGGCGGGATCCTGGGTCAAGACCGAAAAGCCCCCTCTGGCTATCCTGAGCCGGCTGGATTATACCGTTCGATCGGCGGCGCCGGCCAGCGATGCCGCCGGCTCAGCCGGCGAGCAGCAGCACGAGGTCGACCACGTTCGTTCCGGTCGGCCCCGTCACGATCAGGTCGCCGAGCGGGCCGAGGTAGTTGCGGGTGTCGCTCGCGGCGACGAACGCCGCCGCCGGCGCGAGGCCCAGGGCCCTCGCGCGCGCCGCGGTCCGGTCGTCGACCACCCCGCCCGCGGCGTCGCTCGCGCCGTCCTTCCCGTCCGTGGCGAGGCAGGCCACGACCGCCGGGGCGGGGAAGCCGTCGAGGGCGGCGGCCGCCGCCACCGCCATCTCCTGGTTCCGCCCGCCCTGGCCGTGCCCGCGGACGGTCACGGTCGTCTCGCCCCCGGCGAGGAGGCAGACGGGCGCGCGCGCCGGTCGTCCGCTCTCGACGCACTCGCGCAGCACCGCGACCAGGACCCGCGCGGCCTCGCGCGCCTAGCCCTCGAGCCGGGAGGTGAGGACGCCGGGGCGGAAGCCGGCCCGGCGGACGGCGCGCGCCGCCGCGTCGAGGCTCAGGCGGTTGCTGCCGACGATCCGCACCGCGGCGCGGCGGAAGGCCGGATCTCGCGGCTTCGGCGTCTCCGCGACCTCGCCGCGGACGCCGGCCTCGAGGCGGCGGCGCACGGCCGGCGGCACCTGGTCGAGGATGTCGCGCCGCGCGAGCGCCTCGAGCGCGTCCGCGAACGTCGTCGTGTCCGGCACCGTGGGCCCGGACGCGATCGTCGAGAGGTCGTCGCCGACGACGTCCGAGAGGACGAGCGTCGCCACCCGCGCGGGGGCCGCCGCCCGCGCGAGCCCGCCGCCCTTCAGGGACGAGAGGTGCTTGCGCACCGCGTTCGTCTCGTGGATCGTCGCCCCGGCGCGCAGCAGGAGGCTCGTCGTGCGCGCCTTGTCCTCGAGGGTCACGCCGTCCGCGGGGGCCGGCAGCAGGGCCGAGGCGCCCCCCGACAGGAGCACGATCAGGAGATCCTCACGGCCGAGCGCGCGCGCGAGCCCGGCCGCCTGCCCCGCGGCGGCGAGGCCGCGCGCGTCGGGCACGGGATGGCTCGCGACGAGGAGTCGCACGCGCTCGAGGGCGCCCTCGAGCGCCGACGACACGGCGAGGCCCCCGTCGAGGTGGCGTCCGAGGGCCGCCTCCGCCGCGCGGGCCATCGGCACGGCGGCCTTGCCGGCGGCGAGGAGGACGACGCGCCCCCGGCCGAGGCGATGCCGGAGGCCCGCGACCTCGACGAACCCGCCGCGGACGGCGAGGCTCCGCCGCACGAGGCGGTCGGGACGGGCGGCGTCGAGGGCGGCGCGGAGAGCCGAGCGGGCCGCCTCGCGGAGGCGGTCCCGGTCCCGGCGCGCGGTCAATGTCGCTGCCGGGGGTCGAGAGCGGAGAGGCCGCTCAGCGTGTCGAACTTCTGGAGGAGCGTCTCCGCGACGGCGGGGAACGAGCGCAGGGCGCAGATCTGGTCGAGGCGGCGGGTCAGGGTCAGCCGGGTCTTCTCGACCATCTCCTGGTGGCTCTCGTCCAGGATCCCGGCGGCCTGGAGGTGCTCGATGTGCCTCAGGAACTCCTCGCGGTAGAACCTGGAGAGAGCCAGCCGTCTGTGCACGTCCATCCGGATCACCTCGCCGGTGTGTTTACAGATTTTGACGGTAGAACACCGCCGGTTTGGCTGTCAAGCCGGAGGGGCCGGCGGCTCACCCGAGCCGCAGGTGGGGGTCGGCGTTGAGCGACAGGTCGGCCCGCGCGCCGCGGCGCCACGCGACGTGCCCGGCCGCCGCGATCATCGCCGCGTTGTCGGTGGTGAGAGCGAGCGGCGGGATGAACACCGGCAGGCCGAGGCCGCGGCCCGCGCGCTCCGTCTCCTCGCGCAGCCGCGTGTTGGCGGCGACGCCGCCCGTGAGGACGAGGCTGCGCGGGCGGTGCGTCTCCGCGGCCCGCACGAGGCCGCGCACGAGGGCCGCCACCACCGCGCGCTGGAACGAGGCGACGAGGTCGCGCACGACCTCCGGGACCTCGCCGCCCGGCGCCACCGGGGCGATGCCCTCGCGCTTCACGTGGAGGAGGACGGCGGTCTTGATCCCGCTGAAGGAGAAGTCGGCGCTGCGGTCCTTCAGCCGCGCGATCGTGAAGGACACCGCCTCGTCGTTCGCGCCGCGGGCGAGGCGGTCGATGACGGGGCCGCCGGGGTAGCCGAGGCCGAGGAGCTTCGCGACCTTGTCGAAGGCCTCGCCCGCCGCGTCGTCGCGGGTGCGCCCGAGGAGGGCGTAGGCGCCCCGCTCGGGGACGGAGTAGAGGCTCGTGTGGCCGCCCGAGACGACGAGGGCGAGGGCCGGGAGGGGGATCTCGCCGTGGGCGAGGAACGCGGCCTCGACGTGGCCGGCGACGTGGTGCACGGGCACGAGCGGCTTGCCGTGCACGAGCGCGATCGCCTTCGCCGCCTGCACGCCGACGAGGAGTGAGCCGACGAGGCCGGGCCCCTGCGTGACCGCGACGGCGTCGAGCCCGGCGAAGCCCACGCCCGCGTCCCGCATCGCGCCTTCGAGCACCGGGCCCATCGCTTCGAGGTGGTGCCGCGAGGCGAGCTCCGGCACCACCCCGCCGTAGGGCGAGTGGATCGCAGCCTGGCTCGCGACGACGTTCGAGAGGACGCGCCGGCCGTCCTCGACGACCGCGGCCGCGGTCTCGTCGCAGGAGGTCTCGATGCCGAGGACGAGGGCCACGTCAGCGTTCGGGCGTCGCCGCGGCGAGCGCGCGCAGCGACGGGCCGTAGGGCGCGCGGGCGACGCCCCGCTCGCACACGATCGCCGTCACGAGCCGCGACGGGGTCACGTCGAAGGCGGGGTTGCGCACGCGGACGCCCTCCGGTGCGACGCGCCGCCCGCCGAGGTGCGTCACCTCGTCCGCCGCGCGCTCCTCGATCGGGATCCCCGCGCCGTCCGGCGTCGCGAGGTCGAAGGTCGAGACGGGGGCGGCCACGTAGAACGGGATGCCGTGCTCCCGGGCGAGGACGGCGACCGTGTAGGTGCCGATCTTGTTCGCGACGTCGCCGTTGGCGGCGATGCGGTCCGCCCCGACCACGACGGCGTTGATCTCGCCGCGGGCCATGAGGGCGCCCGCCATCCCGTCGCCGATGAGCGTCGGCGAGAGGCCGTCCTGCATCAGCTCCCAGGCGGTGAGCCGCGCGCCCTGCAGGAGGGGCCGCGTCTCGTCGGCGAAGACGGCCCGGAGCCGGCCGAGCCGCGCCGCCGAGCGCACGACGCCGAGGGCCGTGCCGTACCCCGCGGTGGCGAGGGCTCCGGCGTTGCAGTGGGTGAGGACGCGCGCGTCCTCGGGCAGGAGAGCCGCGCCGAGGTCGCCCATCGCCCGGCACGAGGCGACGTCCGCCTCCTCGATGCGGCGGGCCTCGGCGAGGAGGGCGCCCCGCAGGGCCTCGCCGCCTTCCGGGCGGGCGTCGAAGGCCCGGCGCATCGTGTCGATCGCCCAGAAGAGGTTCACCGCCGTCGGCCGCGTCGCGGCGAGCGTCGCGCACGCCTCGTCCCACGCGCGGCGCAGCCCCTCCCCCTCGGCGCGGGCGTTGCGGGCGGCGAGGGCGAGGCCGTAGGCCGCGGCGACCCCGATCGCCGGCGCGCCGCGGACCGCCATGTCGCGGATCGCGGTCGCGACCTCGAGGTGGTCGGCGCAGCGCAGGATCCGCAGCTCGCCCGGCAGCAGGCGCTGGTCGATCATCGCCACCGCGCCGTCCTCCCACGTCACCGTCGGGACCACGCCCACCTCCGGGCGACCATCGTAGCGCATCGCGTCCGGCGCTCCGCCTCGCCGCTCTACAATCGCCCTCGTGCTCCTCCCCTTCGACGAGGCTCTCGCCGCGGTGCTTCGCGAGTGCCGCCCGCTCCCCGCGGAGACGATCGACCTGGACGCGGCGGAGGGCCGGGTCCTCGTCGAGGACGTGCGCGCGGACCGGCCCCTGCCGCCGTTCGACCGCGCCGCGATGGATGGCTTCGCCCTGCGCGCCGCGGACGCGGCGGCGCCGGGCGCCCTTCTGCGGGTCGCGTTCGAGGCGCGGGCCGGGGAGTGGCCGGAGGGGCGCGTCGGCCCCGGCGAGGCGGCGCGGATCATGACGGGCGCGCCGGTGCCGGAAGGCGCCGACGCCGTCCAGCCGGTCGAGAAGACCCGGGAGACGGGCGACGGACGCGTCGAGATCGCGACCGCCGTCGCGGCGGGCGCTCACGTCGCGCCGCGAGGATCGGAGGCGGCGGAGGGCGCGGTGGTGCTCGAGAGCGGGCGGCGGCTCGACGCGGCGGCCCTCGCGGTGCTCGCCTCGTGCGGGACCGTGCGCCCGCGCGTCGGCCGCCGGCCGCGCGTCGTCGTCCTCGTCACCGGCGACGAGATCGTCCCCGCGTCGACGGCAAGGCCCGGCCCGGCGCAGATCCGCAACAGCAACGGGCCGGCCGTCGCCGCGCTCGCCCGCTCGGCCGGGGCGGAGGTCGTCGTCGGGGACGCCGTCGCGGACGATCGCGGCCCGCTCGACCGCGCGATCGGCGACGCGCTCTCCCGCGCCGACGTGCTCGTCCTCTCGGGCGGCGTCTCGGCCGGGAAGTACGATCTCGTCGAGCCCGCCCTCGCCGCCGCGGGCGCCACGTTCCTCTTCACCGGCGTCGCGATGAAGCCGGGAGCGCCGCTCGTCTTCGCCCGCCGCGGCGAGGCGCTCGTGTTCGGCCTCCCCGGCAATCCCGTGTCGACGCAGGTGAGCTTCGAGCTCTTCGTCCGCCCCTGCCTCCTGCGTCTGCAGGGGGCGCGCGCCGTCCACGCTCCCCGCGTGCCGGTCGTCCTCGGGGCCGCCCTGACGAACGCGTCCGGCCGCCTGAACCACGTGCCCGCCGTGGTGGCCGTCGAGGACGGCCGGCTCGTGGCGCGGCCCGTCCGCACGCAGGGCTCGGGCGACCTCGCCGCGCACGCGCGCGCGAACGCCCTCGTCGTGCTCGCGGCGAGCCGCGTCCGCGCCGAGGCGGGCGAGGCCGTCCCGGCCGTGCTCCTCGGCCGCTTCCTGGAGGACTTGAGTGCCCCGAGCCCGCGCTAGCCTGAGCCACGTCGGGAGAGACGGCGCCGCGCGCATGGTCGACGTCTCGGCCAAGCCCGTCACCGCCCGCGAGGCGGTGGCGCGCGGCCGTATCCGCGTCGCTCCGGCGGCCATGCGCCTCGTGCGCGCGGGGCGGACGAAGAAGGGCGGGGTGGTCGAGACGGCCCGCCTCGCCGGCATCCTCGCCGCCAAGCGAACCGCCGACGCGATCCCGCTGTGCCATCCGCTTCCGCTCACGCTCGTCGACGTGGACCTGCGGCCCCGCCGCGACGGCTTCGAGATCGAGGCCCGCGTCCGCACCGACGCGAAGACGGGCGCCGAGATGGAGGCGCTCCACGCCGTCGCGGTCGCCGCCCTCACGGTCTACGACATGGTCAAGGCGGCGGACAAGACGATGCGGATCGACGACGTCCGCGTCGTGAGGAAGTCGGGCGGGCGCTCGGGCGAGTACCGGGCCAAGTAAGCCGCCCGGGGTCCGGGGTGCCGCTCACCGTCACCCCGGCGGGGTGCTCGAGGGGCGGAGCCCCTCGATTCAAGGAACGCAGGCAGCAGGCACCGGCCGGGCCGCGGCTCACCGCGCTCGCTCCCCTGTGCCCTGTGGGCTCACCGATCGGCGGGCGTGACGTGCTCGGACGGCGCAGCAACGGACTGACGGCCTTGTGGCTCGAGACGGACAACGGATCTGAGGAAACGGATAACGAGAACGGACAACCAGAAACGGACAACGGACAAGGAAAAGGCCCGAGGGAGCCATCTCCCCCGGGCCCTCACCTTCCGCGCGATGACGCGCTAGACGGGCGTCATCGCGCGGGGCCTAGAAACTCCACCTCGCGCCGAGCAGGACGCGGCGCGGGGGCATGATGACCGTCGGCGCGCCGAAGTCGATCGGCACCGACTCGCCGTCCGCGGTCACCGAGACCGTGGGGTACCGCGCGTTCACGCTGGTGACCGTCCCGGCGTTGAACACGTTCTGGAAGTCCCCGAACACCGACAGGCGGTCGCTGCCCGTGCCGATCTTGAAGATCTTCTCCACGCGCAGGTCCAGGTTCCGGAACGAGTCGAGACGGCGATCGCCGCGCGCCTCGAGGAAGGGCTGGCGGCCGTTCGAGGTCGGGTAGTTGATGTCCCGCGTGCCGAAGCGCTGGAACGGGGTGTAGGTGGTGCCGCTCAGGTACTGGAAGTAGCCCGAGAGCCCGACCTCGATCTTCGGGATCTGCCACGTCGCGAAGACCTTCACCTCGTGCGGCCGGTCGTAGAGGGGCTTGCCGTAGCTGTTCACGAGCATGTTGGTCGGCGTCTCCCACAGCGGGTCGGGGCCGTAGGTGTTCGAGCCGCTGTTCGAGAGGTAGCCGCGCGTCTGCGACCAGACGTACGACACGCGCCCCATCCACCGGTTGGAGAAGCGCTTGTCGAGGACGAACATGAGCCCCTTGTACTTGCGCTCCGTGCTCGCGACGCCGAGGACGTTCCCGTTGGCGTCGAGGTACTGGAAGCCGTCCGGGTTCGTGAGGAGGAGGTTCTCCTCCGACGACGCGCGGTTCGTCCAGGTGTAGGCCGGGACCTGCTTGCCGACGAGGGCGGAGTCCGACCCCGACGTCGACGTGGTCAGCGTCTTGAGGGCCCATCGGGCGTCGGGCCGCACCGAGCCCTGGACGTTCTTGTCCTGGCGGAAGATGCCGGTGAAGGAGAAGCCGATGTCCTTCGTCAGCGCGCGGTCGAAGCCGAAGGTCCACTCGTCGACCCGCGGGTGCTTCATGTCGGGGTCGACGCGGTAGAGCGGGTTCGGCGAGCGGTCGCTCTCGGTGAAGCAGTTGCCGAGCGGGCCGCAGAAGGAGCCGGACGGGTCGTACGCGTAGGTGACGTAGTCGCCGAGCCCCGGCACGGCCGGGTAGTACGAGCTGAAGTACATGCCCTCGTAGTACTGCCCGTAGTGGCCCTTCAGGACCGTCTTGCCGTCGCCCGTGACGTCGAACGCGAATCCGATGCGTGGGGCCCAGTTCGTGTTGCTGTAGATCTTCTTGTCGAGGGCGGGGCTCTTGCCGCGGACGAAGTCCACGCGGACGCCCGCGTTGATCGTCAGCCGGCTGGTCGGCTTCCACGAGTCCTGGGCGAAGAGCGACTCGCGGCCGTTGCGGCCCTCCTGGTCGTACTCGTAGGAGTACGCGAGGTACTGGCCCTTCGGGTAGTACTCGGTGAGGTCGTAGTAGTAGATGCCCTGGTTGAGGCCGTAGCGGTCGCGCACCATGCTGCGCTCGACGTCGACGCCGAACTTCAGGTCGTGCTTTCCGAACGCGTCGGCGTAGTGCGTGACCGAGGCGGTCACCTGGTGGCGCCAGCGGTCGTAGTAGGCGTAGTTCCCGGCGCCGCCCGAGTAGGTGTTCGTCGAGCCGTCGAGCGTGAGCGGCGTCGCGACCTTCGGGTCGAGGTAGTAGTAGCCCCACCAGCCGGTGTACTTCACTTCGGCGAAGGTGCTCGAGCTGAAGAGGTGCTTCCACTGGACGCCCCAGATCGCCTCGGGCGAGTCCTGCTTCACCGTCTGGGCGTCGCCGGTGAGCGCGCCGAGCGTCGTGCGGCCCGTCTGGTTGTAGTAGTCCCACTGGAAGTTCGCCGAGATGTTGTCGTTCGGCCCGGGCTGCCAGGTGATCTTCGTGTTGAAGCGCGGGCTCACCTCGGTGTGGAGATCGACGGGGCCGCTCGGGTTGTCGCGCTGCTCGTAGCGCTGGGCGCTCAGGAAGAAGAAGAGCTTGTCCTTGATGAGGGGGCCGGAGATCTGGCCGGTGAGGTCGAGCCGCTTCTCGATCGTGGCCGGCTCCTTGAGCGACGGGTTCGCCGTGATGTCCTCGGAGTGCACGTTGTTCCCGGACAGCCCCTCGCTCGTGTAGTAGACGTCGAAGAGCCCGGCGTACCGGTTGCCGCCCGACTTGGTCAGCGTGTTGACGACGGCGCCGGTGTAGGCGCCGTACTCGGCGTTGGCGCCGACGCCGCCCACCTGCACCTCGTCGACGATGTTGTAGTTGAAGAACGTCCAGGCCGAGCCCGACTCCGGGTCGCGCGTGTCGACGCCGTCGACGAGGAGCGCGTTGCCGTAGTCCGAGTTGCCGCCGAACGCCGACCCGTCGTTCACGCCGGGCAGGTAGTTCAGGAGGTCCGTGGCCGCGTTCGTCGGCCGCACCGGCAGGTTGAAGAGCATGTCCTGCGAGAGCGTGTTCTGCGTCTCGCTCGAGCTCGCGTCGATGATCGGCGACTCGCCGATGACGTCGATCGACTCGGTCTTGCCGCCGACCGAGAGGACCGCCGCGATCGTGGTCGTGTTGCCGATCGAGACCTGCACGTTGTCCTGGCGCTTGGGCCGGAAGCCGTTCATCTCGAAGGAGAGCGAGTACGACCCGGGGTCGACGGCGACGAAGCGGTAGCCGCCCTGCGCGTCGCTCGTCGCGGTGCGGCTGCCCGTCTTGCCGATGAGGGTGACCGCGACGCCGGGCAGGACGCCGCCCTGGTCGTCCTTCACGGTGCCCGACACGGTTCCGCTCAGGGACTGCGCGGCGAGCGGCATCGCCGCGGCCGCGAGGAGGAGGAAGAGGATCAGGGTTCTGCGCATCGTTTCGTGTCTCCTAGCGGGCCGGCGACTTCACGCGGTCGTGGGAGAACGAGTAGCCCATGTAGCCGAGGGCGCCTGCGGTCAGCACGAGCGCGAGGGCGCCCTTCGTCGACTTGAAGAAGGGCTTGCTCTCCGGGACCGCCGGAGCGGCGGGCGCGGCCTGTGCGGCCTGGGCGACGGCGGCGGGGGACAGCGCGGCGCCGGACGCCGCGGCGGCGGCGGCGAGAGGGCGCGGCGCCGGCTCGACGGCCGCGGCCGGAGGGGCCGCGACGGCCGAGCAGAGGGCGATCGCCAGGAACGCGGCGAGCGGCCGGGCTCGATTCAAGTACCGGTTCACTTCGTGCCTCCTGCCGGGCCGACTCCGCGGCGGCGTCGTCGGCGCGCGGCTCAGCTGGAAAGGAAACGAGTCGAGCAACGCGTGTGCCAGACGTCAAAGATCGTGAGCGATGCCTTCAACCTGCGACGGCTGTGGGAGTTTCCGGGTGGGCGAGCAGCGCGGCGGGCGAAGCATACAGGATTTCGGTTCCATTGGATCGGAAGGATGGATCGGTCTTCCGGTCGGATGTGAGCGTGTACGGTCTCTTGGATGTGTCGACGCGCGGTCGCTCGACCGAGAGACCGTCCGCCGTTGACCCGTCCCCGCCCGGACGGTAGCGTTTGGGGTTCATGGCCCGCTCGTCCCGCGCACGGAGCCGCCGGCTCGCGCTCGCCGCAGTTGCCCTCGGGCTCTGCGCGGTCGCGGGCGCGATCGTCCTCCTGCGGCCGACGGCCCCGCGCACCGACGCCGACGCGCGGGCGCGGCTCGCGTCGCGGCGGCCGTCGCCGCGCGCGGTGAACGTCGTGCTCGTGACGCTCGACACGCTGCGCGCCGATCGTCTCGGCTGCTACGGCTTCACCGGCGTCGAGACGCCGAACATCGACGCCGTCGCCCGCGACGGCGTCGTCTTCGAGCAGGCCACGTCCGCGGCGCCCATGACCCTGCCGGCCCACGCGTCGATCCTCACCGGGCTCGTCCCGCCGCATCACGGTGTTCGCGACAACGGCGGCTTCTTCCTCGAGCCCGACAAGACGACGATCGCCGAGCGCTTCCGCACGGCCGGCTACGCGACGGGCGCCTTCGTCGGCGCCTGGGTCCTCGACCGGCGGTGGGGGCTGTCCCAGGGCTTCGACACCTACTCCGACCGTTTCGACCTCTCGAAGTACAAGGTCGTGAACCTCGGCACCGTCCAGAAGAAGGGCGACGAAGTGATGGACCTCGCTCTCGCCTGGCTCGAGACGGTGAAAGAGCGGCGCTTCCTCGCCTGGATCCACCTCTACGACCCGCACACGCCGTACGAGCCGCCGGAGCCCTTCAAGTCCCGCTACCCGCGCCAGCCCTACCTCGGCGAGATCGCCTACACCGACCAGGTCGTGGGGCGGCTGGTGAACTGGCTGAAGGCGGCCGGGCGGTGGGACGACACGGTGCTCGTCCTGATGGCCGACCACGGCGAGAGCCTCGGCGAGCACGGCGAGCGCACGCACACGTTCTTCGTCTACGACGCGACGGTGCACGTCCCGCTCGTCGTGCGGACGCCGTGGGGCGACCGCGGCCGCTCGAGCGCGCAGGTCGCGAGCGTCGACGTCATGCCGACCCTCCTCGACCTCGCGGGCCTCGCGCCCGAGCCCGGCGTCGACGGCCGCTCGCTCGCGAGGCTCGTCCTCGCCCCCGGCGAAGAGGGCGGAGGCCGGGCCTACTCCGAGACCTACTTCCCCCGCTTCCACTACGGCTGGCAGCACCTGAGGGCGATGCGCGACGGCACCTGGAAGTACATCGAGGCGCCGACGCCCGAGCTCTACGACCTGCGCCACGACCCCGGCGAGACCACCAACGTCTTCAAGGCCTACTCGCGCCGGGCCGAGGACCTGCGCCTCGCGATGGAGGCGCTCGCGGGCAGCGGGCGCCAGGCGGCGCCCGACAAGGCGACCCTCGACCCCGAGACCCTGCAGCGGCTCGCCGCCCTCGGCTACGTCGGCGGCGGGCCGAAGGTCGCGCCCGACGAGATCCTGCCGGACCCGAAGGACAAGATCGGCCTCCTCGAGAGGATCGGCGAGGCCCGCGCGATGGCGAAGAACGACCGCGTCGGCGACGCGGTCGCGGCCATCCGCGCGGTCATCGCCGAGGACCCGCAGGTCATCGACGCCCACATCGCGCTCGGCGGCTGGCTCGCCGAGATGAAGCGCCCGGACGAGGCGGTGTCCGCGTACCGGCGCGCCCTCGAGCTCGAGCCGGAGAACGAGCTCGCGCTGTCCGCCCTCGCCGAGGTCTACCGCTCGCAGGGCCGGGACGACGCGGCGATCGAGGGCTACCGCGGCGTGCTCCGCCTCAACCCGCGCGCGCCGCACGTCTGGTACCAGCTCGCCACGCTCCTCCTCGACGTCGGCCGCGAGAAGGAGGCGGAGGCCACGTTCCGCGAGGCGCTCGCCCAGAACCCGAGCATGGGCGCGGCGTACAACTCGCTCGCCGCCCTCGCCTTCTCGCGCGGGCAGATGGAGGAGGCGGAGAGGCTCGTGCGCCGCTCGCTCGAGCTCGAGAGCGACCTGCGCTCGAGCCGCTTCTACCTCGGCCGCATCCTCGAGGCGCGGGGCGACCGGGCCGGGGCCGAGCGGCTCTACCGCGAGGAGCTCGAGACCTACGCCGACAACGGCCGCGCCCGATTCAACCTGGCGCAGCTGCGCCGCGAGGCGGGCGACGCGGCGGGCTTCCTCGCCGAGCTGCGCCTGTCGACCGAGAAGGCCCCGGAGTTCGCGCCGGCGTTCTTCTTCCTCGCTCGCGAGGAGCTGCAGGCCGGCCGGCTCGACGCGGCGGCCGCGCTCGCGCGGCGCGGCCTCGAGAAGGACGACCGCTCGGCCCTCGCGCCGCTCGGCCACTACGTCCTCGCCGACGTCCTCGCGCGGCAGGGCCGCCGGGCCGAGGCCGAGGCCGAGGCGGCGCGGGGGAGGAAGCTCGAGGGCGCGCACCGCGGGCGTCGCGCCGGCGCGTGAGGAGGCTCGCCGTCGTCCTCGTCCTCCTCGGGGCCGCCGGCGCCGGCGCCCTTCTCTGGCTCGCCGGCCGTGCGCCCGAGCTGCCGGCCGGCGTCGACGGCGCCCTCGCGTTCGTCAGCACCCGCGAGGGGTCTCCCGCGCTCTACTGGAGGCGCCTGCCGCGCGACCGTGACCGCGCGCTCGCGCCGGGAGTGACGCCGGTCGAGCACCCGTCGATCTCGCCCGACGGCTCGCGCGTGGCCTTCGCGACCGCCGGCCGCGTGGCCGTCGTCGCCGTCGCGACGGGCGACGTTTCCTACGCGAGCCTCGGCGTCGGCTGGCAGGACGCCGAGCCCGCGTGGATGCCCGACGGCCGACGGCTCGTGGTCGTCTCGCGGCGCGGCCCCGGTGCGCCGGCCGGCCTCCACATCCTCGACCCCGCCCCCGGCGGGCCGGCCGAGCGCCACCCTCTCACCCAGCCCCTCTCCGGGGGAGACCGCAGCCCGGCGGCGAGCCCCGACGGAGCATGGGTCCTCTTCGTCCGCGAAGGGCACCTCATGCGCGTCGACCTCGCCGACGGGCGCGTGCGCCGCCTCACTGGCGGCTTCCGGCGGGAGCGCTCGCCGCGCTTCCTCTCGCCGTCGACGATCGCGTGCGCCTGGAGCGAGGGGAAGGCGCACGGCATCGACCTCGTCGACGCGGACGGCCGCTCCCGGCGCACGATCTACGCCGGCCAGCGGTACTACGACGACCTCGCGCCGTCCCCCGACGGCCGCTTCCTCGTGGCGACCCTCGCCTACGACATGGACCGCAGCCCGCTCGGGACGCTCCTCGGCGCGCAGCGCGAGGAGCTGCGCCTGCTCTCGGCCGGGGGGACGGACCTCGCCGCGCTCGAGGCCTCGCGCCGCCACGCGAACCGCGGCGCCGACTGGGGGCGGTGAGGGCCGGGGCCGGAGGTATGATCGGAACGGGGAGGATCCCGACGATGGCCGTGTGCCCCGAGTGCGAAGCGGACGTCGAGATCGACGAGTTCGACGTGGACAAGGGCGAGATCATCAGCTGCCCCGAGTGCGGGGTGGAGCTCGCGGTCGTCGGCCTCGCGCCGCTCGAGCTCGACCTGGCGCCGGAGGACGCGGAGGAGTGGCAGGAGTGAGCGAGGCGGCGGAGAAGCCGGGCACGCCGGGCGCGCTGCGGCGGGTGCTCGAGGAGATGGGCTCGGTCGTGGTCGCCTACTCGGGCGGCGTCGACAGCGCCCTCCTCGCGGTGATGGCGCACCGCGCGCTCGGGCCCCGCGCCCTCGCGGTGACGGCCGACTCGGCCTCGCTCTCGGCCGAGCAGCGCGCCCTCGCCCTCGACGTGGCGGCGCGCTTCGGCTTCGCCCACCGCATGCTCGAGACCCACGAGCTCGCGAACGAGCTCTACGCGCGCAACGAGGCGGACCGCTGCTACCACTGCAAGTCCGAGCTCTTCCGCCAGCTCGTGCCGCTCGCCCGCGCGGAGGGCTACGCCCACGTCGCCTACGGCCTCATCGTCGACGACCTCTCGGACTACCGCCCGGGCCACCGCGCCGCGGCGGAGGCGGGCGTCCGCGCCCCGCTCGCCGACGCCGGCTTCACGAAGGAGGACGTGCGCGCCCTCTCGCGCGAGGTGGGCCTTCCGACGGCGGACCTGCCGGCCTCGCCCTGCCTCGCCTCGCGCCTGCCCTACGGGACGCCGGTGACGGGCGAGGCGCTCGCGCGGGTCGACCGGGCGGAGGCCGCCCTGCGCGCGCTCGGGTTCCGCGAGCTGCGCGTGCGGCACCTCGGCGACGGTGCGCGCGTCGAGATCGCGCCCGCGGAGCTGCCGCGCCTCGCCGCGGACGCGGCGCTGCGCCGCGCGGCGGAGGACGCGGTGCGCGCGGCCGGCTACGCGAGCGTCGAGATCGACCCCGAGGGCTACCGTCGGGGCCGGCTGAACGACGCGCTCCGGGTGGTCCAGGTCACCCGCTGACCGCCGCGCGGCGGGTATATGATTCGGGCGGGCGGGTCGCGCGACCCGGCCCTGGAGGCAAACAATGTTCGGTCTCGGCGTCCCCGAGCTGCTGCTCATTCTCGTCATCGTGGTCCTCATCTTCGGAGCCGGCCGTCTTCCCCAGCTCGGTCGGGGCATCGGCGAGGGCATCAAGAACTTCAAGGATGGACTCCGCTCCGGGTCCGAGGACAACAGCAAGAAGCCGTAGCCGGTCGTCCGCCGTCCGGACCGTCGACGCGAGGGAGAAGCCCATGAAAAAGCCCGTCCTGGTCCTCGTTGTTCTGGCGGCGGTCGCCGCGTTCCCCGCCTGCGGGAAGAAGAAGGTCGCCCCGGCCCCGCCCCCCGCGCCCGTCACGCCGGAAGCTCCGCCGCCGGCTCCCGCTCCCCCGCCGCGCGTCGAGGCGCCCGTCCAGGTCGACGAGTACACCCGCCTCAAGGCGATGTCGGCCGAGGAGCTCGACAAGCTGGGGCTCTTCGGCGACGTCCGCTTCGACTACGACAAGGCCGACATCCGCGAGTCCGAGCGCGCGGCCCTCTCGAAGAACGCGGACCTCCTGAAGAAGTACGACTTCATCGCCCAGGTCACCCTCGAGGGCCACTGCGACGAGCGCGGAACGGTCGAGTACAACCTCGCCCTCGGCGAGCGCCGCGCGAAGGCCGTCCACGACTACCTCGTCTCGCTCGGCGTGCCCGCCGCGCGCCTCAAGACCGTCTCCTACGGCAAGGAGGTGCCGGTCTGCACGCAGTCGAACGAGGAGTGCTGGCAGAAGAACCGGCGCGCCCACATCGCCGTCACCCGGAAGTGAAGCCGTCGGGCCGCCCCCGTCCCGGGGCGGCCCGAGGTTGACACTTCGCGCCGCGCTGCCGTCTAATCCCCTCTTCCGGGGAGGGTTGCGCCAGCGGGGCCATGGCTGAGCCGAACGAGAAGGCCGTACTGCGCGAGCTGACGGGCCGCATCGGCAAGTACGAGATCAGGAAGGCCCTCGGCAAGGGGGCGATGGGCCAGGTGTACCTGGCCCACGACACGATGCTCGACCGCGACGTGGCCCTGAAGGTCATGATCGCGCAGATCGCCGACGATCCCGAGCTGAAGGCGCGCTTCGAGCGCGAGGCGAAGGCCGTCGCGAAGATGAGCCACCCGAACGTGGTCATGGTCTTCGACCTCGGCTACCACACGGACGGCTCGCCCTACATCGCGATGGAGCTCCTGAAGGGCCAGGACCTCCAGAAGGCGCTTCGCCAGCCGCCGCCGATGCCGCTCGACCGCAAGGTCGCGGTGATCGTGCAGGTGCTCGCCGGGCTCGCCCACGCCCACCAGGCCGGGCTCGTCCACCGCGACATCAAGCCGGCGAACATCTGGCTCCAGGAAGACGGCTCGTGCAAGATCATGGACTTCGGCATCGCGCGCGAGACCTCGCACTCGATGACCGGCACCGGCAACGTGATGGGGACGGCCGACTACATGTCCCCCGAGCAGGTGCAGGGCAAGAAGGTCGACAGCCGCAGCGACCTCTTCGCCGTCGGGTGCATGCTCTTCGAGCTCGCCGCGGGCCGCCGGCCCTTCCACGCGGACAACCTCATGGCGATCTTCTACAAGATCCTCCACGAGGAGCCGAACTACGACCTCGTCCCGAAGGGCGACGGCTACGACGCGCTCATGCCCTTCCTCCGCCGGGCGCTGTCGAAGAGCCTCGACGAGCGCTACCAGAGCGCCGCCGAGTTCGCGGTCGACCTGCGCGGCTGGCTGAAGGCCCACGGCGGCGCCGGCGCGGCCGTCTCGTCCGCGGCCTTCGTCGACCTCGAGGCGCCGACGAACGCGCCGCAGCCGACCGCCGTGCCGCCGTCGACGAGCGTCGCCGGCGCGACGGCCGTGACGAGCCAGGCCACCGCCCTCCTCGGGTCGACGACGGCCGGCGGCGCGACGGTCGACCTCGGCCGCAACCGCACCACGGTCCAGCGGCCGGCCACGGGCCGCGTCGCGACGAAGCCCGCCGATCGATCGGGCATCAGCCGCTCCGGCGGCGCGCCGATGCGGGCGCGGCCGGCGCCCGAGCCGAAGTCGAGCCCCCTGCCGTGGATCGCCGGAGTCGTCGTCCTCGCCGCCGCCGGTGTCGGCGGCTACCTGCTGTGGCAGGGCCGCCAGGCCGCTCCGCCGGTCGTCGCGAGCCCGACGCCCGCCCCGACCGTGGCGCCGACTCCGGCTCCGACGCCCGTCGCCGTCGCGACGCCGCCGCCCACGCCGGCCCCCCAGCCCACGCTCGCCGCGGCCGAGGGCAAGGCCGCGACCCAGATCCGCGCGGCTCAGGCCGCGTTCAAGAGCGGCAACTACGATCGTGCGGTCTCCGCCGCGCAGGACGCGCTGCGCGAGGATCCCGCGAGCGCCGCGGCGAACGACGTCCTCTCCCGCGCCCTGGCCGGCCAGAAGGCCCTCGCCACCCTGCGCGCGGCGGAGGCCGCGCTCGGCCGCGGAGACTTCGCGGCGGCCGCGGCGCAGGTCGACGCGGCGCGGCAGCAGGCCCCGTGGGAGAGAGGCGTCGCCGACCTCGGCGCCCGCATCGAGGCGGCCCGGCTCTCCGCGCAGCAGGCCGCGCAGGCCGCGGCCGACGCGGAGAAGCGCGCCGCGGCGGGAAAGGTCAACGAGCTGCTGAACCAGGCGAACGCGGCCGCCGCCCAGCGGCAGTTCGACCAGGCGATCGCCCTCTTCGAGAAGGTGCTCGAGGTCGATCCCTCGAACGCGGCGGCCCAGGCCGGAAAGACCCTCGCGATCGGGAACCGCAGCGCGGCCGAGCCGGGGTCCCGCAGCGGGGCGCCGCTCGTCCGGACGTTCGTCGCCGGCGCGACGCAGGCAAAGGGCACCGACACCGCGGCGGGCGGGCCCGCGGGCTTCGAGGACACCGCCGGCGTCACGGTGAAGAAGGCCACCACCGGGACGGCCCTGCCCGGACGCATCGTGTTCGAGGCCCAGCCGGCCGCGCCGCGGCCGGGCGACCGCTACCGGATCAGCGTGTACCTCAAGAACGAGGGCCAGCAGCCGATCCAGCTGGCGCAGGCCCTCGTCACCACGACCGTCGACGGGCGCCGCGCCTCGGGCGCCGTGCCGCTGTCGGTCGCCACGGTCGCCCCCGGCGACCGCGCGATGGTGTTCCAGACCCCGGGCACCGAGGCGTGGCGCGACGGCACCAACAGCTGGACGATGGAGATCGTGCTGAAGACGAAGGCCGGCGAGACCTACTCGAGCACGCTCGCGTGGCGGTGAGGATGCGCGCCCTTCCCGCCGCCCTCGCCCTCGCGCTCGTCCTCCCCGCGGCCGCTCTCGCGGACGACCCGCCGGCCGTCGAGCACCAGCCGGCGGTCTGCACCGTGCCGGAGAAGGCGCTGTCGCTCTGCGCGTCGATCAGCGACGACGGCAGCGTGGCCGCCGCGCGCGTCTACTTCCGGCGCGAGGGCGAGACCTACTACACGTACGTCAACATGACGTTCACCGGCGTGAGCTACTGCGGCACCGTGCCCGGTCCGCGCGCGCGGGTGAAGAGCGTCGAGTACTACGTGCAGGCGGTCGACGACAAGTACCAGCCGACGCGCACGAGCACCTACCGCGTGCCGGTCCAGCCCGACGGGGCGTGCGAGTTCCCGCCGCTCGAGAAGGACGCCGCGAAGGCCGCCGCGATCCGCGCGTTCGCGACGAACGCGAAGCAGGGCAAGCGCCTCGACGACGCGTTCGTCGACGCCGGCGTGACGTTCGTTCCCGTCGGCGCGAAGTAGGCGGCCGGCCGGCGCGGCGCCCGAGCGGCCGCCAGAATCGGCCACTTGACACGTCTTCGAACCGCAACCTATGGTGGGGGCGGGATGGACAAGCCCAAGGACTACTATCAGCTGCTGGGCGTGCCGCGGAACGCTTCGACGAGCGCGATCAAGCGGGCGTTCCTGCGGCTGTCGCGCCGGCGTCCCGCCCGCGCAGGGGAGGGCGAGGGCCACTCGCTCGCCGAGCTGCGCGACGCGTACGAGACGCTGAGCGACGCCGAGCGGCGCCGCCGCTACGACGACCAGCTGCGCGCCGAGCGTCCGGCGCCCGCGGCCGACTGGCCGACGAGCGTCCGCCATCCCGCCCGCGGCGACCTGCGGCGGCCGATCACCCCGACGACCCTCGCCGCGGAGGTGGTGGTCGCGCCGGAGGACGCCGCGCGCGGCACGGTCCTCGCCCTCGACATCCCCGTCTCCGCGACCTGCGCCTCCTGCGGCGGCACCGGGGGAAGCCTCTTCGACTGCGAGCGCTGCGGCGGCGAGGGGCAGGTCTCGCGGCGGCTGCCGGTGCCGGTCCACCTGCCCGCGAGCACGGGGGAGGGCGCCGTCTTCCAGGTCAGGACGGACGACGCCGCGGTGCCCTCGATCCTCCTGACGGTCCACGTCCGCCGGCCGTTCTAGCCGCGGCCCCCGCGCCGTTTTGCGGGGATAATGGCGCCTCGCAATGGACAACGACGAACTCCAGCGGGCCGTCGCCGACTCCGTCGCGCTGAAGCGGCGCTTCTTCGCCGAGCGAGGGCCGCTCCTCCTCGAGCTGGGTGAGCAGATCGCGAAGGCGCTCCTCGCCGGCGGACGGCTCCTCGCCTTCGGCAACGGCGGCTCCGCCTCCGACGCCCAGCACTTCGTGGCCGAGCTCGTCGGCCGCCTGGCGAAGAACCGCCGGGCCCTCTCGGCGATCGCCCTCACCACCGACCCGTCGGTGGTCACCGCGATCGGCAACGACCTCGGCTTCGACGCGGTCTTCGCGCGGCAGGTCGAGGCCCACGGGCGGCCGGGCGACGTCGTGCTCGCGATCAGCACCTCGGGCCGCTCGCCGAACGTGCTCGCCGCGGTGCGCGCCGCGCGCTCGCTCGGCCTGCGCACGATCGCCCTGACGGGAAACGGCGGCGGCCCGCTCGCCGGCCTCGTCGACGCCCTCGTGGACGTGCCCCACGCGGACACGCAGCGCATCCAGGAGGTCCACATCATGGTCCTCCACGTGCTCGCCCAGGCCGTCGAGGAGGCGGCCCTGAGCTGAGGCGGGGCCCGCGGCGCGCGAAGGCCGTGCGCCCGTCGCGCCGCGCGATCGAGCCGCTGGCTCTCGACGGCATCACCACGTACCCGCTCGCCGCGCGCGAGAGCAAGGTGAGCCTCGCCCAGGCGGGGAAGCCCCACCGCCGCGGCGCCTCGGCCGCGTCCTTCATCGACTCGCTGCCGCGGATCCTCGCGGGAGACACGCTGCGGGCCCTGCGCGAGGAGATCCTCCGGGCGCGCGACCGCGGCCGCCCGATCGTGTGGGGCCTCGGCGCCCACGTGATCAAGGTCGGCCTCTCGCCGCTCCTCGTCGACCTCATGGAGCGCGGCTTCGTCACCGGCATCGCGCTGAACGGCGCGGGCGTCGTGCACGACTTCGAGATGGCGGTCGCGGGGGCGACGTCGGAGGACGTCGCGGCCGGTCTCGGCCGCGGGGCCTTCGGCATGGCCCGCGAGACCGGCGAGGAGACGAACCGAGCGATCGTCGAGGGCGACCGCGACGGCCTCGGCCTCGGCGCGGCCGTCGGACGCTACCTCGCGTCGCGCCGGCCGCGTCCGAAGCACCTCGCGGCGAGTCTCCTCGCCGCCGCCCACCGGCTCTCGCTCCCGGCCACCGTCCACGTCGCGGTCGGCACCGACATCCTGCACGTGCACCCCGCGTGCGACCCGGCCGCTCTCGGCCGCGCGACGCACCTCGACTTCCGGATCTTCGCGGCCGAGGTCGCGCGGCTCGGCGGGGGCGGCGTCTACCTCAACGTCGGCTCCGCGGTCGTGCTGCCGGAGGTGTTCCTCAAGGCGGTGACCCTCGCCCGCAACCTCGGGCACGACGTCTCCGACTTCGCGACCGCCGCGCTCGACTTCCTGCCGGGCTACCGGCCGTCGCTCAACGTGGTGGAGCGCCCGGTGCGCGGCACGGGCCGCGGCTACCGCCTCACCGGGCACCACGAGATCCTGGTGCCGCTCCTCGCCGCGGCGCTCGTGGAGAAGGACGGGAGGCGCCGATGAAGCCGGGCCGGCTCGAGGACCACGACGTCGCCGAGCTCGTGAGCGACGTCGGCGCGGAGCGCGCGACGGGCCGCCTCGTTCTCGAGGCCGACGGCCGGCGCATCGTCGTCACGGTCGAGAGCGGAAGGCTCGTCTTCGCCGCGTCCTCCGACTCCGACCACCGCCTCGGGCCCATGCTCCTGCGCCGCGGCGCGATCACGTGGCGCCAGATGGACGAGGCGGTCGGCTCCGTCCTTCCCGGCCGGCGCTTCGGCTCCGTGCTCGTCGAGCGCGGGTGGCTCGCGCCGAAGGAGCTCGTGCGCGGCGTCGTCGACCAGACCCGCGCGATCATCCTGCACGCCTTCTCGTGGACGCGCGGCGACTACCGTTTCGAGCCCGCCGCGGAGGCCGCCGAGACGATCAAGCTCGACCTCTCGACCCCGCAGGTCGTGCTCGACGGCATCGCCACGATCGAGGCGTGGAGCCGCGTCGAGCGGGGGTGCGGGACGCTCCATACCCGCTACGCGGCGGTGCCGGGGGCCGAGAACCTCTTCCGGCAGCTGACCCTCGACGTCGACCAGGCGGCCCTCCTGCGCGCGGTGAAGGGCAGCCCCGACGTGGAGACGCTGTGCCGGGGCTCGGCCCTCGGCGACTTCGAGGTCTGCCGCACGCTGTGGGCCTTCCGGGTCATCGGGCTCGTGCGGCGGCTGCCGGAGTCGCTGCCCCTCGACGAGGACGGCCTCGAGTACGTGGTCGGAGAGTAGAGCGGAGGACGTCATGACCGAGCCCGTGCGCGCCGACCTCTCGGGGAAGACCTGCCTCGTGACGGGAGCGAGCGCCGGCATCGGGAAGGCCGCGGCCACGGAGCTCGCCCGGCTCGGGGCGCGGGTGGTGATGGCGGTGCGCGACCCCGAGAAGGGCGAACGCGCGCGGCGCGAGGTGCTCGGCGCCACCGGCCGCGCCTCGGTCGAGCTCGCGGTCGTCGACCTCGAGAGCCAGGCCTCGATCCGCGCCTTCGCGGCCGATCTCGCCCGCCGCCTCCCCGCGCTCGACGTCCTGGTGAACAACGCCGGCGTGTGGACGAGCCGGAAGGCGAAGAGCCCCGACGGCATCGAGCGGACCTGGGCGACGAACGTCCTCGGCTACCACCTCGCGACGGAGCTCCTCCTGCCGCTCCTCCGGCGCGCGCCGCGGGCGCGGATCGTCAACGTCGCCTCGCAGCTCGCCGGCGGCCTCGAGCTCGACGACGTCCAGTTCGACCGGCGGCCGTACGACGGCCAGAAGGCCTACGCCCAGAGCAAGCAGGCCGACCGGATGCTCACGTGGTCGCTCGCGCGACGGCTCGCCGGCACGAGCGTCACCGCGAATGCGCTCCACCCCGGCTTCGTCGCGACCGAGATCTTCGGCAAGGGGGGCGGGATCGTCGGGATGGCCGCGGCCTTCTACTCGAAGCTGCGGGCGCGGCGGCCGGAGGAGGGCGCCGACACCGTGGTCTGGCTCGCCGCGAGCCCCGACGTGGAGGGCCGCAGCGGGCTCTTCTGGGTCGACCGGCAGGAGAAGCGGTGCCGCTTCCGCGACGAGGCGCAGGAGGACGCCCTCGCCGCGCTCTGCCGATCGATGGCCCCGGTTCGATCGGATAAACTGGCCGGACCATGACGAAGCAGAGCTTCAAGGTGGGCCTCGTGCAGATGTCGATGTCCGCGAGGCCGGAGGAGAACACCGAGAAGGCGGCGGCGAAGGTCGCGGAGGCGGCGCGGGCGGGAGCCGAGGTCGTGTGCCTGCCCGAGATGTACAGGACGCCCTACTTCTGCCAGAAGGAGGACCACGCCAGCTTCGCTCTCGCCGAGACCGTGCCCGGGCCGAGCACCGAGGCCCTCGCGCGGGCGGCGAAGGCGGCGGGCGTCGCGGTGGTCGTGCCGATCTTCGAGCGCCGGGCGCCCGGCGTCTACCACAACAGCGCGGTCATCCTCGACGCGGACGGATCCGTCGCGGGCCTCTACCGCAAGATGCACATCCCGGACGACCCCCTCTTCTACGAGAAGTTCTACTTCGCGCCCGGCGACCTCGGCTTCCGGGCGATCGACGTGGCGGCCGGCCGCATCGGGACGCTCATCTGCTGGGACCAGTGGTACCCCGAGGGAGCCCGGCTCACGGCGCTCCGCGGCGCGTCCGTTCTCTTCTACCCGACGGCGATCGGCTGGCACCCGAGCGAGAAGGCGGAGCACGGCGCGCACCAGCGGCAGGCGTGGCAGACGATCCAGCGCTCGCACGCGATCGCCAACGGCGTCTACGTCGCGGTCGTGAACCGCGTCGGCCACGAGGTCCCGCCCGAGGGCGGCGACGGCCTCGAGTTCTGGGGCAGCTCGTTCCTGGCCGACCCGTTCGGTGTCGTGCTGGCCGAGGCGTCGACCGACCGCGAGGAGATCCTCGTCGGCGAGGTGAGCCTGCCGAGGATCGACCAGATCCGCACCCACTGGCCCTTCCTGCGCGACCGCCGCATCGACGCCTACGCCGGCCTCGACCGGCGCTTCCTCGACCGGGACTAGCGGCGTGGCGACCCCCGCTCTCGAGGCCGACCCCGGCGTCTTCCGGATGCCGGCCGAGTGGCAGGAGCACGAGGCCACCTGGCTCGGCTGGCCGCACAACCTCACCGACTGGCCCGGCCGCTTCGCTCCGATCCCGTGGGTCTACGGCGAGATCGTCCGCAAGGTCGCCGACGGCGAGAAGGTGCGGATCCTCGTGCCCTCGAAGGACCACGAGGCGAAGGCGCGGAGGATCCTCGCCCGCGTCGGGGCGGCCACCGAGCGCGTCGAGTTCTTCCGCTGGCCGACCGACCGCGGCTGGACGCGCGACTTCGGGCCGATCTGCGTGCGCCGGGAGGCGAAGCGTCCGGAGGTCGCCGTCGCCCGCTTCCGCTTCACCGGCTGGGCCAAGTACCCCGACCACCGACGGGACGACCAGGTGCCCGAGCGGGTGGCGCGCGGTCTCTCGCTGAAGCTGCGGCCGGCCGTGCACCGGGGGCGGCCCGTCGTCCTCGAGGGCGGGGCGATCGACGTCGACGGCCGGGGCACGATCCTCACCACCGAGGAGTGCCTGCTCGACCCGTTCGTGCAGGTGCGCAACCCCGGCTTCCGGCGCTCCGACTACGAGGCGGTGTTCGCCGACGAGCTCGGCGCCGCGAACACGATCTGGCTCGGCAAGGGCATCGCCGGCGACGACACGCACGGCCACGTCGACGACCTGTGCCGCTTCGTCGGGCCGAAGACGATCGTGCTGTGCGTCGAGCCGCGGGGCGACGACGCCAACCACCGCGCTCTCGCCGAGAACCGCGAGCGGCTCCAGGACGCGCGGCTCGCCGACGGCTCGCGGCCGAGGTCGTGGCGCTGCCGATGCCGGCCCCGCTCGTCTTCGACGGGCGGCGGCTGCCGGCGAGCTACGCGAACTTCTACGTCGCGAACGCCGCGGTCCTGGTGCCGACCTTCAACGACCCGAACGACCGCGTCGCGCTCGGCATCCTCGCCGAGCTGTTCGCCGACCGCCCCGTCGTCGGCGTCCACGCCGTCGAGCTCGTGTGGGGCCTCGGCACCCTCCACTGCCTGACGCAGCAGCAGCCGAAGGCCTGAGGCCTCACCCCCGCAGCTTCCGCTCGCAGTCCGGGCAGATGCCGTGGGTGAACCGGGTGTTCGCGTGCTCGCCGAGAAACGTCTCGATCTGCTGCCAGTAGCCGCCGTCGTCGCGGATCTTCTTGCACCACGCGCAGATCGGGAGGAGCTTCTCGAGGATCCTCACGTCCTCGAGGGCGTGGCGCAGCTCGCTCTCGAGGCGGGCGCCGTTCAGCATGAGGAAGGTCACGTTCCAGGCGGACTCGAGCAGGCCCATGGCCACCAGGACCGCGGCCTGAGCCGGCGTCGAGACGAGCAGGTCCCTCGGCAGAGCCGACGCGGAGGCGATCCGGACGCCCAGGAGCGCGACGAGCGCGAGGAGGAGCCCCGCGGTCGTGCGCCGCAGGAGGCGCTCTTCGGACGGCCCCGGCCGGAGGAACGCGACGGCCGTCGCGAACGCCGGCAGCGCCACCGCCACCGACACCAGCACGGCGCGGGCGGCGAAGGCGTGGGGGCCGAGGCCCAGGGCGGGGACGCCCGCGACGACCACCGCCGGCGCGAGCCACCACGCACGGCTCATTCGCGGCTGGGCCAGGAAGAGGCGGGTGCCGAGAAGGCGTGACACCGCCGCGGTCGCGAGCGCCGCGCTCCCGACGAGGACGGAAAGGACGTCGGGCGCGAGGCCGCGCAGCCCGAACAGGACGAAGCCCGTCACGACGAGGGCGCTCGAGGCCGCCCACGGCAGGAAGCCGGGGTAGGTCTTCCGCGTGAAGCGGTAGACGAAGAGGAGGGCCGTCACCACGCTCATGAACCCGGCGCCGGCGAGCAGCGCCGTGCGGATGTCCAGCAGCATGACGAGGAGATCGTAGCATCGGCCGCCCGGGCCGGACGAGCGAGCGTCTACCCGCGCGCGGGCGTGAAAGCGAGGACCACCGAGCGATACGGGAAGAGGACGCGGCCGTCGTGGGCGTGCTCGTCGAAGAGGCGCCGGAGCGCCGCGTCGAAGCCCGCGCGGTCCGTCACGCCCCGGAAGACGTAGGAGCTCGACCACGACCGGCCCCGCAGTCCCTCGAGGTCGAAGCTCTGGGCGTTCGGCGTCTCGAAGTCGCGACAGCCCTCGACGGCGGGATGGGCGCGCAGCCGCGCGAGCGTCTCCTCCCAGCCCTCGAGGACGCGATACTCGCTGCTGAACCGCCGCAGGAGCGCGTCGTAGGCGTCCATGAAGGCGCCCTGCCCGCGGAGGTTCCACGCCGTCGCCACGCGCCCGCCTTTCCGCAGGACGCGGCGGAGCTCGGCCAGGGCGGGATCGAGAGCGAACCAGTGGAAGGCCTGGGCGACGGTGACGAGGGCGACGCTCGCGTCGCCGAGCCCGGTGGCCGCGGCCTCGCCGCGCGCGTAGCGCGCCCCGCCGCCCGCCGCGCGCGCGGCGGCGAGCATGTCCTCGTTCGGGTCGATCCCGACGGCGTCGAGTCCGCGCGCGGCGAGGAGCCGGGTGAAGAGTCCGGTCCCGCACCCGACGTCCGCCGCCGGCTGGCCGGGCGCGACGCCGGCGTCGGCGACGACCCAGTCGACGAGCGCGTCCGGGTACGACGGCCGGTACCGCGCGTAGGCCTCGGCCGCGCCGCTGAAGCGGTCCCGCGGGTCGACGGGCGCGGCCATGCTACTCGCCGGCCCGGAACTCGACCCAGGGGAAGGACCCGCGGCTCGGCAGGATGCCCTCCATCCAGCCGAACTGCGGGTGCTTCGCGAGGAAGTCGGAGGCGTCGAACGCCGTCCCGCACCCGGAGCCCCACCGCGCGGCGAAGGCCATCCTCTTCGCGAGCGCCGTGTCGACGGCCTTGGCGTCGACGGTCCCCGAGGGGTTGAAGGGCGCCTCGGCCGGGTCGTCCGTCTCGCGCTCCCAGTGCGCGCACAGCGACCGCGCCCCGATCCGCTCCCCGCCCCGGTAGGTGTCGACGTGGTCGCCCTCGAAGGCTTCGGCGAGCGAGACGTCGATCCGGCCGCGGTTCTCCTTCATGAGCTGCTGCCAGCGCACCCGGCGGGCGACATCGGAGTTGCGGATGTCGGTCTCCTCGGTGTCCGTCTCGAGGCGCAGGATCTTCACGTTCTCGGCCACGTTCGATCCCGTGTAGTAGCCGTCCTTCGTCCGCTCGAAGCCGACGTGCCGCAGGCCCAGCTCGAGGCGCGCGATCTCGCCCGTGTTCGCGTCGCCCACGAGCCACGCGTTCGCGTAGCCCCCGTTGTTGCCCTTCCGCATGATCGCGCACCACTCGTCGATCGACGAGGCGTCCTGGGTCGCGCGGCGCATGCGGACGAACTCCGGGATCCCCTTCTCGTCGAAGCCGTGGAAGCCGCCGATCGTGGTCTCGGAGCCGACGAGCCCGGCGTCGGTCACGAAGAAGTCGGTGCCGCTGTGCACCCAGCCCGGCGAGCCCTGCATGAGGATGCGGTGGCCGCGGCGCGGCACGATCTCGAGCACGACGTTGCAGTCGGCGGTCGTGTACGAGGTCATCGTGTTGTGGCCCAGCACGACCCCGCCGCCCTTCGTCCAGCTGCCGGTGGCGATGAAGCTGCTGCAGGCGACCTTCGGGTCCTCGGGCGCGCGCGAGCCGAGCTTCTCCTTCACCTCCGGCCACCAGTAGCCCTGGAGCTCCGTGATCGCGTTGTAGGCGGCCATCTCGGGCGGGCTCGTCGGCACTCCGGCGGCGGCGAGGCCGGCGGCGAGGCCGGCGAGCTCCGCGAGGATCTCCGCGTCGACGCGGCCGCGGAAGATCGCCTCGCTCTTCCGCACGAGCCACGGCCAGTCCATGCCGGTCTTGTACTCCCACCGCCTCCGTGTC
>JAXLRD010000039.1:0-70558 GCA_046331285.1 Vicinamibacteria bacterium
TCGGCGGCATCCTCGTGCTGCTGCTGTTCGGCGTGATGCTCACCCACAAGATCTACGACCTCGACCTGCGCACCGAGACGAACCAGCTCGCGTCGGGGGCGATCGTGGCCGGCGGCCTCTTCGTGATCCTCGGGGCGACGGCCGTCCGCAGCGAGTGGGCGACGACCGCGCGGACGCTCGCCCCCACGACGCGGGACATCGGCCACCTGTTCATGGGCGCCTACCTGCTGCCCTTCGAGGCGGCCTCGGTGCTGCTGCTCGTGGCGCTCATCGGCGCGGCGATGATCGTGCGCCGCCGGAGGGACGCGTGACCGTCGGGCTCTCCCACTACCTCGTCGTCGCGGCCGCCCTCTTCTCGCTCGGCGTCCTCGGGCTCCTCACCCGGCGCAACGCGGTGAACGTGCTCATGAGCATCGAGCTGATGCTGAACGCGGCCAACGTCAACCTCGTCGCCTTCTCCCGCTTCTCCTCCGGCAACCTCGGGGGGCAGATCTTCGGCGTCTTCGTGATCGTCGTGGCGGCGGCGGAGGTCGCGGTGGCGCTCGCCATCGTCCTCACGCTGTACCGCCTGCGGCGGACGCCGAACCTCGACGAGGCGGACATCCTCAAGGGCTAGAGACACCATGGAAGAGCTCGTCCGCAGCCTCGCCCTGTTCCGGCCCGAGACGGCCCTCGTCGCCGGCCTCCTCCTCGTCGTCCTCGCCGACGCGACGCTCGCCGCGTGGAGGAACGCCGCGGCGAAGGCGATCACGCTCGCGTCGCTCCTCGCCGCCCTCGTCTTCGCGTTCCAGCTCCAGGCGGCGGGGACGTCGGCGTCCGTATTCGCGGGCCAGGTCGTCGTCGACCCGCTCGGGTCGGCGTTCAAGGTGGTGCTCGTCGCCGCCTCGCTCCTGACCGTGCTCGCGTTCTCCTTCCGCAACTCGAAGGAGCTGCACGGCCTCGGCCAGTGCGAGCTCTACGCGCTCGTCCTCGCCCTCACCTTCTCCGCCCTCCTCCTCGCCGCGTCGAACGACCTCGTGATGCTGTACCTCTCGCTCGAGATGGTGTCGATCACGTCGTACGTGATGGTGGCGTACCTGAAGGGCGACCGGATGTCGAACGAGGCGTCGCTCAAGTACGTGCTCTTCGGCGCCGCCTCGACGGGGGCGATGCTCTACGGCCTCTCGCTCCTCTACGGCATGACCGGGCACACGTCGATCCCCGCGATCCAGGAGTTCCTCGCGGCCGGCGTCACCGAGGCGAACCGCTTCGCGATCTTCGCGATCGCCCTCCTCGTCCTCGCCGGCTTCGGCTTCAAGATCGCGGCGGTGCCGTTCCACTTCTGGTGCCCCGACGTCTACCAGGGCGCGGCGACGCCCGTCACGGCGCTCCTGTCGGTGCTGCCGAAGGCGGCCGGCCTCGGGATCGCGCTCCGCTTCTTCTACGGGGCCTTCTCGAGCCCGGCCGGCGGGCCGTGGGACCTCGAGACCTCGCTGAGCTGGCCCGGGCTCGTCATGCTCGTCTCGGTCGTCACGATGACGGTCGGCAACGTGGCCGCCCTCACCCAGACGAACATGAAGCGGCTGCTCGCCTACTCGTCGATCGCCCACGCGGGCTACCTGCTGATGGGCGTCGTCGCCCTGTCGCAGAACGGCGCGCGGGCGCTCCTCGTCTACCTCGCGGCCTACCTCTTCATGAACCTCGGGGCCTTCCTCGTGGTGACGCTCGTGCACCTGCACGAGGGCACCTTCGACCTGCGCGACTACCCCGGCCTCTACCGCCGCTCGCCGCTGCTGACGGTCGCGATGGCGTTCTTCCTGCTCTCGCTCGTCGGGATCCCGCCCTTCGTCGGCTTCCTCGGGAAGCTCTACGTCTTCGCCTCGGTCATCGAGAAGGGCTACGGGGTCTACGCCTTCATCGGCGCGGTGAACGCGGCGATCGCGGCGTACTACTACTTCCGGGTCCTGAAGGTGATGACGATCGACGCGGGCAACGAGGACAAGCCGACGCTCGCGCTGGCCTTCGCCGACCGGGCCTGGCTCGTCGTCTTCGCCCTCGCCAACCTCGCGCCGCTCGTCTTCTGGTCGGCGATCGACGGCTGGGTGCGGGGCTCGCTCACGCTCTACGCCGGCCGGTAGTCCCGGTCAGGCGTCCTTCCGCTTCGCGCCGAGGCCGCCGAGGAACGCTTCGAGCGCGGCCCGGTCGTCGGGCTCGATGTCGACGAAGCGGATCCCCGAGCCGGGGACGATGCGGGTCGTCCCCTTCACCATGTCGTAGTTCCACACGACGCGGCCCTTCGCGTGGATGGCGCGCCCGGGATCGGGAAGCCGCAGGACGAGGTCCACCTCGGCGTCGATCGGGAGGGGCTTCTCGGAGCGGAGGAACATCCCGCCCCGGCTGATGTTGCAGAACTGGCTCGAGACGAACACGTCCCGGGTCGTGCAGTCGACGGGTAGCGACACCTCGTACCTCGGGTGCGCGCGTGTACTCCCGCCCTCTCCGGACGTCGACGACTCTCCCATGGTCAGCCCCTCCCGTCGGATGGCCCTCTGTCGTTTGCCCAGCGACGCGGCGGATTCTGAACGGTCAGCAATTGACTTGTCAATGCTTACCATGGAGCCCCGGAATGGCCAGAAACAGGCCAGCCCCTGGAGCCCTGGTAACGACACGCGCCGCCTCCTTCTCACCCCAGCGAAACGAAGGAGGCCCGGGAATGACGGGACCGCTCGGTCGGCACACGACCCTCGCCGCGGCCACGCTCGCCCTGTCGCTCGTCGCGTGCGCGATACCGGTGAGCGAGCCGCAGCTCCACGACCCCGCCCACCCGCCGGCGCGCGTCGACGACCGGCCGCTCAAGGTCCACCTCGCGGACGGCGGCCTTCTCGTCCTGCGCGACTGGGAGGTGACGCCCGACGGCCTCCGCCTGCGCGGCCTCGGGGAGCGCTACGACGCCCGGCGCGAGCCGCGCGGCCGGAGCGAGCGGGTCGACCTGACCCTCGCCGACGTGGCCCTCCTCGAGACGGCCTCGCCGCGGAGCGAGACGTCGGTCTCGCTCGGCGTGTTCGGCACCGTCGCGTTCTTCACGTCCGCGATCACGCTCTACTGCACCGCCAGCCCGAAGAGCTGCTTCGGCTCGTGCCCGACGTTCTACGTCGAGGGCCCGGGCGGTGCGGAGCCCGACCGGCCGCAGGCCGAGGGGTTCTCGGAGTCGATCGCCCGCGCGCTCGAGGCCCGCGACGTCGATGCGCTCCTCGTCACGCGGCCGGCCGGCACGGAGGTGGCGGTCACCATGCGCAACGAGGCGCTGGAGACGCACGCGGTGCGGCGCGTCGAGCTCCTCGCCGCCCCGACGCCCGGGGGCGGCCGCGTGTTCGCCGACGGGACCGGCCGCCTCTACCCCGCGACCGCGATCGCCGCGCCGCTCGCGTGCCGCGCGGAAGAGGGCGACTGCCTCGAGGCCGTGCGGGCCCCGGGCGGCGCCGACCGCGCCTCGACGAGCGACGCGGCCGACCTCGCCGCGCGCGAGACGATCGAGCTCGAGCTGCCGGCGGTGGCGCCGGGGCCGAGCGGCCTCGTGATCGGCGCGCGACAGACGCTTCTCTCGACCTACCTCTTCTACCAGACGATGGCCTTCACCGGCCGTCGGGCCGGCGAGTTCCTCGCCTCGGTCGAGCGCGGCGGCCCCGCGGCCGGGCGGCGCGCCCTCGGCATGGCGCGGGTTCTCGGCGGGATCGACGCGGCGGTGGCCGAGGGCGACGGGCCGTGGCGGACGATCGGGAGCTTCGACGAGGCCGGCCCGATCGCGGGCGACGCGCGCGTCCTCCCGTTCGAGGCGGAGGGCGGGGGAAGGCTGCGCGCGCGGCTGACGCTCGCGCGCGGGCACTGGCGGCTCGACCAGGTCGCGATCGCGCGGCTCGGCGCCCCGGTCGCGCCGCTCGTCCTCGCCCCGCTCGCGGCCGAGCGGGCGGGCCGCGCGGACGACGCCGTGCGGGCGCGGCTCGCCGCCGGCGACTCCCACGTCGTCACGCAGCCCGGCGACGCCTGGCGCCTCCTCTTCCGCCTGCCGCCGGGAGACGGCCGCTACGAGCTCTTCCTCGCGAGCGAGGGCTACTACTACGAGTGGATGCGGCAGGAGTGGCTCGCCGAGGAGGACCCGCAGATGGCCCTTCTCGCGGTGGCCGACCCCGCCGCGGCGCTGCGCCGCCTCGCGCCCGCCTACAAGGCCCGCGAGGACACGCTCGAGCGCGCGTTCTGGGACAGCCGCTTCAGGAAGTGAGGTCCGCGATGCGCCGCCCTTCGATCCTCGTCCTCGCCGCCGCCGTCGCGCTGCCCGGCTGCGCGAGCCACTCCCCCGACGTCTACGGCCGGCCGGTCCGCCTCGTCCCGAAGGCGCCCGGCGGCGAGACGCCGCGGGGGGAGCTCCTCGCGGCGCAGGACGGGCGCCTCTTCCTGCGGACGAAGGACGGCGTCCGCGACTTCGACGCGGCCGCGGTGCGCGAGGTCCGCGTGGAGCGCCACGGGGTCGCCCGCTCCACGCGCCGCTTCGCGCTCATCGGGGGCGCGATCTCGTTCGTGGCCCTCACGGCCTCGTGCAGCTCGGTCGAGGGCAACGACGCGGGCGGCTGCGCGGCGGCGGGAGGCCTGATCGGCGGGCTCACGATGCTGACCGGGGTGCTCAGCTCCATGGCCATGGAGAGCCACGCCGAGGTCCGCCTCTCGCCGTCGCGCGAGGAGCTGCGGGCCTTCGCGCGGTTCCCGGCCGGGATGCCTCGGGAGATCCCGCCCGAGTGGCTGAGCCGGCCGCCCGGGAAGGCGGAGCCTGCGCGGAAGTGAGACGGGCGGGACGGGCCGTTGCGCGCGGAGCGAGACGCCGGTCTAATGGCGGCTCGCCCGAGGAGCGCCATGACCCGAAAGACCGCCGCCGCCCTCGTCGTCCCGCTGATCCTGGCCGCCGTCCCGGCCGCCCTCGCGACCGACGCCGGGGCGCCCGCGCCCCTCACCGCCGAGGACTACGCCCGGGCCGAGAAGCTCCTCGGCCCGAACGTCAACCCGCTGGTGGTGCGCGCGGGCGGGCGGCCGGCGTGGATGCCCGACGGCCGCTTCTGGTACAGGAACGCGCTCGAGGACGGGGGCAGCGAGTTCGTCCTCGTCGACCCGGCGAGGCGCGCGCGCGGACCGGCCTTCGACCACGCGAGGCTCGCGGCGGCGCTGACGGCGGCCCTCGGCCGGCCCGTCGACGCGCGGAAGCTGCCGTTCTCGAGCTTCGAGCTCGCGGCCGACGGCCGATCGCTGAGCCTCGACACCGCGGGCCGGCACGTCGACTGCGACCTCGCGGCCTACGCCTGCAAGGCCGCGCCGGCCGCGGCCGGGCGCGAGCGGGCGAGCGACGGCCCGCCGTCGCCGTTCCGGCTCCGGGCCGACGTGCCCTCGCCCGACGGGAAGTGGACCGCCTTCCGAAAGGGCGACGACCTCTGGGTGCGCGAGGTCGCGACCGGCCGTGAGACGCCCCTCACCACGGACGGGGCGAAGGACTACGGCTACGCGACCGACAACGCCGGCTGGACGAGGAGCGACCGGCCGGTGCTGCTGTGGTCGCCGGACTCGAAGAAGATCGCGACCTTCCGCCAGGACGAGCGCGGCACGGGCGAGATGTACCTCGTCGAGACGAAGGCGGGCCACCCGACGCTGCAGGCCTGGAAGTACCCGCTGCCCGGCGACGAGAAGGTGGCGACGATCGAGCGCGTCGTGATCCACCTCGACGGCCCGCGCGTCGTCCGGCTCGCCCTGCCGCCCGACCCGCACCGCGGGACGGTGACGGACGACATCAAGGTGCGCGGCGGCGAGTGGGACGACGTGCAGTGGAGCCCCGACGCGCGGCAGCTCGCGTTCGTCTCCACCTCGCGCGATCACAAGCGCGAGGTCCTGCGCCTCGCCGACGCCGACACGGGCGCGGTGCGCGACGTGCTCGAGGAGACGGTGGCGACGTACTTCGAGTCGGGCAGTGGCAAGGCCAATTGGCGCTTCCTGCCCGCCTCGAACGAGGTGCTCTGGTTCTCCGAGCGCGACGGCTGGGGCCAGCTCTACCTGTACGACGCCGCGAGCGGGGCGCTGAAGCAGAAGGTGACGACCGGCGAGGGCAACGTGGCCCAGGTCCTCCGCGTCGACGAGAAGGCGCGGCTCGTGTACTTCGTCGGCAACGGCCGCGAGCCGGGCCGCGATCCCTACTTCCGCCACCTCTACCGCGTCGGCCTCGCCGGGAAGCGGACAGCCCTCCTCACGCCGGAGGACGCGGACCACGACGTCTCGCTCGCCCCGTCGGGCGCCTTCTTCGCCGACAGCTTCTCGAAGCCCGACGTGCCGCCGACGATGGCGCTGCGCGACGCCGCCGGGAAGGCCGTGCTCCCGCTCGAGAAAGCGGACGTCTCGCGGCTCGAGGCGGCCGGCTGGAAGCCGCCGATGCCGTTCACCGTGAAGGCCCGCGACGGCGTCACGGACCTCTACGGGCTCCTCTACCGGCCGACGCGCTTCGACCCGTCGAAGAGGTACCCGATCGTCAACCAGGTCTACCCGGGGCCGCAGAGCGGCAGCGTCGGCAGCCGCAGCTTCTCGGCCGCCCGCGGCGACACGCAGGCCCTCGCCGAGCTGGGCTTCGTGGTCGTGCAGCTCGACGCCACGGGGACGCCGGGGCGCTCGAAGAAGTTCCACGACGCGTGGTACGGGAACATGGGCGACAACGGCCTCGCCGACCAGGTCGCGGGCATGAAGGAGCTCGCCGCGCGCTTCCCGTGGATCGACCTCGATCGGGCGGGGATCTGGGGCCACTCGGGCGGCGGCTACGCGGCGGCCGGCGCGATGTTCCGCTACCCCGACTTCTTCAAGGTCGGCATCTCGGAGGCGGGCAACCACGACAACCGCGTGTACGAGGACGACTGGGGCGAGAAGTGGCAGGGGCTCCTCGTGAAGAACGCCGACGGCACGACGAGCTACGACAACCAGGCGAACCAGCTCGTGGCGAAGAACCTGAAGGGGAAGCTCCTCCTCGCCCACGGCACGACGGACAACAACGTCCCGCCCTACAACACGCTCCTCGTCGTCGACGAGCTCATCAAGGCGAACCGCGACTTCGACCTGCTGATGCTGCCGAACCGCGGCCACGGCTTCGGCTCCGAGCCGTACATGGTGCGGCGCCGGTGGGACTACTTCGTCAAGAACCTCATGGGCGCCGAGCCGCCGCGCGAGTACGAGATGAAGACGCGGCCCGGGCCGCGGGGCGGCATGGCGCCGCAGCCCTGAGCGGGAGCCGCGCGGGGGCTACGGCTCGCGGGCCCAGCCGGGCGGGAGCCCCGTCCGGCGGTACTCCTCCTCGAGGTCGGCCATCGCCTGGCGGGCGGCCACGAGCTCGGGGGTCTCGACCTTCTCGCGGACCTTCATCGGCACGGGAATGCCCTGGTAGATCTCCGTGCGCACGACCTCGCGCCACGACGCGGCCTCGGCCAGAGCCAGCCGCTCGCGCGCGTTCGCGAAGCGCACGCGCCAGTCGGTCTCGAGCCGCCGGCGCTCGCGGCGCTCGGCCTCGACGGGGTCGTCGACGACGGTCGCCGCTGAACTCCCAGCCGCGGCGCCCTTCGGCGCGTCGCCCGACGGCGCGGCCTTCGCGGCGCCCTCCGCCGGCCCGGCCGGCGCCGGGGCGACGGGCAGGTCCGCGTCGGTGAAGACCCTCTTCGGCTCCGAAGCCCCCGCCGCCGCCCGCTTCTTCTTCTCGCGCGCGGCGGCGTCGCCGAGCCCCTGAGCCCCGGCCGCGAGCGGCGCGAGAGCGAGGGCCAGCGCGACGACCGCCGCGGGCTTCACGCGTCGACCTCCAGCTCGTCGACCCAGAAGCGCCGCGCCCGCGCGATCGTGACGATGGCCTTCTCGGTGAAGGCCCGCGGGTCGGCGAACTCGGCGAGCGCCTCGTCCTGGCGGTGGACGTAGGCGCCGAAGTCGGCGACGACGAGCCACGGGTCGTGCTCGTCGAGGAGCTCGCGGCGCACCCAGTCGTGGGCGCCGGGAACGGGCGCGTAGCGGGCCGAGAGGAGCGCGTCGAGCGAGAGGCGCACGAGCGGGTCGATCGCGTAGACGTCCTGCGGGCGGTAGACGCGGCCCTCGCGCCACGCGCGGGTCTCGAGGGGGCCCAGGCCGAAGAGAAACACGTTCTCCGCCCCCGCCGCCTCGACGAGCTCGCGCACCGCGCCGTCGGCGGTCCCGAGGGTCACCGCGCCGTTCACCGCGAGGCCGAGGGCGCGGGCGCCGGCCGCGCCGGAGCCGGCGGTGCCGGGCTGGCTCGACAGGTCGGCCGCGCCGGCCAGCCGCCGCAGCTCGTCCTCCTCGCAGGCGGGCAGCACGGCCACGCGCAGCGCTCCCTCGACGCGCGGGTCGTCGTCGATCGCCCGGGCCACCGCTCGCAGGAGGTCGACGACCGGCTCGCCGTCGTCGCGCGCCGCCTCGACGGTGCGCGCGATCGACGACGGTGCGCGGCGCGGGCGGGCGCCAGCCGCCGGTGGCGAGGCGCAGGTGCTCGCGGACGAGCCAGAGCGCGGTGAGCAGCGGGCGCTCGTGCGCGGCGAGGGCTCCCATGCGCACGTCGACGAGCGCGTCCGGCGAGGCGTCGACGCCGGCGTGCGCGCGCAGGTGCGCGGCCAGACGCTCGCGGGCGGCGCGCCGCACCTCGCGGAAGCGGCCGCGGAAGCCGGCGTCGAAGGCCAGCGTCTCGAGCCGGTCGAGCCCGGCCGGCTCCTTCGCCCACCCGCGGCCGACCGTGTCGGTGAGCAGCTTCGCGAGGTCGGGGTTCGCGTCGTGCAGCCACGCGCGGGCGAAGACGGGCGTGGGCCGGGCGTGGAGCGTCTTCGGGAGGAGGACCGAGAGGTCCTCGAGCGCCTCGCCGCCGGGGCCGTCCCACGGCGTCGCGACGTCGGCCCGGCGCGCCGCGAGGACGGCCAGGATCCCCGGCCGGAGGCGCTTGGGCTCGCCCTCGCGGAAGAGCGAGAGGCGGCGGCGCCGCTCGGCGTCACCGGGCCAGCGGGCCTCGACCGCGTCGAGGTGGCGGCGGTTCACCTCGTAGACGAGCTCCAGGAGGCGCGGGGCAATGGCCTCGAGGAACGGCACGGTCCAGAAGGGCCGCCCCGGCTCCGTCTTCGGCGAGGCGTAACGGACGACGGTCGAGGCGCGCACCCGCGCCCACGCCTCGTCCCAGCCGAGCTCGCGCTCGTCGAGGAGCACGCGCAGGGCCTCGGCCACGGCCAGGGCGCCGCGCTCGTCGACGAGGAGGAGGACGCCCTCCGCGGCGAGCGCCGCGCGGACCGCCTCCCGGAGGAGGGCGAGCTCGTCGCGCAGGCGGGACTCCGCGGGCTCTCCGGGGAGCGGTGGCCGCAGGACGTGGGCCTGGACGACGCGGCCGGCCCGGCGGGCGGCCGGGACGATCTCGGCCGCCCGGTCGGAACCCGCCTCGATCGCGACGACGTGCAGGGGGCGCAGGGGCGTGGGCGTCGCCATGGGGCCCATTCTCCCCCACCCGGCCGCCGGGCCGCGCGGCGCCGGCCGCGCGCGGGGCCTGGGTTATAGTCCGATCACATGCCCCCCGAGCTGACCTTCGGAGCACTCGACCTCTTCTTCAACTCGCACCCGTGGCACGGCGTCGACCTCGGCCCCGCCGCCCCGGCCCGCGTGACCGTCTACGTCGAGATCGTGCCGACCGACACGGTCAAGTTCGAGATGGACAAGGACACGGGCCTGCTGAAGATCGACCGGCCGCAGCAGTACTCGAACGTCTGCCCGAGCCCCTACGGCCTGCTGCCGCGGACGCTGTGCGCGCGGGCCGTGGCCGCCCTCGCCGAGGAGCGCACCGGCCGGCGGGCGCTCGTGGGCGACGACGACCCGCTCGACGTCCTCGTCCTCACCGAGAAGACGATCACCCACGGCAACATCCTCGTGCAGGCGATCCCGATCGGCGGCCTCGGGCTCCTCGACGGGACCGAGGTCGACGACAAGATCGTCGCGGTGCTGGCGAACGACGCGGTCTACGGCGGCCTCAGCGACATCGGCCAGCTGCCGGCCCTCCTCGTGAACCGCCTGAAGCACTACTTCCTGACCTACAAGCAGGGCCCCGACGCGGCCCACCCCGCCTGCGAGATCACCCGCGTCTACGGCCGCGACGAGGCGCACGAGGTGATCCGCCGCAGCCAGCAGGACTACACGGACCGCTTCGGGGCGGTGCTCGGGGACATCGTCCGGAGGAAGCCGTGAGGACGGTCCTCGTCACCGGCGGGGCGGGCTTCATCGGCTCGAACTTCGTCCGCCACGCCCTCGCCCGCACCGAGGCGAAGGTCGTCGTGCTCGACGCCCTCACCTACGCGGGCAACCTCGAGAGCCTGGCCGACGTCGGGTCGCACCCCCGTTACGAGTTCGTTCAGGCCGACATCGCCGACCGCGAGGCGGTCCGCGCCGCGTTCGACCGCGTGCGGCCGGACGCGGTCGTGAACTTCGCGGCCGAGACGCACGTCGACCGCTCGATCGACGGCCCCGGCGCCTTCGTGCGCACGAACCTCGTCGGGACGTACGAGCTGCTCGAGGCGTCGCGCGCCCACGCGGGCGAGGGCTTCCGCTTCCTGCACGTGTCGACCGACGAGGTCTACGGGACGCTCGGCCCGGACGGCCTCTTCACCGAGACGACGCCGTACGCTCCGAACTCGCCCTACGCCGCGTCGAAGGCCGGGGCCGACCACCTCGTCCGCGCCTGGGGCGAGACCTATCGCCTGCCGGTGCTGATCACCAACTGCTCGAACAACTACGGCCCGTACCAGTTCCCCGAGAAGCTCGTGCCGCTCATGATCCTGAACGCGCTCGAGGGCCGGCCGCTCCCGATCTACGGCGACGGCGGCAACGTGCGCGACTGGCTCTACGTCGAGGACCACTGCGAGGGCATCCTACTCGTGCTCGAGAAGGGCCGGCCCGGGGGCAAGTACAACATCGGCGGGGGCAACGAGCGCACGAACCTGCAGGTGGTCGACGCGCTGTGCGCGGCGCTCGAGGCCGAGCGGCCGGCGGCGGCGAGCCCGGCCCTCGCCGCGCGCGGCCTGCGCTCCTACGAGGAGCTCAAGACCTTCGTGGCCGACCGCCCCGGCCACGACCGGCGCTACGCGATCGACGCGTCGCTCGTCCGCCGCGAGCTCGGCTGGCAGCCGCGCCACGCCTTCGAGAGCGGCCTGCGGGAGACCGTGCGCTGGTACCTCGCGAACCGCCCGTGGTGCGAGGCGGTGCAGTCGGGCAAGTACCGGCGGGAGCGCCTGGGCCTGGCCTGAGCGGCTGGGGTCAGATCTTGAATCTTGAATTCCGCGGGCGGAATTCAAGATTCAAGATCTGACCCCAGCTGTTTCAGTACGGCCGCACGTCGACCGGCCGCAGGAAGTCGGCCGACTGCTCGGCGCGGCGCTTCTTGAGCTCGTCGAACCGCTGCTGCTGCCCGGCCAGGCGCGGGTCGCGCGTGCGCGAGTAGAGCATCGTGAGGTGCAGGTTGCCGAGGTAGTGGTCGGGGTCGATCGCGAGGCAGCGCGTGAGCGCCTCCTCGGCCTTCGCGGTGTCGCCCGCCCGCTGGTACAGCAGCCCGAGCTCGGACCAGCCGTCGGCGCTCTTCGGGTCGGCTTCGACCGCGCGCGTCGCGAAGGCGATGGCCTCGGCGTCGTCGTTCCCGGCCCGCGCGATCCGCGCGAGGTAGTAGCTCACGGAGGCCGCGGTCTCCGGCCGCGACGCGAACGGGAGGAGCTTCTCCCGCGCCTCGTCGTAGCGCTTGGCGAGGAAGAGGGCGACGCCGATCGCGTAGGGGCCGTGGTAGTCGTCGGGCCGCAGCCTCGCGTACTTCTCGAAGTACGGAACGGCCTCGGTCGGGTCCTTGCGGTACATCGCGACCGAGCCGAGCGCGTAGTTGGCCGCGGCGTTGTCGGGGTCGAGCCGGACGGCCTCGAGGAGCGAGGTGTAGGCCTCGCCCCCGAGGTCGAGCTCGACGCAGACCATGCCGAAGAAGAAGTGGACGGCGGCGTCCTGCGGGCGGACCGCCCGCGCGTGGCCGAGGTAGCCGAGGGCGCCCTTCAGGTCCTTCTGGTCGTGGGCGACGCGGGCGAGGGCGACGAGGAGGTCGGCGTCGTCGGGCCGCTGGGCGGCGGCCGCCTCGAGGGCCTCGCGCGCCAGGGCCAGCTGGCCGAGCTTCGCGTGGGCGGCGCCGAGGGCGTGGAGGTCCTCGGCGTCGGTGAGCGCCCGCCGCCGGAGCTGCTCGACGAGCCGCACGACGAGGTCGTCGCGGCCGTGGGCGGCGAGGATCGCGAGCGTCGGACGCACGTCCTCGGCCGCGAGGTCCGCGCGCGCGACGAGCGCGTCGGCCGCGGCGTCCGCCGCGGCCCTCGCGCCGAGAGCCGCGTGGTTCGCGCAGGCCACCGCGAGGGCGGCCGGCCGCGCGCGGTCCTCGGCCGGCAGCCGCTCGAGCTCGCCCTGCGATCGGGCGAAGTCGCCGAGGGCCTGCCGCAGCACCGCGGACTGGAAGCGCGCGTCGCGGTGGGCCGGCTGGTAGCCGAGAACGGCCTGGTAGGCGTCGAGCGCCTTCCCGGGCGCCGCCGCGTCCTTCGCCGCGTTCTCCTGGTAGAGGCGGCCGAGGTTCAGCCAGGCGTCGGTGTAGCGCGGGTCGCGCCGGACCGCCGCGCGGAATCGTGCCTCGGCCTCCGCCGGCTGGCCATCCGAGGCGGCGAGGACGCCCTGGAAGTTCGGGACCGCGGCGCTCGCGGGATAGAGGCGGGCCGCCTCGGCCAGCGCCTCGCGCGCGCCGGCGTGGTCGCCGGCCTCGATGCGGTCGCGCGCGCGGGTGAGCGGCTCGGCGAGCGGAGGCACGGGCGGGGCGGCCGCGGCGAGAACGAGGACGAGGGCGAGGATCATGGGGGAGCAGGGGCGCGCCAGGCGCCGCCGCCGGATATTATCGGTCCATGTCTGCCCGGTCCCGCGCGCTCGCCGCGATTCTCGCTCTCGGGACGTCGGCGCCGCTCGCGGCCGGCCAGACGGCCTCGCGGCCGGCCGCGGCGAAGGCGGCGCCGCCGGCCCCCGCCGCGCCCTCCGGCGAGCTGGCCCAGGTCTTCGCGGCCGGGGTCGAGGCGCTCCGCGCCGGGAAGCTGGACGAGGCCGAGGCGGACTTCCGGCGCGTGATCGCCGGCGGCGCCGGCGTCGCGCCCGTGCACAACAACCTCGGCTTCGTGCTGCAGCAGCGCGGGCGGCACGATGCCGCGGCGGCGGAGTTCCGCGAGGCGATCCGGCTCGACCCGGCCTACCCTCCGCCGCGGATCCTCCTCGGCGCGAGCCTCATCGCCCTCGGCCGCGCGGCCGAGGCGCGCGCCACCCTGAAGAAGGCCGTGTCCCTCGCCCCCGACCAGCCGCTGGCGCGGCTGCAGCTCGCGCGGGCGGAGCAGCTCGCCGGCGACTGGGCCGCGGCGGTCGAGCAGTACCGCGCGCTCGTGAAGCTGGATCCGGGCAACACCGACTTCCGCTACGCCCTCGGCACGGGCTACCTCCAGCTGTCGGAGGAGTGCCTGCGGACCCTCCAGGAGGCCGCGCCGGGCTCCGCGCGCGTGCTGCAGGCCCAGGGCCACGGCCTGCGCCTGCAGGGCCGCCCGGACCAGGCCCTGGCGGCGTTCGCGAAGGCGGCCGAGGCCGATCCCTCGCTGCCGGAGATCCACCTCGCCATGGCGCAGATCCACATGGAGCAGGGCCGCCCCGCCGACGCGCGCCGCGAGGCGGAGCGGGAGCTGCAGGTGGTGCCGGAGAGTGCCGGGGCAAAGGCGCTGCTGGCGCGCTTGCCGACGGGCGGAGAGAGCGCGGCGAGGCCCTGAGGGCGGAGCCAAGGAGGGCCGGGAGCGGACCGGGTCCGGGGGCGAGAGGAACGGCTCTTTCTGCTGGACACGGACAACGGAAGGAGGACGACGGAGTTGAGAACGGAACTGCGGCGGACCAGATCTCGACTCTCCGCCGACTCCGACTTCACCGTCGAGATCTAGTCCGCGTCGATGCTCTTCGCCACCCGGTTGGCCGAGCGGGTCGCGGCTTCCATGCCCCAGTTCAGGTTGTCGGCGTAGGCGCCGGCGAACTGGACGCGGCCCTCGGGCTCGATCGTCTTCGGCCAGAACCGCGCGAGCTGGCCCGCGCCGTAGGTTTGCGGCTCGCACGCCACCGCCCACGGGTCGCTCGCCCAGTCGACGACGAACACCTGCTCGATGTCCTCGGACTTCCCGGCGTAGTGCCGGCGGAAGGCGGCGAGGGCGTCCTCGGCGGTCGTGGCGCCGCGGGCGGTGCTCGCCAGCAGGCCACGCGCCGTCGGGACGTCGTCGGCGGTGCGCCAGTAGTGCTGCAGCGCGGGCTCGCCGAGCTCCACGTTGACGCTCAGGCCGTCCTTCTCCCAGAAGCGCGTGCGCGACTGGAACACCGGGCGGGAGGCCGTGTAGTACGGGAAGCCCTCCATGACCCGCCGCCGCGCCTCGGGCCACGCCGGCTTCACCGGCACGGTCGCGAGGGCCCACAGCGACATGGCCGAGACGAGCCAGTCGCCCTCGATCGTGCGCTCGCGCCCCCATTCGCGGAAGCTCACGCGCACGCCGGTGTCGCCGCGCTCGATGCCGGTCACCGGGCAGCCGAGCCGCACGCGGTCGCCGAGCTTCTCGGTGAGCGCGTGGGTGATGTTCTGGTTCCCGCCCTCGATCCGGTACACCTCGGTCGGGAAGAGCGGCACGCCGCGCATCTTCAGGATGGCCGCGTGCCACAGGACGTGCAGGGCCGAGCCGTGGTCGTCGCCGAAGTGGCGGATCGCGGCGTCCGAGGCGCCGTCCTTCCGCAGCAGCTCGTTCATCGTCATCCGGTCGAGGTGGTCGAGCCCCACCCCGAACGGCTGGTACTCGTCGTGGAAGGAGTCGAGGTAGGGGGCGTAGTAGAGCGCCCGCAGCTTCCACCACGGCTCGCGGCCGAGGAACTCGACCTCGCGCGGCTTGAAGCCGAGCGAGGCGAGGACCTTCGGCGAGGCGAGCTCCTCCTCGGAGCGGAGCTTCCCGTCGACGAGGCGGACGATCGTCTGCCGCCGCGGGTAGGGCAGCGCGGTGAGACCCAGCTCCTTCACGTAGCCGCGGAAGATCTCGTAGCCCGGCTTCGTGAAGTGCTCGGCCCCGCCGTCGACGTAGAGGCCGTCGGCGAACGGGTCGCGGAACGTGCGCACGTGGCCCCCGGTGTGGCCGGCCGCCTCCAGGACCGTGACGTCGTGACCGCGCTTCATCAGTTCGTAGGCGCACGAGAGGCCGGCGATGCCGCCGCCGGCGACGATCACCTTCTTGTGCCGTCCCGACGAGGTGCGGACGGGCTCCTCGACCTGCGCCGCGGGACGGGCGGCGGCGCTCCCGGCGCGACCGCCCGCGACGAGCGCGGCGGCCGCCGTCCCGGCGACCTTCAGGGCCTCACGACGGCTCACGCCGGCTCGCGTCCGCGGCATGCTCACCTCGATGGATTGGGTGGACGGATGGTAGGCCGTCGGCGCGCGCCGGACAAGCGGCCTGCTAAGCTCTCGCCATGGCGATCGTCCTGACGCTCCTCCTCGCCCAGGCGCCGGCCGCGCCGGCCGAAACGCCGCCGTCCGTGCCCGCGGCCCCGCCACTCGTCATCGACGGCGCGGGCGACGCGATCTCCGTCCCCGGCGTCGCGACCGCGGGCCGGACGGACGTGGAGGCCGCGCTGCGCGCGGGCGACCTCGCGAAGGCCGAGGACCTTCTCGTGCGGGAGGCCGAGGCGAAGCCGTCGCCCGAGGCGCTGAAGCTCCTCGCCACGGTGTTCCTCCGCGACGGCCGGCCGCTGAACGCGGCGATCGCCCTCAAGAAGGCGGAGAAGATCGAGCGGCTCGACGAGGGGAGCCGCTTCACCCTCGCGATGGCCTACGTGGCGATGGGCAAGCGCGCCTGGGCGAGGCCCGAGCTCGAGACGCTCGGAGCCGAGGTGCCGCTGAAGGCGCTCTACCCGTACTGGCTCGCCCGCCTCGACTACGACGACAACCAGTACGCGGCCGCGGTAGAGAAGCTCGAGAAGGCGATCGTCCTCGACCCCGGCTTCTCGCGGGCCTACGACAACCTGGGCCTGTGCCTGGAGGCGCTCGGGCGCTTCGAGGAGGCGAAGGCCGCCTGGGAGCGGGCGATCGCCCTCAACGCGGAGCGGCGCACCTTCTCGCCGTGGCCCCCGCTCAACCTCGGCCTGCTGCTGACGCGGCTCGACCGCCTCGACGCGGCGGAGGCGCGCTTCCGCGAGGCGCTGCGGATCGACGCCTCGTTCCCCGCCGCGCACTACCAGCTCGGCGTCGTCCTGGAGAAGAAGGGGAAGACCGGCGAGGCGAGGAACGAGCTCGAGTCGGCGGCCCGGCTCGACGCGGGCTCCCCGGAGACGCAGTACGCGCTCGCCCGCCTCTACCGCCGCACCGGCGAGACGGCGAAGGCCGACGCGGCGCTCCGTCGCTTCGAGGAGCTGAAGAAGAAGAAGGACGCAGGCGTGCCGCTGGCCCCCGAAAAGAAGGAGGCCGGCCCGGGGCGATAGCCCCGAACCGGCCTCCCGGGTCAGGAGCGGGACCGGCGCGCGCCGGTCCCGCGACCGACCGTCCCGCCTAGAACTCCAGCCGCACCGCGAGCTGGATGACCCGCGGGTCGGTCACGGCACCGTTCCACTTGCCGAAGTCGGCGCTCGCCACGTCCGTGTTGAAGGCGTTGCCGCCCCACTCGGTCGAGCTCGAGTTCCAGTTGTGCCAGTTCCACACGTTGAACGCCTCGATGCGGATCTGCATGTTGAGATCGCCGAGCCCGAGCTTCGTGTTCTTGATGAGCGAGAGGTCCTGGTTGCGGTAGCCGGACTTGCGGAACTCCGAGATGCGCGGCCCGTTGCCGTAGTAGTAGTTGAAGGCGTCGGGCGACGTGAAGGCGCTCGCGTTGAAGATCGACCTCGAGACGTCGATGCTGTCGAAGCTCTGCGCGAAGATGTCGCCGTTCGTCGACGGGATGCAGGCGGCCCGGAACTGGCCCGGGACGTTGCAGTAGCTCGAGCGGAAGAAGAACGGGATGCCCGAGGACATGCGCAGCACCGTCGAGAGCTGCCAGCCGCCGAGGATCGCGTTCGCCGCGCCGTCCGAGTTCACCCACTTGCGGCCCTTGCCGAGCGGCAGGTCCCACACGAGCGCGGCCGAGAGGACGTGGGTCACGTCGTCGGTCGCGAGGGCGCGGTTCCTCGACTGCTCGTAGGGCGAGATCGAGCCGCTCGCCGAGTTCCAGGTGAGCGCGTCGCGCTGCGCGTTGTCGGAGCCGCTCGTCCAGATGCGGCCGAGCGTGTACGACACGAGCATGTAGGTGCCGTGCGAGAAGCGCTTCTCGAGCTTGGCCTGCAGCGAGTGGTAGTCGGACGTGCCGTGGAACTCGTTGAGGCCCTGGAGCGTCGAGCAGTACTGCGGATACGGAAGGAGAGCCTGCGCCACCGTCGGCGCGCAGCTCGTCATCTGCTCGACCCAGCCGGCGTACGGGATCGAGACGCCGTCGAGCGAGGTCTGGCCCGGGGCGAACTCGTCGTTCAGCTTGCTGCCGAGCGACAGGTACTGCGGGTCGAGAGTGTTGATCGGGTCGTTGCTCGAGGGCACGCGCTCGCCGTGGCTGCCGACGTAGGCGAGGCCGAGCGTAAAGCCCGGGGTCAGCTCGCGGTCGACGGTCAGGTTCCACTGGTGGGAGTAAGGCCGCTTGTTGCCGTCGAGCGGGCGGTACGTGAGGCTCGAGCCGTTGCGGTAGTCGGCCGTGATGAACGGCGGCGCGGTGTAGTTCTGCGGGAACCCGTTCTGGATGTAGAACGCGGGCGCATAGCCGCCGAGCGTGCTGCCGAAGCTCACGTTGCTGTTGAAGCCGTCCTGGGCCATGCCGGCGCCCCAGCCGGGGTAGTACGCGCGGTCGTAGAACATGCCCCATCCGGCACGGACGAGCGTCTTGTCGTTGAGGGCGTACGTGAGGCCGACGCGCGGGGCGAAGCCGCCGTACCAGTCGGTCTCGGGATAGCGCGCGCCGTAGCTCGCCGCGCCCCACTCGCTGCCGGCGTAGGCCAGGCGGCCGGGGCGGCCGCCCGCGCCGGGGTTCGAGCCGTTCGGGTCGAAGAACGCGAGGCGGTCGTACTTCTCGCTCGAGGGCGAGTAGTAGTCCCAGCGCAGGCCGAGGTTGAGGGTCAGCTTGCTGTTGACCTGCCAGGTGTCGCTCGCGTGGACGATCCAGGCGACCTGCCGCGGGTAGGCGTTCGACGCCGTGCGGACGTCCATGTTGGCGTTGTCCACCGCACCGAGGAGGAAGCTCGCGACCGGGTTCCCGGAGATGACGCCCTCGATCCCGGTCGCGCCGCGGCCGAAGTTGAAGGTGCCCTGCTCGTTCGTCCGGCTATGGGTGTTGCCGCCGATGTTGCGGTACTCGCCGCCGAACTTGAGCGTGTGGTTGCCCTTGATCCAGGTGATGAGCTCGTTGAGGGCGTAGGTCGGGCGGGTCGTGATGCTGTCCGACTCGAGCGAGCCGCCGCACCCGAAGGAATTGAAGCCGTCGCTGAAGTTGATCGGCGAGGCGATGTTGTGCGAGACGACGCCCGAGATCTTCGGCAGCTTGTCGACCGCGTCCGCGTTGACGCAGCCGTAGCCCTCGTTGCGATTCAGGTACCCGAAGGTCAGGTGGCTGAGGAGGTTCGACCCGAACGTGTGGTCCCAGTTGAGGCGGTGGACCGAGGAGTTCTGCGGGTTCGAGGTCGACTCGGTGGCGAGCTCGTGCGGCATCAGCGAGTTGTACTTGACCGACGCGCGCTGGTGCCACAGGGACACGAAGATGTGGTCCTTCTGGCCGATGTAGGTGTCGAACCGGCCGAAGAAGTAGTTGCTGTCGCCGAGGATCGAGTCCGGCACGGCGCTCGGCACGAGGTAGTTGTTGAGGGCCCCGTCGTTCGTCGGCGTCGGCAGGTACTGCAGGTAGCCCTTCGCGATTTCGCTGATCCGGTTCGCCGGGATGATGTTGCCCGGGAACGGGGTCTTGACGACGACGCCGTTCACGACCCGAGCGGTGGCCGGGTCGTAGATCGGGATCAGGTTGCCGCTCGCGTCACGCCAGTCGGAGAAGTCGCCGTTCCGCTCCTTCATCGAGGGGATCGACAGGGTCGGCCGGTTGGAGCCGCCCGTCTGCCGGTAGCCCTCGACGTCGGCGTAGAAGTAGGTCTTCACCGAGTTCGACCACAGCCCGGGGATCTTCATCGGGCCGCCGAGGTTGCCGCCGAAGTTGTGCTTCTTGAGCGGCGACTTCTCGGTCGCGCCCCACTGGTTCGCGTTGAGCTTGTCGTTCTGGTGGTACTCGAACGCCGCACCGTGGAACTTCTCGCCGCCCGACTTCGTGACGGCGACGATCTGGCCGCCCGTCGTCGAGCCGTACTGCGCGTCGTAGCTCGAGGAAACGACCTTGATCTCGCTCACCATGTCCGGCGAGTAGGGGAAGTCCTGGAAGATCGACACCATGCCGGACTGGCTCATGAAGCCTTCCTGCATGGACGCGCCGTCGAGGACCGCCTCGTCGCCCGACTGCAGGCCGCCGTTGATGCGGGCGTCGAACGCGTTCGCGCTGCCGCCGGACGAGACGCCCGGCATCAGGAGGACGAACGTGGCCGACGAGCGCGGGCCGGAGTTGAAGACGAGGGGCAGGTCCTGCAGCGTCTCGGGCGCGATGCCGTCCTCGTGGGAGGCGCTGTCGTAGTTGAGGGCGGAGGCGCCGACCACCTCGACCGAGTCCGTCTGGCCGGCGATCGCGAGGCCGACCTCGAGGCGCACGTCGCCGTTCGGGGCGACCGCGATCCCCTTGCGGGCGTACGGCTGGAAGCCGGCGAAGCTGGCGGTGAGCTCGTACGTGCCGGGGACGAGGTTGCGGAAGGCGTACGCGCCGTCGGCGCTCGACTGGCGCTTCAGCTCGACGCCCGTGGCCGCGTTCCGCAGGACGAGGTCCGCGTTCGCGACCGCCGAGCCGGACGGGTCGGCGACGGTGCCGCTGATCGACCCGTTGAAGCTCTGCGCGGAGAGCCCCGCCGGCAGGACCAGCGCGGCCAACGCTAGGAGGAGTGACAGCTTGACGAGACGACTCTGGCGCATGCGAGCTCCTTCAGCTTTCTTCGTGGAACGCCGAGCCCACGCCTCCGCCGGCTGGAGGGTCCGGCAGAAACTCCGGGAAAGGACCTTATGGTTCACGTGTCCTCGTGTCAGAGCGTGTGAAAAGGCGTGTGCGGGGGCTATTTAGCTCCTCCGTATTTTCTATGTCAAGTGGGGGTCTCATGGACCCGATCGCCCGGCCGAGGGTCCCAACAAGTCATTTGCCTCGCGGCACTTCCCCGAGCGCCCGGACTTGATGCGCCGGCCCGGTCTCTGCGAAGCTTCTCCCCGCGTGGGCTCCAAGGTTCGGCGTTTGGCTTCTTTCGGTTGCGTTCGACTTGCGCTTCGCGCGGGCGTGGCGCTCGCCCTCCTCGCGGCCGCGATGGGAGCGCGGGCCCAGGCGGCGGCTCGCCCGGAGTACGAGCTGGCGTTCCACCGAGGCGACTACGCGCGCGCGAAGGCGCTCGCCGAAAAGCGGCTGGCCGCGGTCCCGGGAGACGTGCCCGCCCGCATCCTCGCCGCGCGCGCGGACGCGGCGCAGGGGCGTTTCGACGCGGCCTTCGACGGCTTCCGGGCGGCGCTCCGGCGCTCGCCGCGGAACGCCGACGCGCTCTACTACCTCGGCGTGACCGCGAGTGTTCTCGCGCAGGTCGAGCTCGACCGCCTCGTGGCCGAGTTCCCCGACTCCGCCCGCGCCCGCCAGGTGAAGGCGCGCGCGCACGAGGCGGCCGGGCGCAAGGCCGAGGCGCGCGCCGAGTACGAGGCCGCCCTCGCCGCCTCGCCCGAGGACCTCGAGGTCCTCGTGGCGCTCGGCGAGCTGCGCCGCGCGGAGATGGCCTTCGACGACGCCGCGTCCTACTACGCGCGCGCGCTCGCGCGCGACCCCTCGAACTACGACGCGCTCTACGGCCTCGGCGCCTGCCGCGCCTACGAGCGAAAGCACGACGAGGCGGCGGATCTCTTCCGCCGCGCGGTCGCCGCGTTCCCGGAGTCGGCGGCGGCGCGGCTCGCCCTCGGCCTCTCGCTGCTGCAGACCGCGCGCGCCGAGGAGGCCGTGACGCAGCTTCGGGAGGCGGCCCGGATCGAGCCGCGGATGCGGCAGGCGCACTACCAGCTCGGGCGCGCGTACCAGTCGCTCGGCCGCGCGGCGGAGGCCGAGGCCGCGTTCGCGAAGGCGCAGGAGCTGCTGAAGCAGGAGCACGAGACGGAAGGCGGCGGCGCGGCGCCCGACCCGGGAGAGGTGCCGTGAGGCGCGCGGCCCTCCTCGCCGCGCTCGGCGCGCCTCTCCTCGCCGCGGCGGCGCCGCTCGGCCCGCCGCCGACCCGGGTGCCGCCCCCGGCCGCGGCGACCGACGCCCCGGGCGTGACCTTCGCCGACGTCACGGACGCCGCGGGCCTCGGCGGCTTCGAGCGCCGCTCCGGCGGCGGGTCGAAGGCCTACATCGTCGAGGCGAAGGGCGGCGGCGCCGCGATGTTCGACGCCGACGGCGACGGGTGGCTCGACGTCTACCTCGTCAACGGCGCGAGCTTCGCCGCGCTGCGCGGGCAGGAGAAGGCGCCGCCGTCGGCGCTGTATCGGAACAACCACGACGGGACGTTCTCCGACGTGACCGCCGCGGCCGGGGTCGCGAACCTCGGCTGGGGCCAGGGGGCCTGCACCGGCGACTTCGACGACGACGGCGACGACGACCTCTACGTCACGAACTTCGGCGCGAACCGCCTCTACCGCAACGACGGCGGCGGCCGCTTCACGGAGGTCGCGGCGGCGGCCGGCGTCGCCCTCGGCGGCTGGTCGACGGGCTGCGCCTTCGGCGACTACGACGGCGACGGCCGGCTCGACCTCTTCGTGGCCGGGTACATCGTGCTCGACCCGGATCACCTGCCGCCCGCGCCGCCCGACGTGTTCCAGGCCGCGCGCAGCACCGACGCGAAAGGCGCGGGCCTGATGCAGGCCCCCTACACGCCGGGCGCCACGGTGTGCCGCTACCGCGGCCAGCCCGCGATGTGCGGACCGCGCGGGCTCAAGGGAGCGGGCGACCACCTCTTCCGGAACCGCGGCGACGGGACGTTCGAGGAGACGAGCGTCGCGGCCGGCGTCGACGACAAGGCCGGCTACTACGGCATCGGCGTCGCCTTCTTCGACTTCGACGGCGACGGCAAGCTCGACCTCTTCGTGGCGAACGACTCCTCGCCCAACTACCTCTACCGCAACAGGGGCGACGGCACCTTCCAGGACGTGAGCTTCGCCTCGGGCGCGGCGTTCAACGAGGCCGGGCAGGAGCAGGCCCACATGGGCGTCGCGGTCGGCGACTACGACCACGACGGCCGCGACGACCTCCACGTCACGAACTTCGAGAACGACGCGAACATCCTGTACCACAACGACGGGAACGGCCTGTTCTCCGAGGCCACGTACCCCGCCGGCGTCGGCAACTCGAGCGTCCCCTTCGTGGGCTGGGGCACGAACTTCCTCGACTACGACAACGACGGCTGGATCGACCTCTTCGTGGCGAACGGCCACGTGTACCCGTGGGTCGACGCGCTCGACTGGAACACGTCCTACGAGCAGCGGCCGCTCCTGTTCCGCAACCTGAAGAACGGCCGGTTCGCCGAGGTGGGCGCGGGCGGCGGACCCGGGCTCGCGGCGCTGCGCAGCGGGCGCGGCTCGGCCACCGGCGACTACGACAACGACGGCGACACCGACGTCGTCGTCTGCCCGATCGACGGCCGGCCGCTCCTCCTGCGCAACGACGGCGGGAACCGCGCCGGCCACTGGCTGCGCCTGCGGCTCGTCGGCGACCCGAAGGCGAAGGGCCCGCGCGACGCCACGGGAGCGCTCGTCACGCTCACCGCCGGCGGCGTGCGCCAGCGGCAGGACGTCGCGAGCGGCCGCTCGGTCATGTCGCAGTCCGACCGGCGCCTGCTCTTCGGCCTCGGCCCCGCGACGCGCGTCGAGCGGCTCGAGGTCCGCTGGCAGAACGGCCCGACGGTCGTCTACGAGGTCCCCGGCGTCGACCGGGAGCTGGTCGTCGACCAGGCGACCGGCGTCCGCTGACCGACTGGTGAAATTCCCTCACCAGACCGTGCAACTCACGCCTCTTCCCTGCTCAATCGCTCCCGCCTACAGTTGAGCCTCGGCGCGGAGGCGCGGGAGGAACGAGCCATGGAGAAGCGATGCAGAAGCGGAAGCTGGGACGGAGCGGGCTCGAGGTCTCGGCCCTCGGGTTCGGCTGCATGGGCCTGAGCTACGGCTACGGTCAGCCTCCCGAGAAGAAGGCGGCGATCGCCCTCGTCCGCGAGGCGTTCGACGCCGGCGTGACGTTCTTCGACACGGCCGAGGCGTACGGGCCCTTCGCGAACGAGGAGCTCCTCGGCGAAGCGCTCGAGCCCGTGCGCGACCAGGTCGTGATCGCGACGAAGTTCGGCTTCCGCAACGGGAAGCCCGCCGAGGGCGTCGACAGCCGCCCCGAGCGGATCCGAGAGGTCGCCGACGCAGCGCTCGCGCGCCTGCGGACCGACCGCATCGACCTCTTCTACCAGCACCGCGTCGACCCGAACGTGCCCGTCGAGGACGTGGCGGGCACGGTGAAGGAGCTCGTCGCGCAGGGCAAGGTGAAGCACTTCGGCATGTCCGAGGCGGGCGTGCAGTCGCTGCGCCGGGCCCACGCCGTGCAGCCCGTGGCCGCGCTGCAGAGCGAGTACTCGCTGTGGTGGCGCGAGCCCGAGGCGGAGATCCTGCCGGCGTGCGAGGAGCTCGGCATCGGCTTCGTGCCGTTCAGCCCTCTCGGCAAGGGCTTCCTGACCGGAACGATCGACGCGTCGACGACCTTCGAGACGACGGACTTCAGGAACGCGGTGCCGCGCTTCACGGCCGAGAACCGCGCGGCGAACCACGCGCTCGTCGAGCGGATCGGCGCGATCGCCGCGGCGAAGCAGGCGACGCCGGCGCAGGTCGCTCTGGCGTGGCTCCTCTCGCGCAAGCCCTGGATCGCGCCGATCCCCGGCACGACGAAGGCGCACCGCCTGCGCGAGAACCTCGGCGGCGCTTCGGTCGTGCTCACGGCGGCGGACCTGCGGCAGATCGGCGAGGCGCTCGACGCGATCCCGGTCCAGGGCCAGCGCTACCCCGCGCACCTGCAGGCGCTCGTCGGCCGCTGATTTCGGCGCTCGCGCCGCCTGGGCGAGAATGTCGGGCTCGACCCGACCGCAACGACCCGCACCCGAGGAGACCGTTCATGACCGAGACCACCGCCACCTACGAAGCGAAGGCCTACGCGGCGGCGAGCGCGACCTCCCCGCTCGCCCCGATCGCGATCCGCCGCCGCGCCCCCGGCCCGCGCGACGTGCAGATCGAGATCCTCTTCTGCGGCGTGTGCCACTCGGACCTGCACCAGGCGCGCGACGAGTGGTCGGGCGCCGTCCCGACCGCCTACCCCTGCGTCCCCGGCCACGAGATCGTCGGCCGGGTCACCGCCGTCGGCCGCGACGTGCGGCGGTTCCGGGAGGGCGACCTCGCCGGCGTCGGCTGCCTCGTCGATTCGTGCCGGAACTGCTCGGCCTGCCGCGACGGCGAGGAGCAGTTCTGCGAGAAGGGCGGCGTCTTCACGTACAACTCCCCCGACCCGCACCTCGGCGGCCGCACCTACGGCGGCTACTCGGACAGCGTCGTCGTCGACGAGGACTTCGCGCTCAAGGTCGCGAAGAGCCTCCCGCTGGCCGGCGCCGCGCCCCTGCTGTGCGCCGGCATCACGACGTACTCGCCCCTGCGCCACTGGAACGTCGGCGAGGGGCAGAAGGTCGGCGTGGTCGGCCTCGGCGGGCTCGGGCACATGGGCGTGAAGCTCGCCGCGGCGTTCGGCGCCCGCGTCGTCGTGTTCACGACCTCGGCCGCGAAGGCGGAGGATGCGGTCCGGCTCGGCGCGAGCGAGGTCGTCGTGTCGAAGGACGCGGCGGCGATGCGGAAGCAGGGCGGCTTCGACTTCATCCTCGACACCGTCTCCGCCCCCCACGCCCTCGACCCCTACGTGAGCCTCCTCAAGCGCAACGGCACGATGACGCTCGTCGGCGCCCCGGAGGCGCCGCAGCCGATCGGCGCCTTCAACCTGCTCATCGGCCGCCGCCGGCTCGCCGGCTCGCTGATCGGCGGGATCCGCGAGACGCAGGAGATGCTCGACTTCTGCGCGGAGCGCGGCATCACCGCCGACGTCGAGGTGATCCCGATGCAGGGGATCAACGACGCTTACGAGCGCCTGCTGAAGGGCGACGTGAAGTACCGCTTCTCGATCGACATGGCCTCGCTGAAGTAGGCCGAGCGGCTGGGGTCAGATCTTGAATCTTGATTCAAGATTCAAGATCTGACCCCAGCGGTGGTACAAGGGGGCCATGCGACCGATGAGCCGTCTCCTCCTCTCCTCCTCGCCCTCGCCGCGGCGGCGCCGCTCGCGACCGCGCAGGACGTGGTCACCCCGACGAAGACGATCGCCCTCTGGAACGGCAAGGACCTCTCGAACTGGGAGGCCGACGTTCCGAAGAAGGACACCGACAAGTCGGCCCCCGACAGCTTCGTGGTCCGAAGCGGGAACCTCGTGAGCATGGGCAAGCCCGAGGGCCACCTGATCACGAAGCAGGCCTACCGGGACTACCGCCTCCAGGTCGAGTACCGCTTCACCGGCAAGGCCGGCAACTGCGGCGTCCTCGTCCACGCGTCGACGCCGCGCGCCCTGTACAAGATGTTCCCGAAGTCCGTCGAGGTGCAGATGGAGAGCGGGAACGCCGGCGACTTCTGGTGCATCCAGGAGGACGTCAAGGTCGCCGACATGGAGAAGCGCCGGCCGCGCAAGGGCAACGAGAAGTGGGGCGGAGCCGAGGGCGACGCGCGGCGGATCCTCAACCTGACGGACAACTCCGAGAAGCCGCTCGGCGAGTGGAACACGATGGTCGTCGAGGCGCGCGGCGACAAGATCACCGTGTGGGTGAACGGCGACCTCGTGAACGACGGCTTCGGGGCCACCGCCACGTCCGGCAAGATCGCCCTCCAGGCCGAGGGCACCGAGGTCGAGTTCCGCAAGGTCGAGCTCGGCCCGCTGCCGGCGGCGAAGAAGTAGCCGTCCGTTGTCGACGCGGCGGGCCCGCCTCGCGCTGTCGCTGCTCGTCCCGGCGCTCGGGCTCGCCGCCGCCTTCCCTCCCGCCGCGGCCGACGCGCCCGCGGCCGACCCACCCGCCGGGCGCGCGCCGCGCGGCGCGCACTTCGTCGACGTCACCGACGCGGTCGGCCTCGATTTCCGCCACGTCTCCTCGGCGACGTCGCAGAAGTACCTGCCGGAGACGATGGGCGGCGGGGTCGCGATGCTCGACGCCGACGGCGACGGCCGGCTCGACCTCTTCTTCGCGAACGGCGCGCGCATCGACGACCCGATGCCGCCGGGCCGCGCCGCCGTGAAGGACGGCCCGCGCTACTGGAACTGCCTGTACCTCCAGAGGCCCGACGGCCGCTTCGTCGACGCGACCGAGGCGTCGGGCCTCGCCGGCGAGGGCTACAGCCAGGGCACGGCCGTCGGGGACTACGACGGCGACGGCGACGACGACCTCTTCGTGAGCGGCGTCTTCTCGAACCACCTCTACCGCAACGACGGCCGCGGTCGCTTCACCGACGTCACCGCGGAGGCGGGGATCGGCGGCGGCGACGCGTGGTCGACGAGCGCGGCCTTCGTCGACGTGGACGGCGACGGCCGGCTCGACCTCTTCGTCGGCCGCTACATGAAGTGGAGCTTCGCCTACAACCCGCACTGCTCGGCGGCGTACAACCCGTTCCCCGAGAAGTCGCCGACCGGGCCGCGCGCGTACTGCCACCCGAACCTCTTCCCCGGGGCGACGGCCCTCCTCTACCGCAACGAGGGCGGCGGCCGCTTCCGCGACGTCTCGGCGGAGGCGGGCGTCGCGAACCCCGAGGGCAAGTCGCTCGGGGTCGCGATCGCCGACTACGACGGCGACGGGCGCACCGACGTGTTCGTCGCGAACGACGCGATCCGCCAGTACCTCTACCGCAACACGGCCGCGCGCGGTTCGAGGAGAAGGCCCTCCTCGCCTTCGCCGCGTTCGACCAGGACGGCCGGGCGTTCTCGGGAATGGGCGTCGACTTCGCCGACTACGACAACGACGGCCGGCCCGACGTCGTCGTCACGAACCTGTCGAACCAGGGCTACGCCCTCTTCCGCAACGCCGGCGACGGGACGTTCTCGTACGAGACGCGGGCGTCGAACCTCGGCCGGATCACCCTGCTGAGCTCCGGCTGGGGCGTGCGCTTCCTGGACTTCGACGACGACGGGTGGAAGGACCTCTTCGTGGCGCAGGGCCACGTGCTCGACACGATCGAGATGACCTCGCCCCACCTGCGTTACCGCGAGGCGCCGCTCCTCGCCCGCAACGAGGGCGGCCGCTTCCGCGACGTCTCGGCCGAGGCGGGCGAGCCGTTCCGGGCGAGCCGGGTCGCGCGCGGCGTCGCGGTCGGCGACCTCGACGACGACGGCGACCTCGACGTGGTGGTGTCGACGCTCGACGACCGCGCCCGCGTGCTGCGGAACGAGGGAGGAGCGGGCCACTGGCTCGAGCTGCGGCTCGAGGGGCGGAGGAGCAACCGCGACGGCATCGGGGCCGAGGTCCGCCTCGTGACCGGCTCGGGAACGCTCCGCCACGCGACCGCCCGCACGGCCGGCAGCTACCTCTCCTCCGGCGACCGCCGCGTCCACTTCGGCCTCGGCGCCGAGACGCAGGTCCGCTCGGTCGAGATCCGCTGGCCGAGCGGCATCGTCCAGACGCTGAGCGACGTGCGGGCGGACCGGATCGTGACCGTGGTCGAAGCGGAGAGATAGGAGCCGTGGGCGCGGTCAGCCGGGCGTGCCCGAGCGGACGGGGTGAGTGCCGGGACTGTAGCCCCGTCAGAGATCCTCTCGCCTGAGACCCGTGCGCTTCGCGACCTGAGCCAGCATCCGCGGCCCGATCTCGTCCCGGTCGTGGAAGGCAAAGGGGAACGGTGGCCAACCCTCACGGACGAGCAGCCTGTGCGAGCCCCTGGATCTCTCGTGCTTCCAGCCGATGCGGAGCAGGGCGGCGTAGACGCGGCTGGCCTTCGATGAGGGCCAGTCAGGCGACAAACCGAACGCCTTCGAATGGCGCCGGTCGGCTGGTCCTGCGGCCGGTCGCCGGCGACTCGCCGTGAGCGAGCCGGTCGGCAATGACCTCCAGCGCAACGGCCTTGGCCTTGCGCACGGCCTCGGCCCGAGTGCGTCCGTACGCGAGAGCCCCGATGGGACCGACGGCTGCGATCCACCGGCCGTCAGTCTCCCGTTCGACCTCGATCGTCAGCTCCACGCCGGAAGCCTAGCACGCCGGGGAGCTCACGGCGCCGGAACCGAAGCCCGCCAGCTCGGCCACCGGCGCGAGACGCTTTGCTTGCGCAGCGTTCCAAGGGCGCTGATATCATCCTCGGCCGCATGAAGTTCCTGCCGACGGACCTGCCGGGCGTGACGCTCATCGAGCCCGACGTCTACCGGGACGACCGCGGGTTCTTTCTCGAGACCTACCACGAGCGGAAGTACGCGGAGGGCGGGATCCCCGGACCGTTCGTCCAGGACAACCACTCCTTCTCCGGCCGCGGCACCCTGCGCGGACTGCACGCCCAGCTGCGCAGGCCCCAGGGCAAGCTCGTCCGGGCGGTCGAGGGCGAGATGTTCGACGTGGCGGTCGACATCCGACCCGACTCGGCGACCTTCGGCCGCTGGTTCGGCATCGTGCTGAGCGGCGACAACTTCCGCCAGCTCTGGATCCCGCCCGGCTTCGCCCACGGCTTCTGCGTGCTGAGCGAGCGGGTGCACGTCGAGTACAAGTGCACCGGCTTCTACGACCCGGCCGACGAGGTCTCGATCGCGTGGAACGATCCCCGGATCGGCATCCGGTGGCCGATCCGGTCCCCCACGCTGTCGGCGAAGGACCAGGCGGCGCCGGCCCTCTCCGCGATCGTCGAGCGGTTCGGGCCCGCCGGTCGGGAAGGAAGGCTCGAGCCGCGAGGCGAGTGACCGGGTTCGCGCCGGGCGCGAGGGCGCGGCCCGGCCGGCTCACCGGGTCCGGCCCGCCGAGCCTCGCAATCCACTGGCCGCGCCGGGTTATCATCGCCCTTGGCGCGGCCCTCGGAAGGCCGCCCGGACGGGTGCGTCCGGGCCTCGGAACGGGCCGGCCGAACCCCGCAAAGACCGGAAAGGCATATCCCGCAATGGGCCTCCTGGACCTCTTCAAGGGCAGCTACGTGGACCCGACCTACCCGGGCGTCCACCTGCGCGGCAACGTGATCACCACGACGCTCGACGCCGTCGTGAAGTGGGGCCGCAAGTCGTCGATCTGGCCGATGCCCTTCGGCACCGCGTGCTGCGCCATCGAGTTCATGGCCTTCAGCGCCTCCCGCTACGACGTGGCCCGCTTCGGGGCCGAGGTGCTGCGCTTCTCGCCGCGGCAGGCCGACCTGATGTTCGTGGCCGGCACGATCGTCGACAAGGAAGCCCCGGTCCTGAAGATGATCTACGACCAGATGCCGGAGCCGAAGTGGGTGCTCTCGATGGGCGTCTGCGCGTCGAGCGGCGGCTTCTACCGCTCCTACCACGTGATGCAGGGGATCGACGAGGTCATCCCCGTCGACGTCTACGTGCCGGGCTGCCCGCCGGCGCCCGAGGGCCTCATCGCGGGGATCATGAAGATCCAGGACCTGATCAAGACCAGCCAGCAGGCGAAGGCGCCGCAGCACGCCGACCGGATCGGGGCGAACGGCGAGGGGATCTTCGACCGCCGGGCCCGCCGCGCCGCGTGGGAGAAGGACGACCGCGAGCGGGCGGCGCAGGGCCTGCCGCCGCGGGGCGTCCTCTCTCTCCCCGGCGAGCCGAAGGCCGAGGAGGAGGTCCACCATGGCTAGCCCGGCCGCGACGAGCGCGGTCCTGCCCGAGGTCGCGGCGAAGCCGGCGGTCCGCGTACTGTCCGAGGCGCTCGGCGGGCGGCTCCTGTCGGCCTCCGACTTCCGCGGCGACCTCGCGATCACCGTCGAGCGCTCGGCCTGGGTCGACGCCGCCCGGCTCCTCCGCGACCACGCCGAGCTCGACTACAAGCTCTTCCTCGACCTGTGCGGCGTCGACTGGCTCGACCGCGAGGACAAGCCCGAGCGGTTCGAGGTCGTCCTCCACCTCTACTCGGTCTCGAAGAAGCACCACGTCCGCCTGAAGACGCCGGTGCCCGAGCGCGAGTGCCGCCTGGCCACGATCACCCCGCTCTTCCGCGGGGCGAACTGGTTCGAGCGCGAGGCGTGGGACCTCTACGGGATCGTCTTCGAGGGCCACCCGAACCTCTCGCGGCTCCTGACGCACGACGCGTTCGTCGGCCACCCGATGCGGAAGGACTACCCGACCGGCCAGCGCCACGTGCTGAAGACGCCGCGCGAGAAGCTGCTGCAGGTGCCGGAGTCCGCCGAGGCGATCCTCGTCAACATCGGCCCGTCGCACCCGGCGATGCACGGGACGTTCCGCGTGCAGGCGCTCCTCGACGGGGAGACGATCGTCGACGCCGAGGCCGAGATCGGCTACATGCACCGCAACTTCGAGAAGATGGCGGAGGCGCGGACCTACTGGCAGATCATCCCGTACACCGACCGCCTCAACTACTGCTCGTCGTTCATGAACGGGCACGGCTGGGCCCTCGCGGTCGAGAAGCTCCTCGGCGTCCCCGCGCCGCCGCGGGCCGAGGCGATCCGGGTCATCCTCTCCGAGTTCTCCCGCATCATGGACCACATCGTCTGCATCTCGACGAACGTGGTCGACCTCGGGGCGATCACGCCCTTCTTCGTGATGTTCCGCGCCCGGGAGACGGTGTACGACCTCCTCGAGGCGTGCAGCGGGGCGCGGCTCACCGTGTCCTACGTGCGCATCGGCGGCCTCGGCAACGACGTGCCGGAGAACTTCGAGGAGCTCTGCCGCAAGACGCTGGCCGACTGCAAGGAGGCCTACGACACGGCGCAGGAGCTCCTCACCCGCAACGTCATCTTCATGAAGCGCTTCCGCGACGTGGGGGTGATGGACAAGGACGAGGCGCTCTCGTGGGGCTGGGTCGGGCCGTGCCTGCGCGGCTCGGGCGTCGCCTACGACGTGCGCAAGGACCACCCCTACTCGGGCTACGAGCAGTACGACTTCGACGTGCCGGTCGGCACGGTGGGCGACTGCTTCGACCGCTACCTCGTCCGCATGGAGGAGATGCGCCAGAGCATGCGCATCATCGAGCAGGCCCTCGCGAAGCTGCCGAAGGGGCCGGTCCTCACCGACGACAAGCGCGTCGCCCTGCCCCCGAAGAGCGAGGTGTACTCGAACATCGAGGCCCTCATGAACCACTTCAAGCTGGTCTACGAGGGCATCCGCGGCCCCGAGGGCGAGGTCTACGGGTACACCGAGGGCGCCAACGGCGAGCTCGGCTTCTACGTCGTGAGCGACGGCGGCAAGTGCCCGGCGCGGGTCAAGGTCCGCCCCCCCTGCTACAACATCTACCAGGCGTTCCCGCACATGATCCGCGGCGGCATGATCGCGGACGCGGTCGCCATCATCGGCGGCCTGAACGTCATCGCCGGCGAGCTCGACAGGTAAGCGACATGCCCAAGTGCACGATCAACGGCCAGGAGATCGAGGTCCCGGCCGGCACCACCGTCATCGAGGCGGCGGAGCGGCTGGGGATCCACATCCCCCACTTCTGCTGGCACCCGGACCTCCCCGTCGACGGCAACTGCCGCATGTGCCTCGTCGAGATCGAGAAGCAGCCGAAGCTCCAGATCGCCTGCAACACGCAGGTGGCCGACGGCATGGTGGTCCACACCGAGTCGGAGAAGGCGAAGGAGGCTCACCGCACGACGCTCGAGTTCCTCCTGATCAACCACCCGATCGACTGCCCGGTGTGCGACCAGGCCGGCGAGTGCTACCTGCAGGACAACTACATGGCCCACGGCCTCCACGAGTCGAAGGTGGAGGTCGAGGACAAGGTCCGGAAGCGCAAGGTCGTCGACCTCGGGCCGATCATGCTCGACGCCGAGCGGTGCGTGCTGTGCTCGCGCTGCATCCGCTTCGAGCGCGAGGTCACCCGCACGAACTCCTTCGAGTTCGTGAACCGCGGCGACCGCACGCAGATCTCGACGTTCGAGGGGCGGCCGATCGCCCACGAGTACGCGGGCAACCTCGCCGACGTGTGCCCGGTGGGGGCTCTGCTCTCCCACGACTTCCGCTTCAAGATGCGCGTGTGGTTCCTGAAGAGCCACGAGTCGGTGTGCCCGGGCTGCTCGACGGGCTGCAACACCTGGGTGGACGAGCGGGATGAGGTCGTGCAGCGCGTGCGCCCGCGGCGGAACGCCGCGGTCAACAAGTCGTGGATGTGCGACCCGGGCCGCGCGCTCTACAAGACGATCGCCGCCGGGGACCGCCTCGTCGGCGCGCGGGTGGCCGGCCGGCCGGCCGCGCTGGCCGAGGCCCTCGACCGCGTGGCGGCGGCGGTGCGGGAGGCCGGGCCCGCCTCCGCGTTCCTCGCCTCCCCGCAGGGGACGAACGAGGACCTCTTCGCCTTCTCGAAGCTGGCCGACGCCGTTCTCGGCTCGCTCGACTTCCGGGTGGGCGATCCGCAGAACCTCGTGCGCGAGCGGCTCGACGAGGTGCTGCAGCGGAAGGACCGCAACCCGAACACGCAGGGCTGCCTCGACCAGGGAATCGGCCGCGAGGGGGTCCCCTCGATCCTCGAGGCCTGCGCCGCGGGCAAGGTGAAGGCGCTCGTGCTGATGGGGCCGGAGCTGCTGCGGCGCCCCGAGGCGGCGGCGGCGGTGGCGAAGGTGCCCTTCGTCGCGGTCCTCGCCACCCACGACGAGCCGGCCCTCGCGGCGGCGAGCGTGGTGCTGCCCGCGGCGGTGTGGGCCGAGGTCGAGGGCACGTTCACGAACTTCGAGCGCCGGGTGCAGCGGCTGCGGCGCGCCGTCGTGCCGCCGGGCGACGCGCGAGCGCGCTGGCAGCTCGTGGCCGAGGTGCTCGAGCGCCTCGGGAAGCCCCTCGGGGCGGGGAGCGCGCGCGAGCTGTTCGCGCAGGTCGCCGCGCAGGTCCCGGACTACGCCACCCTCGACTACCGCTCGATCGGCGCGGGCGGGCGCGCCGTGTCGTCGGCGCCCGCCGTCGGCGCCGGCGCCGCCCAGGAGGCCCGCGCCTAGGGCGCGGGGGAACGACCGATGGCCGTCAACGTCGTCACCGTCGACCGCAACGTCAGCACGGGTGTCCTGCCGATCATCAAGGGCCACCTCGCGACGTTCCGCTACATGATCCGCACGCTGTTCATGGGCCAGCGCGCGACGATCCAGTACCCCGAGGAGAAGCGGCCGGTCGCCGCGCGCTACCGGGGCGTCCACATCCTCACCGAGCGCACGGACGGCACGCCGAAGTGCGTCGCGTGCTACATGTGCGCGACGGTCTGCCCGGCCGAGTGCATCTACATCGAGGCCGGCGAGCGGCCGGAGAAGACGATCGAGAAGTACCCGACGCGGTTCGAGATCGACCTCCTCCGCTGCGTCTACTGCGGCTTCTGCGTCGACGCGTGCCCCGAGGAAGCGATCATCATGAGCCGCGAGAACAACCTCGTCGGCACGTCGCGCGCGGAGCTCGTCATCGACCGCGACCGGCTGATGGCCCGGAACGAGCTCGTGGAGCACGGGTCGGGCTACCGCCCGGTGGACCACGACGTGCGCCGCCCGGTCCGCATCGCGGCCCTCGAGCGGCTGAAGAACGAGCACGGCATCGTGCCCGGCATGCCGAAGGGCGTGGAGCCGGCCCGACGCTAGAGGGCGTGCCGGCCCCGCGATCGGCCGTCGAGGCGACCGTCCCGACGTCGGGACGGGAAGAGGCGCTCTACGGGACGAGGATCGGCAGCGGGCCGGTCTCGTAGTAGCAGCGACCGTCCGCGGCGACGATCCGGAGCGAGAGGTGAAGGCGCCGCGGCCGATCGCGCGCCGCGGGACGCGGGTGTGAAGCCCGAGCCCACACCGCGGGGTTCCTGAACGCCTCGGCGACGTCCCGGCGGCTGGTTCCATAGAACGTCGGAAACACCCGCCCGCCGATCACGAGGTCCACGTCGCGGGCCGGGCGCTGCGCGACCCCGTCCTTCCGCCCAGCCGGAAACCGTGATGTCGCCCCATCTCGGCGCCGTAGGCCGCCGGCGTTTCGGAGAGGCCACGGGATAGGGATCCCATCCCGCGCCGACACGCTCGATCGCGTGGGGTGCCCCGGCCTGGCAGGCGGGAAGGCCCGCCGAGGCCGGGCCGAAAGGCGCCCCGAACTCGGGCGGCGCCGCCCTCGCGGCTTCGGCGGCGGGAAGCCTTCGCAGGTCCAGGGCGACATACCGTCGCCCGTCGAGGATCGTCGCCGCAGCGACGCCCGGGCTCGCCAGCAGCCCGTCCGCCCGGTCCGCGTAGCCGAGCCGATCGATCAGGACCGCAGTGAATCCCGCCTCGCGGGCGGCGGCGGCCATCTGCGGCAGAGGCAGCCCTCCGACGTGGCGCTGCCACCGCGCCACGCCGTCCTCGAACGCGGGATAGCTCCACCGCAGCGTCCGCGAGACGAGGTACGGCTTGCCCGGATCGTTGACCCGCATGTCCTCGATGCCGTCGTTGGCCGGGAAGGACGCGACCGGCAGCTCGAAGACCCTCGCCCCGGGCGGCAGGAGAGACTCCATCGACTCGACCAGGCGCCGCAGCTCGACGATCTCGCCCTGGTCGCGCGCGTAGCGAAGGTCCGCGCCGCCCAGCGCGAAGCGCTGATCGAAGACACCCAGGGCCAGAAGAAGGCCTGCGAGCGCCCGCCGGGCGACGGCCGACCCGCTCGCGGGCAGGCGCGACAGCAGGCGATCGACGCCCGCGGCGAGGCCGACGAGGGCGAAGAAGTGGACGAACGGGAAGATCCGGTTGTAGGCGCGGATGTCCGGGATCAGCAGGTTGAAGAGGCTGCCGAACCCTCCCACGGTCGCCCAGAGGAAGGCGACGATCGTGAGGAGCCCGGCCGCGCGCTCCACCCCGCCGAGCGACGCCGCGGCTTCCTCTCCTCGCACCAGCAGCCGCCAGAGGACCAGCACGAACCCGACGGTGCCGAAAAGGCCCAGGCGCGTCGTCTCGTTCTCGGTCTCGAGCGGGAAGGTCGCGGCGTCGTTCGCGTCCGACCACTGGCGCAGGAGCCCGATGGCGTGGTCCGGCAGAGGCGTGAACATGTGACGCAGCTTGAGCCCGTACGTCTCGGACTCGAGCGGCAGCTTGTCTTCGACGATGAGCGGCCGTCCCCTCACGGACCAGACGTAGAAGCTGGGGGCGAGGTTGAGGGCCGTGGCCGCCACCGTGGTCGCGAGGAGGATTAGCCCGGCCCGCACGGACCGCCTGCCGCTCCGGCGGGCGTGGGCGACCACGCACGCACAGAGGACGAAGCCGCACCCGAAGAAGGCGTAGTAGACGTAGTTGAAGCCGATGAGGGCGCTGCCGGCGAGGAGAGCGACGCCAGTCGGGGTCCGCAGCCGGTCGAGGCGGCCGCTCGCGACCAGCAGGGCCGCGGCGCACGGGAAGGGCACCAGGTACGTGGCCAGGGCGAGGTGTCCGATGCCCCGGAAGAGCGTAGGGTGACAGGCCGAAGAGCACCCCGCCGAGGAGGCTCACGCTGCGCGAAAGGCCGAGCCGGCGCAGCCACACCGTCCCGATCACGCCCGACAGCGCGACCATCGCCATCCAGGTGGCGTTGACGCACACGGCGACGTCGCGCGTGAACCGGCTGACGATCCAGACGAGCGCCTGGTCGACGCTGGCGTTCGAAGGGTAGGCGATCTGCCAGAGGCGGCGGGCGCCGACAGGCGCGGCTGCACCCACCACCAGCCGTTGTCGATCGTCCCCTTGGCCTGGATCAGGTACTCGATGGAGTCCGCGGAGAAGTGTATGGGCACGTCGAAGCGGCGGCTCCACCCGTCGAGCGACAGGTACAGCACGGCCACGAGCAGGCAGGCCTCCGCCGCGAGGAGCGAGCGAAGGTCCGCCGCGAGCGTGAACCGGGGCGAGCAAGACGCGGCCATTCTATCGGCCGCTCACTTCAGCGTCGCGGCGAGGGCGGCGCCTAGAAGCCGATGCCGACGCCCCAGGTGAAGAGGCGGTCCTTGCCCGCGCCGCCCGAGTCGACCTTCCAGAGGTAGCCGACCGACAGCTTCGCCCCGACGGCGACGGCGAGCTCGAAGCCGCCGTACGTGCGGCCGGGCTCGGTCCCCCACGGCGATCCCCACGTCCGCAGCACCTTCGCCTTCACGCCGACGGCGATCGCCTGCGTGCCCTGGGCCGCGAAGCTGACGGGCACCCAGCCGAGGTTCACCGCTCCCCCGCCGACGCCGGGCTGGACCTGGAGCAGGAGGCCGTGGCCGTAGCCCTTGCCGAGGAGCCCGCCCACCGGGACGCGGATCCCGGCGTTGGCCGAGAGGACGAGCGGCCCCCCGAGCTCGACGTTGAAGGCGGGCTCGACGCGAGAGAGAGCGGCGTCGCTCGCGGGCGGCGGCGCGGAGGAGGCCTCCTGCGCGGCGGCCGTCCCGGCGAGGCAGGCGAGGGCGCACGACAGGAGGGCGGCGGCGAGCTTCGGGCGGCGGCGCATCGTCATGGGGTCCTCGAAGGGGCGGCGCGGCGTCCGCCCAGTATGTCCGATCCGGGGCGCCGTCGCGTCAGCTCGCCGGCGCCGCCGCCGGGCGCGGCGCGTGCGGGTCGACGGGACGGCTGAAATAGTAGCCCTGGCCCCAGCCGACGCCGAGTTCGCTGAGGGCGTCCGCCTCTTCCTTGACCTGGATGCCCTCGGCGATGACCGTCGCCCCGAGGCCGCGGCTCATGTCGAGGATCGCCCGCACGACCTGCTGGCTGATCTTCTTGAGGTGGATGTCGCGCACGAGCGCGATGTCGATCTTCAGGTAGGCGGGCCGCAGCGCGGCTACCGTCTCGAGGCCCGAGTAGCCGGCGCCGACGTCGTCGATCGCGAAGGAGAAGCCGAGGTCGGTGAAGGCGTGCATCGACTCGCGGTAGAGCGAGAGGTTCTCGATGACGGTGCGCTCGGTGATCTCCAGGGTCACGGAGTTCGGCGAGAGGTCCGGGCCGAGGTAGTCGAGAATGCCGCGGCCCTGGAAGGAGGGATCCCGGATGGTGGCCGGCACGGTGTTGACGAACAGCCGGCCCGGCCCGCGCAGGACGGGCCAGTCGAGGAACGCCCGCCGGCGGCAGGTCCGCTCGAGCTCCTCCAGGATCCCGAAGCGCGCGGCGCGGGAGAACAGGGCGGCCGGCGACTCGAGGTCGGTCCCGCGCGGGCCGCGGGCGAGCGCCTCCCAGCCCATCGTCCGCCCGTCGGGGATCGCGACGATCGGCTGGTAGGCCGCCCAGATCTCGCGGTTCTGGACGATCTCCATCAGGCGCTCGCGCTCGTGCCGCTCGTGGTTTCTCGAGCGCAGCTCGGCGCACGCCGCCGCGTCGTCGACGAGGCGCGCCATCTGGCGCGGCACGCCCTCGAGCGGGCTCCACAGGACGATCCCGTAGCCGACGCGCAGGGCGGGACGCTCGCGGAGGTAGGCGTGGGCGAGGCGGCCGACGCGGGGGCTCAGGAAGTACTCGACGCGCTCGACCGCGCGGCGCAGGTCGTCGACGCGAAGGCCCTGCTCCCGCCGCCGGGGGCCGGAGAGGAACATGAGGAAGCGGTCGACCTGCGAGTCGTCCCGGGCGATGCGGTCCTCGCGCCGGAAGTGGTCCTGGAGCTCCTCCAGGAGGGGGTCGACCTGCTCCCGCAGCGAGCGGAACGCCGCCTCGCCGAACGTGCGCTCGACCTGGGCGAGGGCGCCGAGGTCGATCAGAAGGGCCGCCAGGTAGCCCGTCTCCTCGAGCTGGGCGGCGACCTCGGGCTGCACCTCGCGGAGGGGGGGGATCACGGCCACATTGTGCGCCGCGGAGAACGCGCCGGGAAAGGCCCCTCCCCCGTCACTCCTCCCGGCCGTCCCGTCGCGAGGGGGAACGGCCGGGGCGCCCCAGGCGGCCCTCCGCCTGGAGCGCCCGGCGCAGCACGAACTCGATCTGCGCGTTGAGGCTCCGCAGGTCGTCGTTGGCCCAGCGCTGGACCGCGTCGAGCACGTCGCGGTCGATCCGGATCAGGAAGGGCTTTCGCTCGGCCACGCGGAGCCGCGCCCTACTGGTACAGCGATCCCGTGTTGACGACGGGCTGCGCCTCGCGGTCCGCGCACAGCACCACGAGGAGGTTCGAGACCATCGCGGCCTTCCGCTCCTCGTCGAGCTGGACGCGTCCGCTCTTCTGCAGCAGCTCGAGCGCCATGTCGACCATCCCCACCGCGCCCTCGACGATCCGCTGGCGCGCCGCGATGATCGCGCCCGCCTGCTGGCGGCGCAGCATCGCCGCGGCGATCTCCGGCGCGTAGGCGAGGTGGCTGATGCGCGCCTCGATCACCTCGACGCCGGCCTTGGCGAGCCGCTCCTGGATCTCGGCCTTCAGTCCCTTCGCCACCTCGTCGGTGCTGCCGCGGAGCGAGACCTGGCCCTCGATGTGGGAGTCGTACGGGTAGTGGGTCGCGAGGTTCCGCACCGCGGACTCGGTCTGCACGCGCACGTAGTTCTCGTAGTCGTCGACCTCGAAGACGGCCTCCGCCGAGTCGACCACCTTCCACACGACGATGGCCGCGATCTCGATCGGGTTGCCCTCGGTGTCGTTGACCTTCAGCTTGGCGCTCTCGAAGTTGCGCACGCGGAGCGAGATCCGCTTCTTCGAGAGGAAGGGGTTGGCCCAGCGCAGGCCCTCCTCCTTCGCCGTGCCGCGGTACGCCCCGAAGAGCTGGAGCACCTGCCCCTCGTTCGGCGCGACGGTGAAGAGGCCGGCGAAGGCCAGCAGGTCGAGGGCCAGCACGGCCCCGAACGCGGCGGCGGCCGCCCCGTCCTGGCTCCGGGCGGCCCGGATCACTCCGGCCGCCGAGACGACCAGGATCGTCAGCAGGATGACGAGCATCAGCAGCCCCGGCGCGGTGTGCTGCTCGCGTTCGCGAATCATCGATAGCCTCCTCGATCGGACGGGCTCACGGCCTTCCAGTGCTTCGACTCCGACAGCCGCCGCCGCGCCTCGGGCTCCGCGAAGAAGCGCGTGAGGCCGCAGTCGCGGCAGACGACGACGACGAACCGGGCCGAGCGGTACCAGCGTCCGAGACCCCTCAGGTACTCGGGAGCGTGGCCCCCGCCGGAGCCGACGGGCTGGCTCTCGTAGAGCGTGTTCCCGCGGCAGTTCGGGCACGGCGTCAGCTGTTCCATCCTCACCGTCCGTTATCAACATGATATCACTTTGACAGTATTTGTCAAGTGGCGGAAGCGCGGACGGACGTACGGCGGAAGACGGGTCTCGCGGGGAGGCCGGGGGCTAGAGGCGCGCGCGAACGAGCGGCCAGGCGAGCTGGCCGGGGAGTCCGAAAGGCATCTCGGCGTCGCCCGGGTAGCCGAGACGCTCAGGGCTGCGATCCCGCGGCCAGTAGGCGGTGCGGAAGATCCAGTCCCACACGGACAGGACGATCCCGAAGTTCTTGGCGACGCCCCCCTCGTCCGACGCGTCGTGGTGCCAGAGGTGCATCCGCGGGCCGTTCATGACGTAGCCGAGCGGGCCGAGGCGGACGTCGAGGTTCGCGTGGTTGAGATTGCCCCAGAAGGTGCCGAAGACCGCGACCCACAGGGCCGCCTCGCCCGAGGCCCCGAGCAGGGCGAGGGGCAGCCACTGCGCGGCCTTGTAGACGACGATCTCCAGCCAGTGGAAGTGGAAGTTCCCGAGGAAGTCCATCGTGTCGATCGAGTGATGGACCTTGTGGAACGTCCACAGCAGGGGCACGCGGTGCAGCAGGTTGTGGACCACCCACTGGACGAAGTCCGACGCCACGAGGAGCACGGCGATCTGCGCCGCGAGCGGCCACCCGCCGACCGGCGACGGCCGCACGACGAGCCCGGCCGCGGCGAGCGCGCGCGTGGCGAGGACGGCGGCGGCCGCGTTCAGCCCCGCGGTCGCGAGGGAGAAGAAGTGGCCGTTCAGGGCGAGCCACCCGAGGTCGCGCAGGGCGCCGCGCCGCAGCGGGGACTGGGCCCGACGCCAGGGCGCGAGCCGCTCGAGCAGCGCGAAGAGGACGGTGAGGGCGACGAGCCAGGCGGCGTAGCTCATGCGGGGGCGATTGTGGCCGAGCGCGGGACGCGGCGTCGAGTCGGAGCAGGGCCGAAGCGAAGAACGGCCGCCCGCGCGGCGCGGGCGGCCGTACTCAGCCGCGGCGGCGGCTCAGCGGCAGCTCTGGAACGCCGGCAGGTGGTTCTCGAGCGACGCCTTCTGCAGGTTCGTGAAGACGTTCCTGCACGTCCTGCGGCAGGTCGGTCCGCTGCAGGTACGGCACGTAGAAGTCGGCGTCGGCGAGCTCGGCCGCGACGCCCGCCTCGCAGGCGAGGGCGACCGACGCGAACGGCGCGAAGCTCGCGGGTGTCCAGGCGCTCGCCGGAGGCGTCATCGACCGGCGGGTGAAGAGCGCGCGGAGGGCCTCGACGTGTCGCGCTTCGGCCTCGGCGATGAGCGCGAAGGGCAGCGTCTCCGGGCCGAACGTGGCGAGCACGCTGCGGTAGAGGGCTTCCGCCTTGTACTCCTCCTGCACGGCGAGCGCGAGCAGCGCGGCGATGTCGGCCGGGTCCGGGCCGACGGCGCCGGTGCAGGCCGTGCCGCAGAAGCCGTCCATCGGACCCGGCCCCGGGCCGTAGCCGTTGCCCGTCCCGCCGGCGCAGCCGCCCGAGCAGGTGCCCGGGGCCGAAGCCGGCACGCCGGGCCCGTAGCCCGAGCTCGTCACCACACCGTCGTCGCCCCCGACCGCCGCCGTCGATCCGACCGGCGACGAGGTCGAGCCACCGCCACAGGCCGCGAGCACCAGCGCGCCGCTCACGACCACGAACGTCAGGAACCGAGATGCCATCCTCATTTGTCGTACTCCCCTTCTGCTCGAGTGCTTCGCGCGCCTCGGCGCCTCGCGCCGCTCGCCGCCCCCCGGCAGCCGCGTGCGGCCGCCGACACGGAGAGGAGAGGCAAGTCCGGAGCCAGACCGTGGCGACCGGAGGCGCTTCTCGGCAAGAACCTGATGAGGAGAGAGTTACCGCGGCCAGGGCATGGCCGGACGGCCCGGGAGGAAGGCCCGTGGGTCGACCAGATGGTCGATCCGTCGCCGGTCCGGTCGACTCAGCGTGCCTTGCGCAGCTTCAGGACGACCGTCGCGGCGGCTGGCCAGGCGAGGAGGGCGACCACGACGGCGAGGAGGTTCGTCCAGCCCCAGGCGGCCGCGTCGCCGCGGGGCACGAGGTCGAGGAGGGCCGCTCGCGGGCCCCCCTCGACTGCGCGCACGAGCGTCGCCCCGAGGAGCAGGGTGCCCCACAGGACGAGCGCCCAGGCGAGCAGCAGGGCGACCCGCGACAGCGCGCGAGAGACGGCCGTCAGCGGCGCCCCCTGCCCCCGGCCCCCATCGCTACTTGATCGGCTGCCCGGCCTCGACCTTCGTGAGCCGGTCGAGGAGCTGCGGGTCCTTGTAGCCGAGCTTGCGCGCGCTGGCGCCGTGCGCCTTGAAGTTGGCCGCGTCCTTCAGCCCGAAGTACGCCCAGGCGAGATAAGCCTCGGCCTGGGCATTGCCCGCCTTCGCCGCGAGCGACTTCTCGAGGGCCGCCACCGCCTCCTTGTAGCGGCTCGCCTGCAGGTGCGCCGCGCCGAGGTAGAGCCACGCCTGCGAGCCCGAGTAGCCCTCGCTCGACGTGACCTTCGTCAGCTCCTCGACGGCCTTGTCGAGCTGACCGGCCTGCATGAGGGCCGCGCCGTAGTCGGTGCGGAACTGGTTGTTCGCCGGCTGGAGGGCCGCGGCCTGCCCGAGCGGGCCCACGGCGCCCGCGGCGTTCGCCTTCATGTTGAGCTGCACGTAGCCGAGCTGGTACTGCGCCTCGGCGCTCTTCGGGTCGAGCTCGACCGCCTTCTGCAGCTCGACGAGCGCGGCCGAGCCGTCGCGCCGCGCGATCTGCGCGCGGCCGAGGCCGAGCCGCACCGCGGCCGCGTCCGGCGACTGGTCGCGCAGCGCCGTGAGGTCCTGCACGGCGAGGTCCGTCTGTCCCTGGGCGAGCTCCTCGAGCGCGCGGGCGACCTTCACCTCGACGACGAGCTTCTGCGCTTCGGGGTCGTTCTCCGCCATCGCCGCGGCGAGGCTCGCGTCGGACAGCGCCTCCTGCGCGCGGCCGAGGGCGATCTTCACGTGCGCCATCTCCTTGTAGGCCTCGACCGCGCCCGGCGAGGCGTCGATCGCGGCCTTGAGGAGCGGCTCGGCCTCCGCGGCGCGGCCGGTGGTCCGCAGCACGGTCGCGAGGCCCACCGTCGCGGCGAGGCTCTTCGGGTCGGCCTTCACGGCCTCGCGGTACGCGGCCTCGGAGCCGGCCGCGTCGCCCTTCGCGGCGAGCGAGTGGCCGAGGGCGGCCTGCGCGCCGGCTCCGCCCCCGGCGGCGACGGCCTTCTTCGCGAGCTCCACCGCCTCGTCCGCCTTGCCCTCGTGGGCCCGACGGTAGGCGAGAGCGATCGTCGGCCAGACGCCGCCGGCGTCGGCCGCCGCCGCCGCCTCGGCCGAGGCGCTCGCCTCGGCCATGCCGCGCGAGTCCTCGACGACGGCGAGCCGGCCGAGCGCCTCGCCTTTCGCCGCGCCCTCGAGCTTCGCCGCCGCGGCCTTGTAGGCGTCGACGGCGGCGTCGAGCTCTCCGCGGCTCTCGCGCAGGACGCCGAGGCGCAGCCCCGCCTTCGCGTCGCCCGGGGCGGCCTTCTCGAGGATGGCGATCGCGCCGTCGGCGTCGCCGGCGGCGAGCTTGGCCTCCGCGTCCTTGACGGCGTCGGCCACCTGGGCGGCCGTGGCCGCGGCGGGGGCCGGCGCTCCGCCCTTCTTGTCGTCCTTCTTCTTGTCCTCGCCGAAGAGCGGCGACGCGGCGAGCGCGACTACGAGCAGCCAGGACCAGCGCTTCATGGGAGGCCTCCCGTCCCGTCGTGGTGGAGCACAGGGCTTGCGGCGGGATCGTCCGTACGGTGCGAATGCTAGGTCCGGGGCCGCGAGAGCGTCAATCGTCCTGATGCGCCCCCGCCGGGCCGGGGACGCCGGGCGGCGGGGCGCCGGCCCCCAAGCTGCTCTGCGCCAGCGACTTCCCGTCGGTGCGCCACAGCCTTTACCCTACGCTTTTCATTGTGCTAGTCTCGCCAGGCTGCACAACATCTAGGGGGTATTGTCCTGGGCTCGATGCGTCTCGACTCGGTCGAAATCGTCGGTTTCAAGAGCTTCTGCGACCGGCAGGAGGTCTCTTTCAAGGGCGGCGTGACGGGCATCGTGGGCCCGAACGGCTGCGGGAAGAGCAACATCTCGGACGCCATCAACTGGGTCCTCGGCGAGCAGAGCGTGAAGAGCCTGCGCGGCACGTCGATGGAGGACGTGATCTTCAACGGCTCCTCCTCGCGCCAGCCCCTCCAGATGGCCGAGGTGAACCTGAAGGTCTCGGGCCTCAACGGCAACAGCCCCGACGGCTCCCCCGAGTGCACCGTGACGCGCCGCCTCTACCGCAACGGCGAGAGCGAGTACCTGATGAACGGCCGCACGTGTCGCCTGCGCGACATCCACGAGCTGTTCATGGACACCGGCCTCGGCTCGAAGGCGTACTCGATCATCGAGCAGGGCAAGATCGGCCAGATCCTGTCGAGCAAGCCGGGCGACCGGCGCGCCCTGATCGAGGAGGCGGCCGGCATCACGAAGTACAAGGCCCGGCGCCGCCAGACGCAGCTCAAGCTCGACGCCGCGCAGCAGAACCTCCTCCGCGTGAACGACATCGTCAACGAGGTGGAGAAGCAGCTCGAGAGCCTCAAGCGGCAGGCCTCGAAGGCCCGCCGCTGGCGCGCGGTCAAGGAGGAGATGCAGGGCATCGAGCGCGTGCTCTACGGCCGGCGCTTCGTCGAGCTCAACGAGCGCATGCGGATCCTCGAGGAGCGCCACGTCTCCGAAGCCGACCGCGACCAGGCCGCGAGCGTCGCCCTCGGCAACGAGGAGGCCCAGCTCGAGGCGCGGCGCCAGTCGCTCTACGAGATGGAGACCCAGCTCGAGGCGGTGCGCGCGCGGCTCAACGAGCTGACGATCGCGGTCGACCGCCACCAGGGGCGCAGCGGCTACTGCAAGCAGCAGATCGCCGAGACCTCGGCCCGCGCGGCCCAGGCCCAGGCCGAGGAGACCGAGCTCGTCGCGCGCGTCGCCCCGCTCGGCGACGGCCTCGCCGCGCGGCGCGCCGAGGAGCAGTCGCTGCGCGAGCAGCTGGCCGCGGCCGAGGCGGAGCTGCGGGCGGCCGAGGCGGCGGTGGCCGAGGCGACGGGGCGGCAGATGGCCTCGGAGCGCGAGCAGGACGGGGTGCGCGAGGCGCAGGTCGCGCTCATGGGCCGGATGGCCGCGCTGCAGAACGCCCGCGCGACCGCCGCCGGCAGCGCGGAGCGCGCGGCGGCCGATCTTCTCAAGCTCGGGGCCGAGCGCGAGGAGGTCGAGCGCGAGCGGGCGCGGGTGTCCGCGATCCGCGACGCGGCGATCGCCCGCGGCGACGAGGCGGAGTCGCTCGCGAGGGAGCTCGTGCAGGGGCGCGACGCCGCCCTCGAGCGCGCGGCTTCCGCGCGGACGCGCACGGAGTCGCTCTCGCGCGAGGCCGACGCCGTCCAGAGCGAGCGCGACAGCCTCGCCGGCCGCCGCGCGTCGCTCGAGGAGATGGTGGCGACGCACTCCGCCTTCGACGAGGGCGTCCGCGCCCTCCTCGGCCGGCCCGAGGGCCTCGAGGTCCTCGGCGTCGTGGCCGACGCCCTCGAGACGGGGTCCGAGCACGAGCGCGCGGTCGAGGCGTTCCTCGGCGACCGCCTCCAGGCCGTGCTCGTGCCCGACTCCGAGCAGGCGCGGCGCGGCATCCGCTGGCTGCAGAGCTCGGGCGCGGGCCGGGGCGCCTTCCTGCCCTTGAAGTCGGCGCGCACCCGCAACGACTGCGGGCCGCTGCGCGACATCGCGGCGCAGGAGCCGCTGTCGCTCGGCCTGCTGTCCGACTTCTACCGCGTGGGCGGCGAGCACGCCGAGCGCGTGCGCGCGTCGCTCCCCGACGCGATCGTCGTGCGGACCCTCGAGGACGCGCTCGAGGTGTCCTCGCGCCAGGGCCCGGTCGCGATCGTCACCCTCGAGGGCGAGACGCTGCGCGGCGCCATGGTCGAGGGGGGCCGCGGCGTGAAGGGGCTCCTCGCCCCGCGGCGCGAGGTGAAGGAGGTCGCGGCGCGGCAGGAGGAGGCCGAGGCGCGCCTCGCGGCGCTGCGCGCGCAGGCGGCCGAGGCGTCGGCCGAGGCGCAGTCCGCCGCGGCCGAGGCGCGGGCGCTCGAGGAGAGGCTGCACAAGGCCGAGAAGGACCTCGTGTCCGTCCGCCACGAGCTGCAGACGGCGAACGAGGAGAAGGCGCGCCTCGACCGCAAGGCCTCGGTGCTCGACACCGAGAGCGCGCAGGCGGAGCAGGAGCGCGCGGCCGCCACCGCGCGGCTCGCGGAGGTCGACGCCGCGCTCGCGGCGGCGGAGGCCGAGCGCGAGGGCGGCCAGCGCCGCATGGCCGAGCTGGCGACGCTCGTGGGCGAGGCCCGGGCCGCGGCCGAAGCCGCGCAGTCCCGCCACGCCGAGGCGAGGAGCGCCCTCGCCGCGATGCGCGAGCGGTTCGCGGCGGCCGAGAACGACGTGCAGCGGCTGGCCGCGGACCTCGCCGACCTCGAGCAGCGCATCGCCGGGGCGCGCGGGCGGGCGGCCGACACGGCGGCCCGCCGCGCGGAGCTCGAGACCGAGCTCGTCGAGACCGAGCGCCTGCTCGCCGAGGCCCTCCAGGAGCGCGACCGCGCGCAGGGCGAGACGGCGGTCGCGGAGGACCGGGTCCGCGAGGTGCGCGGGGAGCTCGAGGGGCGCGAGCAGGGCCTCAAGGAGCGCCGCCGGGAGCGGGACATGCTGCGCGGCGCGCTCGCCGAGGTCGAGGTGGAGCGGGCCCGCGCCGGGTCCGACCTCGATCACGTCGCGCGCGAGTGCCAGCAGTCGACGGGGCAGTCCGCGGCCGAGGCCGCGGCGGCCCTGACCGACGAGGACCGCGCGAAGGACACCGACGCCCTCGCCGCCGAGATCCAGGAGCTGCGCGACAAGCTCGAGCGCATGGGCGCGGTCAACGTGCTCGCGGTCGAGCAGGCGCAGGAGTACGAGGAGCGACACGCTTTCCTGACCGCGCAGCGCCAGGATCTGCTCGACTCGATCGCCGAGCTCGACCAGGCGATCCGGAAGATCGACAAGGCCTCGAAGGAGCGCTTCCAGGAGGCCTTCCAGATCATCAACCAGCACTTCGGCGACATGTTCAAGCAGCTCTTCGGCGGCGGCACCGCCGGCCTGTCGCTGCTCGACGAGGAGGACATCCTCGAGAGCGGGATCGACATCATGGCCCAGCCGCCCGGAAAGCGGCTGCAGAACGTGATGCTCCTGTCGGGCGGCGAGAAGGCGCTCACCGCGATCTCGCTCCTCTTCGCGATCTTCCAGTACAAGCCGTCGCCGTTCTGCATCCTCGACGAGGTCGACGCCCCGCTCGACGACGCGAACATCGGCCGCTTCGTGAAGATGCTCGAGGGCCTGAAGGAGCAGACGCAGTTCGTGCTGATCACCCACTCCCGCAAGACCATGTCGATCGCCGACCAGCTCTACGGCGTCACCATGGAAGAGCCGGGCGTGAGCAAGCTCGTCTCCGTCCGGTTCCAGTAGGGCCTGGGGTCCAGATCTTGAATCTTGATTCAAGATTCAAGATCTGACCCCAGCCGTTCCTCAGCGCGAGGGCGCCACCAGCTCGAAAGGAACGCTGCGCTCGGTCCGCCGGCCGGCCGCTTCCAGCCGCACGCGCAGGACGTGCGGGCCGGGGCGGAACGAGCCGGTGTCGATCGGAACGGAGACGTCCCGCACGTCGGGCCGCCCTTCCAGCATCGGCGGCGTCTCCTGCCTCCGCAGGACGACACCCGCCCCGTCGCGCTCGACCTCGAAGGTCACGATCGTCGTCGTCGTCGTCGCCGCGGGCACGTAGCCCTCGGCCGCGAGCTGGAGTCGATCCCCGAGGACGAAGCGGCGCTCCGCGGTGGGCGGCGTGACGAGCGTGGCCGCGAGCCGCGCGTTGCCGCGCGTCACCGCGAGCGCCGAGGGCAGCGACGTCAGGGAGAGGCCGCTCAGGGCGGGGAGCGTGTCGAACCGCGGCACGTCCACGTCGGCCGACACCACTCCGGCGACCCCGGTCGCCGGCGCGCGCGCCGCGACGCGGAGCACGTACCGACCGGGGGCGAGGTCGAGCGGCGAGATCCAGCGGATGCTCGTGGCCTTCGCGCGCCGGTACTCCTCGGCGGTCAGCCTCATGTCGATCGTCGTCGAGCGGCCGTTCCCGACGTTCCCGGACGAGTCGATCGTGAACGAGGCGATCTCGAGCTTCGACTCGCGACGGTCCCCCTTCTCCGCGAAGGGGAGCGAGGCTCCGGCCACTTCGACGAGCACCTGGGTCGGGTTCCTCCGGCCCTCGCCGCGGAACACCGTCGCCTGGACGCGGAACGGGAGGCCGGGCACGGGCAGCGGGCTGGAGAGGAGCGCGGCGAGGGCGCTCCCGACGCCGCGCGGGGCGGCGCTCGCCGGCCGCGCCGCCGAGAGCGGGACCGCGCGGGGCCGGCGGACACGCTCGCCGAACGCGAACGCCGCCTCCTCCGCTTCCAGGATCCCGTCGGCATACGCGGCGGCGGACGACGAGTCGCGATCGATCTCCGCCGGCCCGCTCTCTCCCGCCACGTAGCCGCGCCGCGCCACGACGCGCAGCCCCGGCCGGCGGACGCGGACGCGGATGGGCACGAAGCCCTTCGCCTTCTTCCCCGCCGGCTGCGCGTAGCCGATCACGTAGTACGTGCTGTTCTCGCGGACGATGCGGTCGAAGGTCCTGTCGACGTCGGCGCGCTCGACGACGGCGAACCCGCCGGTCGTGTCGGCCACGTGCCGCAGGCTGTCGAGCGCGTTCTCGCGCTCGCTCTCGAGGCTCGGCGTCGAGAAATCCATGAGCTGGGGCGGGCCGAACGGATCCGGCGCGCCCGGGGCCTCGCGGGCCGGCAGCGCTTCCATGGAGTCGCCGGGGAACGCGAGGCCTCGGGGATCGATCGCGTACACCGACACGTCGGCCCGCAGGAGCGCCCGCGCCGCCCGCTCGGCGTCCTGCGAGACCGCCGTCGCGTGCTCCTGCACGCGCCCCATCACGTCGGCGACGTTGTAGTCGACGCCCTCGCTGAACAGGAGGAGGGCCTTCCTCCGCCGGGGCACCCGAACGAGCTGGCCCGCGAGCCGCTGGAGGACCGAGGAGAGCGACTGCGCGCGGGCGGCACGCTCCGCGTCGGCGGGGTCCTTTCCCTGGTGGAGGAGCTCGGTGTCGCCGAAGGTGGCGCGGCGCTCGCTCTCGATCTCCATCGTCGCGGAGCGCAGGACGCTCCCGTTGAAGTGGTCGATGGCCGCGACGAGGCGCGCCTTGTCCGTGGTGTAGCCCTGCGTCGCCTCGGCGAGGGCGCCCGGCGAGACGACGGCCACGAGATCGTCCGGGCCGACGTGCTGCGCCACGAAGCGGCGCGCGTGGCGCCGCACCGCGAGAACGCTCGTCGGCGACACGTGCCAGGCGTCGAGGAGGAGGACGTACAGGCGACCCTGGCCGGCGCGCTCGTTCGTCGCGACGTCGAGCGGCGCGGCGGGAACGGGAGAGCCGCCGTCCGCGATCGGCGCCGGCAGCCACACCCGCTCGAACGCGGCGATCGCCTGAGGCACGTCGCGCTCGCGCACCTCGAAGTCGTCGGCCGCGAGGTCGGGGACCGGCCGGCCGTCGCGGTCGGTGACCACGACGGGCACCTCGACGAGGCCCACGTCCGAGGAGAAGACCGGCGGACGAGGGGCCTGGGCCGCCGGAGACGAGGCGGCCAGGGCCAGCAGCGCGGCCGGCGCGAGCCCGGCGCGCACGGAGCTACTCGTCCCGGTGAACGGTGTCCGGCGAGAAGGCCGGCAGGCACACGGCGACGTACTCGGCGCCTTCCTCGTGCGGCGTGCCGTAGCGAACCCACTCGCCGGCCGGGGCGACGACCGCCTGGCCGGCGCGCACTTCGAACGCGCCGTCCTTCGTCTCGACCCGCAGGATGCCGCGCAGGACGACGGTGTACTCGGCGAAGTCGGGCGTCTGCCCCGGCTCCTGCCAGCCGCCGGGGCTCGTCATGCGCGCGACGCTGACCGCCGCGTCGCCGCTCCTCACCCGCCCGACGAACTCCTCGATCTTCTTGGGCTTGTTGCCCGCCGCCTGGACGATCGCCGGCCTGTCGATCAGTCGCGCCATGGCGGAAGGATAAGGGAAGCGGGGCTCAGTACGGCACGCGGCGCGGGGAGCGCTTCCACTCGACGAAGGGCAGGCGGGCCTGGGCGATGTCGACGTGCCGCGTCGGCAGCCGCCGCTCGGCGGCCGGGCGGGCCGCCTCCTCGTAGATGAACGCGTCGTCGAAGCCGGCCTCGGCCGCGTCGGCCTTGGTCGCCGCGTAGAAGAGGCAGCGCGGCCGGGCCCAGTAGATCGCCCCGAGGCACATCGGGCACGGCTCGCAGCTCGCGTAGATCTCGCAGCCCTCGAGCTGGTGCGACCCCAGCGCCCGGCAGGCCTCCCGGATCGCGACGATCTCCGCGTGCGCGGTGGGGTCGTGCGTCTCCACGACCTCGTTCGTGCCGCGGGCGATGACCATGGCGTTGCGCACGACGAGCGCCGCGAACGGGCCGCCGCGGCCCTCGCGCACGTTCCAGACCGCCAGCTCGATCGCCTCTGCCATGAGCTCTTCCGGGGGCCGCATGAGCCTACGGTACCGCGGATCCGGAGGCGGAGCGCGGCGGCGCGCCGGGGCGCCGCGTCTCGCGGAAGGGCAGGGCGAGGACGTGGAAGAGAGCGAGCCCGATGGCCGCGGACACGACGAGGTACCACGGCCACGGCCCGAAGCGGTCGAGCAGCGTGGGCGTGACCGGCTTCGCCCGCAGGTAGAGGAAGTTCGCGTCGAGCAGACGGTTCAGCCCCGCGACGAGGACCGCGTAGCCGAGCGTGAGCCCGAACGCCCGCCACGCGGCCCCGGGTCGCGGGCGGCAGCCGAAGCCGAACGTCAGCACCGCCGCCGCGATCACCGTGAGGCCGTGCATCAGGAAGAAGACGACGAAGCGCCAGTCGGGGAACGCCCAGATCACCTCGGGCGTGACCATCGCGAGGGTGGAGCCGGCGAGGGCCCAGAAGTAGAGGAGCTCGCACGCGAGGGCCTTCCGCGTCACCAGGGCGAAGACGCCCACGAAGATCGCCGCGTCGCACAGGTGCAGCGGCAGGAACTCGACGAGGGCCACCTGCCCGAGGCGCAGCTCGGCGCCGACGTAGCCGAGAACGCCGGCGAGCATGAGGGCCGCGAGCGTCACGCGCACCGCAGTCCCCGTTCGGTCGTCGCGGTGACGGCGCGCGAGGGCGACGAGGACGAAAGCAGCCACGGGAGTCAGCGCGAGGACGGCCCGGTGGTCGGGCCCGAAGATCACGAAGCGCCGGGGGATCACGCCGGCGCGCCCACGCCAGGCGCCGCGGTCACGGCTCCTCGGACGGCTCCATCAGGTGCCGGATGTGGGCGCCGACCGCGCGCAGCTGCTGCGCGTCCATCGTCGAGAGGGCGCTCCGGAAGACGGGGTTCACGAGGCGCTGGGCGCCGCTCACGCCGACGCTCGCGGCCTGGAGGACGACGAAGCTCACCTTCGCCTGCCGGAGGGCGCGCAGGAAGTAGTAGTCGAACCCGGCCTCGCTGAGCTCGGAGACGAGCGTCGCGAGGTCCGCGACGTGAGCCCGGGGATCGGCCGAGCCTTCGATCGCGCGGAGCGTCTTCAGCAGTCGCGAGCGCAGCGCGGCCGGGAAGTGGAACCGCAGCGACGGCCTCGCGTGAGTGGTCATGCCGGCGGCCGGGCCGGCCGCTCCGCCATTCTAGGCTCCGCCCCGCGCCGGCCGTTACCGTCCGGCGAGCGCCTCCTTCAGCCTCCGCGCGACGACGCGGTGCTCGTCGCCGCTCATCATCCAGACCGAAACCTGGATCCGGCCGGGCCGCGCCGCCACGAGGACGCGGATCGGCGGGTCGCCCTGCTGGAGCCGCTCGTCGACCTGGCGGGCCGTGACGCCGAGGGCGGCCTCGTCCCAGGTCGCCTGGAAGGTCGGCACGTGGTTCGCGATCTCGGGGACGACGCGCTCGACCGCGACGCCCCTCACCCGGCCGACGACCTCGACGAGATGTGCCACCTTCGCGTCGAGGGCGCGGCTCTCCGCCTCGAGATCGAGCTTCAGGTAGCGCTCGACCGCCGCCACGAGGCCGACGACCTCCTCCTTGCCGACCTTCATGGCGCGGCCGATGCCGGCGTGGGGGGAGATCGCCTGGCGGCCGGCGTCGACGAGGTCCTTCCGCCCGAGGAGGAGCCCGGAGCACTGCGGCCCGCGCAGGCCCTTGCCGCCGGAGAAGGCGACGAGGTCGAAGCCGTCCTTCGTCAGGTACGACGCCAGGTGCTCGCGCGGCGGCGTGTCGGCAGCGGCGTCGTTGAAGGAGACGACGCCCCGCTCGCGCGCGACCCGCACCCACTCGTCGCGCTTGATGGCGCCGTCCGGCTCGGCCTTGTTGAGGAAGAACATCATGGCCGTGCGCTCGGAGAGCGCGGCGTCGAGCTCGGCGCGGGTCTCGACGGTGACGATTCTCGCGCCGTTCAGCCGGATCTGCGGCTCGTAGCCGCAGCGGTGGCTCTTCTGCTGGACGACCTCGAACGGGAGCCCCGTCGTGTCGGGGAGCTGCGCGAGCTTCTTCGCGTCGCCGCGGGTCATCGCGACGGACGTCGCCACCGCGATCGCCGACGCGGCGCCGGCCGTGACCATCGCCGCCGGCACGCCGAGGAGCTGCGCGAGGTGCGCGCCCGCCTTCTCCTGGAGCTCCGGAACGGAAACGAAGCAGCGCCCCGCCTCCTCCATCGCCGCCGTCACCTCGGGCGGCATCAGGGAGCCCCCGACCACGGTGACGGTGCCCATGCCGTTGATGATCGGCTTCACGCCGAGGCGGGCGTAGACGCCGGGCACGGCGGCCGTCCGGGCGGCCTCGCTGCCCGCGGGCGCGAGCGCCTCTGCCGCGGCCGCCGCGGCCAGGGTTCGAAGGACCTCACGCCTGCCGCTGCTGCTCATCTCCGCCTCCTCACTTCCCCGCCGTCAGCCAGGCCACGACCTCGGCGTCGCTCGCCGCCTCGCCGACGACCTTCAGGCGCCGAGCCGCGCCAGTCGCCTGGGCCGCCGCCTCCGCGCGCGCGGTGTCGAACGCGCCTGCGGTGTCGTGAAGGAAGACGCGGCTCCCGGCCCCGAGGCTTGCGACGATCGCCGCGTCGAAGCCCCCCGCCTTGCGGAAGAGCGGAACGAAGACGCGGCCGAGGTAGGCGTCGTCGTCGGCCGTCGGGAAGCGGTCGACGTCGGCCGCCACCGCGTCGACGCCCGGTGCGAGGCCCGCCGCGAGGAGCGACCACAGGCCCGCGCGGCCGAGGCCGGCGAGACAGACGGAGCGCACGCCGGGCTGCTTCTTCAGCCAGGCGACGGCGGTGAGCACGTCCTGCGCGCGCAGCGCGTCGTCCGTGCGGTTGTACGTGGTGAAGAAGCGGTCGCTGGCGTCGCGCGGCGCCGCGGCCGCGCCGCTGTTGAAGGCGTCGACCGAGGCCACGAGGCGCCCCCGGCGCCGAAGGGCGTCGACGAGCGACGCGGAGACGCCCGCGGCGCCCTCGGGATGGACGACGAGCACCGCGGCCTTCGCGCCGGGCCGGCCCCACACGCGCAAGGGCACGCGGTCGCCGCGGTCGCGCCGGCCGATCACGAGATCGCGCGCGCCGGCCGGCGCGGACGTGCCGTTCGCGGGCGCGTCGAGGACGTCGGCGGCGGCCGGCGCCTCGGCCGCGAGGACGCGCTCGAGGGAGACGCCGAGCGTTTCGCGGAAGCGGGCGAGGCCCGCCGCGTCGCGCGGCAGGAGGGCCGCGACCTGCGCCTTCGCGTCGGCCACGAGGGCGTCTGTGATCTGCGCCTGCGTCTTCGCCTCGGGCGGGAGGCCGCGATCGAAGAAGACGAGCAGGTCCTTGAGCGGGCCGGTGTCGAACTCGCGCTCCGCGTAGCTCGCCGTGTCCGTCGCGCCGAGGATGCGGCGCGCGAAGAAGGCGTAGACGGCTTCGCGGCTCTTCCGGTTGTAGTTGTGGGGCGCGTCGAACTGCACCGACTCGAGCGCGTCCGTCGCGCCGAGGAGCGAGTAGACGGCCTTCACCGCCGGGTACTCGACCCGCGGCGTGTCCTTCGTCCAGTCGCCCGTGGCCGCGACCATGATCATCGGCCGCGGCGCGGTGAGGGCGCCCAGCTCCATGTTGCTCGCGTCGAGGCGGAGGATCGGCGCGTTCTCGCAGACGTCGCCGCCCTGCATCGTGTGCGAGATCATGTTCACCGGCGCCGACACGCGGACCCTCTCGTCGATCGCCGCCAGGAGGAACGTCTGCGTGCCGCCGCCCGAGGCCCCCGTGCAGGCGAGGCGCGCGCGGTCGACGTCGGGCAGCGACTCGAGGAAATCGAGGCCCCGGACCGAGTTCCACAGGTGCAGGCCCAGCGAGCCGATCCCCCACTGCGCGAGCGCCGGGTCGAGGAGGCGATGGTCGACCTGGCGCGAGTCGTCGTAGCCGACCATGTCGTGCGAGAAGACGACGTAGCCCTGGCGCGCGAGCGAGATCGCGCGACCGATGACCGAGCCCGTCGCGCTGTTCTCGAGGCGCCCGTACGACCAGTGGCCGTGCGGCGAGAGGACGCCCGGGAAGGGGCCGGTCCTGCCGAGGGGCCGGTAGAGGTTACCGGTGACGTAGAAGCCGGGGTAGCTCTCGAAGAACACCTTCTCGACGGAGTAGTCGCCGTGCGTCGTCCGGCCGAAGACCTGGGCCCGCAGCGGGCGCCTCTCCGGCAGGGGCCACAGGCCCGCCGCCACGAGCACCTGCTGGCGGAGGAGCTTCGCCCGCGCCTGCCACGCGGCGGCGTCGCGCGGCGCGTCGAAGCGCCAGGGCGTGTCGAGCGTGCGCACGGCGGCCCGCTCGTCCCGCGGCGGCAGGCTGCCGGCCCCGGCCGGCAGGGCCTGCGCGAGGAGCACTCCCGCGACGACGAGAACGGCCGGGCCTCGGCGGGGAACCATGGCTGCCTCCTGCTGCCGCGTGCCGCGGCTTGCGGAGGGATTCTACGGGACGCGGCGGGAGTAGACTGGCGGCGGGCCGGGCGCCGGCGGAAGACAGCCCGGCTGCCGGAGGCGCGCATGCAGAGGAGACGCTTCGTCGAACGCCTCGCGGGCGCGGGCGCCCTCGCCCTCGTCCGCCCCGACGACCTCGTTCACGGCGCGACCCTGGCTCCGGCCGCCGCGCCGCTCTCGGTGCACCCCTTCGTCGCCGCTCACCCCGAGGCGGTCTTCATCCGGCGGACGAAGGTGAAGGTGAAGACCGACGCGGAGGCGATTCGGCGGGAGTCGCGGAAGCTCTTCGAGAAGGTCTTCGTCCTCCAGAAGGGCCGGGGCATCCAGGGCCCGCCGGTCGTGGCGATCAAGCCCAACCTGACGTCGACGAAGAGGACGGGCCTGACGCACGCGATCATCACCGACCCGTACATGGTCGAGGGCATGGTGGACGCGCTCGCGAAGAAGGGCGTCCCGGCCGGCTCGATCTTCGCCCGCGAGGGCCTGGGCGTCGAGCAGCCGACGACGGGATACCCGGAGATGGCGCGCCGCGCGGGGATCCACTACGGCGACGCGCTCGCCCGCGAGCCGCTGACGCTCGAATGCCCGGACGGCGTCGTCTTCCGCCGCACGAAGTACCTCGGCCCGTTCGCGACGCCCGGCAGCTTCCTCCTGAACGTGGCGAAGCTGAAGTCTCACTCGATGGGCCTCACCCTGTGCGTGAAGAACCTCCAGGGCACGAACCTGCCGCCGTACATCCGCTTCTGCGGCGGGATCAACCCGGCGATCGCCGACGCGTTCCAGCCCGACGCCCAGGCGCACGTCGACGAGCTCTACGAGGCGCACCGGCGCGCGGGGCTTCCGCGGTGGGACACCGCGAAGGGCGCGTGGATGGAGATGTGGGCGCAGCGCACGCTCGACCACTACGCGCTCGTGCAGCCCACCGTCGGCCTCCACGTGATCGAGGGGATCTACGCGCAGAACGGCGACGGGTTCGACGGCGGCCCGGGGCCGAGCGGCCTGCCCGACGTGTTCCTCACGAACGTGATCGTCTTCGGCCGCGACGCGTTCCGGGTCGACATCGTCGGCCACTGGCTGGGCGGCCACGAGCCGGGCAACATCGGCCTCTTCCACCTCGCGAAGGAGCGCGGGCTGTCGACGGCGCTCGACCCGAGGAACGTCCCCGTCTACGAGTGGACGAAGCACGGGCCGCAGCTGCGGAGGCTCGACTCGTTCGCCCGCCAGCCGCTCACCACCCTCTACCTGCCGCGCGAGGGCGAGGAGCGCTACCACCTCTGCGACGAGCCGTTCGCCTACGCGCCCGAGCCGAAGGCCGCGTGCCTGAGCGGCGGCCCGCGGCCGAGCCTCAGGCCCCTCGGCGCGGCTCCGGGCGAGAACGCCCGCGCCTTCGCCTGCGAGTACGGCCTGCCCGAGGACGCGCTCGCGTCGCTCGAGGTCTACGACGACGCGGGCCGGCGCGCGGGCATGGTCGCGGCCGGACCGGCCTCGCGCGGCATCCGCGGCCGCGTGGGAGCCGGGCAGGCCGCGCCCGGCACGTACTGGTGGCGCCTGCGGGCGAGCGGCGTCGACCTGCTGCGGCCGTTCGAGCTGCGCGCCTGAGCTAGCGCGGCAGCTTCTTCAGCGTTCGCTTCAACTGCTCACGGTAGGCGCGGAAGGCCGCCCGGCCTTCGTCGGTAAGCCGGTAGTCCGTGTGCGGCACCTTGCCCTGGTACCCCTTCGTCACCGTGACGTAGCCCGCTTCCTCGAGCTTCGCGACGTGCGAGGACAGGTTGCCGCGCGTGAGCCCGCTCTCGCGCAGGAGGAAGAGGAAGTCGGCGTCCTCGACCGGATAGAGGAGCGCCACGAGCAGGAGCCTCGCCGGCTCGTGCAGGATCCGGTCGACCTCGACGACGTCGCGGAGGTCATCGCCCATCGGCTTCCGCTCCCGCCGCGGGGGCGTGGCGGAGGAAGCCGGCGAAGGCGAAGGCGCCGCTCGCGATCAGGGCCAGCGCACCGCTTCCGACGTGAGCGGCGAGGGCCGGCTCGTGCCCGAGCCCGCTCGCCGCCACGAGGACGCCGACCGCCAGCATCGCGACGGCCACGACGTACCACCGTCTCTGCTCCCATCGCCAGGCGGCCAGCGCGAACGCGATTCCGATGGCGACGCCCGCAACGACGTGCGCGGCCGCGTCGCCCGGCCCGGCTCAGTCGATGACGGCCGACCAGCCCCTCCGGCTGAGGTCCCGGTAGACGAAGACGCCGGCCGCCGCCGCCACGGCCAGCAGGGCGAGGCCGAGGGCCGTCTCGCCGAAGATCAGCTTGCCGACGCCGAAGAGGGCCGCGTAGACGAGGACGCAGCCGGCGGCCCAGTCGGCGAGGTTGCGCAGGGCGTCCCGGGCCGGGACCACGTCGGTCGCGAGCCGCGCGATGGGGCCCCAGAGAGCGGCCGACGGGCGGACGCGCCGGTAAAAGGCGAGGAGCATCTCCTCGGGCTCGGGCGGCGTCAGCCACGTGACCGCGAGCCAGACGGCCGTCGAGAACGCCACCGTCACGAGCACGAGCCAGGCGAACTCGCGCGGGTCGCTGCTGCGCCAGCCGAGGCCGGCCTGGAGGAAGACCGACGCGACGAACGACGCCGCCATCGCCGCGACCTCGCTCCAGGCGTTGATGCGCCACCAGAACCACCGCAGGATCAGCACCCCGCCCGTCCCCGCGCCGATCGCGATGAGGAGCTGCCAGGCGCCGGCGATCGAGTCCATGTACCAGGTGACGACGCAGGAGATCGCCATCACCAGGAGCGTGGCGAGCTGCGACGCGACGACGTAGTGCCGCTCCCCGCGGCCGCGCACGAGGAAGCGCCGGTAGAAGTCGTTGACGAGGTACGAGGCGCCCCAGTTGAGCTGCGTGCCGACCGAGGACATGTAGGCGGCGGCGAAGGCGGCGATCATCACGCCGCGGAGGGCGGGCGGGAACACGGCCGGGTCGACGATCGTCCGGACGAAGCCCGACTCCTTGTCGGCGAGGCCGGGGTAGAGCACGAGCGAGGCGAGGGCCGTGAGGATCCACGGCCACGGCCGGACCGCGTAGTGCGCGACGTTGAACCACAGCGTCGCGAGGAGCGAGTGCCGCTCGTCCTTCGCGCAGAAGATCCGCTGCGCGACGTAGCCGCCCCCGCCCGGCTCGGCGCCGGGGTACCACGTGGCCCACCAGTTGACCGCGACGTAGACGAAGAAGGTGAGGAGCGGCATCCAGGCCGAGCCGACGTCCGGCGTGAACGAGAGGATCGAGCCGCCTCCCCCGCTCGAGGCCGCGCGCGCGGCGTCGAGCGCGTGGAGCTTCTCGACGAGGGCGTCCATGCCCCCGACCGCCCGCACTGCGCACACCGCGAGGACGATCACCATCCCCATCTTCAGGACGAACTGGAAGAGGTCCATCACGAGCACGCCCCAGAGGCCGGAGAGCGTCGAGACGAAGGCGGTGACGGCCATCATCCCGAGGACCGCGACGAGGGCCTCGGCCTTGCCGAGGCCGAACACCATCGCGAGGATCTTCACCATCGCGAGGTTCACCCAGCCCATCACGATGCAGTTGATCGGCAGGCCGAGGTAGAGGGCGCGGAAGCCGCGCAGGAACGCGGCGGGCCGGCCGCGGTAGCGGATCTCGGCGAGCTCGACGTCGGTCAACACCCCCGCGCGCCGCCACAGGCGCGCGTAGAGGAAGACCGTGAGCATGCCGCTCATGAGCATGCTCCACCACAGCCAGTTGCCGGCGATGCCGTAGCTCGCGACGAGGCCGGTGACGGCGAGCGGCGTGTCGGCGGCGAAGGTCGTCGCCACCATCGACGTGCCGGCGAGCCACCATCTCACGTTCCGGCCGCTGACGAAGTAGTCCTCGGTCGAGGCGGTCGCGCGGCGGCGGTACCACAGGCCGATCGCCACGTTGGCGGCGAAGTAGGCGGCGATCGCGAGCCAGTCCAGCGCGGTGAGAGTCATGCGCTCCTCGCCGACGGGGGCGGCCCCGGAGACTAGCACGCCCGACCGCGGGCCGCGGTAGGATCCCGCCGTGCGCAGGGCGAGCCGGCGCGGGCGGACGTCCCGCGAGCGGATGGCGGCGGCGATGCGGCACGAGCCGGCGGGCCGCGTGCCCGTGATGTGCCAGCTCGCCCTCGGCCACTACTTCCTGCACGCCGGCCTCGACGCGATCGACGTCTGGCACGACTCCGAGGCCTTCGCCGAGGCGCTCGTCCGCATGCAGACGCTCTACGGGTTCGACGGCATCCTCGTGAACCTGCCCGGCCGCGAGCCCCACTGGCGACGGCTCGTGCGGCGCGTCGAGAGCGCCGGCCGCGACCGGATCGTCGCGTGGAAGGACGGGCGCGTCACGGTGTGCCCGCCCGACGACAACCCGCACGTCTTCCTGAAGGACCGCCGGACGCGGCCGTCGTTCCGCCTCGACGCCCTCGCCGGGGCGCCGTCGTACGTCGAGCCCCACGCCCTCCTCGGCCCGACGCTCCTCTCGCCGCCGTTCCCGCCGTGGCAGTGGGACACGCTGAAGCTCGTGCGCGGGAAGGCCCCCGACGTCAGCGTCCACGGCGAGGTCTTCTCGCCGTTCAGCCAGCTCTGCGAGGCGGTCGGCCTCGAGGAGGCGCTCGTCGCGCTGCGCGCCGAGCCGGAGCTCGCGAAGGCCTTCCTCGCCGCGCGGTGCGACGCGACCGTCGAGCTGATGGCCGGGCACGTGACCGCCGGGGCCGACGCCGTCCTCGTCTCGAGCGCGTACGCGGGAGCCGGCTTCATCTCCGCCCGCCACTACCGCGAGTTCGTCCTGCCCTTCGAGGCGCGAGTGATCGCGGGGTTCAAGGCGCGCCACCCGACGGCGCCCGTCTACACCCACACCTGCGGCGCGATCGGCGACCGGCTCGAGCTACTCGCCGAGACCGGCACCGACGGGATCGACACGCTCGATCCCCCGCCGCTCGGCGACGTCTTCCTCGCCGACGCGAAGCGCCGCGTCGGCGGCCGCCTCTTCCTGAAGGGCAACCTCGACCCGGTCGGCGTCGTGCTCCTCGGCACGCCGGACACCGTCCGCGCCGAGGCGGAACGCTGCCTGGAGGCCGCGGCCGGGGGCGGCGGCTACATCCTCTCGACCGCGTGCTCGGTGCCGCCGTCGGCGCCGCCCGCGAACGTCGCCGTCCTCCGCTCGGTCGCGGAGGTGGCGGGAGTGACCCGATGAAGCTCACGTCTCCGATCGTGTCCGCGCTGGGCGCTCTCACCGCTCTCGCCGGCTCGTCTACGGCCGGCGCGGCGACGCGCGACCCCGTCGTCGCGCGCGAGTTCGTCTACGAGCGCGCGCCCTTTCCCTCGGCCCACGCGTCGACGATCGTCGAGACGCCGTCGGGCCTCGTGGCCGCGTGGTTCGGCGGCACCGCCGAGCGGCACCCCGACGTCTGCATCTGGCTCGCGCGCCGCGGCGCCGGCGGCTGGTCGGCCCCCGTCGAGGTCGCGCGCTGCACCGGCCGGGACGGCCGCCCGGCGCCGTGCTGGAATCCCGTCCTCTTCCAGCCCTCGCGCGGACCGCTCGTCCTCTTCTACAAGTCGGGGCCGAGCCCGAGCGAGTGGTGGGGGCTCGCGCGCACGTCGAGCGACGACGGGCGCACCTGGTCGGCCGAGATCGCGCTGCCGCCGGGCATCCTCGGCCCGATCCGCGCGAAGCCCGTCGAGCTCGACGGCGGCGTCGTCCTCGCCGGCTCGAGCACCGAGGACCACGGCTGGGTGGTGCACATGGAGCGGTGGACGCCCCCGGAGCTCGCCTCGCCGAAGGCGTGGGAGCGCGGCCCGAGGCTCCACGACCCGACGCTCTTCGAGGCGATCCAGCCGACGCTCCTCGTCCACTCGCCGGGCGAGATCCAGGCCCTCTGCCGCAGCCGCCAGAAGGTGATCACGGAGCTGTGGTCACGCGACGGCGGCCGGACCTGGGGGTCGATGACGGCGACGCCGCTCCCGAACCCGAGCGCCGGCATCGACGCGGTCCGCCTCTCCGACGGCCGGTTCCTCCTCGTCTACAACCCGCTCGCCAGCGGGCGGGGCACGCTCGCCCTCGCGGTCTCGAGCGATGGCCGGGCGTGGCGCGAGGCGGCGATCCTCGAGAAGGACGACGCGGGCGAATACTCCTACCCGGCGATGATCCAGTCGAAGGACGGGCGCGTGCACGTCACGTACACGTGGCGCCGCGAGCGCATCCGCCACGTCACGATCGAACCCACTTCCATCCGCTAGAGGGTTGCGTGGCACGCAGGCTGAGGAGCGTGAGGCGACGGGTCCGCGAGGCTCTCCTGGCTGGCCTCGTCGTCCTCGCGGCCGGCCCTGCGCCGGCCGAGGCCGCCGCCGAGCGGCCGCTGCGCTTCGGCCGCCTGACGACGCAGAACGGGCTCTCGAGCAACTGGGCACACGCGATCCTGCAGGACCGGCAGGGTTTCCTGTGGATCGGTACCCAGGACGGCCTCAACCGGTACGACGGATCGAGCATCAGGGTGTATCGGCACGATCCGAAGGATCCCTACAGCCTGCCGTCGCCGGTCGCCGGCGCCCTCCTCGAGGATCGCGAGGGACGGCTCTGGGTCGGCTCGGGATGGGGTGACGCCGGCGTGTCGCTCTACGACCGGCGGCTCGACCGCTTCACCACGTTCCGCCCGGCGCCGGGTGAGCGGGTCGGCAACGCGGTGCGCTCGCTCCTGCAGGATCGACGGGGCCGGATCTGGGCCGGCACCGACGACGGAGTCGCGGAGCTCGATCCCGCCACGGGCGCGTTCCGGCGCCTGCCCCCTCCGGCCGGCAGCGACGGTGGCCGGCGCGTCGTCCTGGCGATGCTCGAGGACACCCGCGGCCGCTTCTGGCTCGGCACCTACACCGGCCTCCTGCGGCTCGATCGCGAGAAAGGCGCCTACGAGCCGGCCCTCGGCCGGCCCGGCTCGGCGGGCGTCCCCCGCACGGAGATCTGGGCGCTTCACGAGGACACGGACGGACGCCTGTGGATCGCGACCCTGGGGGCCGGCCTGCACCGCTTCGACCCGGAGACCGGACAGGACGAGAGCTTCCTCCCGGCGTCGGGCGACCCGCGGGCGCCCGGGAGCGCCCGGATCCGGCGCATCGTGCCGGCCGGGGACGGCCGGCTGTACCTCGGCACCGAGAACGGGGGCCTCGAGATCTTCGACCCTCGCCAAGGCACCTTCGAGCACTACCGGCCGGACCTCGACGACGGCGCCAGCCTGAACTCGGGCTCGATCTGGAGCCTCGCGTCGGACGACCAGGGCACGCTGTGGATCGGCACCTACAACGGCGGGGTCAACTTCCTCTCGCCGTACCAGCAGCGCTTCGACCTGATCGAGGCCGGCCGAGGGCGGCTGAGCGATCCCCACGTGACCGCCGTGCTCGAGGACCGCGAGGGGATGCTCTGGGTCGGCACCGACGGCGGCGGGCTCGACCGCTACGACCCGTCGAGCGGACGGTTCACGTACTACCGCAGCCGCCCGGACGACCCGACCACGATCGGCTCCGATTCCGTGAACGCGCTCCTCGAGGACAGCCGCGGGCAGATCTGGGTCGGCGGGTGGGCGTCCGGCCTCGCGCGGGTCGACCGCGCGACCGGCCGCGCGCGGCGCTACCGGCACGACCCGCGCGATCCCCGCTCGATCGTCAGCGACCACGTGTGGCGCATGCTGGAGCTGCGCACCGGGGAGATGCTCGTGGTCACGCAGGCCGGAGCGGACCTGTTCGACCGGGACCGCGGCACGTTCACCCGGCTCGGGGAGCGCTATCCGGGCGCCGGCGACGGGGTGCTCCACAGCGCCACCGAGGACCTCGCGGGGAACATCTGGATCGCCGCCGCCGACAGCGCGCGGTTCGTCGACGTCCGCTCCGGGCGCGTCACGCGGTACCGGAACGACGACCCGCGAGGCCTCGGCGGCGGCTGGATCCAGGCGGTGATCGTCGACCGCACGGGCAACGTCTGGTTCGGCACGCAGCGCGGACTGAGCTGCTTCGCGGCGGACCGGAAGCGGTGGCGACGATACACGACGGCCAACGGCCTCGCCGACGACAACGTGCTCGCCCTCCTCGAGGACGGGAAGGGCGGGCTCTGGGCCGCGACGAGCCGCGGGATCTCGTGGGTGGTGGACGCCGCCTCGGTCCCGGATGCGCCGGCCATCCACTCGTTCGACGCGAACGACGGTCTGCAGGCGCTCGAGTTCTCCCGCAACGCCTGCGCCAAGGGCCGGGGCGAGACGCTCTATTTCGGCGGCTCGGCCGGGCTCAACGCCTTCCGGCCGGAAGAGATCGTCCTGAACCCCCGTCCGCCCCGCGTGGCTCTCACGGGCCTGCGCGTGATGGGCCGCGCGGCGAGGCTCGACGCCTCCGAAGAGCTGCGCCTGTCGTACCGCGACGTGGCGGCGACGTTCGAGTTCGCCGCGCTCGACTTCGCGGTCCCGCGCAAGAACCGATTCCGGTATCGGCTCGAGGGTCTCGACCCCGGCTGGAGCGATCCGACGGCTCAGCACGAGGCCACTTACACGAACCTCCCGTGGGGACGCCCGCTCACCTTCCGGGTGAAGGCCGCGAACAACGACGGCGTCTGGAACGAGGAAGGGGTGGCGCTCCGCGTCTTCGTCGAGCCGCCGTTCTGGGCGACGCCGCTCTTCCGGGGAGGCGTCGTCATCCTGCTCCTCGGGGCAGGCGTCGTCGCCTATCGGCGGAGGGTGAACGGCCTGCGCCGGCGCGCGGACGAGCTCACGCGGAAGGTCAACGAGGCGGTCGCGAGCGTGAAGGTCCTGCGCGGAATGCTCCCGATCTGCTCGCACTGCAAGCGGATCCGCAGCGACGAGGGCTACTGGCAGCAGATCGAGGCCTACCTTCACGAGCACAGCGAGGCGGACTTCACCCACGGCATCTGCCCGGAGTGCATCACCGAGCACTTCCCCGACATCGTGGCCCTGCGGGCGAAGCGCAGAGCCCCGCGGGAAGGCGACGGCGGAGGGCCCTGACCGCCCTCGTTGATGGCGGTCGCGGAGAGACGTAGAGTCCGCGCATGACCGTCGCCCTCCTGCTCGCTCTCCTGGCCGCGCCGGCGCCGCTCGCGCGCCCCAACATCGTCTTCGTCATGACCGACGACCACGCGGCCCACGCCATCTCGGCCTACGGGTCACGCGTGAACCGGACGCCCAACATCGACCGCCTGGCGAAGGAGGGGATGCTCTTCCGCAACACCTTCGTCACGAACTCGATCTGCACGCCGAGCCGCGCGACGATCCTCACCGGCCTCTACTCGCACAAGAACGGCGTCCCGGTGTTCAACCGCTTCGACGGGAAGCAGCCGAACGTGGCGAAGCTCCTCCAGGCGGCCGGCTACCACACCGGCATGATCGGCAAGTGGCACCTCGGGAGCGACCCCACCGGCTTCGACCACTGGGAGATCCTGCCCGGCCAGGGCAGCTACATGGACCCGGTCCTCTACACCGCGACCGGCGAGAAGAAGTACGAGGGGCGCTACGCGACCGACCTCGTCACCGATCTCGCGATCGACTTCATCGAGAAGCGGCCGAAGGACCGGCCGTTCTTCCTGATGTACCACCCACGGGCGCCGCACCGGAACTGGGTGCCCGACAGGCGCCACCCGGAAGATGTTCGAGGAGGACGCACGATCCCGGAGCCCGCCACCTTCCGCGACGACTACGCGACCCGCACCGAGCGCACTCCGCGAAGCCAGCGGCGAATTCGCCGACGACCCGGCAAGGCCTCGACCTGGAGAGCGGACGCCGCCGGCCGGGCTGGAAGGCGCAGACCTGCAAGAAATGGCGATGGACGAAGCCGACAGGTGACGATCACCCGCGACGGGAAGGAAGTGAAGCTCACGGGCGACGCGCTCGCCGCCTGGAAGTACCAACCCGGTACGCCATGCAGGACTACCTCGCCTGCGTCCAGTCGGTCGACGACAACGTGGGCCGGCTCCTCGACTACCTGAAGAAGACGGGCCTCGACCGGAACACGATCGTCGTCTACACCTCCGACCAGGGCTTCTTCCTCGGCGACCACGGCCTCTACGACAAGCGCTTCATGTACGAGGAGAGCCTGCGCATGCCGTTCCTCGTCCGCTGGCCGGCGGGGGTGAAGGCCGGGACGAGGACGGACGCCATGGCCCTGAACGTCGACTTCGCGCCGACGTTCCTCGACGCGGCCGGCGTTCCGGTGCCGGAGTGGATGCAGGGCCGGAGCCTCCTGCCCGTGCTGCGCGGCGGCGGCAGGACGCCCGAGGGCTGGCGGACGGCGATGTACTACCGCTACTACCACGACCCCGGCGACCACGACACGCGCGCCCACTACGGCGTCCGCACCGCGACCCACAAGCTCATCCACTACTGGAAGAAGGACCAGTGGGAGCTCTTCGACCTGCGCAGCGACCCGCGGGAGATGAAGAACCTCTACGGCCAGCCCGGCCAGGAGGCGGTCACGGCCGAGCTCGAGGCGACCCTCGCCCGCCTGAAGCAGGAGCTGCAGGACGACGACCGCTTCGCGAACGAGCAGCCGCCGCACGGGGTCGACGGCCCCGTCTCGTTCCTCCGCGGGAACTAGGGCGGCGGCCGGAGCGCGCGGCGGAACGCGGCCTCGCGGGCCGCGTCGCCGACCTCGTCGAAGTAGAGGGCCCGGAAGCGCGCGTAGTCCTTCCGCAGCTCGTCCGCGGGAACGGACGCGGCGCGGGCCAGGTACGCGTCGAGGAAGGCGGGCACGTCCGGGACGCGGGCGCCGCGCGCGGCGAGGGCCGCGAGCACGGGCGGGTCCCAGCGCAGGAGCCGGGCCTCGTAGCCGTCGAACACGATCGGCACCGGCGGCACCCGCTCGAGGAGGCCGAGCTTCTCGGCCCCGGCCGGGCTCAGGGCGAGGAGCAGGCGCCGCCGGTCGAGCAGGTACTCGGCGGGGGCGGTCTTCTCGTGGCCCACGCGGCCGCGCGCCGCGAGGGGCTGGCGCGCCACGAAGGCGTCGGTGAGCCCGGTCTCGCTCTCGACGGCGACGGCCGGGTCGGCGTAGTAGACGAGCCGCGCCTCCGCCCCGATGAACGCGACGCTCACCGGCAGGCCGTCGAAGTACCGGCGCAGGGCGAGTCCCGCGCGGCGCCCCTCCTCGGCCCATCCCTGGCGGACGTTCACGTAGTAGTCCCGCTCGTCGGCCACGCCGCGGACCCAGCGCAGCCCCGTCACCGGCGGCGGCATCAGCGCGGTCGCGGCCACGGCCGCGAGCGCGACCGCGGCCCGCGCGGCGGGGGTCCGGACGAGGACGCCCACGCCCGTCTCGGCGACCACCAGCAGCAGCGGCGTCACGGGAACGAGCATCCGCGCGTACATGAAGTCGCCGCCGACCCGCGCGATGTACGCGGTGTAGGCGACGGAGGCGACGACCGCGAGGGCGACGCCCGCCCGGAGTCGGCGCCGCGGCTCGCTCTCGACGGCCTCTCCGGCCCGCCACCGCCCCGCCCACAGCGCGACGACGCCGGCGACGAATCCCGCGAGGACGGCCCAATACCGCTCGAAGTAGAGGCCCACGTAGGCGAGGCCCTGGCTCCACCACGCGAGGCCGCCCGACTTCGCGTAGTAGGTGTTCGGGAAGTAGCTGCCGTAGTAGGCCACGCGGGCCAGCGTGGCCGGTCCCCACAGCGCCGCGAAGAGGGCGAGGAAGACGGCGGCGGCGCGCACCCGCCTCGCCGGCGGCGCCTGGACCGCGACGAAGGCGAAGCCGAGGGCCGCGAAGAGGACGCCGTCGGGGCGCGTCAGGGCGGCGAGGGCGAGGAGTCCTCCGCCGAGCGCCGGCCGGATCCTCCGGGGCGCCGCGAGGGCCGTGAAGCCGGCGAGGACGAGGCTCGTGTACATCGACGTCTCGAGACCGCTCGTCGCGTGGATGGCCCAGTCCGGGTGAGCCGCCGCCACGAGGGCGGCGGCGGGGATCGGCAGCGCCCACTCGGGGGCGACACGCCCCGCCGACCAGGCCCGCCACGCGAGGAGTGCGATCGTCGCGCCGTGGAAGGCAAGGCCCCAGCCGACCGCCCAGTGCTCGAGGTCGCGGCCGAGGGCGAGGCCGACGGCCATGAGGATCGTCCACAGCGGGTTCGAGTAGCCCTCGACCCGCTCGCCGGGGTTGAAGACGAGGCCCTGCCCGCGGACGAGGTTCAGCGCGTAGCGGAACGAGATGAACGCGTCGTCGCAGACCCAGGCCCGGGCCGCGGCGGCCGCCACCCCGGCCGCGACGGCCACGGCCGCGGCGAGCAGGAACAGGCGCTGCCGTCTCACGGCGGGCACGCTACCCCGCCGCGCGCGGAGCGGTCAAACGGGGGCGCCGATCAGGCCAGCGCCGCCTTCACCCGCGACGGCGCGAGCGCGTCGTTCTTCACGAGCACCGTCTCGATCCGCGGCAGCCACGAGAGGCGGGGGATCTCGTACGATGGCGGCTCGAGGTGACGACCATGTCCTCCCCTTCCGCGCGCCGGGCCTTCCTCCGCCGCACCCTCCTGACGGGCGGCAGCCTCTCGATCGCCGGAGCCGCCTCGCCCGCCCGCGCGCTCGCCGGGGATCCCGACTCCGATCGCGTGCGGCGGGCGCAGGCGGCGATGCTGGCGATGCAGCGCCGCGCCTGGGAGCAGGGGGTCGCGGCGCAGGCCCTTCTCGAGTCGGGCGAGCGCGAGCTCGTCGTGCTCCTCGCGAAGGACGCGATCGTCAACCAGGCGAAGGACGGCCGGCTCGGCCTGAACGGCGACAAGGGCCCGGTGTGCGACCCCGCCTCGAACGGCGAGCCGTGCCTCTTCGCCTGGAAGGAGACGGGCGACCCGGCGTTCAAGGCCGCGGCCGACCGGATGCTCGAGTTCCTGCGGTGGAAGGCGCCACGCACGCGCGAGGGCCTCCTCTTCCACAACCACGTCGAGAACCTGATCTGGGTCGACGCGATCTACATGGCGCCGCCCTTCCTCGCGGTGGCCGGCGAACCCACGGAGGCCGTGAAGCAGGTCGCCGGGTACCGCCGCACGCTGCGCAGCGTCGAGACGGGCCTCTTCTCCCACATGTGGGACGAGGACCGGCGGGAGTTCCAGCGCAAGGCGTTCTGGGGCGTCGGCAACGGCTGGGCGGCGGCCGGGATGACGCGCGTCGTGCGCGCGCTGCCCGAGTCGATGAGGAGGGAGCGCGACGAGATGGCCGGCTGGATCCGGGAGCTCGTCGACGCGTGCCTGAAGCACCAGCGGCCGGACGGCCTCTTCCACGACGTGCTCGACGACCCGAAGACGTTCGTCGAGACGAACGCCGCGCAGATGCTCGCCTACTCGATCTACCGGGGGGCGAAGGGCGGCTGGATGCCGCCGTCGTACCTGGAGAAGGCCGAGCGGCTCCGCGCGGCGGCGCTCGCGAAGGTCGACGCCTTCGGCCTCGTGCAGGGCGTCTGCGGGGCGCCGAACTTCGACCGCCCCGGCACGGCCACCGAGGGGCAGGCCTTCTTCCTGCTGATGGAGGCCGCGAGGAGGGACGCGCGGGCCTGAGCCGCGGCCGCGCGGCGGGCGCGATCGCGGCGGGCCGCGGCGGCCGCCTCAGGCCGTCGGGCCTCCTCCCCGCGGAGGCGCGGCGCTCCAGAGCCGGTCCCACGCGCGCTCGTGGTCCCACTCCGGCGTGGGGGCGAAGTACTCCTTCGCCGGCTCCTTCAGCTGGGACCGGATCGCCTCCTCGTCGAGCTCGATGCCGAGGCCGGGGCCGTCGGGCACGCCGATGCAGCCGTCCGGGCCCATGAGCGGCTTCGGCCCGCCCTTCACGACCGCGTCGTACCAGGCGTCGTCGACGTTGTGGTGCTCCATCACGAGGAAGTTCTCGGTCGCCGCGGCGCAGTGGACGCTCGCGAACAACGTGACCGGGCTCCCGGCCATGTGCATCGCCATCGAGATGCCGTGCTCCATCGCGAGGTCGCCGATCTTCTTCGTCTCGAGGAGGCCGCCCGAGGTGGCGAGGTCCGGGTGGCAGATCGAGATCGCCTTCTGCTCGAACAGGTCGCGGAAGCCCTCCTTCAGGTAGATGTCCTCGCCGGTGAGGATCGGCGTCCGGCACGCCGCCTTGAGGCGGACGTACTGGTCCGTGTACTGCCACGGCACCATGTCCTCGAGCCAGGCGAGGTTGAAGGGGTCGAGGGCCTGCGCCAGCTTGATCCCGTCCTCGACGCCGAAGTGGCCGTAGTGGTCCGTGGCGATCGGGATCTCCCACCCGACGATCTCGCGCACGGTGGCCACGTACTCCTGGAGCACCTTGAGGCCCTTCTCCGTGACGCGGATCCCCGTGAACGGGTGCGGCAACTGGGCGAAGGCGCCGCGGGAGTACTGGTCGAACGGGTCGACACTGAGGCCCTTCGGCCAGGTGAGCCCGCCGGGGACGTCCTTGAGCTGGTTGATCGACACGTCCATCTTCAGGAACGTGAAGCCGCGCTCCATCCGCGCCTTGAGGCGCCGGCCCATCTCGACGGGGTCGCGGCTGCCCGGCGTGTCGGCGTAGACGCGGATGCGGTCCCGGAACTTGCCGCCGAGCATCTGCCAGCACGGCACGCCCCACGCCTTGCCGGCGAGGTCCCAGCAGGCCATCTCGACCGAGACCGCCCCTCCGGCCTGCCGGCCGTGGAAGCCGAACTGCTTGATCTTCCGGAACAGCCGGTCGACGTGGCAGGGGTTCTCGCCCACGACGCGGCTCTTCAGCATGAGCGCGTAGGTGGGGCTCGCGCCGTCGCGCACCTCGCCGTAGCCCTGGAGGCCCTGGTTCGTGTCCAGGCGGACGATCCAGTGCCCGTGCACGCTCACGACGCGCATGTCGGTGATGCGCAGTTGCGACGGCTCCGAGCGCGGCGAGACGCGCGCGCGGACCTCGTCGGCCTCGGCCCCGGACGCCCGGGAGGCCTCGCTGGCCGCCGCCGCGACCGCTCCGAGCCCGATGCCCTTCAGGAGTTCACGTCGGTCCATGGCCTCGTTCCTCCGGCCCGGACGCTAGCATCCCGGGCCAGCGGGAAGACATGGGCCATTGGGACGACCCACCGGGAGTAGAATGCGCGCCCCGTCCCAAGCTTCGCAGGAGGTCCCATGATCGTTCCGGCCCGCCGGCGCCCGGCTCTCGTCCTCGCGATCGCCATCGCGCTCGCGCCGCTCGCCCCGGCGCGCGCCACCGCGCTCGACGCCTCGCCGCTCGCGGCCCGGCTCGACGCCGCGCTCGCCGCGAACGAGGGGGCGCTCCTCGAATGGCGGCGGCACCTCCACCAGCACCCCGAGCTCGGGAACCGCGAGGTCGAGACGGCGAAGTTCGTGGCCGACAAGCTGCGCTCGTTCGGCCTCGAGCCGCGGACGGGCGTCGCGAAGACGGGTGTCGTGGCCGTCATCGAGGGTGGGAAGCCCGGGCCCGTGGTCGCGCTGCGCGCCGACATGGACGCGCTGCCGGTCGCGGAGGCCGTCGACCTGCCGTTCGCCAGCCGGGTGACGACGACGTGGGAGGGCAAGACGGTCGGCGTGATGCACGCCTGCGGCCACGACACGCACGTCGCGATGCTCCTCGACGCCGCGCAGGCCCTCGCGTCGGTGCGGAAGGATCTGCCGGGCAGGGTCGTGCTTCTCTTCCAGCCGGCCGAGGAGGGCGTCCCGGCCGACGAGGGCGTAGCCGGGGCCGAGCTGATGGTGAAGGAGGGCGTCCTCGACCAGCCGAAGGTCGACGCCGTCTTCGGCCTCCACGTGTTCGCGCAGCTCGAATCGGGCGTCCTCGGCTACCGGTCCGGCCCGATGATGGCGGCCGGCGACCGCTTCGAGATCGTCGTCCACGGCCGCCAGACGCACGGCTCGAAGCCGTGGGCCGGCAT
>JAXLRD010000040.1:0-69914 GCA_046331285.1 Vicinamibacteria bacterium
TCCGGGGACGAGACCGCGGTGAAGGTCTCGGGCCGCAAGGGCCTCGGGGTGAAGGCCGACGACCTCGTCGACGCGCTCGTCGCGAAGGCGAAGGCCGAGGTCGACGCGCGGGACCCGGAGCGCGACGCCGTGGGCCGCGAAGCGACGGCGCGGGCCGTGGCCACCGGCGCGCTGCGCTACTTCATGCTGAAGTTCTCGCGCACGCGCATCATCACGTTCGACATGGAGGAGGCGCTCGCCTTCACCGGCGAGACGGGCCCCTACCTCCAGAACGCCGTGGTGCGGGCGCGGAACATCTTCGGCAAGCTCGAGGCCGAGGGCCACTCCGTGCCGGCCCTCCTCGCCCGCGCGGCCTCGCTCGACCTCGGCTCGTTCCTCTCCGGCGAGGAGGGCGACGAGGTCTGGTCGCTGCTCCTCCTCATGGCCCGCACCGAGGACGCGGCCGAGCAGGCGATCCGGGCCGAGGACGTGGCCCTCGCCGCCAAGCACGCGTTCGCCGTCGCCCAGGCGTTCCACTCGTACTACCAGAAGCCGAAGTACTCGCTCGTCCACGCGGAGACGGACGACCTGCGGGCCGGCCGCACGCTGGTCGTCGACGCGTTCGTGCGCCAGATGGAGGCGCTCCTCGGCCTCCTCGGCATCCCGGTCCCCGAGCGGATGTGAGCCATGGACGGCCGGTCGTCGGGATCACGCTGGGCGACGGCGACGAGCCCGGGATGCACGCCATGCGCGAGGACTACGTGCGGTCCGTCGAGCAGGCGGGCGCCGTCCCGCTCGTGCTGCCGCCCGTGCGGCCCGAGGACGCCGGGCTCGTCCTCGACCGCCTCGACGGTCTCGTCCTGTCGGGCGGCGTCGACGTGGACCCGGCGCTCTACGGCCAGTCCCCGCACCCGAAGCTCGGCCGCGTCAACCGCCGCCGCGACGACTTCGAGCTTGCCCTCGTGCGCGAGGCGATCGAAAGGGACGTTCCCGTCCTCGGGATCTGCCGGGGACAACAGGTGTTAAACGTTGCGAGGGGGGGAACACTCGTGCAGGACATCCCGTCAGAATGGACGGGAGCCATGGTCCACGACGCGCGCGGCCGGCGATGGCGCCGGGCACACGACGTCGACGTCCTCCCCGGAACGCGCCTCGGCGCGCTCCTCCGACGAGATTCGGTCGCGGTGAACAGCTTCCACCATCAGGCGGTCGCGAGCGTCGGCGACGGCCTCGCCGTCTCCGCGCGGTCGCGCGACGGCATCGTCGAGGGGATCGAGATGCCCGGCCGCCGCTTCGTCGTGGCGGTGCAGTGGCACCCCGAGTCCTTCTGGCGTCTCGAGGACTCGTTCCAGGTCCTCTTCGACGCCCACGCGGAGGCGTGCCGGGCGTGAGCGGCCTCCTCCTCCCCCTCGTGCTCGCGGCGGCCGCCCAGACGGCGACGCCCGCCCCGCCGCGCATCAAGTGGGAGAGGAACTTCGAGGAGGCGCTCAAGAAGGCGCAGAAGCTCGGCAAGCCCGTCGTCGTCGACTTCTGGGCCGAGTGGTGCACCTGGTGCGAGCGGCTCGACCAGAACACCTACGCCGACCCCCTCGTCGTCGCGAAGTCGCAGGACTTCGTCGCGGTCAAGGTGAACACCGAGGGCTCGCGGAAGGCGGTGGACGTCGCCGTCCGCTACCACGTGGGCTCGCTGCCGACGATCGTGTTCCTCTCCCCGCTCGGGCGCCAGCTCGGCCGCGTGAACGGCTTCCAGGGGCCGGGCCAGTTCCCGCGGACGCTCGACGCCGTCCTCGCGATCTCGCGCCGGGTGATGGGCTGGGAGGAGACGCTGGCGCGGAACCCCGACGACCCGCGCGCCCTCGCCGGACTCGGGGCGCACGCCTACGAGCAGCTGGCGGCGTCCGCCGTCGACGAGCAGGACGTCGAGGAGGCGCGGGACCTGCTGCGCCGCGCGACGGCCGTCGACGGGGACGAGCCGGTCGACGACCGCCGCCGCACGCGCATGCTGCTCGCGATCCTCGAGAACGGAAGCCGCAACTACCCCGAGGCCGAGAAGCTCGTCAAGGAAGCGCTCGCGCTCGGCCCCCGCGGCGAGGACAACCCGAAGCTGCTGTTCGTGCTCGGGCGGACCTACGTGTCCTGGGGCCGGCGGGCCGAGGGCGTCGCCACGATGGAGATCATCGTCCGCGAGTACCCGCAGAGCCCGATGGCCCAGAAGGCGCGCGAGACGATCGTCAACCTCGCCCCGCGCTAGCCCAGCCGCTCGACGGGCACGGCGAGCTGATAGCCGCGGGCGTAGCTCGTGCGGACGCAGCCGTCGTCCCTCCCGGCCGCGCCCAGCTTGCGGCGCAGGGTATGGACCGCGCGGGCGACGCTCGCGTCGGACACCGCCGCGTCGTCGCCCCAGCCGGCCGCGACGAGCTCGTCCTTCGACACGCGGCGGCCGGCCGCGGCGACGAGCGCGCGGAGGACGGCCTCCTCCTTCGGCGTGAGCGGCACCATCCGCTCGCCCTCGAGGAGGGTGCCGCAGGCGAGGAGCCGGAACGGGCCGAAGGCCGACGACATGCGGCCCCCGGTCAGAAGCGGAACGTGAGGAAGGCCTGGACGCCCTCGAACTTCACGTCTCCGCCGAGCTTGCTCACGAGGACGCCGCGGTCGTAGGAGTACCGGTAGTACTTGTACTGGACCCCGAGGCCGGCGTTGCGCACGAAGTAGTAGTTCGCGCCGACCCGCCAGTCGGTCACCGACGCGTCGCTGCTCCCCGGCGAGACCTTGATGTAGAGGAAGTCGCCCGACACCGCGAGGCGCTTCGCGAGCCACGCGTTCGCGTAGCCGCCCACGGCGCCGGTGATGCTGCCGGTCGACGCCTGCGCGTCGAGCGAGCGGCTCCGGCCGCCGACGCTCCCGGTCGCGCGGATGCGGGCGTCGAGCCACAGGTAACCGACGCCCAGCGTCGGGCCGATCTCGAAGCGATCGTTGCGGAACGCGGCGAAGCGGTAGTAGCCCCCGAGGATGTCGGCGCCCGTCGAGGTGTCCGCCGTGAAGCCGGCGGGGTACGTCTCGCCGCCCCACGTGAAGTCGCGGCGGATCTCGAAGCCGGCGCGGTCGCGGTTGAGGCGGGTGTAGCCGAGCTTCAGCTGGTGGCGCCGGCCGACGCGCCAGGTGCCGTCGATCCAGAACGTGTCGACGTTGTCCGGGACCCCCAGGTCGTTCTCCAGCGCCACGTCGCCGCTGCCGGCGCTCCCGTCGAAGCGCAGCGTGGTCGACGTGGTGAGGCGGAAGTAGCCGGTGTCGACCTGGAGGCGGTCCGGCAGGCCGTTCCAGGCGGCGGTCGGGGAGTCGTCGGCCATCACGGGGGCGGCGAGGGCGCCGGCCACCAGGGCGGCGCCGAGAACGGCGATCTTCACTCAGTCGTCTCCTTGCTCAGGTCCAGTCGGAGTAAGGCAAGGGCGAGGCCACCCCGGAAGCTCCGGTGACAATCCCGTAAGTGACTCGTGGGACTCGGCCTCGCCCGCGTGGATCCGGCGCCGGCGCCCACGCCGCGCGTGAGGCGTCACGCGTGACGTGAACGCTCACGCCCGGGCCCGGCGAAACGGCCGGGCCCGGACGCGCGGCTCAGCGGGGGGCGGCGACGACGACGTAGGTCGTGGTTGTGCCGGCGATCTGCGGCTGGTACCAGGTGGTCCCGCACTGGCGGTACGCGAAGCCGTTCACCACCACGGTCGTGCAGCCGGCCGGCAGCGTGTTCACGACCGAGCCGATGACCGCGGCCGTCACCATCGCGGTGGCCGTGACCGCGGCCGCCGTGGCCACCGGGTGCGGGTTGTAGCAGCAGGCGCCGTAGTAGCCGCCGTGGACGTGGACGTCCACGTCGCGGTTCACGTGGACGTTGGTGTTGCGGTTGACGTTGACGTTCGTGTTCCGGTTCACGTTCGTGTTGCGGTTCACGTTGACGTTCTGGCGGGACTGCGAGCGCACCTTCTCCGCCTGGGCCGGCGCGATGGCCAGGGCCACGGCGGCGGCCGAGGCGGCGAGCGTGCGGATGTGTCGTCTCATGCTCGTTCCTCCTACTGGCCCGCGGCCCGGGCCAGCACGACGCGGCCGGCGCCCTCGGGCGGGTCGAAAACGAATGCGTCCGCGCTGAACGACGGCGCGAGGTCCCACGTGAAGACGGCGGTGTGCTGGGGCCGCGCCTCGTCCGTGCGCGTCGTGATCACGAGCTTCCTGGGCAACGGGAAGTCCCCCTTCTGGATCCAGATCTGCCAGTCGACCTCGTCCGTGCGGAAGGCGTACTGCTCGCACGTCGTGCCGGCGACGCTCGCCGGGCCGAGGTCGAGGGCGCCGGTGATGCCGTCGGTCGTCCACCCGTCGCTGCCCCAGCGGAAGAGGTCGACGAGCGGGACGGTCAGGCCGTGCTCGGCGTCGAGCTGGTCGGCGAGCTTCCCGATCGTCGGGGGCGCGGCGATCGTCGCGAACAGGTTCAGGCGGCGGCCGTACAGCGTGAAGGTGCGGCCGTCGTAGAAGAACATCCGGTCGAAGCGGTCGTTCGACACCTCGGCGCGCAGGCCGTCGGGCATGCGCGCGAGGATGGTGGCCCGGCCGTCGTACTGGACCTTCTGGCCGTCCTCGAGCACGTCCTCGTCGGTCGTCGCGGCCTCGACCCGGAAGGCCTTCAGCGACCGCAGGTACGCGCCCATGGCCTTCAGCGCGTCCATCGCGGCCGGCTCGACCGCGGCGGCGGCCGGCGCGGCCGGCGTCTGCGCCCGGGACTCGGCCGCGACGAGGAAGACGGCGACCGCCGCGAAGGCGGCGCCAGCACCCATTCGTCTCATCGTTCTCCTCTCCTTGCTCGAATGAACGGAGTCGCTCACCACGTCAGCTGGACCCCGGCGTACGGCCCCTTGTTGACGATGCTCCACAGCTTGCGGTCCGCGCCGGTGCCGGAGTCGTAGTCGGTGTCGATGTAGCGGTAGCCGGCCCCGACCGCCCAGCGCCCGGACAGGCGGAAGCGCAGGTCGGCGTGCGCCTGCCACGTGAAGTCCGAACCGAAGCCGGCGACGTCGGCCCGCCCGGCGAGCGACAGGCGCGCGGAGAGCGGGGCGAGGAAGCGGGCGCCGGCGACGGCGTCGACCCAGCCGAACGAGCGCTTCGTGTCCGGCAGGACCTGGGTTTCGAGCTGGGCGCTGACCCGGTTGTAGCGGGCGCCGACGACGAGGTCGACGAAGGCGCGGTCGCCGCGGCCCGCGGGCCCGCGGAACACCCGGTAGAGCGCGTCGCCCTCGACGAGCAGCTGCCGGGAGTCGACGCCCGGCTCGCGCGCGCCGAGCACGTCGGGGAGCGGCACCTTCGCGCCGAGGTTCATGAACACGACGTCGGTCGCCACGCCCCAGCGTCCGTTGTGGGCCTCGAGGCCGGCGAGGGCGCCGAAGTCGAGGTTGCTCCAGATGTCTCCCCAGCTCATCTCGACCGGCTGCGGGGGCACCCCCTTGAAGGACGCCTCCCCGCTCATGGAGCTCGTCCAGAGGTAGGGAGTGAGTGCGAAACGCCAGCGTCCCTCGTCCGCGGCCGGCGCGGCCGCGGGCGCCTGGGCGCGTGCGGGCGCCGCCACGGCGACGGACAGGGTGGCCGCGATCAGGAACGGCCCGGTCGCGCGCAGGGATCGCGTCATCGGCGTCGCTCTCCTCTCGACTGCATTGGGAACTGCCGAGAGAAGAAGCAAGACGCCGGCCAGTCTGAAGCCGGGAGCTCGGGAGCCTCGCAAGTGACTGTCCGGCAGACGCTTCCCGCCGCCGGGGCGAGCCGCCTCCACCGTCGTCCCGAAGCCACTCTCGCGTGGAGCCTCACGCCAGTCACGAGCCGTCACGCGCCGACCGTCTCCCGCGACGTGGCGGCCGTCACGGCCACGGGGCGTGAACCGTCACGCGCCGGCGGTCACGAGCCCGTCGCGGCGCCGGCCGCGGTGAGCAGGCCGGGCGCGAGGAGCGCCGGACGCGCGCGGCTCACGACGCCATCCCCGCGAGCGCGCGGGCGCAGGCGCGCGCGTCGCCGCCGTGCTCGCCGAGGAGGTTCCGGACGCGCGCGCCGTCGACGGCTCGTCCGCCGAGCCACACGCCCTCGCCCGCCTCGACGGTTCCGATCGCCAGGGCCCGCCAGCCGCCGCGGGCGGCGACGGCCGACAGCGCCTCCCATCGGCCGGCCGGGACGGTGAACGCGAGCTCGTACTCGCCGTGCGGAGCGGCCAGGAAGGCGAAGGCGGGGAGGCCCAGCGCGCGCCGCACGGCGTCCGCCCGCGGCTCGAGGAGGCTCCCGGCGGCCGCGGTGACGCGGATCGCGACGCCGTTCAGGCGGGCGAGCTGGTCGAGCGTCGCCACGAGCCCGTCGCTCGTGTCCATGCACGCGCTCACCGCGCCCCGCAGCGCACGGCCCTCGCGCAACCGCGGCGTCGGCCGGAAGCTGTCCTCGCCGAGGCCCGGCGCCCCGAGCAGCGCGGTCGCGGCGAGCGCCGCCCCCGCGCCGAGAAGCCCGGTGACGCCCACGACCTCACCCGGGCGGGCGCCGAGACGCGTCAGCGGCAGGGCCGACGGCACGAGGCCGGCCGCCACCGCGGTGACGCCGAGCGACGCGCCGTCGTTCGTGTCGCCGCCGAGGACGAACGTGCCCGCGGCCTCGCACACCTCGCGCACGCCGAGAGCGAGGCGTTCCTGCGCACGCTCCCGTCCGGCCGCCGGCAGCGCGACGGAGAGCAGGAGCCCGATCGGCTCCGCGCCGACGGCGGCGAGGTCCGAGAGCGCGGCGACGGCCGCCACGCGACCGACGGTCCGCGGGTCGCGGTAGAGGCCGCACCGCACCTCCTCGTCCACCGTGTCGACGGTGAGCGCCAGCAGCCGCCCGTCTCCCAGCGGGACGAGCTCGGCGTCCGTCTCGTGCACGCCGCCCCGTTGTCCCGGCGCGCGCGGGAGGAGGTCGGCCCAGCGGGTGAGCAGTCGGTTCTCCGCGACGGCGTCCATCAGGCGCATGCGCGGATCCTCTCGGCGAGCACGTCGAAGCGCGCGCTCCGGGCGAGCACGACCTCGCCGTCGATCTCGAGCGGCACCGGCTCCGCGGCCTCCACCGCGAGCTCCGCCACGCGCCAGTGGCGGTGGCCGGGCCGGCCGGCGAAGCGCCCGCGCGCGAGGGAGACGAGCGAGCCGATCGTGGCGAGGCGCCCGCGGTCCTCGACGAGGTTGACGGCGAGGACGCCGTCGTCCGGGTGGACCGGCGTGTCGAACACCAGGCCGCCGGCGAGGTGCGGCGTCTTCAGGATCGAGAGGCTCGCCGCGCGCACCGCCTCCCTCCCGCCGGGCAAGACGAGGTCGAGGGCGACGCCCCTCCCGCGGAGGATCTCACGCAGCGCGGCGTAGGCGATCGCGCCGTCCGTCCACGTCCGGCGGAGCCATCGCGCGAGCGCGTCGCCGCGGTTGAAGAACGCGTTGGCCGAGGCGGTGATCCCGAGCGAGGCGCTCACGAGGAAGACCCGCTCGCGCTCGAGGCCGTTCTCGTCCTCGTAGCGAACATGTCCGACGTCGCGCGGGCGGGGCGCGCCGAGGCGCACGGGAGCCCGCCGGCCCGCGCGCGCACGGGCTTGTGGAAGTCGTTCGAGGACCCGAGGCCGACCGCGCCGATCGCCACCGCGGAGAGCGGCACCCGGCCTGCCGCGCGCCAGAGCCCGTCGGCCAGGGCGCCCACGGTGCCGTCGCCGCCGGCCGCGACGAAGTGGCGCACGCCGTCGTCGAGCGCGGCCCGAGCTCGGCGCGCCAGCGCCCGCCGGGCTCGAAGTCGAAAGGCCGCGGATCGAACGCGCGGCCACCGCCGGCCACGTGAGCCGCAGGCGCTCGCGGCCGCGGCCGCCGGCCGCGCCGGGGTTGACGAGGACGAGGGCGCGGGGGCCCATCACACCTGCTCCCGGCAGGGGCGGGCGGCGAGCGCGACGTCGAGGGCGGCGAGGAGGGCCACCGCTGGAGCCGCGAGGCCCGGCCGGAGGAGCGCCGCCTCGCCGAGGTGGAGGGCGACGAAGCCGCGCACCGAGAGGGCGATCCCCGGGTGCGCGTCGGCGTCGCGCGTCACCCCCGTGAGCCGGGCGTGGGCCAGGCGAGAGCGCGAGGCCGCCCGCCCAGAGCGCCGCGCCCAGCGTGCGCTCGAGGGCCGATCCGGGTGCGGCGGCGATGGCCACGAGCCAGACCGAGGTGGCGGTGCCCGCGGCGAGGCAGGCCGCGCTCGCCGCGACGGTCGCCTTCCGCCCGAAGCGCACGGGCAGCGTGACGCAGCCCGTGGCGCGGTCGGCCTCGACGTCCTTCAGGTAGCCCAGCACGACGAAGACGGCGTACGTGAAGGCGGCGCTGAGGCAGGCCGCGGCCAGCACCGGCGGCGCCACGCCACCTCCGCCGCACAGGACGCCGATCGCGGGAAGGAGGCCGACGATCCACGAGTTCCACGCCGGGCCGCCCCACCACCGCCGCTTGAGGGGCGTGTACGTCGCGAGGCCCGCCACGGCCGCCACGGCGAGGACGAGCGCGCGGCTCGAGCCGCCAGAAGACGGCCGAGCAGGCGAGGAGGCCGGCGAGGCTCACCGCGAGCACCGGCCCGGGCGCGAGCTCGCCGCGCACGAGCGGCCGGTACGGAGCCGAGAGCGCGTCGGTGTCCCGCTGGAAGACGTCGGTGAGCGCCTGCCCGAGGCCGTAGGAGAAGAAGAACGCGGCGAAGGCGGCCGCCAGGGCGCCGCATCGAGGCGTGTCAGCGCGAGGCCGACGAGGCCGGCCGCGCCCGAGACGAAGAAGAGGTACGGCCGAAGAGTGACCGCGTACGCGCGCCAGAAGGCGCGGCTGGCGACGGGGTGAGGGCCGGTGGCCATGGCCTCACGCGCTCGCGCGCGCCTCCCCCACCTCGAGCCGCCGGCCGATCTCGCGGATCTCCTCGCGCGAGCGGCCGAGGATCCCGAATCTCCGACCGAGGGCGACGATCGCGTCGGCCGCGCGGTCGAGCTCGTCGGCCGCGTGACGGGCGTTCACCGTGAGCCGCAGGATGCTCTCGCCGCGGGGCACCGCGGGGTAGCTGACGCTGCCGCACTTCACGCCGGCGTCGAACAGCTCGCGACCGAGCGTCCACAGCAGCTTCTCGTCGCCGAGGAACACCGGGAGGATCGGCGACTCGAGCGCCGGCACGCAGAGGCCGCCCGCCACGAGCCGCGCGTGCAGCCGCCGGGCGTTCGCCCAGAGCCGCGCTCGGTGCTCGGGCTCCGACGCCATCACGCGGAAGGCCTCGGTCACACCGGCGCAGATCGGCGCCGGCAGCGCGGCGGTGAACATCGACGGCCGGGCGAAGAAGCGCAGGAACTCGACCATGTCGCTCGCGCCGGTCACGTAGCCGCCGAGCGAGCCGGGCGACTTGGAGAAGGTGCCCATCAGCACGTCGATCGAGCCGGAGAGGCCGAACAGCTCCTCGAGCCCGCGGCCGGTCTCGCCGACGACGCCCAGCGAGTGGGCCTCGTCGACCATCAGCCGCGCGCCGTGGCGGCGGGCCGCGGCGACGAGGGCCGGCAGCGGGGCCACCCGCCCGTGCATCGAGAAGACGCCGTCCGTGACGACGAGCCGGCCCTCGGCGCGCGGCGCGTCGCGGGCGAGGAGCCGCTCGCAGTCGCCCGCGTCGAGGTGCGCGTAGGTGCCGCCGAAGCGCGCCCCCGACCACCGGCAGCCGTCGTGGACGCTCGCGTGGCTGAAGCGGTCCCGCAACACGAGGTCCTCGGGGCCGAGGAGCCCGGTGAGAGCGCCCACGTTCGCGGCGTAGCCGGTCGGGAAGACGATCGTGTCCGGGCGGTCGTAGAAGGCGCTGATCGTCTCCTCGAGCTCGCGCAGCCAGCGGTTCGTGCCGCCGAGGACCTGCGCGCTCGGCGTGCCGTAGCCGGTGCGGCGGAGCGTGCGGCGCACCGCGCCGACGACGCGCGGGTGCAGGTGCAGGCCGAGGTAGCTGTTCGAGTCGAAGCAGAGCATCCGCCGGCGGCGCCCGGTGAAGGGGTCCCGCACATGGATCACGTGGTCGAGCGGGCCCTCGAGCGTCACGCGGTACTGCGACTGGAAGAAGCCGCGCGCCCGCAGCTCGTCCGTGAGCCCCCGGAACGCCCGGCACTTGTCGAACAGCTCGCCGCCCGCCGCCGGCCGGAACTCCGAGAGCCCCGACCGCAGGTCGGCCGCGCCCGTCGGTGCGTGAGCCACGCTGGCCATCGGCCTGCTCCTTCCCCTGACTGTCTCCATTGGGGGAAGAAGGGAACGCCCCGGGTCGTTACGGCGGGCCGGGCCGCCACCCGGGCGATTCCGCCGGCGATCGCGCCGCCTGGGGCAACCGGCTCATTCCCCCGCCCGTGGCGCGTGGCTAGACTCGGCCGCCGGAGGGCCCATGCTCCGTCGCGCACCCCGTCTCGGCTCGCACCTGCGTTCCGTCGCCTTCTTCGCCGCCCTCGCCGCGTGCGGGGGAGGAGAGATGAGCGCGGGCGCCTCCTCCCCGGCGGCGGCGACGCCGTCCGCCGAGCCGCCGCTCGCCAACGGCCTCTACGTCTCGCCGGACGGGAGAGACTCGAATCCCGGAACGCCGTCGCTGCCGCTGCGGTCGATCGAGGCCGGCGTGGCGCGGCTGCGGCCCGGGCTCGTTCTCGTCCTCCTCGACGGCACCTGGAAGCTCGGGGGGCCGCTCGTCATCCGCCAGCAGGGCGCGCCGGACGCGTGGGTCGAGATCCGCGGCGCGAAGGGGACGACGCCGACGCTCGACGCGTCCGGCGTCGACATCCCGTGGGCGTCGGCCTACCCGTGGGTGCAGGGCGCCGTCCAGATCGAGGGATCGGCCTACGTGCGGCTGCGCAACGTGCACGTGAAGGGCTCGCACCTCGCCGGCTTCAACGTGGCCTCGAGCCGGAACGTGGAGATCGTGAACCGCTCCTCGAGGGGCAGCTTCGCCTCCGGGATCTCGGCGTGGCAGGGCACGGAGGAGCTGCGCGTGCTCGGCAACACCGTCACCGGGGCCAACGACATGGCGCTGAGCTTCCGGCCGTTCACGGGGAGCGAGGCGCCCCACGAGGCGATCAGCATCGCGGGCACGAAGGGCTTCGAGGTGGCCTGGAACGAGGTCGCCGCGAACCGGAAGGAAGGGATCGACGTCAAGGAGACCTCGGCTCACGGTGTCGTCCACCACAACCACTGCTGGAACAACGACCGGCAGGGCCTCTACGTGGACGGCTGGTTCGGCGTCCTCGAGGACGTGGAGCTGCGGGAGAACGCGGTCCACGGCAACGAGACGGGCATCTCGATCTCGACCGAGGACGGCCCGGTGACCCGCGACGTCCGCGTGCACCACAACGTCGTCTTCGAGAACCGGGGACCGGGGCTGTACTTCTCGCGCTGGGGCAAGGACAACCCGCGCGAGGAGATCGCGGTCTTCGACAACACCTTCTACCGCAACGGCTGGGGCCGCAGCGCGGCGGGCGACCCGAGCTACTGGCTGAGCGGCGGCGTCTACATCCACTCGACGAACCTGCGGGGCGTGAGCCTCCGCGACAACGTGCTCTCGCTCGACAAGCCGTTCGAGATCGGCTACTCGCAGGACTGGGGAGCGGGCGGGCCCGGGCGCGGGGTGTCGATCGAGGGGAACCTCGTCCACGACACGAACACGACCGCCTTCCCCTTCCACATGGCCACCTGGGCGAAGGACTACGTGATGTCGACGGTCGGGAGCGGTGCGGTCCTGGCCGATCCGCAGTTCGTCGACGCGGCGGGGCAGGACTTCCGGCCGCGTCCGGGATCGCCGGCCGTCGGAAAGGGCGCGCTCGAGCCGGGCTCGCCCGCGACCCCGTGGTGGAAGAGCGGCTTCCCCCCGGAGATCCAGCCGTGAGGCGAGGGCCCCGCGCGGCGAGGCCGCCTCGAGCGTGTCGGCGGAGCTCGCTCCCCACGGCTCCGCGCTCCTGAAGCTGTCGCCGGCGAAGTAGGGCCCCCTACCGATCGGGCTCCCACCGCCCGAGAAGCTCGACCTCGTCCCCCGCCTCGATCCGCGCGGGCTCGAGCACGGTCGCGTTCAGGCAGAGCCGACCGTCGAAGCGCCGGGCGATGTCGCGCAGGACGCCGGGGTCCTGCTTCTGCGTGTCCGGGTCCCACGTCGTCATCACGCAGCGGCCGCGCAGATCGGCGAGCCCCACCACCGCTCGACCGACGCGGATCGCGAGGCCCTCCCACTCCCGCTCGACGAGCCCCTCCGCGCCCGCGACGACGAGGTTGGGTCGCAGGCGCCGAGGATCGCGGCCGAACGCGGCGAGCGCCCCGTCGGTCGCGACCAGGAGCGGCAGGACGTCGAAGCGCTCCTCGCCGTCGAAGAGCCGCAGGCGGGCGCCGCGCCCGGCCGCGGCCTCGATCCGCCGCGTGACCTCGGGATCCGCCCAGGGCAGCCCGTCGACGCCAGGGGAACCGTCCGCGAGGATCGTCCCCCGGTGGCGCAGCAGGGCGGGGCGGGTGCGCGCGGTGAGGATGCGGCCGCGTTCGTCCCACACCTGCGCGACGCGGTCCCCCTCGATGCCGTCCGCCCGCAGCTCGGCCGAGCCGAGCCGCTCGCCCGCCATCGATTTCACCGGGTAGCGCCAGATCTCCGCGAGACGCACCATTCCTCCGCTGCAAAGGCCTGGCTCCTGCCGTCAGGGATGCTGTGTCTCCTGAGACGGCCGGCGGCCCGATCGGTTACACCCCCGCTCCAACCGGTCGAGTGAGCCGGTCGCCTCATGGCACGGCCCGAGTGCCCTCGTATCATCGGGCGATCGAGGAGGATCATCGGTGCTCCTGGCTCGGCGCTCGGCTCTCGCCGTTCTCGTCGGCACGCTCTCGTGCGGTGGTGGCCAGCCCTCTCCCGCGGCACCGGCGTCCGGCGCAGCGACATTCGCGCCGTATCCCTCGGCCTTCCTGCTCGGGAGCGGCCTCCGCAACAAGTACCGGTGGCCGTTCGCGAGCGACAGCATCTGGAACACGCCGATCGGCCGCGACGCCGTCTACGTTCCCGCCGGCATCGGCGTGGCCACGGCGGCGGGCATGACGGTCGACGAGGACGTGATCATCCTCCGCCCGCAGGCTCCGCTCCGGCCGGTGGTCGTCAACGACGCCGGCTGGGACCGGACGAAGACGCGCTGCGGCTCGCTGAAGGCGGGCCAGCTCGTCTGGCCCGAACCCGTCCCGGTGCCCGACGACTTCACGACGGACCCCGGCTACGACGGCCTCACCCCGAACATGTCGGCCGCGGTCCTGATGCCCGACGGACAGACGATCCGGCAGACGCAGCCGCTCCACGTCTGCGGCCGCGGGGGAACGGTCACGAGCCAGTACCGCTTCCCCGACGAGAACATCGCGACCGGCCAGGGCATCGTGGGTGCCCACGGGGCTTCCGGGATGTCGAGCCTCGGCGGGACGGTTCGCGTGGGCGAGATCGTCCCGGGCGGGACGATCCGCCACGCGCTGAAGGTGAACCTCTTCGGCCGGCGGAACTACCACTACGACCGACGCGACTCCGCGCCCGGCTATCGCTGGCCCGCGCGGAGCGCCGACGGCTACGCCGGCGACTCCACGAGCGCCTGCGCGTACGGCGGGACGGTGCCGGCGATGCGCGTCGGGTCGCTCGTCGCTCTACGGCCGGATTTCCCCGTGGACGCCCTCGCCACCGAGCCCGCTCGCATCCTCGCCCGGGCCCTGCGCGACTACGGCGCCTACACGGTCGACGACACCTGCTGGGACGTCTACGGGCTCACGACCGAGTGGGGGCCGGACGGCCGCGTCCTCGACGAGTTCCGCGCGACCTGGGGCTTCCCGATCGAGACGACGGTGCTCGCGAGCTGCACCGACGCGAGCCGCGAGTGCCAGTGGGCGAAGGACATGGCGCGTGTCTTCACGTCGTTGCACGTGGTGGACGACAACGGCCCGGGCAACGTCGGCGGCGCCGGCCCGCGCGGCGCGCCCACCGCCCCGCCCGTCGGCAACTGAACGAGGGTCCGAAGATTCAGCGTCGATCCTGCCGGCTCCGGCTCGAGCCTCTCGCGCTGACTCTCGGCCTATGATCGCGGCCATGAGCGCCGACCGCCGTGGATTCCTGAGCCTCGCCGCGCTGGGCGCGGGCGCCCTCGCGCCCGGAGCCGGCCGCGTCCGAGCGGCGGGCCGGCCGCTGCGCCTCGCCTGCAGCCAGTACTCGTGGACGTCTTCTACCGCCGCGAGGGCAAGATCCTCGCCGAGCACTGGGACGCGGCGCTCGCCGAGATGGCCGCGGTGGGCTTCACCGGCCTCGAGCTGCTCGTCGAGTCCCCGGCCGATCTCGCCACCCTCGGCCCGCTCCTCCGCGAGCACGGGCTCGAGATGCGGTCGCTGTACGTCAACTCGGTCCTCCACGACCCGGACCGCGTCGAGCGCAGCCTGTCGGACGTCCTGGCGATCGCGCGGGCGGCCCGTCCACTCGGAGTGGAGGTCGTGGTCACCAATCCGAGCCCGATCCGCTGGGGGGCCCGAGAACAAGACCGACGCGTCGGAGGCGCAGGCCGGCGCCCTCGACCGGCTCGGCCGGGAGCTCGCCGCGCTGGGAATGCAGCTCGCCTACCACAACCACGACGCCGAGCTGCGCCTCGCCGCTCGCGAGCTGCACCACATGCTGGCCGGCACGGACCCGCGCCACGTCCGCTTCTGCCTCGACGCCCACTGGGTCTACCGAGGCGCGGGGGACTCCCAGGTGGCCCTCTTCGACGTCCTTCGCCTCTACGCGGACCGCGTCGTGGAGATCCACGTGCGCCAGGCCGCAGCGCGGCGTCTGGTCCGAGACGCTCGGGGACGGCGACGTCGACTACAAGCGGCTCGTGCGAGCGCTCGTGGAGCGCGGCTGGTGCACCGCACGTCGTGCTCGAGGCGGCGGTCGAGAACGGCACGCCGTCGACGCTGGGCGTCGTCGAGGCGCACCAGCGCTCGGTCGAGTACGCGCGGCGGGCCCTCGCGCCGCTCGCGCTCTGATCAGGCTCCTGCCGGGACCGGACGGGCTCGTGACTTCCTCCGGGACGGCGCCGTCGGCCGGGGCGCTCGCGCCCACGGCCTCGCGCGCGCGGAAGGCGCTCGGCGTCTGGCCGAACTCGCGGCGGAACCGGCGGTCGAAGTAGCTCTGGTCGACGAAGCCGACCTCCATCGCCACGGCGGCGACGGTGAGCTCCGTCTCGCGCAGGAGCCGGGCCGCGCGCGACAGCCGCGCCTGGTTCAGGTACTGGAGGAGGCTCATCCCCGTCACCCGCCGGAACGTCTTGCGCATCTGCGACGGCCGCATGCCCGCGAGCCGGGCCGCGTCCTCGACCGACAGGCGCTCCGCGTGGTGCTCGCGGATGTGCTCGAGCAGGACCCGCAGCCTCTCGGCGCGCCGCTGCTGCCGCACGAGCTCCCCCGGCAGCGCGGCCGAAGGCTCGAAGTGCCGCGCGAGCCGGTACAGCAGCCTCCAGGAGGTAGGCCTTGCAGCCCGCCTCGCGGTGCGCGCCGCCGGCGTCGAAGTAGCAGCCGACGAGTCGCGCGAGGGCCTCCGTCGCGGCGGGGGCCGCCGGGTCTCCCGATCGGACGACCCGCGGCGGCGCCCCGGCGTTCGCGATGAACGGAAGGAGATACGCGTGGTCGTGGGCGCTCAGGCCGAGGGTCCGCGACGAGCGCGGGCAGGAAGCTCGTCACCACGACCCGGGCGTCGAAACCGGGAAAGTCCGTCACGCAGTGCGGCTGCAGGCTCCCGACGAGCAGCAGGTCGCCGGGGGCCAGCGCGACGTCGGCGGCCCACCCGCGGCGCGCTTCGCCGTCGAGGGCGACGAAGAGCTCCAGGCGCTCGTGCCAGGTGGTGCCCGGCGTGTGGCGGCGCGACGTGTAGCGGAAGAGCCGGATGGACAGCGGGAAGTCGCGCTCCGTGCTCGACCGCGTAGCGGCCGCGCGCGGTCGAGCCAGCCGGCGATGTCGTGCGGTCGAAGCCGGAGACGGGCGCACGCCGCGCGCAGCGGGGCGAGGTCAGCGTCGGACGCGCGCGACTGGCCGGCCGGGAGGCGACGCATGCCGCAGTGTCCAGCCGGCGGACGACCGGGGTCAAATCGTCCCAACCCGGCGCGGCCTCCTCCTAGCCGCGGGGCGGGCTCTCGCGGTAGCGTTCCGGCCATGGCAGACCTGCGGTTCGCCGTCATCGGGACGGGCTACTGGTCCCGCCGCTCGCCGCGTGGCGCGAGCCTGCCGGGCGTGCGCTGCGTCGCGGCGTACAACCGCACACGGCCCAGGGCCGAGTCCCTCGCGAGCGAGCTCGGGAGATCCCGGCCGTGTACGACGACGCGGCGGAGCTCCTCGCCCGCGAGCGGCCCACTTCATCGACGTCATCACCGGCGTCGAGTCGCACCGCGCCTTCGTCGAGCTGGCCGCTCACCGCACGCCCGTCATCTGCCAGAGCCTCTCGCCCCCGACGCTCGCCGACGCCGAGGCCATGCTGGCCGCCTGGCCGCACGGCCGGCGCGCCGCCGCTCGTGCACGAGAACTGGCGCTGGCAGGCGCCCCTTCGCGCGCTCGGCGCTCCTCCGCGAGGGCGCCGTGCGGACCGGTGTTCCGCGTGCGGGTCACCTACGCCAACAGCTTCCCGGTCTTCGACAATCAGCCGGCGCTGCGCGAGCTCGAGCAGTTCATCCTCATGGACATCGGCACGCACCTCCTCGACTCGACGCGGCTCCTGTTCGGCGAGGCCGAGACGGTCTTCTGCCGGACGGCGCGAGTGAGCCCCGGCATCCGCGGGGAGGACGTGGCGACCGTCCTCCTCGGCATGGCGTCGGGGGCCACGGTGACGTGCGAGATGAGCTACGCGAGCCGCATCGAGCACGACCGCTTCCCCGAGACCTACGTGCACGTGGAGGGCGAGCGCGGCGCGGTCGAGCTCGGCCCCGACTACTGGATCCGCGTCACGACCACCGAGGGCACGCTCGCGCGCCGCTGCCCGCCGCCGCGGTTCGCGTGGGCGGACCCGCGCTACGAGCTGTCGCAGTCGAGCGGGGTCGCGTGCAACGCGGACCTCCTCGCGCACCTCGCGGGCCGCGCCGCCGCGGAGACGACGGGCGAGGACAACCTGAAGACGCTGCGGCTCGTGTTCGCCTGCTACGAGTCGGCCCGCACCGGCCAGGCCGTGCGCCTCGCCTGAACCGAGGAGGAAGAGCGTGACCCCGACGACCATCGCCCTGTTCGGCGCCGGCGGAAAGATGGGCGGCCGAGTCATCGACCACCTGAAGGACCGGCCCGAGTACGCCCTGCGCTGCGTCGAGACGGCGCCCGCGGGACGGGCCGCGGTCGCGGCGCGGGGCCTCGCCTGCGTCGATCCCGACTCGGCGCTCGCCGGCGCCGACGTCGCCGTCCTCGCCCTGCCGGACCGCGTGCTCGGCCGCGTCGCCCACGAGGTGGTGCCGAAGCTGCGCAAAGGCGCGCTCGTGATCACCCTCGACCCCGCGGCGATGTGCGCGGGGGAGCTCCCGCCACGTCCCGACGTGTCGTACTTCGTCACCCACCCCTGCCACCCGAGCGTCTTCGAGCCCGAGGACGATCCCGAGGCCCGCGCCGACTTCTTCGGAGGCACGAAGGCGAAGATGCCGATCGTCTGCGCGCTGGCCCAGGGCCCCGACGAGCACTACGCCCTCGGCGAGCGGCTGGCGCGGGATTTCTTCGCCCCGGTCACCCGGGCGCACCGGATCACCGTCGAGCAGATGGCGCTCCTCGAGCCGGCGATGGCCGAGACCACGGGCATCGCGCTCATCGTCGCCCTGCGCGAGGCGCTCGAGGAGGTCGTGCGGCGAGGCGTGCCGCGCGCCGCCGCGGAGGACTTCCTCTACGGCCACATCAAGGTCCCGCTCGGCATCGTCTTCGAGCGGGCGGACTTCCCGCTCTCCGACGGCGCGAAGCTGATCGCGGAGTTCGGCCGCCGGCGCATCCTGCGGCCCGACTGGAAGCAGGTGTTCGAGCCCGACAGCGTGCGGCAGCAGCTGCGGGCGATCCTCGACGGGAAGCTCCCCGAGTGAAGCTCGGCATCGGGTCGTACACCTACACCTGGGCGGTCGGCGTTCCCGGCCACCGCCCCGCGCGGCCGCTCGACGCGCGCGGGCTGCTCGCGCGCGCTCTCGTGCTGGGCGTGAAGGTGGTCCAGTACTGCGACAACCTCCCGCTGACCGCGCTCGATCCCGCGCCCTCGACGCGCTCGTCGACGCATCGCGGGAGGCCGGCGTCGCTCTCGAGACGGGCACGCGCGGCCTCGACGCGGCCGACCTCGCCGCGCAGCTGGCCCTCGCCCGGCGCGTCGGGGCGCCGTTCGTGCGGGTCGTCGTCGACGGACCGGCGACCATCCGTCCCCCGACGAGACGGTCGCGCGGCTCGCGCCCTTCGTGCCCCGCTTCGCCGACGCCGGCGTCGCGATCGCGATCGAGAACCACGACCGCTTCGCGACGGGCACGCTCGTCGAGATCGTGGAGCGCCTCTCGCCCGAGAACGTCGGCATCTGCCTCGACACCGTCAACTCGTTCGCGGCCCTCGAGGGGCCGGACGTGGTCGTCGAGCGGCTGGCGCCCTACGCCTTGAACCTGCACGTGAAGGACTTCACCATCAGCCGCGTGGACGGCCAGATGGGTTTCTCGGTCGAAGGCGCGCCCGCCGGGCGAGGCCGGCTGGACGTGCCCCGGCTGCTCCGGCGGCTCGCCGCCGCCGGCCGCGACGTGAACGCGATCCTCGAGCTGTGGACGCCGCGCCAGGCGGGGCTCGAGGAGACGATCGCGCTCGAGGCCTCCTGGGCGAAGTCGAGCGTCTCCTACCTGCGGCGGATCGTCCGCGACTGAGGGTGCCATGACTCGATCCCGCGCCGCCGCCGCGCTCCTCCTCACGAGCCTCCTCGCCGCGCTGCCCCTCGCCTGCCGGGGCGACCACCCGGCCGCGCGAGGCGGTCTCACCATCGGCGTCGCCTTCGAGACGCTGCAGACCGAGTTCTGGGTCGCGGCCCTCGGCGCCTTCGAGGACGAGATCCGCAGGCGCGGCGGGACGATGGAGCAGGCGATCGCCGACGGCGACGCCAACCGGCAGCTCGACCAGGTGCGCTCGCTCATCGCCCGGCGCGTCGACGGGATCGTGCTGGTGCCGAAGGACGCGAAGGCGTGCCTGCCGATCATCCGGGCCGCCAACGAGGCGGGCATCCCGATCGTGCTCTTCAACCGCCCGGCCGAGAAGAGCGATCTGCGCTCGACCGCGGTCGTCGCCGACAACTTCGCCCTCACGAAGGAGACGGTCGCCTACCTCGTCGCGCAGGCGCGGAAGAGCGGGCGCAAGGCGAAGGCGATGGTGCTGATCGGCGACCTCGGCGACATCAACGCCGTGGGCCGGCGCGACGGCTTCGACGCGGCGGTGGCGGAGGCCGGGGACGCCGTCTCGGTCGTCGCGCGGATCCCGACGGAGTGGAACCAGGAGAAGGCCCAGGCCGGCCTCGTCAACGCGCTCCAGGCGCACCCCGACGTCGACCTCGTCTTCGCGTCGTCGGACTTCCTCTTCCCGTCGGTCGTCTCGGCGCTGCAGGGAGCCGGCCGCTACCGCAAGGCGGGCGAGCCGGGCCACGTGGTCCTCGGGGGCTTCGACGGCGACGCGACGGCGTGGCGCCTGCTCGAGGAGGGCTACGTGGACGCCACCGGCGTGCAGGACGTCTACTTCGAGGCCCGCGCCGCGCTCGACGCCCTGCTCGACGCGAAGGCGGGCAAGCCGGTGCCGGAGATCGTCCGCGACCCCGGGTTCGTCATCCACCAGGGAAACCGCGCCGAGATGGCGCCCCGGATGTGGGGCGCGGGCGTCCGGAAGTAGCGCGTGGGGACCCGCCTCGGGAGGCTGCTCGTCTCCGAGCACCTCGTGCTGGTCCTCTCGCTCGCCGTCTTCCTCGCGCTCGTCCCCCTCGCTCCCGCGCTGGCCCGGCCCGAGAACCTCGCCAACCTCCTCTCCAGCCTGCTGCCGCTCCTGATCGTGACCGCGGGCCAGCTGCTGGTGCTGCTGGCCGGGGGCATCGACCTGTCGCAGACGTCGACGATCGCGCTGGCCAGCGTCACCGGCGCGTGGGTGATGAGCTCGAGCGAGGGATGGCTGGCCGGGCACCCCCTGGCGGTGCCGGCCGCGCTCGCCGCGATGCTCCTCGCGGGCGCCGCCGTCGGCGCGTTCAACGGCGTCGCGGTGGCGCGGCTCGGCCTGCCCGCGTTCATCGTCACCCTCACCTCGACGATGTTCGTGAGCGGCCTCGCCGTCTTCCTCACCCGCTCGCGCAACGTCAACGGGCTCCCGGCGTCCTTCCTGGCCCTCGGCGGGCGGATCCCGGGCGCCCTCGCGCTCGCCCTCGCGGTGGCCGCGCTCGTGCACCTCCTCCTCGCCCGCTCGCTCTACGGCCGCTGGCTCTACGCGGTGGGCCGCAACGCGGTGGCGGCGCGCGTCTCGGGCGTGCCGGTCGAGGGCGTGACCATCGCGGTCTACGTCGCGAGCGGCGTCCTCGCCGCCCTCGCCTCGGTCCTCTACCACCGCCCAGGCCGAGACGGGATCGCCGGTCCTCGGCCAGCGGCTGCTGCTCGACGTCGTCGGCGCCGCGGTGATCAGGGGCGCGAGCCTCACCGGCGGCCGCGGCCGCCTGGCGGGCGTCGCCGCCGGCGCCCTCTTCGTCAAGCTGCTCGACAACGGCCTCGACCTCCTGGGCCTGCTGAACTTCGGCGTGATGATGGTGAAGGGCGGCGTGATCCTCGCCGCCGCCCTCGTCGACGCGGCGCGGACCCGCGTCTGGCGCGCGCGTGATCAATCTCCGGCGTCGGCAAGGCGTTCGGCGGCGTGCCGGTGCTCCGCGTGTCGCTAGCGCTCGGGGCCGGGCGCACTCTCGGGCTCGTCGGCAGCAACGGAGCCGGCAAGTCGACGCTCCTGAACGTGATCGGCGGGCTCGTGCGGCCGGACGCCGGCGCGATGCGCCTCGGCGGCGAGCCGTACGCCCCGCGCGACCCGCGCGAGGCCGAGCGACGCGGCGTGGCGTTCGTCCACCAGGAGCTGAACCTCTTCCCGAACCTCAGCGTGGGCGAGAACCTCTTCCTCGGCCGCCTGCCCCGGCGGCGCGGCCTCGTCGATCGCCGCGCGCTCGGCGAGGGCAGCCGGCGCTGGCTCGAGGCGGTGGGCCTCGCGGTGCCTGGAGGCTCCGCTCGAGCGGCTGTCCGCGGGAGAGCGCGGCAAGGTCGAGATCGCGCGCGCCCTCTCGCTCGACGCCCGGCTGCTCGTGCTCGACGAGCCGACGACCTCGCTCAGCGGGCCCGAGACGCGGAGGCTGTTCGAGCTTCCTGGCGAGGCTGCGCGGGCAGGGCGTGATCGTCTACGTCTCGCACGTGCTCGAGGACGTGCTGCGGCTCGCCGACGACGTCGCGGTGCTGCGCGACGGCGCCGTGCAGGCGGCGGCCCGCAGTCCGGCTTCGACGAGCCTCGCCTCGTCGAGCCATGGCGGGCGAAGCCTGGGCCAGCGCTTCCCGCCGGCCCGCACCGCGCCGCGGACCGAGGTGCTGCTCGAGGCGCGCGGCCTCGGCCAGCCCGGCGTCGTCGAGGGCGTCAGCCTGCGGCTGCACGCCGGCGAGGTCCTCGGGATCGCCGGGCTCCTGGGCGCGGGCCGCACCGAGCTCCTCCGCATCCTCTTCGGCCTCGACCCGTGCGAGCGCGGCAGTGCTCCTCCGCGAGGAGCCCCTTCGCGGCCGATCGCCCGCGCGCGCCCGGGCATGGCGCTCGTGACGGAGGACCGCCACGCCGAGGGCCTCTTCCTCGAGGCGTCGATCCTCGACAACGTCTCGCTCGTCGCCCTCTCGCGCCACGCCCGCGGCCGCTGCGGCTCGTCGACGCCGGACGCCCTCGGGCGCGCCGTGGCGGAGATCCGCGAGGCCGTCCGCCTCGCCCCACGCCCGCGCCGGGCAGGCCGTCTCGACGCTGAGCGGCGGGAACCAGCCGCTGAAGGCGGTCCTCGCGCGGTGGCTCATGGCGCGGCCGGCGGTGCTCCTCCTCGACGAGCCGACGCGCGGCATCGACGTGGCCGCGCGCTACGACGTCTACGAGCTCGTGCGCTCGCTGGCCGAGCAGGGCGCGGGGGTGATCCTCGTCTCCTCGGAGACGGAGGAGCTGCTGGGCCTGTGCGACCGCGTGCTCGTGATGCGCCGCGGCGAGCTTCGCGACGAGGAAACCCGCGCGCCGAGTTCGACCGCGAGCGGATCCTGCGAGCCGCCGTGCCGGACTCGCGGGCGGGGAGGCGCGGCGTGACACGGCGCGCGTCCGGACGGCCGTCGCGAGCGCCGCTCTCGAGCGGGCGCCGCTCCTGCTCCTCGCGGTGGTGGTCGCCTTCTTCGCCTCCGCTCCGACGTGTTCTGAGCGGACGCAACCTGATCAACATCGTCACCCAGGCCGCGTCGACCGCCGTGGTCGCGACCGGCATGACCTTCGTGCTGCTGACGGGCAGGGTCGACCTGTCGGTCGGAGCAGCCATGCGTCGCGGGCGCGGTCGGCGGCAAGCTGCTCCTCGCGGGCGTCCCCCTGCCCGTCGCGCTCGAGGCGATGCTCGCCGTCGGGCTGCTGTTCGGGGCCGTGAACGCGCTCGTCGTCGTCCGCCTGCGCGTGCTCCCGTTCGTCGCCACGCTGTCGACGCGCTCTTCCTCGGCCGCGGGCTCGCGCTGTGGATCACGCAGACGCGCGCGATGAACCTGCCCGACGAGCTGCTGCGCCTCGGGGCCACGCGGCTCCTCGGGGTGCCCGCGCCGGTGCTCGTCCTCGGGATGACGCTCGGCCTGGCCACCTCGTGCTGGGCTCGACCGCCTTCGGCCGGGAAACCTACGCCGTCGGCCGCGACGCGGGGGCCGCGCGCCGCGCAGCCGCCGGTCGACCGGCGGCTGGCCGCGGCGTACCTCGCGAGCGGCGCCGCGGCAGCGATCGGCGCGACGCTGGCCCTCGCGCAGCTCGGCGCGGTGTCGCCGACCTTCGACCGCGACCGGGAGTTCTCGGCCATCGCCGCCGCCGTGCTCGGCGGCACGAGCCTCTTCGGCGGGCGCGGCCAGGTGCTCCCCGGCGCGCTGCTCGGGGCGCTGCTCATCCAGACGGTCGAGAACGGCCTCGTCGTGCTGAACGCCGATCCGTATCTCTACCCGCTCGTCGCGGCGCGGTCATCTTCGCTGCCGTCCTCACGGACGGCCTGCGCGCTCGCTGGACGGTGCGGCAGGAAGAGCCCGGTGGATCCGGGCGCGGGAGGCCTGACCCGCGGCCTCCTCCAGGAACAGCTCACCACCGCGAGCAGCGCCACGGGCTTCTCCTCCTGCGGCGTGCCCGCAGTCGGGAATCACGACCTTGCGCGCGCCCGCGACCGCGGCGACGAACCGGTCCGCATGGGCGGGCGGGATCCACCGGTCGTCAGCGCCCCCGGACGACGAGCGTCGGCGCGACGACGCGGGGGAGGCGTCCTGGACGAGCGTCGCGCGGTCGCGAAGCGTCCCCGAGCGAGCGGATCGAGGCGAAGAAGGTGCCCTCCTTCTTGCGCGCGCCCTCAAGGTACTCCGCCGCCACCCGTTCGGGGGTGACGAGCCGGGGGTCGTGGAAGACCTGGCGGAGGGCCGCCTCGACCACGGTCCGCTTGCCCGGCAGGTGAGCGAGCGCCGACGCAGCAGGCCCCATCGTGGAGCTTCCGGACGAAGACCGAGCTGGTCGGCCGGGGCGAGGTTGAAGCCGACGTCGACGAGGACGAGCGCGCTCACGCGCTCGGGACGAAACCGGCGACGAGCGCGCACGCTCCCCGCCGAGGCGCTGTTGCCCACGAGGCGAGCGATCCCGAGGCAGTCCATGAGGCCGACGACCGCGCGCGGGAAGTCGTCGACCGAGTCCGGGGCTGGATCGGACTGCCCGAAGCCCGGCAGGTCGAGAGCGACGACGTCGTGGTCGCGCGCGAGGGCAGGGACGACGTCCTTCCACATCGCGAGCGACGAGCCGAAGCCGTGGACGAGGACGACGGCGGGCCCGCCTGTCCGGACGTACCGCAGCCGGTGGCCGGCGACGGTCTCGTAGCGGGCCTCGAGGCCCAGCCGAGGCCATCCACGGGGCCGGGGCCGGCGCCGCGCGGTCGTAGAGCGCGAGCGCGCCGAGGACGGCCGCTGCGACCGCCGCCGCCCACGCCGCCGCCCGCGCCGCGCGCCTCACCGTTCAGCCCTCGAGGAGCCGCCGCAGCTCGGGCAGCGCGCCTTCGATCGCCTCCTCGCCGGCGGCGGCGAAGCCGGGGATGCGCTGCGGCCGCATCCAGCCCGACTCGCCGATCGGCGGAGAGAGGACGAGGTCGGCGCCCGCGAGCTCGGCCCGCGTGCGCCCGCGCAGCATCGTCAGGCCCGCGCGCAGCGCGATCGACACGAACGAGTCGGCGCCCGGCCACCGGCCGCCGGCGTTGCAGTCGACCGCGAGGACGACGCCGTGGTCGCCCGCCAGCTCGCGCGCCCGCCGCACGGGCACGACCTCCGAGACGCTGCCGTCGACGAGCCGCCGTCCGTTCCACTGGAACGGCGGGAAGAAGCCGGGGAAGCTGCACGAGGCGCGCACCGCGTCGCGCACGCTGCCCTCGCGGAAGACGACCGCCTCCCCGGTGTCCACGTCGGCGGCGACGACGACGAGCGGCACCTTGAGCTCCTCGAACCGCGCGACGGGCAGCCACTCGTCGATGAGGGCGCCGAGGCGGCTGCCGGAGAGGAGCCCCCCGCCCCAGCCCCGCACCCACATCCACGGGTGGAGGGTCGACGCCTGCTCGACGAAGCGCGTCATGTCCGCGCCGCCCGCCCACGCGGCGGCGACGAGCGAGGCCCCCGAGACGGCTCACGCCGGCGACGGGAAGGCCGGCCCGCTCGAGAGCGAGGAGCACCCCGCAGTGCGCCGCGGCGTGGGCGCCACCCCCCGAGAGCGCGAGGTACAGGGGTCTCAAGGGCCGTCAGGCGCGCGCCTGCGCGTGGATCTCCTGGAGCGACAGGTAGTCGGCCCCGCGCTCGCGCAGGGCGGATCGCCTGCACCGTCGCCGCCGTCGCGGTCAGGGTCGTCACGACGAGGACGTTGTGCATCGTCGCGCTCTTGCGGATGAGGCTGTCGTCGTAGAACGACTCCCCGCCGAGCGGGGTGTTGAAGACGATGCGGATGTCGCCGTTCTTGATCCGGTCGACGACGTTCGGGCGGCCCTCGTTCACCTTGTAGACGAGCTGCGCGGGGACGCCGTGAGCGCAGAGGTAGTCGGCCGTCCCCTTCGTGGCGAGGATCGTGAAGCCCATCTCGTGGAGCGCCTTCGCGTGGGGGAGGACGCCCGCCTTGTCGAAGTCGTTCACCGAGACGAAGACGCTCCCGCTCGTCGGGATCCGGAAGCCCGCCGCCTGCTGCGACTTCGCGAAGGCGATGCCGAAGTCGTTCGAGATGCCCATCACCTCGCCCGTCGACTTCATCTCCGGGCCGAGGAGGATGTCGGCGCCCTGGAACTTCAGGAACGGAAACACCGACTCCTTCACGAAGATGCGCCCGACCGTCAGGTCCTCGACGATCCCGAGCTCCGCGAGGGTGCGGCCGGCCATGATCTTCGCCGCGACCTTCGCGAGCGGCACCCCCGTCGCCTTGCTCACGAACGGGGTCGTGCGGGAGGCGCGCGGGTTGACCTCGAGGACGTAGACGACGTCGTTCTTGATCGCGTACTGCACGTTCATGAGGCCGCGAACGCCGAGGGCCATGCCGAGCTCGCGGGTGTAGCGGCGGATCGTGGCGAGGTGCTCCGGGGTGATCTTGTACGTGGGCAGGACCATCGCGGAGTCGCCGGAGTGGATCCCGGCCTCCTCGATGTGCTGGAGGATGCCCCCGATCACGACCCGCTCGCCGTCGCCGAGGGCGTCGACGTCGACCTCGTACGCGTCCTCGAGGAAGCGGTCGATCAGGATCGGGTGCTCGGGCGAGGCCTTCACCGCCTCGCGCACGTACTCCTCGAGGCGTCCCGCGTCGTAGACGATCGCCATCGCCCGCCCGCCGAGGACGTACGAGGGCCTCACCAGCACGGGGTAGCCGATGGAGGCGGCCACGACCTTCGCCTCGTCGAGCGAGGTGGCGGTGCCGCTCTCGGGCTGGCGGATGTCGAGCCGGTCGAGGAGCGCCTTGAAGCGCTTGCGGTCCTCCGCGATGTCGGTCGCGTCGGGGCTCGTCCCGAGGATCTTCACCCCGGCCTCGTGGAGCGGGACCGAGAGGCGCAGCGGCGTCTGGCCGCCGAACTGCACGACGACGCCCTCGGGCTTCTCCTTCTCGAGGATGTTCATCACGTCCTCGAAGGCGAGCGGCTCGAAGTACAGGCGGTCGGAGGTGTCGTAGTCGGTCGAGACCGTCTCGGGGTTGCAGTTGACCATGATGGCCTCGAACCCCTCCTCCTTGAACGCGAAGGCCGCGTGGCAGCAGCAGTAGTCGAACTCGATGCCCTGCCCGATGCGGTTGGGCCCGCTCCCGAGGATGACGACCTTGCGGCGGCTCGTCGGCTCGGCCTCGCACTCGCTCTCGTAGGTCGAGTAGAGGTACGGCGTGAACGACTCGAACTCGGCCGAGCAGGTGTCGACGCGCTTGAAGACGGGCTCGAGGCCGGCCGCCTTCCGCGCGGCGCGGACCTCGGCCTCGCTGCGCTCGGTCAGCTGCGCGAGCCGCGCGTCCGAGAAGCCCATGCGCTTGGCGTCGACGAGCCGCTCCCGGTCGGCCACTTCGGCCTTCCCCGCCTCGCCGGCGAAGAGGGCCGGCCCGATCCCCCGCTCGAGGTTGACGATCTGCTGGATCTGGTCGAGGAACCACGGGTCGATCCCGGTCATCCGGTAGATCTCCTCGTGGGCCCACCCGAGGTCGAGGGCGCGCTTCACGTAGAAGATCCGGTCGGGGTCGGCGTGGAGGAGCTTCTCCTTGATCCGCGCGTCGTCGAGGTCCTTCCGCGCGAAGCCGGAGACGCCCGTCTCGAGGCCGCGGAGGCCCTTGTGCAGGGCCTCCTTGAACGTGCGGCCGATCGCCATCACCTCGCCGACCGACTTCATCTGGGTGCCGAGGGCGGGGCTCGCGTCCTTGAACTTCTCGAACGCCCACCGCGGGATCTTCACGACCACGTAGTCGATCACCGGCTCGAACGACGCCGGCGTCACGCGGGTGATGTCGTTCTGGATCTCGTCGAGGTGGTAGCCGATCGCGAGGAGGGCGGCGATCTTGGCGATCGGGAACCCGGTCGCCTTCGACGCGAGGGCCGACGAGCGCGACACGCGGGGGTTCATCTCGATGACCGTCATGCGCCCGGTCTTCGGGTCGACCGCGAACTGGATGTTCGAGCCGCCCGTCTCGACCCCGACCTCGCGGATGATCGCCCGCGCGGCGTTCCTCATCTGCTGGTACTCGCGGTCGGTCAGGGTCTGGGCCGGTGCGACGGTGACCGAGTCCCCGGTGTGGATGCCCATCGGGTCGAAGTTCTCGATGGAGCAGATCACCACGAAGTTGTCGGCCTTGTCCCGCATCACCTCGAGCTCGTACTCCTTCCAGCCGAGGACGGACTCCTCGATCAGGACCTGGTGCACGGGCGAGAGGTCGATGCCGCGGGCGGCGATGTCCTCGAACTCCTCGAGGTTGTAGGCGATGCCCCCGCCGGTGCCGCCGAGGGTGAACGACGGGCGGATGACGGCGGGCAGGCCGGTCAGCTCGAGGACCTTCCGGGCCTCGTCGAGGTTCGTGGCGAAGCCGCTCTTCGGGACGTCGAGGCCGATCCGGGCCATCGCCTCCTTGAAGAGCTGGCGGTCCTCCCCGACCTCGACCGCGCGGCGGCTCGCCCCGATGAGGCGCACGCCGAGGCGGTCGAGGACGCCGCGCTTCGAGAGCTCGACGGCGAGGTTGAGGGCGGTCTGGCCGCCGACCGTCGGCAGCAGCGCGTCCGGCCGCTCGCGCTCGAGGATGGCCTCGACCGCCTCCGGGGTCAGCGGCTCGACGTACGTGCGGTCGGCGTACTCGGGGTCCGTCATGATCGTGGCCGGGTTCGAGTTGACGAGCGAGACCCGGATGCCCTCCTTGCGGAGGACCTTGATCGCCTGGGTGCCCGAGTAGTCGAACTCGCAGGCCTGGCCGATGACGATCGGCCCCGAGCCGATCACGAGGACGGACTTGATGGAGTGGTCCCTCGGCACCTACCGGCCCTCCCGCCGCGCGCGCATCATGGCGACGAACTCCTCGAAGAGGTAGTGGCTGTCGTGCGGCCCCGGGCTCGCCTCGGGGTGGTACTGGACCGAGAGCACCGGGCGGCTCTTCATGCGGAAGCCCTCGACGGTGCCGTCGTTCAGGTTGCGGTGCGTGAGCACGAACTCGTCCGACTCGAACAGCGACGGCTCGATGCAGAAGCCGTGGTTCTGCGAGGTGATCTCGACCTGCCCGGTCTCGAGGTTCTTCACCGGGTGGTTCGCCCCGCGGTGGCCGAACTTCAGCTTGTAGGTCTTCCCGCCGCAGGCGAGGCCGAGGATCTGATGGCCGAGGCAGATGCCGAAGACGGGCAGGGTGTCGACGAACTTCTTCGCCGCCTCGATCCCGTAGGTCACCGGCTCGGGGTCACCGGGGCCGTTCGAGAGGAAGACCCCCTCGGGAGACAGGGCGAGGGCCTCGGCGGCCGGCGTCGTCGCCGGCACCACCGTCACGTCGCAGCCGGCGGCCACGAGGTTCCGGAGGATGTTCCGCTTCATCCCGAAGTCGTACGCGACGACCTTGTAGGGCTTCTCCCCGGGCCGCAGGGCCTTCCCCTCGCCCGGGCGCAGGACCGGCGCGAGGTGGTCGGCCTGCCCCTCGGCCGACGGGTCGAAGGTCCACGGCGCGCGGCAGGTGACCTCGCGCGCGAGGTCGAGGCCCACCATCGACCGCGACGCGCCCGCCTTCGCGACGAGGGACGCGTGGTCGAGGTCGATCGCGGAGATGACGCCGCGCTTCGCGCCGTGGGTGCGCAGGTGGCGCGTGAGGGCGCGGGTGTCGATCTCGCTGATGCCGACGATCCCGTGCTCGTCGAGGTAACGGTCGAGGGCGCCCGAGGCCCGCCACGACGAGACGACGGTCGCCGCCTCGCGCACGACGAAGCCGGCGACCTGCGGCCGCGCCGACTCGACGTCCTCGCGGTTCACCCCGTAGTTCCCGATGTGGGGGTAGGTCATCGTGACGATCTGCCCGGCGTACGAGGGGTCGGTGAGGACCTCCTGGTAGCCGCAGAGGGCGGTGTTGAAGACCACCTCGCCCGTCACCTCGCCTCGCCGGCCGAAGACGCGGCCTTCGAAGACCTTCCCGTCCTCCAGCGCGAGCACGGCGCGCGGGCGGACCTCCGCCTCTCCCGTCTCTTTCTTGGCCATCTCCGAGCCCAAGAGTGTATCGCGTCTCACCCGCCGGCGCGGGCCTTTCGGCCGGCGTCGGCCCTCGTCAGTGGATCGGGCCGACGCGGGCCAGCGGCCAGAAGCGGAAGACGGCCCGGCCGTAGATGTAGCGCTCCGGCACCTCACCCCAGCTGCGCGAGTCGTTGCTGCTCCTCCGGTGGTCGCCCAGCACGAAGTAGTAGCCCCGGCGCACCTCGGTCGGGGGGAGGCTGTCCGAGTCGCGGAAGGCGGGCGGCAGGTAGCGCTCGTCGACCGCGGCGCCGTTGACGATCAGCCGCCCGCCGCGGATCTCCACCGTGTCGCCGGGGAGGCCGACCACGCGCTTGATGAACGAGACCGACGGGTCCCGCGGGTACCAGAAGACGACGACGTCGCCGCGGTCGATCGCGCGGAAGCGGTAGACGAACTTGTTCACGACGATCCGCTCGCCGTCCTCGAGCAGCGGCTCCATGCTCGTCCCCTGGACGCGGAACGCCTGCGCCACGAACGTGATCAGGAAGAAGCAGAAGAGGACGGCCACCGAGAGGTCGTGCAGGAACTCCCACGTCGCGCGCCAGACCCTCGAGCCGGCGTGCTCGGCCGGCGGCCCCGCCACCTCGGGCGGGACGTGCGGGAGCGCCAACTCGCCGCCGACCTCGGCCACGGCCGCGCCGCCCGGCGAGGGCTCGGCCGGGGCCGGGCCGTTCGGGTCGAGGCTCATCGCCGCGGGGCCCTCGCGACACGGGTGCCCGCGATGCGGTCGTGGAGGGCGCCGCCCGAGGCGGCCATGGCGAAGCCGATCCCGAGGCTCGCGAACCCGAGCAGGTAACCGAGGGCGCGCAGCGCGGCCTTCCCGACGCCGATCGGCGAGCGGCCCTCCTCGTCCTCGACCCGCAGGTCCAGCAGCTCCTTGCCGGGCGTCGCGCCCTTCGTCGACCAGAAGTAGACGTGGTAGAGCGCGCCCACGAGCGCGGCGAGCGGCACGAGCGTGACCGAGGCCAGGATCGGCAGGAACGGCACGTCGCCCGGAGCCTTCGGCGCCTCGCGCGTCCACCAGTACCAGGCCACCGGGGCGAGGACGACGACCTGCACCGCGGCCACGAAGACGGCGTCGATCGCGAACGCCAGCGCCCGCGCGCCGGCGAGGCTCGCCCGCGGCTCGGCCCGCGGGACGGGGGCGGGGACCCGGTCGCGCAGCGACCGCTGGCCGAGCGGCGTCACGTCGGGCGAGGACGCGGCCGGCGAGCTGTCCACGCGGGCGGCGATCGCCATGGAGCCCGCGGCGATCGGGCCGGAGATCCCGGCCGACGGCGAGGCGAGCGTCTCGCGGGGCGGGGCCGCGGTCTCCGCGAGCCGCTCGCCCGAGGGCGCGAGGGTCGTGCCGCAGGCGCTGCAGAAGCGGGCGGGCAGCGGCACCGCGGTGCCGCAGGCCGTGCACACGGCGCGGGGCGGCCCGCTCGGCTGCGCGACCTGGGCCCCGCACTCGCGACAGAAGAGGTCGCCGCGGCGGTACCCGGCGCCGCACGAGGGGCACTCGAGGGGAGCGGCCGAGGGGTGCTGCACCACCTTGCCCGGGCCGGGGGCCTCGGCCGGGTCGTCGCGGAAGAGCAGGCGCATCGCTCCGATCGCGAGCAGGTCCCCGTCGCGCAGGGCGCGCTCGCCGACGCGGTCCCCGTTCACCACCGAGCCGTTCACCGAGTTGCAGTCGCGAAGGAAGAACTGCGAGCCGCGGTGCTCGACCACGGCGTGGCGCCTCGACACCATCGAGTCGGCGAGGACGAGGTCGTTCGACGGGTCCCGGCCGATCGTCAGGATCATCGAGCGGGAGAGCGCGATCTCCCGCCGGTTCGCCGACGTGGGGTTGACGATGAGCTTCGCCACCTTCTCCCCCGCTAGCCCCCGAGGAAGGTCTGCTTGAAGAGCATCTGCGAGCGGACCTTCACCCCCCGCTTCACGGCCGGCTCGTACCTCCAGGAGCGGACGGCCTGGATGACCGCCGCGTCCACCACCTTGCCGGCGGACTCCACGACCGAGAGGTCCTGCACCTCGCCCTTCTCGTCGACCACGAAGCGCACGACGACGGAGATGCGCTCGCTCGACCGCAGCCGCGGCGCGCCCGCCCGCGGGTAGGAGGGCGACTCGCCGCTCGTCTTCTTCGCCGGCGTGTCGACGTCGGTCTGCGCGTAGACCCTGGTCGTGTCGACCGGCTCGGGGGTCGGCGCGGGTTTCGCGACCGGGATCGGCTTGAGCTTCACGTCGACGCGGCCCTTCTGGCCGGCGACGACGTCCACCGTTCCCGACCAGGCCTCGTGGCCCTCGAGGGTCAGGTCGAGCTTGCGCGCGCCCGCCTTCAGGGAGAGGCCGGTGAGCGGAGTGCGGCCGACGGGCTTGCCGTCGACGGCCACCGCCGCGCCGGCCGGCGTCGAGACGACGTCGGCCGTGCCCGCGGTCGGCGCGGCCTTGGCGAGGCTCACGCTGAGCTCGACGCGGGGCTCCTCGGGGCTGAGGCTCACCGAGCGGACCTGCGCGTCGAAGCCCTTCAGCTCCACCCGCACGTCGTGGCTGCCGAAGGGCAGCTCCGCGAGGTCGAGCGGCGTCTGGCCCTTCGCCTCGCCGTCCACCTTCACGCGGGCGCCGGCCGGCTCGCTCACGACGCGCAGGGCGCCGGCCACGGGCGCGGCCGTCGCCACGGGCGTCGGCTCGGGCGTCGCCGCCACCGGCGCGGCCGTGGGCACCGCGACGGCCGCGGCGGCCGGCGGGTGCGAGCGGCTCCAGAGGGCCCAGCCGACGAGCCCGGCCGCGAGGAGCAGCAGGGCCGCGATGCCGCCCACGACGGCGCCCAGCGGCAGGCCCGGCCCGCGCGTCGCCGGCGCGATGGCCGTCGGGGAGACGGCCTCGGCCACGGTGGGCTCCGCCTCCGGGGTGAGCGCGGACGGCGTCACCGCCGGGAGCGGCGGCGGGCCTCCGGCGGCCTTCGGCGGTGGCGCGATCAGGATGGTCGGCGGAGGCGGAGGCTCCACGAGAGCCATCGTCGCGCCGCTGTCCTCGGGGCCACGGACCGGCGGAGCCGACCGGGAAACGGCCGGCGCCTTCGTCGTCGCGGCGCCCGTCAGGCGCACGGTCGGGAGGTCGGACGGGTCGGCCTTCGGCGACGAAGGCGGGGCGAGACGGACCGTCGGCATCTCCTCCTCGGGCGGCGCGGGAGCGACGGAGGGCAGGCCCGCCGGCGGCGTGTGCACGAGGGTCTCGATCTCCGAGGTCGTCTGCAGCCCGGCGAGCGCGGGGCGCTGCACCGTGACGGTCTGCTCGCCGATGGACGCGGTCGCGCCGGCGGCGTTCGACTCGCCGAGCCCGGTGAACCACGAGCCGAGGCAGTACTCGAGGTCCTCGACGAACGACCCGGCCGTCTGGTAGCGGTTCGCCGGCTTCTTCGCGAGGACCTTGCTGAACACCTCGCGCCACTTCTGCGGCACGAGCCCGTTCAGCTCGAGGTCCGGCGGCTCGATCGGGTCGACGTGGACGAGCTTGTAGAGGATCGACGTGACGTTCGCGCCCGGGAAGGGCTGCTGGCCCGAGAGCATCTCGAAGGCGCACACGCCGAGGGAGAAGATGTCGCTGCGGCCGTCCAGCTTCTCGCCCATCGCCTGCTCGGGCGACATGTAGGACGGCGTGCCGAGGAGGGCGCCCGCGTGCGTGATCTCCGAGTCGGCGAGCTTCGCGATGCCGAAGTCCGTGACCTTCACCTTCTCGGCGTCGTCGACGATCAGGTTCGACGGCTTGATGTCCCGGTGGACGACCCCGCGCGAGTGCGCGTAGTCGAGGGCCGCCGCGATCTGGCTGACGAGGGCGATGACCTTCTCGGGCTTGTAGCGCGTGCCCTCGTCGAGCACCGACGCGATCGTCTTCCCGTCGACGAACTCCATGGCGAGGAACGGCAGCCCGTTCTCCTCGCCGATGTCGAAGAGGGTCACGATGTTCGGATGCGAGAGCGTCCCCGAGATGCGCGCCTCCTGATAGAAGCGCTCGATGAACGCCTGGTGCTGCGGGCTGTTCCGGGGGATGTCGAGGCGGATCGTCTTGATGGCGAGGGTGCGCTTGATGAGCGGGTCGAACGCCTTGTAGACGGCGCCCATCGCGCCGAAGCCGAGGGTCCCGGTGATCTGGTAGCGGCCGATCGTCGCCGGGACCTCATCGCGCGTCGGTGTCTTCTCGTCGCTCATCGCGCGCCCCCGCGCCGCCGCTCAATAACGACACGGACCCCCAGCGGTCTTCGGCGAATCTAGCATCCGAATTCCGCGGCTGTCAAACCCCATGACTCGACAAGTCGATGTCGCAGAACATCTTGCGGCTATGTTATTGTCGATTCCCATGCCCGCCAGCGCTCGCGAGATTCTCGCCTTCGCGTCCCTCGGCCAGCCCCTGAGCCCGCTCTTCCTCGACTACCTCCAGGGCCGCGCGACGGTCGTCCCCTTCCTCGGGGGAAGCCCCCTGTCGCTCGAGGCCGTCGCGAAGGCGGCCGAGGCGTCTTTGGCCCATCCGAGGCCGTCGAGCCGGGTGGCCGAGGCCCTCGTCCGCCAGCAGCGGGCGCGCGGAGCCGAAGCCGCCGCGGCGAACGCGCGGCGGCTCGCCGGGAGCGGGACCGTGGCCGTCGTCACCGGGCAGCAGCCGGGGATCTTCGGCGGCCCGCTCTTCGTCCTCCTGAAGGCGCTCGCGACGGTCGAGGTGGCGCGGCGGCTCGAGGAAGGCGGCCGGCCGGCCGTCCCGGTGTTCTGGATCGCCTCCGACGACCACGACTTCGCCGAGGTGCGCTCGACGAGCGTCCTCGACGCCACCGGCGCGCTGCGGACGCTGCGCTACGACCCGCGGCGCGAGCCGGCGGGCGAGCCCGCGTGGGCGATCGGCCTCGACGACACGATCGGCGGCCTCGTCGACGAGCTCGGCCGCGCGCTGCCCCCCGCCCTCGGTCGCGACGAGACGCTCGAGGCGGTGGCGGCCTGCTACGTCCCGGGCGAGACGATCTCCGGGGCGTTCGGCCGGTTCGTCTCGCGCATCCTGCCCGGCCTCGTCGTCCTCGATCCCTCGGACCCCGAGCTGAAGGCGCTCGCCGTCCCCGTGCTCGCCCGCGAGCTTCGCGAGGGCTCGCCCACCTCCCGGCTCGCGATCGAGCAGGGGCAGCGCCTCCTGGCCGCGGGCTACCACCAGCAGGTCCCGGTGCGGCCCGGCTTCCTGAACGCGTTCGTCCTCGCCGAGGGCCAGCGCCGCGCGCTCGCGTTCGGCGACGGCACGATCGAGATCCGGGGCACGCGCGAGCGGATCGACGTCGAGGAAGCCGTGCGCCGCCTCGAGAGCGACCCCTCGGCGTGGAGCCCGGGGGCCCTCCTGCGCCCGCTCGTCCAGGACGCGCTCCTTCCCACCGCGGCCTACGTCGGCGGGCCGGCCGAGATCGCGTACCACGCGCAGATCGCGCCCTCGTACGCGCACTTCGGCATCCCGCGGCCGGTGATCCTGCCGCGGCCGAGCGCGACGATCGTCGAGCCGCCCCACGCCCGCGCCCTCGACGCCGAGGGGCTGGCCCTCGCCGACCTCGTGGCCGACCCCGAGGCCCTCGTCACGCGCTGGGCCCGCGAGACCTACCCGGACGTCGAGGGCGCCTTCGCCTCGACCCGCGAGGCGCTCGAGCGGGAGACGGCCCGGCTCGAGGAGCTGCTCGGCCTCCACGACCCCACGCTCCGCGCGGCCGCCGCGTCGGCTCGCGGCCGCGCCCTCCACCAGATCGAGGGCCTGCACGAGAAGGCCCTCCGGGCGCTGAAGAAGCGGGACCAGGGCCGGGCCGATCGGCTGCGCCGCACCCGCGACGCGCTCTTCCCCGGGGGCTCGCTCCAGGAGCGCGGGATCGGCCTCGTGTCCGCGCTGGCCCGTCACGGGCTCTCTCTCGCCGAGGTCCTGCGGGAGCGGATCGACGTATTCGCCGACGGCCACCAGGTGGTGAGGCTGTGAGGATCGGCATCGTCTGCTACCCGACCGTGGGCGGCTCCGGCGCCGTCGCGGCCGAGCTCGGCAAGCAGCTCGCTCGACGCGGCCACGACATCCACGTCATCTCCTACCGCCTGCCGTTCCGCCTCGGCGACCTCCAGCAGAACATCTGCTTCCACGAGGTCGACATCTCGAGCTACCCGCTGTTCGAGTACCCGCCTCACGATCTCGCCCTCGCGGTGAAGATGGCCGAGGCGACGCGCGAGCACGGCCTCGAGCTCTTCCACGTCCACTACGCCATCCCCCACGCGATCGCGGGCCTCCTCGCCCAGCAGATGCTCGGCTCGGGCGCGCCGCGGATGGTGACGACCCTCCACGGGACGGACATCACGATCGTCGGCCAGGACCGCTCGTTCTTCGAGATCACGAAGTTCGGCATCGAGCGCTCGGACGCCGTGACCGCCGTGTCGGACTTCCTCCGGCGGATGACCGTCGCGGAGTTCCAGGTCTCGTCGCGGATCGACGTCGTGCCGAACTTCGTGGACGTGCACGGGTACGTGCCGGACCGGCCGGACCGCTCGGCCTACGCGGCGCGGGGCCAGAAGGTGCTCCTCCACGTGTCGAACTTCCGGCCGGTGAAGCGCGTCCTCGACGTCGTGCGGATCTTCGAGCGCGTCAGCCGCGAGGTCGACTCGGTGCTGCTGATGGTCGGCGACGGGCCCGAGCGCTCCTCGGCCCAGGCCCTGGCCCGGCGGCTCGGCCTGTCCGATCGCCTCCGGTTCCTCGGCACCCGCCAGGACATCGAGGACGTCGCGGCCCTCGCCGACGTCTTCCTGCTGCCCTCGGAGCTCGAGTCGTTCGGCCTCTCGGCCCTCGAGGCCATGGCCGCGGGCGTGCCGGTCGTGGGCTCCGACGCGGGCGGCCTGCCCGAGGTCGTGAAGCACGCGGAGAGCGGCTTTCTCCTGCCGGTCGGCGACGTCGAGGGAATGGCGGCCCGCACGATCGAGATCCTGCGCTGCGACGAGAGGCGGCGGGAGATGGGCGAAGCGGCCCGGCACCGCGTGGCGTCGCTCTTCGACGCGGACCGCGTCGTGGCCCAGTACGAGGCCGTCTACGAGAGGGTGATGAGCGCGTGAGCGGGACCTCCTTCGACGTGGCCGGCGTCTGCGCCCACCCCGACGACGCGGAGCTCGTCATGGGCGGGACGCTCGCCCTCGAGGCCGCCCGCGGGCGCCGCGTCTGCATGGTGGACCTGACGCGCGGCGAGAGCGGCAGCCGGGGCACGCCCGAGACGCGCGCGAGAGAGGCGCAGGAGGCGGCCCGGGTCCTCGGCGCCCTCCACCGCGAGTCGCTCGGCCTGCCCGACGCGCGGCTCGAGGTCGTGCCCGAGTACAAGGACCGGATGGTCGAGGCGATTCGCCGGCTGCGGCCGCGCGTGGTCCTCCTCCAGCACTGGAAGCAGCGGCACCCCGACCACGCCGCGGCGAGCCGCATCGTCTACGACGCGTCGTTCCTCGCGGGCCTGCGCAACTACCGCCCGGACCTCGGCCCGGCGTTCCGGCCGTCGAAGCTCGTCTACGCCGTGACGATGACGGAGGCCAACGACATCTCGCCCACGTTCGTCGTCGACGTCACGGCGGTGTGGGACCAGAAGGTGCGGGCCATCTCCGCCTTCGCGAGCCAGTTCACCCCGGCGCCGGGCGAGACGGGCGTCCTCCCCCTCGACCGCTTCCGGGAGGCGGTGGAGCTCGCCGGCCGCCGCCACGGCCAGCGCATCGGCGTGCGCTACGGCGAGGGCTTCGTCACCCGCGAGCCGCTCGCGGTCGCGGACGTGGCCGGGCTGGCCGGCGAGTCTATCTGACGAAGATCGTCTCGGCGACGCGCGTCTCGACCGCGATCGTCGTGTGGCCGACCTCCACGACGTGGGTCGGGGTGCGCTGCAGCACGTGGATCTCGACGCCGGCCGCGAGGCCCTGCGCGGTGAGCCGCGCGAGCAGGCCGGGGTCGCCGTCGAGCCGCTCGACGACGGCGGTGGCGCCGGCCGGCAGGTCGGCCAGGGTGCCCGGCCGCTTCGCGCGGCCCCCGAAGAGGCGACGCACGAAGCGCGCGGCGGCGCTGCGCTCCTCGTCCGGCATCGTGTAGCCGCAGCGCGGACAGTGGCGCGTGGCGCACCCGCCGAAGGCGACCGGGCAGCCCTTCTCGCGGCAGGTCTCGCCGCCGGGGACGTAGTCGAAGCCGCACAGGGGACAGGTCGCGGCCCCGGCGAGGGCGACGGAGGCGGGCGGGGTGGCGCTCATGTGCACGGGCAGGCCTCAGTAGCCGATCGCGTGGAGCACCACGCGGACGGCGCCGCCGGCGGCGAAGGCCACCGGGAAGATGAACGCGGCCATCGCGCCGGCCGTCTTCCAGCCGCGCTCCTTGCCGATCATGAAGACGTTCGCGATGCAGGGGATGAAGAGGGTGATCGTGACCATCGCGACGACGAGCTGCGCGACGTCGAGCCCTCCGCCGCGCGACATGTCGAACAGGCGCGTCGCGCCGAAATCGCGGCGCAGGAAGCCGATGAGGAACGCGGCCGAGGCCTCCGGGGGAAGCCCGAGCAGACCCGTCACGACCGGCTTGCCCGCCTCGATGACCGCCCCGAGCAGCTTCAGCCGGTCGAGGAGGAAGAGGACGAGGGTGCCGGCGAGGAAGAGGGGCAGCGCCTCCTTCAGGTACCACTCGACGCGGGCCGCGGTCTTCGAGGCGACGTTCGCGAGCTGCGGCAGGCGCATCGGCGGCAGCTCGACCACGAAGTCCCCCCGCTCGCCGGGCAGCACCCGCGCGGCCAGCCAGCCGACCGCGATCATCACGAACGCGACCGAGCCCGCCCACACGAGCGCGGCCTGCACCGGCACGACGGCCAGCATCGCGAGGATGACCCCGAGCTGCGCCGAGCAGGGAACGCCGAGGGCGAGGAGGAGCGTCGCGAGGACGCGCTCCTTCTTCGTCGGGAGGATGCGCGTGGTGAGCGTCGCCATCGTGTCGCAGCCGAGGCCGAGGACCATCGGCAGCACGGCCTTCCCGTTGAGGCCCATCACCCGGAAGACCCGGTCGCTCATGACCGCGAGGCGGGGCAGGTAGCCGGAGTCCTCGAGGAGGGCGAAGGCGGTGAAGAAGGTCAGCACGATCGGGAGCACGATCGCGAGACCGTAGGACAACCCCATCGTGACGAGGCCGTACTCGCCGACGACGAGGTCGCGGGCGAAGGCCCAGGGCACGTGCGAGAAGAGGGCCACCGCCCACGGGTTCAGGTACCCGTGGAAGAGGTCCTTCTCCATCAGGTTGACGAGCGTGCCGGCGCCGAAGACGCCGACGAACTCGTAGAGCGCGTAGAGCACGAGAGCGAGCACGGGCCAGCCGAGGAGCGGGTGGATGGCCACCCGCCCGATCCGGCGCGACCAGCGCTCGCCGGGGCGGCCGGCCTCGGTGGCGTGCCGCCGGGTGATCGCGTCCGCGTGCGCGAGGAGCGCCTCGTGGTAGCGCGACAGGAAGGCCGGCGTCTCCTCCGGCGCGGCGGCGCGGCCGGTGAGGAGGGCCAGCGCCGGCCCCGCCACGTCCTCCGGCATCGGGACGTGGTTGCGCGGAACGCGGGCGAGCGGCAGCGCGTCGAGGACGCCCGGGAGCCCCCGGGCCTGCGTCGCGACCGTCGCCCTCACCGGGATGCCGAGCGCCGCTTCGAGGCCTTCGAGGTCGTGGCGGATGCCTCGCGCCTCGGCCTCGTCGTGCATGTTCAGGACGAGGACGGTGGGCACCTCGAGCTGGCCGAGCTGGAGGGTGATGAGGAGCGCGCGGCGGAGGTTCTTCGCGTCGGCCACCTGGACGACGACGGAGCCTTCCTCGCCCGCGACCTCCCGCACCAGGTCCCAGGTCACCCTCTCGTCCTCGCTCAGCGGCAGGAGCGAGTTGAGCCCCGGGGAGTCGACGACCTCCGCCCCCGAGGCCAGCCGGCCGCGATAGACCTCGACGGTCGTGCCCGGGTAGTTCGAGACGGTGGCGCGCAGGCCGGTGAGCGCGTTGAAGAGGGCGCTCTTCCCCACGTTCGGGTTCCCGAGGAGCACGACGCGGCGCGGCCCCGGATCGGAGGGCGACGCCTCCCTGCCCAAGCCCGTCTCGACCGCGACCGCTCCCATTCGTCCCACCCCGCCCGGCATGTTGAAACTCGTTTTCAACTTCAGTGCCATCATAGCCGAACGGCGACGGCGGCGGCAAGTCGTTGTTTCGTCTATGGAAATGGCTTCGGCCGCGACGAGCGGCCCGTTCCGCCGGGCGCATCTTTCGCGCGTCCGAAGCGTTCGAAGGAGGCGCCCGCGCAGTCTTCTCGCGGGATCCTTCAGTCGAGGGACGGGTCCGGGAGGGTCCTCGGCCGGGGAGGAGCGCCGGGAGCCACCGCCGTGATCAGCAGACCGACGACGAACACCGTGACCGCGCCGATGACGTTGAACCAGAGGAACGCCACCGACGTCCGCCGCGAGACGAGGAAGACCGTGGCCATCCCGGCGAACAGGCCGTAGAACGCGCCCCGCGCCGTGGCCCGGGGCGTGAGGATCGCGAGGGCGAAGACGCCGAGGATGGAGCCGTAGAAGTACGAGCCGAAGCGGTTGACGACCTCGATGGCCGAGCCGAGCTGCCCGGCCTTCGTCGCGACCCCGGCCGCGAAGAGGCCCCAGAAGGCGGTGAAGACGCGCGAGGCGGCGAGGTCGTGGGCCGCCGTCGCCCCCGGCCGGACGAACCGCTGGTAGAAGTCCACCATCGTCGCGGTCGCGAGCGAGTTGAGCTCGCCGGCGAGGGCCGACATCGCCGCGGCGAAGATGACGGCGAGGACGAGGCCGGCGAGCCCTCCGCGCAGCCGGTCCACGATGTAGGTCGGGAAGATGTAGTTGACGTCGTTCACCTTCGTGCCGGCCACGCGGGAGGCGAGACCGCGCACCTCGCGCTCGGCCCCGGCGAGCCGGGCCTGGGCGGCGAGGTACGCCTCTCGGGCCGACGCGGCGGAGGCGCGGTCGCCGTGGCGGGCATCGGCGTAGGCCGAGGCCGCCGCCGCCCGCGCGGCGTGAGCGGCCCGCAGCCCGGCGCGCACCCGCTCGAGCTCCCCGGCCGGCGCGCCCGCCTCGAGCCGCGCGAGCTCGGCCCGGTTCCACAGCAGCGGCGTCTCGTGGAAGTGGAAGAACACGAAGACGAGGACGCCGGTCAGCAGGATGAGGAACTGCATCGGCACCTTGAGAAACGCGTTGAAGAGCAGCGACAGGCGGCTCTCCGTGAGCGTCCGCCCCGACAGGTAGCGCTGCACCTGGCTCTGGTCGCAGCCGAAGTAGGCCATCGCGAGGAACATCCCCCCGAAGAGCCCGCTCCACAGCGTGTAGGCCCGGGACGGGTCGGTCGAGAGCTCCATCGTCTCGAGCCGTCCGCTCGCCTGGGCCAGCGCGAGCGCGTCGCGCAGCGACACGTTCGCCGGCAGCTGCGTCACCGCGACGCCGACGCAGGTGAAGATGCCGAACCACACGAGCGCCATCTGCGCGACGTCCGTCCAGATCACCGAGCGGTTGCCGCCGTAGGTCACGTAGACGATCGTGGCCGCGGCCATCGCGAGGATGGTGGCCGTCTCGCTCCACCCGAAGACGACGGAGAGGACGAGCGACGGCGCGTAGAGCGTCACCCCCACCGACAGCCCCCGCGACAGGAGGAAGAGGAGGCTCGTCAGCGTGCGGGTCCGCCCGTCGAACCGCTGCTCGAGGTACTGGTAGGCCGTGTAGACGCGCGCGCGGTAGAAGAAGGGAACGAGGGTCAGGCTGAGGACCACCATCGCGAACGGGAGGCCGAAGTAGAACGCGAGGAAGCCCATGCCGGCCGTGTAGCCCTGGCCGGTCGTGCCGACGAAGGTGACGGCGCTGATCTGCGTCGCCATCACGGACAGGCCGGCCGCCCACCAGCGCATCTCGCGGCCGGCGAGGAAGAAGTCGGAGACGTTCTTCGTCCGCCGGCCGACCCAGACGCCGAAGGCGACGATGGCCGTGACGTAGGCCGCGAGAACGGCCCAGTCCGCCGGCAGCAGGCCGCTCAGAACGGCCACCGCGAGAAGAGGGCGAGGAGCGCCATGACTGCGACGGCCGCCGCGACCACCGCTCCGTGGATCCGCGGCCACGTGCCGAAGAGGGGGACGCGGTCGTCGGCGGGCGCAGGCGCCGGGGGCGAAGACGATCGATCGGAAGGGGTCATCGAGGTCCTCCCGGAGCGGGAGCGTCCGGGGCGGTCATTATGCGACAATCCCCCACGTGATCACGGGCTTCAACACGGACGTCCGGTACCGCGGGCTCGTCTATCACGTCCAGACCGAGGACAAGGGGAAGGACAACCCCCTCATCGAGACGCTCATCTACAAGGGCGGCGAGATCCTCGCGTCCCGGCGCCTGCCCTACGCCGACATCGTGAGCGGCCCCGACACCGAGAAGGCCATCACCCACCTCATGGAGGAGCAGCACAAGGCGATGATCCTCGAGGTGAAGAAGGGCCGCTGGGCGCCGCCCGAGGAGGCGGGGCCCGCCGAGGACCTCTCTCTCGACGAGATCGTGCTGGCCTACCTGGCCGCGCGGGCGGCGCGCCCCTGAGCCGAGCTTGACGAGCCCAGAGCACCCGGCGCTTTCGGCTCTGCGCACCCGACAGGAGGAGGAAGACGCGGCCTACGCGGCCGTGCTCGCCGCGATCGACGCGGTCGCGCGGGCGGCGTCCGCGGCGGCGGCGCCGGGAGACGCCGCGGACCTCGAGCAGGCGAACGCGACGTGGTCGGCCGCGCCGCGGCCGGCGGCCTCCGGCGGGATCGGCGGGGCGCTCCGCGGCCGCGCGTGGGACGCGCTCGCGCCCGCCCTCGAGCGCCAGGCCGCCTGGAACGCCGCGGTCGTGCGGGTGCTGAACGCCCAGTCGGCGCGCGCCCAGGAGGTGAGCGCGCGGGTCGCGGAGCTGTCGGCGGCCCTCGTCCGCTACGCCCAGCGCGTGCAGCCGCTCGTCGACGCGCGCGACCGCGTGGCGGGCGCGCTGGCCACGACCCGTTCCGAGCTCGTCCTCGAGGCGTTCGACCGCCGGCTCGAGTCGCTCGCGGCGCGCCTCGACCGGCTCGCCCTGCGCGACGCGCTGGCCGCCCCCGGACCCGTCCTCGAGCTGCCGGACGCGGACGAGGCGGTCGCGGTCCTCGAGCGGCAGGCGGAGGCTTCGCTCGGCGCGGTGGCGGTCGAGGCCGCCGCGGCCGCCCGCCCGCGGATCGAGGCGATCGCCGCCGCGGCCCGGCGCGCGCTGCGCCCGGGCGGCGCGCTCGCGGTCTTCGCCGCGAGCGGCGAGGAGGCCGCCGCCGCCGTCGCCGCGGCCGGCTTCGCCGACGCCCGCGTCGACGCTCCGCCCGGCCGGCGCCCGGCGGTCGTCGCGCGGCGCTGACCGTGCGGCTGGCCTTCGTCTCTCCCCTGCCGCCGGCCCCCACCGGCATCGCCGACTACTCCGCCGAGCTCCTGGATCTCCTCGCGCGCCGTCACGAGATCGAGGTCTTCCACGGCCAGGACGAGGTCGACGAGTCGCAGCTCCCGAAGGTCCCGCTGCGCTCCGCCGGCGAGCTCGCCGCGCGCCACGCCGTCCGGCCCTACGACGTCGTCGTGCACCAGCTGGGGAACAACCCGGTCCACGCGTTCCAGTACGACCTGCTCGCCCGCGTGCCGGGCCTCCTCGTCCTCCACGACCTCGTCCTCTTCCACTCCCGCGCCGCCGCCTTCACCGACTCGCCCGCCGTTCGGGCCTGGCGCGAGGATCCGGCGAGCCCGGAGAAGGGCGCGGCCGCCCGGCCGGCGCTCGCGGCGTGGCGCGCGGAGCTCGCCTACGCCTACCCGCGGGAGGGCGAGCGCCTCTACGAGGCTCACCTCGGTACCGTCGGCGACCTGCTGCCCTACGCGTACCCGCTCTGCCGGATCCCGGTGGAGGCCTCGCGCGCGGTCGCGGTCCACGACGCGTTCCTCGTCGACGCCGTGCGCGCGGAGGCGCCCGGGGCGCGGGTGACCGTCGTGCCGATGCCCGCGCGCGCGACGCACGTGCCGGCCGCGGACGCGGCGCGCCTCCGCGAGTCTCTGGGCTTCGCGCCGACCGACGTCGTCGTCGGCACGTTCGGCCTCGTCACCCCGGAGAAGCGGCTGGGGACGATCGCCCGCGCGGTCGGCGCCGCGCGCGATCCCCGCCTGCGCCTGCTGGTGGTGGGCCCCGTCCCCGACCGGCCCGCGGTCGACGCCGTCCTCGCCGGGGCCGGGCTCACGGGGCGGGCCGTCGTCACCGGCCGCGTGCCGATCGGCAGCCTGCCGGCTCACGCCGCCGCGGCCGACCTCGTCGCGCACCTGCGCCACCCGACGGGCCGCGAGACCTCCGCCGCCCTCCTGCGGGTGCTCGCGCAGGGACGCCCGACGATCGTCTCCGACCTCGCGCACCAGTCGGGACTGCCGGAGGACGCGGTCCGGCGGGTCGACCCGGCCGACGAGGAGGCCTCGCTGACGCGGGCGATCGTGTCGCTGGCGTCGGACCCGCGGGCGCGGGAGGCGATGGGCCGGCGGGCCGCGGAGCACGTGGCGCGCGCCCACTCCGAGGCGCGCGTCCTCGCCGCGTGGGACGAGGCCCTCGACCTCGCGCGCCTCTCCCCGCCGCCCGCGGCGCGGGACTGGCCCGCGCACTGGCCGCGGCCGGACCGGCCCTAGGCGGAGCCGATCTTGCGGGGCGCGAGCGCGTGGGCCAGCCGCTCGCGCGTGGGCGGGGCCATCGACTCGAACTCGAGCCCCAGGCCCCAGGCCCGGCGCAGCCCCTGCGGCCGCGGCACGCACGAGCGCACGCGCGTGTCGACCTGCGTCTTCTCCCCGCCCACGACGAGGTTCACGCGCAGCGTCGAGTCGGGAGCGATCGGCACCGGCGCCTCCAGCATCAGGCCTCCGATGCTGATGTTCACGAGGCGCGAGCCCACGACGTAGACCGGCTCTTCGAGCTCCTCCGGCGTGTAGCGCGGCGCGCGGCGCCGGTCCCCGCCCGTCTCCTGCGCGTTCACGGGACCTCGCGCACGACGCGGAAGCCGATGTCGGCCGCGCGCGAGAAGGGGTCGGCGCCCGAGCGCGTCGCGGGCGTCACCTCCCGCGGGTCGCGCCGCCACGAGCCGCCCCGGCGCACGCGCAGCCGGCCCGACTCCGGCCCGCGCGGGTCGAAGCGGCGGGAGTTCCGGTGGGCGTCGAGCGCGTACCAGTCGTGGCACCACTCGTGGACGAGAGTGCCCGGGTCGAGAAGTCCGAACCCGTTGGCCGTCCCCCGGCCCGCGGCCCACGGCCCTTCGAGCGGAGGCTCGGGAACCTCACCGCGGGGAATGCGCTCGCCCCAGGGCGTGGGCGCCTGCTCGAGCCCCCCGCGAACGGCGTGCTCCCACTCGGCCTCCGTCGGCAGACGCCACTGCCCGCCGACCGTCTCGGTGAGCCAGACGCAGTACGACAGGGCTTCGAACCAGGTCACGCCGACGACCGGCTGGGCGGGGTCCCAGAAATACGGATCCTTCCACCACGGCGGTTCGGGCGCCCGGCCCGCCGCGAGGAACCACGCATACTCCAGGTTCGTCACGGGCATCCGCCCCAGGCGCAGGGGCCGAACCTCGGCCTCGCGCGCGGGCGACTCGTCGGGCCGGACGACGTCCGCGCCCATGAGAAAGCGGCCCCCGGGGACGAACACGGTCGCCGGGACGTGAGTGGTCGGGCGCAGAGCGGTGAGGGTTCCGACTGCCATCGTTCACTCCGTATCCGGAAAACGACCCAATTCTGACGGTCTTCTACCGGCGTCAAGACAATAATCTATCTCTCATGCCGGTTTACCGGGCGCAATATGACACGTCACTTGAGATTCGTCCACAGGAAAAACGCAAGCCGACCGGCGGTACCATTCCAGCTCGATGCGCGCCCTGTGGCTCGAGGACCGAAGCCTTCGGCTCCGGGACGACGTGCCCAAGCCCCGCCCGACGCAGGGGGAGGCGATCGTTCGCGTCACGCTGGCCGGGGTCTGCAACACGGACCTCGAGCTCGTCCGGGGCTACTACCCCTACCGCGGCGTCCCGGGTCACGAGTTCGTGGGGACCGTGGAGGAGGCCGCCGGCTCTCCCGAGTGGGAAGGGCGGCGCGTGGTCGGCGAGATCAACGCGTCGTGCCGCGAGTGCCCGACCTGCCGCGGCGGGCGCCCGACCCACTGCGAGAGACGGACCGTCCTCGGCATCGTCGGCCGTGACGGCGCCTTCGCCTCCCACCTCCGCCTGCCGGTCGAGAACCTGCGCGAGGTCCCGGTGCACCTGCTCGACGAGGCGGCGGTCTTCACGGAGCCGCTCGCGGCCGCGCTCGAGATCCAGGAGCAGGTGCCGATCAGGACCGGCGACCGCGTGGTGGTGGTCGGCCCCGGGAAGCTGGGACACCTCGTGGCCCAGAGCCTCGCGCCGACGGGCTGCGCCCTGCTCGTCGCCGGCCGCCGCCCGGAGTCGCTCGCGCCGCTGCGGGCGCGCGGCATCCGCGCGACCGTGGTCACCGACGTCCCGCCGCGACAGGCCGACGTGGTGGTCGAGTGCACCGGGAATCCCGACGGCCTGGAGATCGCCCGGCGCGCCGTGCGGCCGCGGGGGACGATCGTCCTCAAGAGCACCTACCACGGCGCGGCGGCCGTCGACCTCGCTCCGTTCGTGGTCGACGAGATCACGATCGTCGGCTCGCGCTGCGGGCCGTTCGGACCGGCCCTCGCCCTCCTCGCCCGCGGGACGGTCGACCCGCGACCGCTCGTCGAGGCGCGCTACGGGCTCGAGGACGCGGTGGCGGCGTTCGAGCACGCCGCGCGGCCGGGCGCCCGGAAGGTCCTCGTCGACTGCCGCTGAGCCGCCCCGGCGGCTCTAGGAGCGCGCGTCCTTCCAGGCCACGCGGCCGCCCACGATCGTCATCGCCGGCCAGCCCTGGAGGATGAGGCCGCCGAACGGCGTGTTGCGGCTGCGGCTCTCGAACCTCGTCGGGTCGACCTGCCGCTTGCGGCCGAGGTCGAGCACCGTCACGTCGCCGGGCGAGCCCGGGGAGAGGGTGCCGCCGGGCAGCGACAGGACCCGCGCCGGGTTCGTCGAGAGGAGCGCCACGAGCTGCGGCAGCGAGACGAGGCCGGGCGCGACGAGCCGGTCGAGGCAGAGGGCGACGGCGGTCTCGAGGCCGACGATGCCGAACGCCGCCTGGTCGTACTCCACCTTCTTGTCGTCGACGGCGTGCGGCGCGTGGTCGGTGGCGATGCAGTCGATCGTGCCGTCCTGGAGCCCGCCGAGGACCGCCTGGCGGTCGGCCTCGGAGCGCAGCGGCGGGTTCATCTTGGTGTTCGTGTCGTAGGCCGTCTCGCGCACCAGCTCGTCGGTGAGCAGCAGGTGGTGGGGCGTCGCCTCGGCCGTGACCCGCACGCCGCGGGCCTTGCCGCGGCGGACCGCGTCGACCGACGCGGCGGCCGAGATGTGGGCGACGTGCACCCGGCCGCCGGTGAGCTCCGCGAGCAGCACGTCGCGCTCGACCATGATCGCCTCGCCGGCGGCCGGCGAGCCCCGCAGGCCGAGGACGGTGGCGACCGGCCCCTCGTTCATGCACGCCTTCTCGTGGAGGCTCGGCTCCTCGCAGTGGTCGATGAGCACCGCGTCGAAGGCCCTGGCGTACTCGAGGGCCCGACGCATGACGCGGGCGCTCGCGACGGGCTTGCCGTCGTCCGAGAAGCCGACGCAGCCGGCCTCGCGCAGCTCGCCGAGCTCGGCGCGCTCCTCGCCCTTCTGCCCGCGGGTGATGGCGCCGATCGGGTAGACCCGCACCGCGCCGTCCGTCCGCGCGCGCTCGATCATCGCCCGCGTGATGTCGGCGTGGTCGTTCACCGGGACCGTGTTCGGCATCGCGCACACGGCCGTGTAGCCGCCGGCCGCGGCCGCGCGGGTGCCGGTGGCGATCGTCTCCTTCTGCTCCTGCCCCGGCTCGCGGAGGTGGGTGTGGACGTCGATGAAGCCGGGGCACACCACGAGCCCCTTCACCTCGACGACGGTCGCCCCGCGGGGCGCGACCCGCGGGCCGACCTCCTCGACGAGGCCGTCCGCGATCATCACGTCGAGCGTCTGGTCGAGGCCCTGGGCCGGGTCGACGACCCGCCCGCCCTTGAGGAGGAGCCGGCTCATGAGGAGGCCTCCGCGCTCCCGCCGAGGAGCAGGTACAGCACCGCCATCCGCACCGCGACGCCGTTCGTCACCTGGTCGAGGATCACCGAGAAGGGCCCGTCGGCGACCTCGCTCGCGATCTCGACCCCGCGGTTCATCGGCCCGGGGTGCATGATCAGCACGTCCTTCTTCGCCCGCCGCACGCGCTCCTCGGTCAGGCCGAACTGCCGGAAGTACTCGCGGGTCGTCGGGAAGAAGCCGCCCGACATCCGCTCGAGCTGGATGCGCAGCATCATCACGACGTCCGCGCCCTCGACCGCCTCGTCGACGCGGTAGGTCACCGGGGCGAGAGACTCGATGCCGGGCGGGAGGAGCGTCGGCGGCCCGCACAGCACGACCGAGGCGCCCATGCGCGACAGCAGGAGGAGGTTCGAGCGGGCCACGCGGCTGTGGAGGATGTCCCCCACGATCGCCACCCGGAGGCCCTTCAGGCGGCCCTTGCGCTGGCGCATCGTGAGCGCGTCGAGGAGCGCCTGCGTCGGGTGCTCGTGCGCCCCGTCGCCGGCGTTCACCACCGAGAAGCGGCAGTGGCGGGCGAGGAAGTGCGGCGCCCCCGAGCTCCCGTGGCGCATGATGACCATGTCGGGGTTCATCGCCTCGAGGTTCTTGGCCGTGTCGAGGAGCGTCTCGCCCTTCGTCACGCTCGAGGTGGCCGCGGCGATCGAGAGCGAGTCGGCGGAGAGCACGCGCTCCGCGATCTCGAACGAGGAGCGGGTGCGGGTCGAGGCCTCGTAGAAGAGGTTGACGACCGTCCGGCCGCGCAGGGCCGGGACCTTCTTGATCGGCCGGTCGAGGATCTCCTTGAGACCGTCCGCGGTGTCGAGGATCGCCTGGATGTCGGACGGCGCGAGCGGCTCGATGCCGAGCAGGTGCCGGTGCGGGAAGCTCACGGCTTCCTCCTCCGCGGCCGGGCGGGCTTCTTCGCCGCGCCCGCCGCCTTCGCGCGGGCCCGACCCGTCCGCGCCGCCTTCCCCCCGGCGCCGGCCGACGCGGGCGCCGCCGCGCCGGGCCCCGCCGCGGCGAGCTTCCCCGGCCGCGGCACGAGCACGACCTCGTCGGCGCCGTCCTCCTCGTTCACCCGCACCTGGACGGCCTCGTCGCGGGAGGTCGAGAGGGCCCGGCCGACGTAGTCGGCCCGGATCGGCAGCTCGCGGTGCCCGCGGTCGACGAGCACGGCGAGCTCGATCCGGGCGGGGCGGCCGAAGTCGATGAGCTGGTCGAGCGCGGCCCGCACGGTGCGGCCGGTGAAGAGCACGTCGTCGACCAGCACGACCGTGCGGCCGTCGATCGAGAAGACGATGTCGGTGCCCTTCGTGATCGGCTGCGCGGCCAGGCTCGTGAAGTCGTCGCGGTAGAGCGAGATGTCGAGGGCGCCCACCGCGGGCTCGGTCCCGGTCGCCTCGGCGATCGCGCGGGCCAGCCGGCGGGCGAGGGGCACGCCGCGGCTCCGGATCCCGACGAGGGCCAGCTTCTTCACGTCGGGATGGCGCTCGAGCACCTCGTGCGCCATCCGGGAGAGCGTGCGGGCCATGCGGCCCGCGTCCATCAGGGTGATGCTGGACAAGGCGGCCGGATGCTAACCCGGCGCGGCGGGCGGCCACAAGGGCCGCCCCGCGTCAGGGCCGCTCCTCGGGCAGCGGGGGCAGGCTCTCGATCGGCAGCGCGGGAGCCGCGGGGGCCACCGCGAGGCTCTCGTAGCTCGGGATGAAGGTCACCGGGTTCGCGTCGGCGAACTCGGGCGTCACCAGCTCGGCGAGCACGCGGCCCTCCATGTCGCGGGCGACCGGCAGGCCGAGGAGGTAGAGGATCGTCGGCGCGACGTCGACGACCGAGGCCCCGCGCACGGAGGCGCCGGGCTGGATGCCGTCGCCGACGGCCAGCAGCACGCCCGGCGGCGCGCCCGCGTGGGACGCGGCGTCCGTCTCGGCGCCGGAGAGGGCGGAGACGAGCCGCCGCCACAGCGGCGTCGGCGCGAGCCCGTGGCCGGACACGACGAGCAGGACGTCGCCCGGCCGCCGGCTCCGGTCGATCTCGGTCACCCACCGGGCCAGCAGGCCCGCGTAGCCCGGCAGCACGCGGCCGTAGCGCCGCTGCTCGTCGGGCGACACGTTGCCGAACGCCTCGGGGTGGGCGTAGCGGAAGAAGGCGTGCCCGGCGAGGTCGTAGCCGTGGAAGGTCACGACGAGGAGCGACGGGTCGTACGCCTGGCGCAGCACGTCGGCCGCCCGCTCGTAGGTGAGGTCCGGGGCGAGCGATTCCTCGGCGAGCCGCTTCACGAGCGGATCGGCGAGGAGGGCCGGGACCTTCTCGCCCGGCGAGACGAGCTCTCGCAGCAGGGCCGGGTCGAGGTCGGCCGCGGAGACCGCGCGGGCCCGCACCTCCTCCGCGAGCTCGCGCGGGTGCAGGGTGCCGGCCGCGCGGGCCGCGTCGCCGCGGGTGGCGTGGAAGAACGGCGACAGCACGAAGCCCTTCACCGCCTCCGGCGGGTGCGTGCCCCACACCCGCACGAGGCCGGACGGGGCCCCGAAGGCGTCGAGCACGTTCCACAGCGCGCGCCGACGGCGCGCGCCCGACGTCACGGGGAGCCGCGTGGCGAGGCCGACCCGCTCCAGCAGCCCGATCGCGACGCCCCGCGGCATGAGCGGCCACTCGGTCGTCGACAGGCGGAGCCGGTAGGTCGACGCGCTGCGGATGCCGTGGTCGCGCGGCAGGCGTCCCGTCATGAGGGTCGTCCACACCGGCGGCCCCTCGGTCGGCCGAACCGTGGCGAGGGGCGAGACCGCGCCGCGCCGGGCGAGCCGGGCGAGGGCCGGCACGCGGGCGACGGCGGGGTCGCCGTCGAGGTCGCCCGGCGAGAGGCCGTCGATGCCGACGACGACGACGCGGCGGGCCGGACGGTCGGCGTCGAGCCGGACGCGCGGGGGCTCGACGGGCGGCGGCGCGGCCGGGCGCAGCGCGAGCGGGACCGCGACGCCCAGGCCGAGGGCGAGGATCGCGACCGGCGCGGCCAGCGGGCGGCCGTGCCGCGGGAAGAGCATCGCGTCGAGGCCCGACGCGAGGAGGACGACCGCCGCGGCCGTCACCGCCACCGCCGACGCGGCGAGCGCACGCACCGAGGCGGCGGGGATGGCGGAGCCGTAGGCGAGGAGGTTCTGCCAGTAGACGGCCGCCACCGCCGAGAGCGTCAGGATCGAGAAGACGACGAGGCGCGGCCGGCGGTGGACGATCGGCGCCGCGGGCCGCGGCCACCACCGCGCCGCGCGGCCGACGGCGCCGGCGGCGGCGAGCGCGGCGGCGAAGCCCGCGGCCCACGGCAGGAGCAGGCAGACCGTGAGCGGGACGATCTCCCGCGCCAGCGAGGCCTCGGGGTTGAGGTGCAGCACGAGCGCGACGAGGGCGGTCGCTCCGGCCGAGGCGGCGAGGAGGGCGCTCGCGGCGGTTCGTCGCACGAGAGGAAGACTAGCCGAACGCGCTCGCCGGGTCGACGCGCGCGCGGCGCGCCGCGCCCTCCGCTTCGCGGCGCGGGGCGCGCGCGGTTATGATCGCGGCGTGCCCGCGAACCGCACCGTGCCGCTGGTCGCGCGCGAGCCGCTCGGAGACGCCTACGTCCTCCTGACCTTCCGCCACCCCGAGGTCGCGAGCGGTGCGCAGCCCGGCCAGTTCGTGATGATCAAGGCCGGGCTCTCGACCGAGCCCCCGCTGCGGCGCCCCTTCTCGATCCTCTCCGTCGACTCCGGCACCGGGACCTTCACGCTGTTCATCAAGGCGATCGGGCAGGGTTCGCGCGCCCTCGCCTCCCTCGAGGTCGGCGGCCTCGCGCAGTGCCTCGGCCCGCTCGGCCGGCCGTTCACGCTGCCGTCGGAGGGCGAAGCGCTGCTCGTGGCCGGCGGCTACGGCGTCGCGCCCTTCCGCTTCATGGGCGAGCGGCTGAAGGCCTCCGCGGTCCGGACGCGGCTCTTCTACGGCGGCCGCACCGCGGCCGACCTGCCGCTGCTCGGGCGCCTCGCGGGGGTCGGCGTCGAGGTGGAGCCGGCCACGGAAGACGGGAGCCTCGGCGCGCGGGGACGCGTGACCGAGCCGCTCGAGCGCCACCTCGACGCGTCGGGCGGCCGCCCGACCCTCTACGCGTGCGGCCCGGAGCCGATGATGCACGCGGTCGCGCGGATCGCCGCGGCGCGCGGGCTGCGGGCCGAGGTGAGCCTCGACCCGTGGATGGGCTGTGGCATGGGCACCTGCCTCGGGTGCGTGGTGCGGGTGCAGGGCCCGGACGAGCCGAAGCCGAAGTACCGCTGCGCGTGCACCGAGGGGCCGGTCTTCGACGCCGCGCGGGTGGTGTGGCCGGGCAACGAGTCGTCGCAGGCCCGCGCGCTCGCCTATGGGGGCGAGGCCACCCGATGAAGCTCGCGGTCGAGCTCGCCGGGATGAGCTTCAAGAACCCGCTCATCGCCGCCTCCGGCACGTTCGGCTACGGCGTCGAGTACGAGGACACGATCGACCTCTCCCGCCTCGGCGGGATCGTCACGAAGGGCCTCTACATGTCCGCGCGGGACGGGGCCCCGACGCCGCGCATCGCGGAGACGCCGTCCGGCCTGCTGAACGCGATCGGGCTCCAGGGCGTCGGGATCCGCGCGTTCGTCGCCGACGTCCTGCCCCGCCTCGCCCGCCACGACACGACGGTCCTCGTGAACGTGTGCGGCGAGACGATCGACGAGTACGCGGAGGTCGCGCGGGTGTGCGACGGCGCGCCGGGGATCGCCGGCCTCGAGATCAACATCTCCTGCCCGAACGTCAAGAAGGGCGGGATGGCGTTCGGGGGCGACCCGCGGATGACGCACGAGGTCGTGGCCGCCGTCCGCCGGGCCACCCGCCTGCCGATCGTCCCCAAGCTCTCCCCGAACGTCGGCGACATCGCCGTCTTCGCCCGCGCGTCGGAGGAGGCCGGCGCCGACGCGCTCTCCTGCATCAACACCCTGCTCGGCCTCGCGATCGACGTCGAGACGCGCCGGCCGAAGCTGGGCTTCGGCACGGGCGGCCTGTCGGGGCCGGCCATCCGCCCGGTCGCGGTGCGGATGGCGTGGCAGGCGGCCCGCGCCGTGAAGATCCCGGTGATCGGCATCGGCGGAATCGCCTCCGCCGCGGACGCCCTCGAGTTCCTGATCGCCGGCTGCCGCGCGGTGCAGATCGGCACCGCCAACTTCGTCGACCCGGGAATCTACGAGCGGGTGCTCGCGGAGCTCGCGGCCTACCTCGAGCGCCACGGCGTCGCGGACGTCTCCGACGTCGTCGGCACGCTCGAGTACCCCGGCCTGCCCCGCCCCCGCGAGGAGGAGCGCTGATGGAGCCCCGCGAACGCCTGATCGTCGCGCTCGACGTGCCGGACGCCCCGGCCGCGCGCTCTCTCGTCGAGAGGCTCGCCGGCCGGGTGGGCCTGTTCAAGGTCGGCAGCCAGCTCTTCACCGCGGCCGGCCCCGACCTCGTGCGCGAGATCGTGGCGCGGGGCGAGCGCGTGTTTCTCGACCTCAAGTACCACGACATCCCGAACACCGTGGCCGGAGCGGTCGCCGCGGCCTCGCGCCTCGGCGTCGCGCTCGTCGACGTCCACGGCCTCGGCGGCGGCGCGATGATGGAGGCGGCGGCCGGGGCCCGGGCCGACGACCGGACCCGCCTCCTCGCCATCACCGTCCTGACGAGCCACGACGAGGGGACGCTCGCCGGGATCGGCCTCGCCGGCCCGATCGCCGAGGCGGTCCCCCGCCTCGCGCGGCTCGCCGCGGCATCCGGGATGGACGGCGTCGTCGCCTCGCCGCAGGAGGTCGCCCTGATCCGCGCCGCGTGCGGCCGGGCTTCCTGATCGTGACTCCGGGCATCCGGCCCGCGGGCGCGGCGAGGGGCGACCAGGCTCGGCTCGCGACCCCGGCCGCGGCGCTCGCGGCGGGCGCCGACTACCTCGTCGTCGGCCGGCCGATCACCGAGGCCCCCGATCCCGCCGCGGCGGCCGACGCGATCGTCGACGAGATGGAGCGAGCCGGCCGCTCCTAGCCCGCGCCGCGCGTCTTCCCTTTCGCTCGCGCCCCCCGCCGGTGTAAGGTCGCGGCGTCCCAGTCGGCGGACGCGACGGAGGTGTCATGGGCAAGCGCGTCTTCGTGCTCCTGATCGGCAACAAGGAGCGGGGAGAGGTCAACCACTTCCAGCTTCTCCAGGAGGAGACGGCCCACGCCGAGGGCCGGCGCCTGGGGCTGTCGGTCGACGTGGCCTTCGCGCCGGGCTTCGACCAGCTCCGGGTGCTCAAGAAGCGGGTCGCCGACGCGGCGTCGCCCGTCGACGCCGTCGTCACGGAGCCCGCGAACACCTCGACGATGGACCTGATGATGGGGGAGCTGCGCGGCCGCACCGGCTGCGTGATCCTGAGCGCGTGGGGCCCGAGCGTCGAGGCCGCGGCGGGCGGCTGGGGCGATGGCCTGCCGTTCGGCACCGTGGGCACCGACCACGTGAAGGTCGGTGAGATCCAGGGGCGCCAGGTGAAGGCGTGCCTGCCGCCGGGCGGCCGCGTCCTCTACGTGGCCGGCCCTCTGCGCTCCTCCGCCGCCCAGCAGCGGCTCGAGGGCCTGAAGGCGCGGGTCGGGGCCGGCGTGCGCGTCGAGGAGATCTCGGCCGGCCAGTGGACCGAGTCCGACGGCATCGTCGCCTTCAACGACTGGTACCGGGTCGCCAAGTCCGGCGACCCGGTGGTCGCGGCGGTCGCCGCCGGCAACGACGAGCTCGCGCTCGGCGCGCGCCGCGCCTGCGAGGCGCTGCCGAACGCCGCCCACCGCGAGGCGCTCCTGCGCGCGCGCTTCCTCGGCGTCGACGCGTGCCCGACGTTCGGCCAGAGGCTCGTGGCCGACAAGCTCCTCCACGCGAGCGTCCTCACCCCGGCGAACACCGGCCTCGCGCTCACCCTGCTCGACCGGTTCTGGGCCCAGGGGGCGCCGCTGCCCCTGCGCTCGTTCACCGAGGCGCGGCCGTGGCCGGCGACGAGCGCCTAGCCTCGCGTCCCTTTACGTGACCACCGCGCTCCTGTAGCATCGACGCCCGCTGATGAAGGGCGCGAAGCACATCCTCGTCGTCGACGACGATCCGGGCATCGGCGCGATGCTCACGAAGGCGCTCGCCCGCCACGGCTACCTCGTCGACGCCACCACGTCGGCCGACGACGCCCTCCTGAAGGCGGAGACGACGCGGTACGACGCCGCCCTCGTCGACCTCGTGATGCCGGGCCGGGACGGCGCGGACCTCTCCGAGACCCTGCGCCGCCTGTTCCCCGGCCTCCCGGTCGGCCTCCTCACCGGCTACGCCCACTCGCCGCTCATCCCGCAGTTCGAGAAGTCGGGGATGGCGGTGTTCAAAAAGCCGGTCGTGATCGGGGACCTCGTCGAGTTCCTCCAGCGCGAGCTGGGCTGAACTAGCCCCGGCGCTTCTTCCGCAACAGCCGCTCCCGCCGCCGCTCGAAGCCGTCCGCGAGGTGCCAGGCCCGGACCTCGCGCTGGCGGGTCCCGTCGAGCAGGGCGAGGCCGCGGGCGACCGCCTCGAGCGCCCGGTCGTAGTCGCGCGCGCGGTGCTCGTGGTGCATCGCGAGCTCGCGCCACGCCTCGACCTCGCCGGCGCGGCCGGCCTCGTCCCACAGCGCGAGGGCGCGCTCGTGCTCCCCGCGCCGCTTCGCCCGCCAGGCGAGCCGCAGCAGGGCCTGGCCGCGGAGGGGGCCCGCGTCGAGCGCGGCGGCCCGCTCGTACTCCGCCTCGCTGCGGTCGAAGAGCCGGGCGCGCTCGAGGACGCGGGCGAGGCTGTAGACGTCGCGCGCGTCCTCGGCCCGCCGTTCCTCGACCCACGTGCACGCGTGCACGGCCAGCGCGGCGAGGGACACGATGTCCTGACGGTTGTGGTCGAAGACGCGCGCGAGCTTCCGCCCGTCGCGCTGGCGGACGTAGTCGAAGTAGACCTGCGGGATCTCCTCCCCGGGGATGTCCCCGTTGCGGTGGAGGCCCATGAGCGCCGCCTCGAGGGACTGCAGGCGGCAGGACTCGAGCCGGGCCTTCCACAGCCGGCGGGCCGGGTGCAGCAGGTCGAAGTGCGGCGCCTCCGCGAGCGGGAAGCGCGAGCGGTTCAGGCGGAAGCGGGCGTCGAGCAGCGGGACGTCGAACATCTTCCCGTTGAACGTGACGAGGCGCGGGAAGCGGGCGAGCTCCGCGGCGAGGGCGTGCAGGAGCGCCGCCTCCTCGTGGTAGTCGCGCATGAAGTACTGGCGGACGTGGAAGCGCTCGCCCTCGAACCACCCGACGCCGATCAGGAACGCGGCGGTGCCGGCCCCGCCGGCGAGCCCGGTCGTCTCGGTGTCGAGGAAGACGGCCTCGCGCAGGTCGAACCGCTCGAGCTGCGGCTCGGCGGTGAGGACGCCCACCGTGAACGGGTCGATCGTGTCGACGCGCGAGAGGGGCACGTCGCCGTGGCGCACCTCGAGGTGCACCGAGCTGTCGACGCGGAAGAACTCGCCCTGGTCGTTCTCGACCCGCAGCCCGTCGACGAGCTCCTCGAGCGGGACCGGCGCGGGCGCCCGGCGCCGCTCGCGCTCCTTGACGGCGGCCACCGCCACCAGCCGCTCGAGCCGGGCCTTCAGCGAGAGGATCTCGCCCTCGGCCGGCGCCGCCTCCGCCCCGAGCATCTCCTTCTCCAGCCGCTCGAGCGACGGCGCTTTCTCTCCCGCCGGCTCCCCGGGCGCTTCCGGCGCGTGCTTCCGCAGCCGCTGCAACCGGTCGTGCAACGAGAAGCTAGACATGCGCAGTCCGCGGAACGGCGATGGGCAGAGAAGCCACCCACGGGGGGGTCTGGGGGGGCGCAAGGCGCCCCCCCAGGACAAACAAGGAGGCAGCAGGCACCGGCCGGGCCGTTGCTGACCGCGCACCACTCCCCCGCACCCTGCCCACTCCCCCGCGAGCGCGCACATGACGTGTTCGGACCTGTGAACGAAGCAGGCCGGACCTGGAGCGAATCATCAGCATGGGGCTGGCCTCGGCCGCCGGAACGGACTGACGGCACTGGAGCGAAGGAAGGGACGACGGACCGACGAACAGAACGCCCGAGACGACCCAGCGCGACCGCGGTTCCGCCCGCTTTCGCGCTCGGCCGGCGAAAGCGGGCGGTGCAGGCCTCATCGGGATCCGTCCGGGCCAAGGACCGAATCCAGTATCGCCAGCGCCACTTCCTTGCCCCGGCTCCCCACCTCGCCGGCCGGGCCCACGCACGAAGGGCAGCCGTCGTCGCAGGGGCACGCGGCGATGAGCGCGCGGCTCTCGGCGAGGAGCTTGTCGTGGAGGCGATAGAGAGGCTCCGACAGGCCGATGCCGCCCGGGTACGCGTCGTAGACGAAGACGTTCGGCTCGTAGTCGTCGCCCGGCGGCGGCTCGGCCGCCCGGCCTCGCGCCCCGAGCCGCTGCAGCCCGCGCTCGGTCCGCGCCTCGCCCTGGCCGTTGTCGCCGAGGGCGACCCCGAGGTCGTGGCGATCGCACATCAGGAAGAGGGCCGCGAGCTGCCCGAGCGTGTAGGAGAGCGCCACGACGCCGTCGCGGCGCTCCTCGAGCGAGAACGGCAGCGCGCGCATGATCTCGCGGGGCACGGTGAGCCAGTAGGACGTCGTGTGCATCTCGTTCTCGGGCATCGACAGCTCGCCCGAGCCGACGTTCTCGTTGGTGTGGAACTTGATCTTCTTGAAGCCCACGACCTGGGTCGTGACGTGGACCTCGCCGTGGTTGCGGCGCGCGTTTCGCCGCGGCTCCTCGGCGAAGCGCTCGAGGATGCGCACCTTCGTGTAGGTGATCGCGTCGGTGTAGTAGTCGACCTCGGCCTCGCGCACGTGCACGCGCCTTTCGTCGTGGTCGTACTTCTCGACGAAGAGGGTCCGGCCCTCGAGGATGTAGATCGCCTTCTCGTGGACCATCGAGGGGGCCGAGTCGTAGTCGACCTCGGCCACGATCCGCGGCTCGCCGGTCACGTCCTGGATCACGAAGTTGTCGGAGGAGACGGAGCGCAGGCTGATCGCGTCGGCCGGGTAGCTCTCGCTCGTCCAGTGCCAGCGGTCGCCGGCGCGGTGGAGGAGCTTCTCGTCCTCGAGGTACTTCAGGATCTCGACGAGGCTCTCCTTCCCGAAACGCTCGTCGCCCACGAACGGCAGCTCGAAGGCCGCGCACTTGATGTGGTTGACGAGGATCTGCAGGTTCTCCGGGTTGACGCGGGCCTGCTCGACCGGCGCGTCGAAGAAGTAGTCGGGGTGCTTCGCGATGAACTGGTTGAGGGGCGTCGAGTTCGCGACGAGCACCGCCACCGACGTGCCCGACCGCCGGCCCGCGCGCCCCGCCTGCTGCCAGGCCGAGGCGACGCTGCCCGGGTAGCCGACGAGCACCGCCGCGTCGAGCGAGCCGATGTCGATCCCGAGCTCGAGCGCGTTCGTCGAGACGACGCCGAGCACCTTGCCCTCGCGGAGCCCCTTCTCGATCTCGCGGCGCTTGAGCGGCAGGTAGCCGCCGCGGTAGCCGCGGATGATCCCCTCGGAGCCCGGCTTCGTCTCGAGCGCCTCCTTCAGGTAGGTGACGAGCACCTCGGTCGCGAGGCGCGACGGGGCGAAGACGATCGTCTGCAGGCCCTTGCCGAGGAAGGACAAGGAGACGTCGCGCGCGGAGTTGAGGGCGGAGCGCCGGATCCCGAGCTGACGGTTCACGACCGGCGGGTTGTAGATCGCGAAGTAGCGGTCGCCCCGCGGGGCGCCGCTGCGGTCGACGAGCGCCATCTCGCGCTCGGTGAGGACCTCGGCGAGCTCCTTCGGGTTGCCGATCGTGGCCGAGGAGCAGATGAACTGCGGCCGCGAGCCGTAGAACTCGCACAGCCGCCGCAGCCGCCGGAAGATGTTCGCCACGTGCGAGCCGTAGACGCCGCGCAGGCTGTGGAGCTCGTCCACGACCACGTAGCGCAGGTTCTCGAAGAGCTTCACCCACTTCGTGTGGTGCGGCAGGATGCCCTTGTGGAGCATGTCGGGGTTCGTCACCACGACGTGCGCGCGGGCGCGGATCGTCTTGCGCGCGTCCTGCGGCGTGTCGCCGTCGTAGGTGAAGGTCCCGATGTCGGCCCCGATCCGCTCGATCGTGCCGTGCAGCTCCGCGAGCTGGTCCTGGGAGAGCGCCTTCGTCGGGAAGAGGTACAGGGCGCGCGCGTCGGGGTCCTTCAGGACCCGGTCGAGGACCGGCAGGTTGTAGCAGAGGGTCTTGCCGGAGGCGGTCGGCGTGACGACCACGACGTCGCGGCCCGCGGCCACGTGGCCGAAGACCTCGGCCTGGTGGGAGTAGAGGCCCTCGTAGCCCCGTCCGGCGAGGGCCTCCCGCAGCTTCGGGTGGAGGCCCTCGGGAAACGCCACGACGTCGGCCGGCCGGGCCGGGAAGTGCCGGAGCGCGGTCAGGACCGGCTCCGTCCCCAGCGTCTTCTGGATCTCGAGCGACTTGAGGACGGACAGCAGCGACGCGTCGCCCTCGGCGCGCGCGGGGACGAGCAGGTGGCTCAATGCGGGTTCACCTCCGGCGGGCCCGGCCCCCACGAGTTGGGGGCGACGGCGCTCCGGACCGCATCATGCGGGAGAGCCGGGACAACCGAGGTCCGGAGCGGGTTATCCTTTCCTGCCGGGGGTTCGAGGATCGAAATGGACATGCCGGAAGCCGTCCGCGCCCTGCTCGCCGGAATGGGGGAAGACCCCGACCGGGAGGGGCTCGAAAAGACGCCGGAACGGGTCGCGAAGGCCCTGAAGTTCCTGACCAGCGGGTACGCCCAGGACCCGATCGCCCTCATCAACGAGGCGCTGTTCACGGTGACCTACGACGAGATGGTCATCATCAAGGACATCGACGTCTTCTCGATGTGCGAGCACCATCTCCTTCCCTTCTACGGCAAGGCCCACGTCGCCTACATCCCGAACGGGAAGGTCGTGGGCCTGTCGAAGATCCCGCGCCTCGTCGACATGTTCGCCCGCCGCCTCCAGGTCCAGGAGCGCCTCACGACCCAGATCGCGCAGACGATCCAGGACACGATCAAGCCCCGCGGGGTGGGCGTCGTGATCGAGGCGATGCACTTCTGCATGATGATGCGGGGCGTCGAGAAGCAGAACTCCGTCGCGGTGACCTCGTGCATGCTCGGCGGGTTCCGCGAGCGGCAGCCGACCCGCGAGGAGTTCCTCTCCCTCATCCGCGCCCACGGCCGGCCGGGCGCGTAGCCGGCGGACGGGGAGCGAGCCTGGGAACGGAAGCCAGACCGGAACCGGTCGCGCCGCCGACGGCCGGACGGCGGGCGCTGCGGCACGCGTCGCAGATCCTGCCCGCCCTCCTCGCGGTCGGGATGACCGCGTACGTCCTGCGGACGGCCGACCTCACGCGGTCGCTCGAGCTCGTCCGCTCGCTCGGCTGGAAGCTGCCCTTCCTGCTCGTCCCGAACTTCGTGGTCGCGGTGCTCGAGGCCGTCGGCTGGCGGATGTCGTTCGGCCGCCTCGGCCCCGTCCCCCGCTTCCTGCCCGTCCTGCGCATCCGGCTCGTCACCGAGGCCACGATGATGGGCCTGCCGTCGGGGGCCGTGATCTCGGAGTCGCTCCAGCCCTACCTCCTCAAGCGCCGCTGCGGCATGCCCTTCGAGAGCGCGGTCGTGGCCGGCGTCGGCCGGAAGTCCTTCGTCGTCGTCTCCCACGGCCTGGTGATGGCGGTCTCGACCCTCCTCGCCTGGCCGCTCCTCACCCGCATCTCGAAGGCGACGATCGGCCGGGGCGGGCTGCCGTGGCTCCTGATGGCGGTGTCGCTCTTCATGATCGCGGCCTTCGGCCTCGGCATCTTCGCGAGCGCGAACGGCCGGCTCGTCCAGCGCTTCCGCCTCGCCCTCGACCGGCTCTTCGGCCGCTGGATGGGCGAGTGGCTCGAGCGCCACGCCGGCCGCTTCGAGCGGGCCGACGAGCACATGATCGCGTTCTTCCGGAAGGACAAGCGCGGCCTCGTCGTGCCGATGGCGCTCTACTGCGCGGGCTGGGTCGTGCGCGGCGTCGAGTCGCTGGTGTTCCTGAGCCTGCTCGACGTCACGCTCTCGCTGAACCTCGCGACGCTCCTCGAATCGACGCTCGTCCTCGTGCGCTCCGTGGCGGTCCCGGTGCCGGCCGGCCTCGGCGTGCAGGACGTCGGCTACGTGCTGAGCCTGCGCGCCCTCTCCATCCCCGACGCGACCACCGTCAGCGCGGCCTTCGTGCTCATGAAGCGCGGCCGCGACGTCTTCTGGATCGTCGTCGGCTTCCTGCTGCTCGGCGGCGAGCGGACCCGCGCCCGCGCCTAGCTCACGGCCGCGTTCGCCCGCCGGAGCCGGCGGGCCATCACCTTCATGATCTCGAGGCCGAGGCCGGGGACCCTGCGCAGCAGGTCGTTGAAGGACTCCTCCTCGACCATCACCAGCGTGCACTCGGGACCGGCCACCGCCGTGGCGCTGCGCGGGGCCGGGTCGACGAGGGCGAGCTCGCCGAAGATCCCGCCCTGCTCGACGGTCTCGACCGTCTCGCCGTCGATCCGCAGGTCGACGCTTCCGGTGCGGACGATGAAGAGAGCGTGGCCCGGCTCGCCGGCGGCGAAGATCACCTGCCCGGGCTCGAGCTTGAGCGGCGCTTCGTCGAGCGCCATGAGCGCCTGCAGGTACGTCCGGACCTCGGTCATGCGTTCCCCCGTCGCGGTCGATTGCGTGGTGGCCGCATCTTAACCGGGGCCCGTCCGCTCAGGGAACGCCGGCGCGAGCCAGGCGGCCCCGCACGGCCGCGTCGAGCGACGGCCCGACCCGCGGCCACTCGGCCCGCAGGTCCTCGAGCGTGTCGACGTCACGGCGCAGGCCGAGGCGCGCGACGGAGAGGCCGGCCGCCGCGGCCCGGGCCAGCGTCTCGTCGAGGACCGACGCGGTGCTCCACGCGATCCCGGAGAAGAGCGCCGGCTGCGGCGCGCGCAGGCCCACGAGCCAGTAGCCGCCGTCGTGCGCGGGACCGAGGACGACGTCGTGGGCGGCGAGGGCCGCGAAGGCCGCCCGCGCCTCGGCGTTCCCGACGCCCGGCGCGTCGCTGCCCACGACGGCGACGCGGCCCGCCCCGCGGGCGAAGCACCGGGCGAAGGCGTCGGCCATCCGGGCTCCGACGTCGCCGGCCCCCTGCCGGCGCAGCCGCCCGGCCGGCAGCCACGCCCGCATCCGCTCGCCGGCGTCCGGCGGGTCGTAGAACACGAGCCGCTCGTACTCCGCGGCCTCGGGGACGGTCGCCGCCAGGACCGCCTCCGCCATCGCCCGGTAGACGGCCGCGGCGTCCTCGTCCCCGATCGCGGCGGCGAGCCGAGTCTTGACGCGCCCCGGCCTCGGCTCCTTCACGAAGACCACGAGGCAGTCGCCCACGGGCGGATTGTGGCACGGCCATCTTCGGTGAACATTCGCGCGGCCGCCCTCGTTAGCCTCGTCGGGAGGGTTTCTTGGCCCCGTCGCCGGTCCACGTCCGCCGCTCGAGCTTCTACCTCGAGGCGGTCGGCATCGCCTTCCAGTCGATCCTCGCGCACAAGCTGCGCTCGCTGCTGACCCTCATCGGCATCATCATCGGCGTCGCCTCGGTGGTGGTGGTCGGCGCCTCGATCAGCGGAATGAACTCCTACGTGGTGGAGCGGGTGGCGAAGGTCCTCGGCGTCAACCACTTCATGGTGGCGCGGATGGCCCACAGCGGCGATCTCACCGAGGAGGAGTGGCAGCGCATGGACCGCCGCAACAAGCCGCTGCGCTGGCACGACTTCGACGCGGTCCGCGCGCGCTGCGACTCCTGCGAGGAGGTCGGCGCCCAGGTGAACGCCCGCCAGGACCTGCGCCGGGGGCACGACGAGGTGCTCGGCACCCAGATCACGGGGGTGACCGCGAACATGGCCCGCATCGAGGACAAGACGATCGAGGACGGACGATTCATCCTGCCCCACGAGGTCGACCACGCCTCGCCCGTCTGCGTCCTCGGCATGGACGTCCGCGAGCGGCTCTTCCCGTCGGTCGAGCCGATCGGCCGCACCCTGAAGGTGGCCGGCGCCGAGCTGCGGATCGTCGGCGTCGAGGCGCGCCGCGGGTCGATGTTCGGCCAGTCCCTCGACAACCACGTCTACGTGCCGATCACCACCTTCGGGCGCCTCTTCGGCCGCCACCAGAGCCTCCAGATCCACGGCCTCGGCGCCTCCCGGGAGCTCTTCCCCGGCGCGATCGACGAGGCGCACGTCGCGATGCGCATCCACCACAAGCTCGACGGCGGCGAGGAGGACGACTTCGGCCTCGTGAACGTGGACGAGGTCAACCGCGAGGTCGACCAGTTCACGGGGGCGATCGCCATGGTCGTCACCCCGATCACCCTCATCTCGCTCGTGGTGGGCGGGATCGTCGTCATGAACATCATGCTCGTGACCGTCAACGAGCGCACGTTCGAGATCGGCCTGCGCAAGGCGATCGGCGCGCGACGGCGCGAGATCATGCTGCAGTTCCTGATCGAGTCGGCCATGCTGTGCGCCATCGGCGGGGTGCTGGGCCTTCTCCTCGCCTCCGCGATCGCGGGCGGCGTCCGCGCGGCCTCCGGCATCCCGATGGTGATCACCGCCGGCTACGTCGCGCTCGCCCTCGTGGTGTCGAGCGTCGTCGGCATCCTCGCCGGGATCTACCCGGCCTCGCGCGCGGCGAAGCTCGACCCGGTCGTCGCCCTCCAGCACAGCTGATGCGCGTGCGCGGCGGCCTCCTCGGCGACACCCTGCGGATGGCGTTCGACAACCTGCGGTCGAACCGCCTGCGCAGCCTGCTGACCGTCTTCGGCGTCGTGATCGGGGTCCTCGTCGTGGTGGTCGTCGCCTCGATCCTCACCGGCATGCGGCAGAACATCATCGCCGCGGTCGAGGAGTACGGGACGAACAACATCTTCGCGTTCCACCTGACGACCGGCCCGCAGCTCGGGCCGCGCGACCGCTCGGAGTTCAAGAGAAAGCCCCTGCGGGTGGAGGACGCCACGGCGATCCGGGACACGGCCGCCGCGGTCGACGACGTCGCCCACAGCGCGTTCATGTGGATCGAGGACCGGACGATCGCCTACGGCCGCGAGCAGTACCGCCGCGCGAGCCTGCAGGCGGTTTCCGCGAACTACGCGGACGTGACGAACCTGAGCGTCGGCGAGGGGCGGTTCTTCACCCCGGCGGACGACGAGCACCGCCGGAGCGTCCTCGTCATCGGCCAGAACGTCGCGCAGGCCCTCTTCGGCCCGGGCGGACGAGGCGCCGGCCGCGAGGTCACGCTCGCCGGCCGGCCGTTCAGCGTCGTGGGCGTCCTCGAGAAGAGGAAGGGCGGCTTCATGGGCGAGAACGAGGACGACAACGTCGTCCTCATGCCCTACCGCACGGGCCGCATCGTCGCCCCGCAGGCGAGCGACTGGATGCTCCTCGTCATCCGCGCCCACAGCGGCCAGCTGCCGCTCGCCCTCGACCAGTCCGAGGAGATCCTCCGCCGGCGGCGGGGGGTGCGCGCGAACGACCCGTCGAACTTCGACCTCTCGACCGCCGACCGGATCATCCAGCAGTTCGACGGCATCACCGCCGCCATCGGCCTCATCGCGATCGCGATCTCCAGCGTCAGCCTCCTCGTCGGCGGGATCGGCGTGATGAACATCATGCTCGTGAGCGTCACGGAGAGGACGCAGGAGATCGGCGTCCGCAAGGCGCTCGGGGCCCGCCGTCGCGACATCGTCCGGCAGTTCCTCTTCGAGGCGACCGCCCTCACCCTCGCGGGCGGCGTCATCGGGGTCGCGCTCGCGGTGCTGACGAGCCGCGTCCTGCTCTGGCTCCTCCCGACCCTCCCGTCGCAGATCCCGCCCTGGGCCGTGGTCGCGGGGCTGACGGTCTCGATCGGGGTCGGCCTCGCCTTCGGCGTCTGGCCGGCCCGGCGCGCCGCCGCCCTCGACCCCGTCGAGGCGCTCCGCTACGAGTAGCCCTCCCGGGGCGTCCCGACGATCAGCCGGTTGTGGGGCGTGATCTCCTCCGGGATCGTCTGCGTCAGCACGTCGTAACCCGCCGCGCGGAGGCGCGCCACGCGCGTCGCGTCGACGGCGAGGGGCAGCGGCAGGAAGCCGAGCAGAGAGCCGGCGTCGCACGTCTCGTCGTCGTGACAGCACGGCAGGACGGCGACCGCGGCGCGGGCCGCGATCGCCCGTTCGATCACGAGGTCGGACAGCGCGCCGCACGCGTGGACCGAGACGACGAGGTCCGCGGCCGCGAGCGGCGTCGCCGCGAGATCCTCGACGCGGCGCTCGACCCGGCCGGCGAGGCGCGGCCATCGCGCGACGAAGCGCTTCGCCGACGGCCGCGGCGCTCGGGACGGCCCGCGCGTCGACCGCCACCGCCGTCGGGCTGGTGTCGTCGAGCAGCAGGAGCAGGTGGGCGACGAGCGCGTGGCCGGCGGCGAGCTCGACGACGCGGCGGCCTCGCAGGCGCCGCCGCACGCGGCGCGCCACCTCCACGACTCGAACAGCTCCTTCCGCGGCAGGCGGCCGGCCTCGCACGGCGCGCCCGACGCGCGCGAAGAGCCCTTCGCCCTCGAAGCGGCCGAGGTCGTGGCGCGTGAGCACGGAGCGGCTCCGCGGGTCGAAAGGCCGGGCGCGGCGGGGGCGCGGCCCGGGCCGGGGCGCCATCTCAGTGGACGAGCGGCCCCTTCGGCGGGCGGCCCGACAGGTCGAGGAAGAGGACGCTCGAGGCCGTGCGCAGGACGTCGTGGCGCTCGTACGTCCAGACGACCTTCTTGTCCGGAGCGACCTCGAGCAGCAGCGGCGCGTCGCCGAGGTGACCGTGGCCGAGCCAGTTCGTGAGGACGGTGTGGCCGCTCGCGAGGCGGTGGAAGCCTCCGAGGAAGCGCAGCGGCCGGCCCGGCAGGTCGTCGTTCGTCAGCTGCCAGACGACGCGGCCGTCGCGCGCGAGCTCGAGAAGCGCGGCTCGCCGTGGTCGCGGTCCGCGGTGGCCACGAGCGTGTGGCCGTTCGCGAGACGCGCGACGCTGTGCGCGCCGCCCGGGGCCCTCGCCTCCCACACGACGCGTCCCGCCCGGTCGTACTCGCGCAGGCTCTCGCCCTCGTAGTGGGCGACGAGGAAGTGCCCGCCCGGCAGCACGCGGGCGTTCCGCATGAGCCCGTGCCCCCCGGCCTGTCCGCCGGGCAGCAGGCGCGTCTGCGTCACGACCCGGCCGGCGGGATCGACCTCCAGGAGCCGCCCGGAGCTGCACTCGCCGACGAACGTGTTCCCGTTCGGCAGCCGCTGGCAGGCGTAGATCTCCTCCTTCGAGTCGTACCGGAAGACGACCTCCTTCGCCGGCGTCACCTCGAGGACGCCGTGGCCGGTGGTGAAGAGCAGGTTGCCGCTCGGCAGGACCCACAGGTCGTTGGTGTCCGGCGCGTCGTGGCTCCACGTCGGGACGCCGTCCGCGCCGATCAGGAACACCTTGCCCTGCGTGTAGTCGCACACGGCGAACGGCGCGTGGCCGGCGTCCGCCGTCGCGCTCCTCTTCACCGCCGCGCCACCGACCGGGAGGCTCGCCAGGAAGGATCGCCGCCTCATGGCCTCAACGCTCCCTCGCGCCGAAGAAGACGATCGCGGCGCCCGGCTTCTCGAACGCCGCGTCGACGACCGCGTGGCCGGCCGCGTCGAACGTGACGGTGACGCCGGGCGTCGTCCAGTAGTCCGCGACCGTCCGGTGCTCCGAGACGTAGCGCTGCCTCCCCGGCCGCGTCGAGAAGAGCACGATCCCGCCGCGGCCCGTCGCGTGGTCGATCTTCTCGTGCACCTCCCCGCTGCCGCCGACCTCGCCCGCGCGGACGGGGGCGGCCCCGGCCATCGCGTCGCGGACCTGTCGCCACATCGCGAGCGTCCGGCCGATCCGCGAGACCCCCTCGGGCGACACGCCGGGCAGGTCGCCCCAGATCCCGGCGTGGCCGAGCACGAGCGAGGCGAGGTTCACGCGCTGCGAGTCCTCCGGGTCGTCCGGGAAGTAGTGGGCGAGGAAGAGCTGGGACGGGATCCACCGGTCGTACCCGTAGGTCGACCGCGCGATCCACGTCCGCGCCGGGCCCTTGTTGAAGAAGAGGTTCCAGTTCTGCTTCTCGAGGTCGATCGGAACGTCGTAGTTCTGGAAGTACGGGCCGTTGTTGACGAGGAAGTAGCGGCCGGCGGTCAGGAAGGCGAGGCCGACCGCGCGGCCGCTCTCCGTGACGTCGAAGTCGACGACCGCGCCCGGCGCCTCCTCGCCCAGCCGCCGCGCGATCTCGGCGAGGCGCAGGGGAACGCGGAAGGCGTACGCGTCGCGGCGCTCCCCGGGTGTAGCCTTGGCGTCGCCGTGGCCGTGCCCCGGCGCGTCGCAGCCGTACTGCCCCACCGCGTCCCACTTGAAGTAGGTGACGCCTTCCTCCCTCGCGAGGCGGACGAGCTCGCGGAGGAAGGTCTCGCCCCACGGCGAGACGAGGCACATCCGGTAGCTCTCCTCCGTCTCCCACACCGGCCCCTTCTGCGTCTTCCCGCCGGTCGAGGCGACGTTCGCGGCGTTGTCCCGCAAGGCCCGGCTGGACACGGCCGCGGCCGTCGGGTCGAACCACAGCCCGAGCCGCATGCCGTAGCCGTCGAGCTTCTTCCGGACGGGCGCGAGGCCCTCGGGGAACCGCGCGCGGCTCGCCGCCCAGTCGCCGGTCTTCTCGTACCAGCCGGTGTCGAGCACGAACGTCTCGATCCCCATGCGGTGGGCGACCTCGATCTCGGCGAGCATCCTCTCGACGCTCATCGAGTCGAGGTAGCGCTTCCCGTTCCACCAGCGGTTCCGCTCCTGGAAGTTCCAGGTGTTGTAGTGGACTCGCGGCTCGCGGGCCGCCTCGGCCGCGAGCTCCTGGCTGACGAAGCGCCGGTAGGCCTCGGCCGCCGTGTCCTCGTCGCCCGCGACGAGCCCGGCCTGCATCCAGACGGTCTCGTAGGGGTGCTGCGCGTCGATCACCTGCCCGTTCCAGTAGGCGCCCTTCACCGCGCGCAGGCGGACCGCGCGGCCCGCGCCGAGGTCGAAGCGGAGGAACGCGTCGGGCGCAGTCGAGCCGTGCTCGTACGCGAGCACCATCGTCCGGCGCCCGTCCGAGCCGAGGAGGATCGGCCCCATCACGCCGAGGCCGGCGTCGAAGTCGGCCACTCGGACCTCCCGCTCCGACGGCACGTAGCTGTGGAAGAGCTCCACGAACTCGGAGAGCCGCACCTCGCGCGCCCGCGGCAGGCCGTCGAAGTCCGTCGACAGGTAGACGAGCTCGTCCGCGCTCCCGGCCGCGCGCGTGAAGACGTGCGGCTTCGTCGCGGTGAGCACGTACTGGAAGCGCAGGATCGGGCTGAGGTCCGACTGGCGGAAGCGCACCTCGATCGCGAGGGTCGGGTCGTCGCGCAGGACGCCCCGGAACCGCTGTTCGATCACGTCGGGGCCGAGCGGGATCGGCTCGCCGGCCGGCTCGAAGTGCTCGGGCAGGGCGGTGACGAGCCGCCCGTCGAGCGGGAAGACGGGCGGCGCGAAGTGGTGGTCGGGGGCGGCCGACGCCGGGTCGAAGCTCCAGAGAGCCCCGGGCCGCGCCGAGAGCGTGATCCGCAGCCCGCTCGCCTCGATCGACGGCGCCCGCTCGCCGTGGCCGGCGTCCGCGGCCGCCGGCGCGGCGCAGAGGAGGAGGGCGACCGCGACGACGCGGCCGGCCACGCCTCAGACCTCCCGGCCGAGGATGCGGACGAGGCAGCCGATGAGGTCGATGTCGGTGACGATGCCGACGAGCTTCCCGTCGCGCAGGACGGGCAGCGCGCCGAACTTCGTCTCGCGCAGCGTCGTGGCCGCCTCGAGGAGCGGCGTCGCCTCGGCCACGCAGATCGGCTGGCTCACCATGATCCGGGCCACCGGCGTCTCGTCCATCACCTGGTTGAAATCCTCCTGGGAGTCCGAGAGGGCCGACGGCTGCGCACGCTTGAGGTCGCCCTCGACGACGAGGCCGACGAGCGTGTCGCCGACCACGATCGGGATCCGGCGGATGCCGTGCAGGCGCATCACCTCGAGCGCGCGCATCAGGCTGTCCTCCGGCCCGAGCGTGACGGGGTTCGCGGTCATCACGTCGGCGACGGTCAGGTTCATTCGCCTTCTCCGGTCACGGGGGCAATGCTAGCCTGCGCCGGGCCCGCGCGGCGCGGCAGGCGCAGCGACGCCCGGCCGCCGCGGGCGTCGGGGCGGTTCGCGAGGGTCAGGCTGCCCCCGTGGGCCTCGGCGATCTGGCGGGAGAGCACGAGGCCGATGCCCGAGCCGCCGGGCTTCGTGGTGAAGAAGGGCACGAAGAGGTTCGCCGTGCTCGTGAGGCCGGGCCCGTCGTCGTCGACGCGCACCTCGACGAAGCCGCCGCGCGGCGGCGCGTCCCACGCGACCGACACCCCGCCGCCCGTCTCGAGCGCCGCGTCGGCCGCGTTGCGGAGGAGGTTGATGAGGACCTGCTCCACCTGGTCGGGGTCCGCGCTGACGCGCGCGGCGGGACCGCCCGCCACCGCGACCGCGACCCGCGTCTCCATGCCGGCGACGCGCCGGACGAGGGGCTCGACGGCCACGTCCCGGCGCCGCGGCGCGGGCAGCCGGGCGAGCCGCGAGTACGCGTCCATGAAGCGGCCGAGCGACTCCGCGCGCGAGGCGATGACCGAGAGGCCGCGGCGCAGGTCGTCGTCGGCGTCGGGCGGCCTCGGGTCGCGCGAGACGAGCGCGTCGAGGCTGCCCGCGATCGACTTGATCGGGGCCAGCGAGTTGTTGAGCTCGTGGCCCATCACGCGGATGAGGCGCTGCCAGGCCGCGCGCTCCTCCTCGCGCAGGGCGCGGCTCACGTCCGACAGGACGACGAGCCGGTGGGGCCTGCCGCCCTGGCGGAAGGTGCCGAGGCGGACCTCGAAGCGCCCCGCCCCGCCGGGGAACGAGGCCTCGGCGACCCGCGGGGAGTCGCCCTCGAGGATCCCGGCGAAGCCGATCCGCCCGGCGTCGAGGTCGAGCAGGCGCTCGATCGGCTGGCCGAGGAGGGACTCGCCGGCGCGGTTCGCGAGGCGCAGCCGCCCCGCGCCGTCGAAGGCGAACACGG